>NZ_JBIITF010000035.1:0-3009 GCF_044340635.1 Microbacterium sp.
CGTCGACGCTCACCCCTCCGCGCCCGCGGATGTCGATGCGGCGGTAGTTGCCGTCGACCGCGTCGAACCCGGTAGCCAGCACGAGCACATCCAGCTCGTGCTCCACGGGGCGAGGAGAGTACGGCCGGGTGACCGTGGGGTTTGCCGGAGCCTCGAGCAACAGCGCGCTGCCTGTCCTGGCCCGTGCCGTCCGGTCGACGTATCCGAACATCGAGCTGGAGATGCACGGACAGCTGTATGCGAACGCGGCACTCTCGCGCCTCGTCGACGGCACTCTCGACCTCGGTTTCATCCGGTTGCCCTTCATCGCCCCCGGCGTGCAGTACCAGGTCATCGAGCGTGAGCAGCTGGTCGTCGCGCTGCCGGAGGATCACGCGCTCGCCGCGCGGGCGGAGTTGTCGTTGCGGGACCTCGCGAATGAACCGTGGGTGACGTTTCCCGCCGATTCGGGCTCGTCTGTGCAGTCGCTCCTGCAGCAGGTCTGCCTCGCAGCCGGTTTCACCCCCAACGTCGTCCAGGCGGCGCCCGACTCCTACACGATCATCGCTCTCGTCGCGGCGCATGTCGGTGTCACTCTCACCCTGACGTCGGTGATGCGGGCCAACCTTGATGAGAGCGTGGCGTACCGCCCGCTCACGGATGAGCTTCCCGTGGTCGAGTCGGCCATCGGCTGGAGCACCCAGAACCCTTCGGCCGCCCTGCGGTCCGTGGTCGGCCTCGTCAAGCTCGCGTTCGCCGAACCGACCGATCTCACCTACGACGCGCTGTCGTCACGGAGGCGAGCGATCACCAGCACAGATTGATCGCGCGGCGATTATTTCGCTCGAAGTCTCAGTTCCGCGGCACACCGGTATTGGACGAGGACTGACCCCCGCCCTCAGAATCGAAACGTGGTCAGGCCGCTTCATTGCGTCCGGGCGTGACCGCGCGAGGAGGTCGGAAATGGGACTGGTCGACGGAAAGACCGCGGTCATCACGGGCGGCGCCGGCGGACTCGGTCTGGCGATGGCTCACACTCTGCTCGCCGAGGGGGCGAACGTGGTGCTGACGGATGTCTCCTCCGAGGCGCTCGAACGCGCCCTGAATGAACTCGATCGTCCAGGACGCACGGCGACCTCGCTCGGCAGCGCATCGGACCCGGCGGCGGTCGCCGCTGCGGCGGCGGTTGCCGTGGAGTCATTCGGATCCCTCGACGTGTGGGTCAACAACGCGGGCTTCACACGCGACGCCACGATGCGCAAGATGCCCCTCGAGGACTTCGACGCCGTGATCGATGTGCATCTGAGGGGTGCATGGCTCGGCACCCGCGAGGCTGCGGGGATCATGCGCGAACAGGGCCGCGGCTCGATCATCAACGTGTCCTCGATCTCCGGAAAGGTCGGCAACGTCGGTCAGACCAATTACTCCGCGGCAAAGGCGGGAATCGTCGGCCTGACCAAAGCCGCCGCCAAAGAAGTCGGCTTCGCAGGGGTGAGGGTCAACGCAATCCAGCCCGGCATCATCAGCACGCCCATGACCGACGCCATGCCGGAGAGGATTCGCGAGTCCCGGCTCGCTGAGGTGCCCCTCGGACGATTCGGTCAGCCGAGCGAAGTCGCGAACGTCGTGCTGTTCCTCGCCAGCGAGCTCTCGAGCTATCTCACGGGAACGGTCATCGAGATCTCCGGCGGACGAAACATCTGACTACGGTCGACGCGCGGTGGCGCCGTGTAGACGGTTGTAGATACAACTAACCGATATAGTTTTATCTACAAGTATTCAGTCTGCAATGAGAAGGGCCGACGAGTCAGTGAACTCCCTGCTACGAGATGTGCGATCCTCCCAACCTGTCGACGGGTCCGACGGCGAGGCCGTCGCGATCTTCCTTCACGGCTTCGGCTCCAACGAACGCGACCTCGCCGGTCTTGCGGGTGCGCTCGGTCTTCGGCTGCCGTGGGCCTCACTGCGCGCACCGCTGCTGATGGGCAACGGCGGGGCAGCGTGGTTCGAGATCGTCACACCCGGCGATCCGGATCCCGCACCGCTGGCAATGGCCACCGACTCGGTCTGGGCATGGGTCGACGCGAACGTTGACCCGACCGCGCGCGTCGTCCCCATCGGGTTCTCTCAGGGTGGGCTGATGGCGAGCCAGCTCCTGCGCACCCGACCGGAACGTGTGATCGCGCCCGTCGTGCTCGGAGGATTCGTCGCGCGGGGAACCCAGCCCGGGGACGACGTGCTCGCGGTGAGCCGCCCGCACGTGTTCTGGGGGCGCGGGGCGGAAGACCGGGTCATCGCGGCGCCGGCGATCGCGCGGACCAGCGCGTTCCTCCCCACGCACGCCACCCTTCATGAGCGGGTCTATCCGGGTCTGGCTCACGGCATCGACGCGGCCGAGATCGCGGACGTGCGGGACTTCCTCATCGAGCATGTCGGTGCACATGCCGTCGATGCCCGATGAGCGGGACGACAGCGTTCGAGTTCGGCATCTTCACCTTCGGTGAGCTCACCCGCGGCGCCGACGGCGCGCCACTGTCGGCGGCCGGGCGACTGCGCGATGTCCTGGAGTGGGCGAAGGTCGCGGACGAGGCCGGCCTGGACGTCTTCGGCGTGGGAGAGCACCACCGAGCGGACTTCGCGGTCTCCTCGCCTCAGGTCGTCCTGGCCGCTGCGGCTGCCGTCACCTCTCGTATCCGACTCACGAGCACTGTCACGGTGCTCTCCAGCGCCGACCCTGTGCGCACCTTCGAGGACTTCGCCACCCTCGACCTGATCAGCGGAGGACGGGCCGAGCTGACCGCAGGGCGCGGCGCCTACACCGAGTCGTTCCCGCTGTTCGGTCAGGTGCTGGCGCGCTATGACGAGTACTTCGAGGATCGGCTGGATCTGCTGCTGCGTCTCCGGGAGTTATGCGATGTCCTCGTCATCCACCGCGACCGCAGTCGTCCCGAGCGCCCTGCGTGATCTGTATCTGGGCTGGTCCGAGCTCATGGCCACCCACGAGCTGGACATGCGGCTGTTCCGCAGCAT
>NZ_JBIITF010000020.1:0-50323 GCF_044340635.1 Microbacterium sp.
GGGTGCTGGCGGTCATCCTCTCCCCCGTTCCTGTGGTCGGTTCGGCGCTGCGCGCCGAGGCGGGTTAGCTGGCGGGTTCGTAGGGGTTCGGCCCGACGCTGAACGGTGCTCCCGGCTCGGGGGATGTCACGGCGTAGAGCGCGGCTTCGACGCCCTCCTCCCACGCCCTCGCGCAGTGCCCCTCGCCCAGCAGGGCGGTGTGGTCGCTCACGAGCGCCTGCAGTGCCTCTGCGAGCGCGATCTCGTGGTCGGTGGGTCGGTGGGTCACGTTGCCGGTCAGTGCGGCGAGCGCGGCCTCTGCTGTAGCGATGGTCTGGGCGGTCATTTCGGCCTCTTTCGGTGCTGTGATCCCGATGTCGGAACCTATGTCTATATTAGTAGCTGTCAAGTCAACTAATCAAGAAAGGTAGGGCCTGACATGAGCATGTGGACATCGGTGACGATCACCTTCCCGAACCGGGAGAAGGTCGCCGCGCTGGAGAGCATGGTGGCGCTGTGGAACGCGAGCGTGGACCGCGAGCACGGCCTGGAGATCGGCGAGAGCCTCCGCGAGGAGCGGGTCTATCTGGGCGGGCGGGCGCTCGGGTTCGACTCGGACTTCGGTCTCGACGATGAGGGTGCGCACCTGGCGTACCACGACAAGTACGAGACCGAGGGACTCGCCACGTTCGGGGAAGCGTTCACGCACCGCTACCCGACCGCGACGGTGCTGATCGAGACCGAGTGGACCGGCGAGGAGCCGAGCGTCACCCGCGAGCAATGGCAGGGCGGGCGCATCGTGGCCGAGCGCACGAGCGCGGGGAACCTGGAGCCGGTCTACGAGCCGGGACACTCCCCCGCCGAGGTGCTCGACCGGCTGCGCGCCGAGCTGCGCGAGCTGGCCGAGCTGCTGGGCCGGATCGAGGTGGGCGAGGACTTCTTCGAGCACTTCACCCGCCGCGAAGCCGAGGCCCTCGCCACGGTCTACGACACCGCCGACATGGCCGAGATCGCCGGTGAGATCCGTCGCAAGTGCGCCGAGGCCGACCCCGAGGCATGGGCCGAGGAGGTCGATGCCATGACCTCCTGATCCCCGTCACTCCCTAGGCGGATAGGGGCCACCTCCCAATGTCGGAGGTGGCCCCTATATTTGTACACGTCAAGTCAACTAATCATCGTTCTAGGGAGGACATCATGACTGACATCACCACCACCGGAACCGACACCGCGGCCGAGCTGGGCGAGATCAGCTTCATCCGCGACAACCGGACAGTCGCCATCGGCGAGATCGCCCGGGCCGAGGCCACGGCGCGCGACGCGCTCGCTCGCGTGGCCGAGCTCGAGGCGGAGAACAACCGGCTGCGCTTCGACCAGATCACGGACGGCGGCGACCCCCGCCTCGTCGACTTCTGGGACAAGGCGGGCCGGATCGCTGACTACGCCGGGTTCTGCGCCGAATACGACCGCCTCGCGGACGAACTGAACGGGGTGCCCCGCGAGCGCGACTTCGAGGTCCGCCTCGACATCACGATCTCCCTCACCGTCTACAAGACGGTCGCCGCCCGCGACAGCGACGGCGCGGGCGATCTCGCCTCCGAGGAGATCACCTCCGAGGACGTGATCGAGTCCATCCGCTCGAACGGCTGGAGTGGCCTGGACGTGGACGACTGGGACGCCGAGCGCGCCTGATCCACCGCTGACCGAGGGGCGGAGCCGACTTGGCTCCGCCCCTCTCTCTTGCCCCGACTGTCGGCCTGCGCGCCAATGTCCGACCCCCCTCCTATATTCGTAGGTGTCAAGTCAACTAACCCATATCTAGGAGGACACCATGACTGACGTCACCACTGGAGCGGCCGAGATCCTGGCCGGGATCGAGGATGCGCTCGGGTCGATCTTCGAGCGCATCGGCTGGGCCGAGGACGAGATCGCGCAGGCGCAGCTGCGCCACCCCGAGGACGCCGACAAGCTCTATCACTCGTTCGCCCTGCTGAGCGGCGATGAGGCATCCGCCCGGATGGGCGTGGAGATCGTCTACCGCGCCCACGTGCGCGAGATCCTCGAACGGGTCGCCCACGGGGAGGACACCCGCCCGGGCACCGCCGTGGAGGTCGTGATCGGCCTTCTCGCGGCCGCAGAGCGGGCACCGCTCTCGCACGAGGGCTTCGGGCTGTGCGCGCGGCTGTGGGCCGCTGCAGGACTCCCCGACCACGACGGCTTCGCCGACAAGCTCGACCACATCGAGGCGCTGCACGCCGCGCGCATCGACAGCGACGAGATCGCCGCGCGCCGCGCCTGCCGCAACGACGCCCGGAAGCTCGGGCACATCGAGTGCGACGGCTGGCACCACGGACGCGAGACCTACTGCGTGTTCACCCCCACCGTCGCCTGATACCGCGGCGCTCAGGAGGGGCGGGGTCGAGCCGGCTCCGCCCCTCCCGCCTGCCCGAACCACTCCGCAGCGCCAATGTCCGACCTCCCTCCTATATTCGTAGGTGTCAAGTCAACTAATCCCAAGGAAAGGGGATCGACATGGGTATGGACGTCTACGGGAAGAACCCGACCGCCGAGGTCGGGCAGTACTTCCGCAACAGCGTGTGGGGCTGGCATCCGCTCGCCGACTACCTCACCGCTGCGCACCCGGCGCTGACCGCCGGATGCACCTACTGGCACAGCAACGACGGCGACGGCCTCGACGACGCTGGCGCGCTCGCCCTGGCCGACGCGCTCGACGCAGACCTCGCCAACGGCACCGTTGCGCTGTACGAGGCGGAGCGCAGCGTCTACCTCGCCGCGCTCCCGATGGAGGAGTGCTGGCTGTGCTCGGGCACCGGGGTGCGCACCGACGAGATCGGCGTGCAGAACGGCCTCGACAAGCCTCGCGACCCCGTGACCGGTCGTGGCGGGTGCAACGCCTGCAGCGGCACCGGGCAGACCGAGCCGAGCGCGCGGCACTACCCGTTCGAGGTCGCCAACGTGGCCGAGTTCGCCCGCTTCGCGCGGCACAGCGGGGGCTTCGAGATCTGGTGAATCAGGCCCGGGGAGCGGGGCGATTCGCCGTCTCGCTCCCCGGGGGTTGCCAATGTCGGACCCATGCCCTATATTCGTAGTAGTCAAGTCAACTAATCATCGTCCGAGGAGGACCCCATGACCACCACCGCCCAGCCGACCATCGTCCAGGCCACCAGCGCCGCCGACTTCCTCGGCCTCATCCCCGCCCTCATCGGCTACACCCCGACCCGCTCCATCGTCGTCGTCCCCTTCCGCGGCAACCACACCGCCGGGGCCGCACGCTTCGACCTCAACGAGGACACCGACCCGCAGGCCCTCGCCAGCACCATCACCGGCATCGTCTGCCGTATCCCCGACGCCCGGGCCGTCGCCGTGGTCATCTACACCGACCAGGACGGGCACACCACCCGCCCCATCATCGGCGCCCTCCTCGACCGAGCCACCGAGTGCGGCTTCGGCATCAAGGACGCCCTCTACGTCGCCCGCGATGGCTGGGGAAGCGCCCTCACCGACGAGCAGCCCCACCCGCTCACCGAGATCAACTCCGCGCTCGCCGCAGGCCGCGCCACCACCGGCGACCAGCACAGCGGCACCGAGATCCCCGCCCCCGACGAGGACCGCCTCGAGGCCGTGCTCGCAGCGTTCGAGGACTTCGGCCTCGCCGACGTCGCCGAAACCGACTGGGTCGCACTCGCGGAGGTCGCCGCGACCACCCGGCCCGAGGAGATCGACCCGTTCGACGCGGCCAGCCTGATCTTCGCCCTCAGCCGCCCCTCCCTCCGCGACATCGCCATCGTGCAGTGGGCCACCGACGAGCACGGCGGCGAGCGGGCCGCCGAGGCGCAGGCCGGATGGGAGCACGGCGAGGAGTACCCGACCGACCTCGCCAGCATCATGTGGGGCGACGCTCCCCGACCCGACGCGCGCCGCCTGCAGTCCGCTCTCGCCACCGTGCGCCACCTGACCGCACTCGCCCCCCAGCCCCTCCGCGCGGGCCTGCTGGCGACCATCGCGTGGCTCTCCTGGGCGCTCGGGCACTCCACCCACGCCGACGCCTACGCCCGCCAGGCGCTCACGATCGAACCCGGCCACGGCCTCTCCGAGATCGTCGCCTCGTTCGTCCAGGCAGGCCACCTCCCTCGCTGGGCCTTCGAGCGTTGACCTGTACGGGGTGGGGCGCTCGCCGCCCCACCCCCGTGCAAGTCAGAACACGCCAAGACGCTCAGCTCGACTACGGCGCGACGGCGGCGGCGGCCGACGACTTGCGCATGTCGGAGGCATGCCCTATATTAGTAGTAGTCAAGTCAGCTAATCGACAGGAGAGGGGGCAGGCCCGCCAACCGCACAGCGGCCAGGGGAAGCGCACACCGCCTCCCCTCGGAGGGAGGGGCTCCACCCCGGAGCCCGCAGTCGCGCTCGCCGCAGCCGGCTACTCCCACGCCGACACAGAGCCACACTCGATCGCCGTCAGGCGGGTCGTCGACGGCTCAGCCCCGCGGCTTCCCTGACCGCGGCCACGGGTATGCGTCCACCCGCTCCCACGCCTCGGCGGCGGACATCGACATCCGCATGCGATCCCCCACGTGGGGCGCCTCGGCGTTCGCGCACTGCAGGAACCAAGCCCCTGCGCGCAGCGCATCGGTGAATCCGACATGCCCCGCGGCCACGGCCTCGGCGATCGCCGCGAGTTTCAACGCCTGCCGAGACGTGATCTGCACAGGAGCGTCGTCATTCGGCCCGGGCGCGTCCACGAGGGCCTGATACTGCTCCGCGACCTTCCACTCGTACTCCGGATCAGCCGGATCGATCAACTCACCCATCGCTCAACCCTCCACTATCGGCGCGCTCGCCGCCGGTAAGGTATCGGCCACCACCACCGGCACCAGGTAACCGGTACGGAACGCCCGCCGCGCCTTCCGCGCCCAGCTCACCGGATCATCAGCCAGCGCGAGACGACCGCCCGGCGCCGACCGGTCCATGATGGTCACTTCCTCGAGGTCGACCCCGATGTCCCCCGAGACCCGATAAGAACCATCGTCCTCGACACGCAGCACACCGACCGCCTCATACCCGCTCGCCGCGGGCCGCCGGAACTCGACTTCGATCATCGGGATGCCACCTCACTCGTGCCCTGCATTTTAGAACCAGCCCCCCGGCAGCACCCGGCCCGAAGCCAGCATGATCTCCGCCCGCGCACGCAGCGCATCCGCTCGATCCCCCTGGAGCAACGGCGCCACACCCAACAGATCCGGGGACCCCACAAGCCGGTGCAACGCGGCGCGCTCGCCGTCCGTGAGCTGCGGGGCGTGGAACACGCGGCGCTGCTGGAGCAGCTGCAGGTTGTATCCGTCGCCGGTGCGACCGAACGCGAACCCGTGGTCGATCAGGTAGAGCCGGTCCTGGTCGACGAGGAGGTTCCCGCCGTGACGGTCCTGCTGCCCGATGAGTGCGTCGAAGAACCCGGCCGCGAGGATCCGCTCCTCGGGCACGACCGGCAGCGGGTTCGTCACGTTGCCCGGGACGCCCATCGACATCGAGCCGAGCCGGCCGTCGATCTCGCGAAGCACGCACGGCGGCACGAGCTCGTCCCACGGGCCACCGAGCTCGCGGGCCAGCGCCCACGCTGCGACCTCATGGATCGGCTGCAGCGGGCCGTCGTGCCCGTAGTCCTCGCTCGCTTCCTCATCCAGCCCGTCGAAGGGCTTGTGGTAGGCGTCGGAGCCGTCTGTGAGCCGCACCCGAATGGTCTCGTTCACCCCCGACTCCTCCGCCCACTCGAGGCCGGCCACCCCGGCATCTAGGAGCGCACGCTCGCGGGGATGCCTGCCCTGCTGCGCGGCGGTGGCGATGATCGACGGGAGAACATCCGGTCCCACCCAGAAGATGTCCGACACCTCCCGTGGGGACATTGCTCGCGCCGCCGACGCCGGCGGGGGATCCTCGAGCAGCGATGCCGGCGCACCCGCCTCGCGCGCCCACCGCTTCGCCACAGACGGCGGCGCCTTCGCGAGGAGCGCGATCGCCTCGTCCGGCACACCCTCTGCTCGCGCCCACGAGACGACCGCCGAGCGGGCGGCGCGATTCTGCCGACGTCGGGCGTTGTGGGAGGCGCGCTCAGACTCGCTGCCGCAGTTCGGGCAGCGGCGGCCGCCCTCCTCTGCCGACCGACACATCAAGAGGCCCGGGGGTCGTCGTCTCGATCGACTCTGATGGCGATGAGCTGATGCCCTGCGGGCACGCGCTGCTCGAGCTGCTCGAGGGCGGCCGAGTAGGTCGCAGCCTCGACCTCGATCCTCGTGGGCTCCGCCTCCGGCTCGCTGCGCACCGTCCCGATCAACCTCATGCCCAGATGGTATGTCCCCCGCTTCCCAGCGCGCATCCTTTCGCTCGGAGACGATCATCTTGACTAGCTCATATGCGTAACCTATATTTGTAACCGTCAAGTCAGCTAATTTGGATTGGAGGACGTCATGCCCGCGCACGAGACACCCGGCACAGACGGCGCCGTCCTGCTGCACCCCGAGCATGAGCACTGGCCTGCAGCGTTCGCGGATCTCGGCTCGATCGCTCCGCGGCGCATCTTTGCGCTCGGCGCTCTGGATCTTCTGCAGTCCCAGGCGCGCACGGCACTCATCGGCGGCCGTACAGCGACGGTCGCCGGCCGGGCCGCCGGCGCGGCGCTGGCCGCCGGGCTCGCCGCTCGTGGTGATGTCCTCGTCACTCCCGCCGAGACGGGAACCGATCTCGCCGTAGTCGACGCCGCCCGCCGCGCCGGCGGGCGCATCATCGCGATCATCGACCGTCCGCCGGCGGAGGCCGGCTACATCGCTCGCGCTGCGCAGCGGGGGATCCTCGACCGCGGTGGGCTGATCCTCTGGGAGGCCTCGCCGTCACGGGGCGGCGCCACCTCCCATCGCAGCGCACGCCTCATCGCCGCGCTCGCGCCTCGCCTCGTCCTCGTCGAGATCGGTGCGCGATCGGCGGGGATGACCGCGGCCGCGATCGCCGGCGGGCTGTCCCGGGCCGTGGCCGCCACCCCCACCGATCAGTCCCGCCCGGGTCGCGGCACCCGGCAGTTGCTCGCCGCAGATCTCGCGACCCTCGTCCAGACGCCCGACGAGCTCGACGCCTTGTCCGATCCGCGCACGCTCGCGCACCTATGACGTGCAGGGACCAGAGAGGAACCACGATGAGCACCACAGAGACGCCCGAGCCGGTCTCGACCGACGTCACCTACATCGGCCGGCGCACCCTGGCCAGCAACGGCAAGCTCGGCTACGCCTACCTCGAAGGCGAGCGCACCCGCTACTACACCGCGCCGCTCGTGACCGGCGCGCAGATCGGGGCGCGCATCACGATCACCTCGCCCGCGGACGAGCCCGACGTCTACTTCTCGAAAGGCCCGCGCCGACCCCGCATCGCCGGACACGTCACCGACGTCGACGAGCCCACCCTCACCGCCTGGCAAGTCGCCGACCGGGCCGCATACCAGCTCAAGGCCGATGCCGACGCCTCCAAGAGAGCCGCGAAGCAGGCAGCGCACCTCGAGCGGCACATCGAGGCCCTGACCCACGCGGCGCGACCCCTCACCGGGGCGCAGCGAGCGGCGTTCGCGCGATACGTCGAAGACCGGATCCGGGGGTGGTGACCATGTCCCGGGGCAACCGGCCCGAAGAGGAGTTCTACCTCGATCTGCAGGAGTGCCTGGAGAACGCCTCGACGTTCTACATCCCCGCCCCCGAGCTCAAGCGCGCGATCGCGGATCTCGCCGACCGCGGATGGACCCGGCTGCCGCAGCGAGCCGGCGGAGACGGAGGCCTGCGATGACCAGAAGACGCTCCCCCGCGCTGCCTGCGCTCACCGTCGCGAGCCTTGCTGCCGTCGTCGCCGGCATCACCTGGCTGTCGGGCTCCCCGTTCGACTCGCACGCGGAGACCGGAGAGACGTCGTCGCCCGTGCAGCAGTTGAGCACCCAGGCCGATGATTCCGCGATCGACGAGTTGCTCGGCGCCGGTCTCGCCGACACGGAGCACGACGTCACGACGATCAATGCCGACGCGACGCTGCAGCTGCTCGCGACGATCCCCGCCGCGGATCAGGCGCAGTCGGCTCTCCCCTACAGTCGTGACGCCTACGGCCAGCGCTGGGCCGACGTCGATCGGAACGGGTGCGACACCCGCAACGACATCCTCCGCAGAGACCTCGTCGACGTCGGCCTCAAGCCGGGAACGAACGACTGCGTGGTCCTGACCGGGACTCTGCATGACGCCTACACCGGGCAGGACATCACCTTCCAGCGAGGTCAAGGAACCAGCGAGCTCGTCCAGATCGATCACCTCTGGAGCCTCTCGGGCAGCTGGCACGCCGGCGCCGATCTGTGGACCGCCGATAAGCGCGAGCAGTTCGCCAACGACCCCGCGAACCTCGAAGCCGTCGACGGCCCCAGCAACAGCGCCAAGGGAGACAGCGGCCCCAGCCAGTGGCTGCCCGCCAACGCCGACTACCTCTGCACCTATGCGGCCCGACTCACCTTCGTGGCCTCCAAGTACCAGCTGCCCCTCTTCGCTGAGGACCGCCTCGCCATCACCCACATCCTGGAGCGCTGCGACGGCTGAGGGGTTGCGCATGTCCGACCTGACATCTATATTAGATGGTGTCAAGTCAGCTAATCATCATCCAGGAGGATCCGATGACCACCCGCACCACCACTCTCTCCCTCCCCGCGACCGGTGAGGTCGCAGCCTGGACCGAGCGCGAGTCCCGCCTCGCGCTCACGGTCTGGGCCGAGCCCAACAACCCGACCCTGGGCGCCTGGCTCACACGTCGCGCGCAGACCGGCAGCGAGACTCCCGCCCGCGACGTCGTCGCGGCGATCGTCACGGGCGATCTCGCCGGGCTGAGCGCCGCCGAGATCGAGGCTGTCAACCAGATCCGACCCCGCACCCTCCTGGGCGACGGGCTCGAGCGCGCCGTGCGCTGGCTGGACAGCCACGCCGATGCCGTCTTCCTCATCCCCGGGGACGACGCCTGGCCGGCGGCTCTCGACGCTCTCGGCGATCGCCGTCCCGTGGGGCTGTGGGTGCGCGGCGACGCGGCCGCGCTGCGCCACGCTCGAGTGATCGCGATCGGCGGAGCGCGGGCCTCCACCGGGTACGGCGACCACGTCGCCGGTGAGCTCGCCACCGAGCTCACCGAGCAGGGCGTGGCGATCGCCACCGGCGCCGCCTATGGGATCGACGGAGCAGCCACCCGCGCCACCCTCGCCGCCGGCGGCACCCCGATCGTCGTCCTCGGCGGCGGCGTCGACCGCCCCTACCCGGCAGGACACAACGACCTGATCAACCGGGTCGCGGCCGCCGGCGGCGCGATCGTCAGCGAACTGGCCCCCGGTGCCGCGCCCACCAAGTGGCGCTTCGCCGCTCGGGCGCGCATCCTCGGCGGCCTGTCACAGGCATCCGTGATCGTCGAAGCCGGCTGGCGCAGCGGCTCCCTGCTCCTCGCCGCTGAGACCGCGCAGCTCGGCCGACGTGTCGGCGCGGTGCCCGGCCCGATCACGAGCCCGAGCAGCGCCGGCACCCACCGTCTCATCCGCGAGGGCGGCGCCACCCTCGTCACCGACACCGCGGACGCGCTCGCGCTCCTCTGAATCCCATGGGGGCGGCGGCAGCCGCCCCCATCTAGGAGGTGAACGACCTTGACCACCAATCGCACCTGCCAGGCACCCGGAGAGCAGTGCTCCCGGCCGGTGACCGCTCGCGGGCTGTGCCGCATGCACTACCTGCGGGAGTACCGCGCCGGCAACCACACCGCCCGCCCCACCCGCGCCAACGGCATCCGGAACCAGTGCCCACCCGATCATCCTCACGACGTCGACACATGCTGGACCCGGCACGGATGCCGCTGCAGCACGTGCGTCCACGAGCGAGCAATGGAACGTCAGCGACGACGGAACAGGCTGCGCGCCTACGGACGAGACGACCAGATCGGCCCCCGCCTCGTACCCGCGGCCCCCGTCCGCGCACACGTCCAGCAGCTGCACGAACTCGGCCTCGGCTACGAACGCATCGGCCGGGCAGCAGGCGTCGGGCACGGCCCGATGATGGACCTCATCTACGGGCCGCGCGGAACCGATCAGCGTGCCCCCGTGGAGGAGATCCGCAAGACGTACGCCGACGCGCTCCTCGCCCTCACCGCCGACAGCATCGAGGCCGCTCTCATCGACCCCACAGGCACCGTCCGCCGGCTGCGCGCACTCGTCGCCATCGGATGGCAGGAGACCGCCCTCGCCGAGGCGCTGGGGATGGGCGTCGGGAACTTCTGGACCCTGCTGCACGGCCGAAGGAACCGCATCACCACCGGCACCCGCAATAAGGTCACCGCCCTCTTCATCCAGCAGTGGGACAAGCCGCAGGACGGGGTACGCGCCGAGCGAGCCAAGAAGATCGCCAAGCACTACCGGTGGGTCGGCCCGCTCGCCTGGGACGACATCGACGACCCCACCGAGGTGCCGGAGGGAGTGGCGAAGGCGCGTGACGCCCGATACACGGCCACCGAGTACCTCGACGACATCGCCTTCCTGCTCGAGCTCGGCGAATCCCCCCACCAGGCCGCCGCCATCGTCGGCCGCACCGTGCCGGCCATCGTCAAAGCCGCGGAGCGGCATCACCGCGGCGACATCCAGACCGTCTTCGAGCGGACACTGCGGAAGCGGGTCGCAGCATGAGCCTGGTCACCCACCTCTCGCCGCGACGTCGACGGGTCGTCCTGGATCTCGGTGACCCCGCCGAGGCGGCATCCGTCTGCGCAGCGCTGCGCGAGCTCGGGCTAACCGGACACATCCACCTCGAGGTCGTCGACGAGATCCTCGGCGGCGGCAGCGAGGAGATCGTCGACGAGATCCGTGACCGCCTCCACCTCCGCGCACACCTCGAGGAGGTCCCCAATGAATGACGAGCGCGTCGTGCTCCTAGTGGAGTTCACCTCCGGCGAGGTCGTGGCCGTGCCCTTCACGAGCCGTGACGCTGCCGACCGCTGGGAGCAGAGTCACGACTACGAGGTCATCGGCCGGCCACGGATCGCCACGGCGAGATCCCTGAGCGTCGGCGCCCGGAGGCGAGCGAAGTCATGACCGCCGACGAGCCGCTGTTCGAACTCGCCGACGTCGGCCTCGAGCTCGCTCCCACCGAGGCCATGAGACGGGGCGAGCAGTTCGTCCACCAATGCGCCTGGTGCGGGGCCGTTGTCGTCTGGCACCGGCGGAAGACCACCGACTCCCTCGGTCTGTGCCCCAACTGCGGCTCGGACGCCGGCGGGAACCCAGCAGAGTCCTCCACCTGGTGGCGCCAACGCCTCCCCCTCGCCGGAATAGCACCTCTGGGCCTCGCAGCGCGGAACCGGCTCGTCGACGAGCTGATCGCGCAACTGCACACCAGCGAGATCACGGAATGGGACGAAGCGCGCGTCGCGGCATGGCTGCGCGCATGCGCGGCCGCGCCGCACGCGTCACTCCCCGGCGACGGGGGCGACCGCTAAGATCTGAGACGGCACCCGGTCAGTGGAGCGCTGGACATCCGGCCCTCCTGGATTAGTTGACTTGACACTTGACGATCCACGGCCGGGTGCCCTCTCTGTCCGCGGCCCATTGCAGACAGACACGCCCGGCATAAGCGCCCGGTAGCGTGATGACGAGTGAGCGTCCGGGACTGACGCTCCAGGCTGAGGAGCTGCCCCGATGACCGACGAACGGCGACGCATAGACGTGCTGCTGGATCAGGTAGCCGACCAGGCCCTGCGCGACCGCATCGCCGCCGAGATCACCCAGATCACCGGCAAGAAGAAGTGGGGCTTGAACTTCGAGGAGCACCTCCCCGAAGGCATCCGCATCCCGAAGGCCCGCGTGCGACGCGGCGTCCGCGCCCAGCTACGCGACGGTTCGGACCCGCGCTACTGGGAGGTGAAGAGGGTCGTCGGCGGAGTCGCGCAACTGCACCACGACGGCGAAACGCGCGAAGTGCCGACAGGCGACCTCGTGGTCGCGCGTGTCTTCGACGAGCCCGTCTACCCAGGCTTTACGCCGCTCGGGTCGATAGAGCGCGGCGGCGACAAGCCGCACCACCTCGTCATCGAGGGTGAGAACTTCCACGCGCTCGAGACGCTCCGATACACGCACGAGGGCAAGGTCGATCTGATCTACATCGACCCGCCCTACAACACCGGCGCCGGCGACTGGATCTACAACGACCGCTACGTCGGCGACGCGGACGCATACCGCCATTCCAAGTGGCTGAGCTTCATGCAGAAGCGCCTCGAGCTCGCGCGACACCTCCTCGCTCCGACCGGCGTCATCATCGTCGCTATCGACGACAACGAGCACCACCGCCTTCGGGTGCTCCTGGACGAAGTATTCGGTGAGCAGAACTTCCTCGGCAACGTTGTGTGGCAGGGCGGCCGCAAGAACAACGTGAAGTTCATCGCCGACACGCACGACTACATGCTCTTTTTCGCGAAGGACAAGGCGCTTCTCTCTACCGGTGATGCCTGGAAGGAGTCACGTCCCGGGTACGACGAACTACTGCAGGCTGGGCTCGATGCGTGGGAGGAGTCCGGTCATGACGCTGCAGCTGCCACCGCGTTGCTCCGAAACTGGCGCAGAGCCCTTCCGGCTGACCACCCGGCCCGTGCCGAGCGCGGCCTCAACATGTACGACCAAGTTGATGGCCATCCGAAGCACGCCGGCAAGGTCTACAGCACGGGCGATCTGCGAAACCCCTTTCCCCGCCCGAACCTTCAGTACGACATTCCGCACCCGGTCGACGGCAAGCCCGTGAAGATGCATCCGAACGGGTGGATCTGGTCGCGCGAGCGGATGATGCAAGCGATTGAAGACGGCATCGTCGTCTTTGCCCCTGACAGCACCGGTTCCGCGCGCCAGAAGCGCTTCCTGGAAGCCGGCAGCCAGCAGTCTGTTGCCCCCGTGTTCACTCAGGACCGATCGAAGGCTACGAGGTCACTAGCTGCGATCCTCGGAACCAACGACTTCCCCTTCCCGAAAGACGTCGACGTCATCGCGCGGTGGGTGAACATCGCGACAGGCGGTCAGCCCAGTGCCGTAGTTCTCGACTTCTTCGCAGGCACCGGGACGACTGCGCACGCCGTTCTGCAGCTCAACGCGACCGATGGCGGCCACAGGCAGTCGATTGTCGTGACAAATAACGAGGTAGGGCAGAAGGCGGCGACGGCCCTCACCAAAGCTGGCCATGCAGCGGGAGATCCCGAGTGGGAGGCGGAAGGTGTTTTCGAGAAGGTCACGCTGCCGCGAATCCAGACGGTTGTCACTGGCACGCGGCGCGACGGCTCGAAGCTCACTGACCCGGTGATGGACGCGGACGGCAAGAAGATCGCGTCGGGCATTCCGGGTGCGATTGGGTACGACGAGAACGTGACCTTTTTGAAGCTCGACTACCTCGACCGCGATGACATCGCTGCCGACGATGCATTCCGGCAGATCGCGACGCTGCTGTGGGTGAAGGCGGGCGGGCGCGGCCCGGTGATCGCTGAGCATGCCGAGGCATTCGCGGCGCCCGAGGGCGCGAACTATGCGGTGCTGTTCAGCGTCGCCGAGTGGGCACCGTTCGTCGAGCTCGTGAACAGCCGGCCGGAGATCGAGACCGTCTACGTCGTCTCGGACTCGGAGACCACGTACGGCCCGATCGTGCGAGCGATGCGCCCCGAGGTGTCGTCGTTCCGGCTGTACGAGAACTATCTCAGCAACTTCGAGATCAACGTGGGAGGGCGCTGATGGAGTACCAGCTCCGGGGCTACCAGGCGCAGGCCGCCGGCGAGATCGTCAGCGGTATCGAAGTGGGCGCCGGGCTCGCGTCGAAGGGTAAGTCGTCGGCTGTGAGCCTCGCGGCACCGACCGGTGCCGGCAAGACGATCATCGCCGCGGCCGCCATCGAGGATCTGATTTTCGGTGACACGGTGATACCCGGCGAGGAACCGGTCATCCTGTGGGTATCGCTCTACCCGAAGCTGAACGAGCAGACTCGTGACAAGTTCGAACGCGCGAGCGAGAAGCTGCGTCCCCGGTTGCACATCATCGACTCCTCGAAGCAGTACGACGTGGAAACACTGACACCGGGCCGGGTGTACTTTCTGAACACCCAGAAGCTCGGCAGCAGCGCGACCAACTACACCTCAAAGGATGGGCGCACCTTCACCCTGTGGGAGACCCTGAGCAACACGGTCGACCGGTTCGGCAGCCGCGTGGTCATGTTCGTCGACGAAGCGCACCAGGGCACTGGCGGCGGATCCAGTGCGAGCGGCGACACGATCCTCGGGCAGCTGACCCGGGGCGGCGGCAAGATGAGCAATCCGGTGCCGATCGTCGTCGGTGTCTCCGCCACTCCGGAGCGCTTCGAAAAGAACATCGCAGCGCATCGGGCGTACCGTGAGGCGGTCGACGTAGAGGTTGCGGCGGTACGCGAGTCCGGGCTCGTGAAGGACCAGCTCGTCCTCGCGCATCCGACCGAGGAGATCGCATCAGACTCGACCCTCGTTCGGGAGGCGGCGATCCAGCGCGCCCGCCAGGAGCAGCGATGGGCGTCCTGGGCGGACCAGAATCCGGGCGATGCGCTCGTGGAGCCGGTGCTTCTCGTACAGCTGACCGCAAAACCGAATGAGACCATCGTGGCCGGCTTCATCCAGGACATCCTGCAAGCCGACTCAACCCTCACAATCGACAACTTCGCCAACGCGCTCGAGGGCGGATCCGCGGTCACCTTCGGAAGCCACGACGTGCGCTACGTCGACCCACCCCGGATCCAGGAGACCGGCGGAGTGAAGGTGGTGCTGTTCAAGGACGCGCTCACGACCGGGTGGGATTGCCCCCGCGCCGAGGTGCTGGTCTCCCTCCGCGGCACCAGCGACGACGTGACCATCACCCAGCTCGTCGGCCGCATCGTCCGCACCCCACTCGCGAAGCGGGTCGCCGGCGACGACAACCTGAACGCCGTGTGGACCTATCTTCCGCACTTCGATCAGGAGTCCGTCGAGCGGGTCGCGATGCGCCTGCGCACCGGCGACACCGAGGTCGCAACGCCCGTCGTGGTGAACCCGGTGCCAGTCACCCGCAACGCCGCCGTGCCGGATGCTGTGTGGACCGCGTTCAGGGACTTCCCCAGCTGGTCGCGGCCCTCACGGACCGCGCGGCCGGCGACATCCCGCGTATTGACCGCGGCGATGGTGCTCGCGAAGACCGGCATCCTCCAAGACGCACCGCGGATCGCTCAAGACCGGGCAGTCGACACCCTGCTGCAGCACATCAAAGCCAACCAGCAGTTCGTCGACGATAAGGTGACCGCCTACGAGGAGGTCGACTATCAGACCCTCGCGATCGACTGGCTCACCGGCGAGCAGACTGGCACGCAGGCCGAAAGCGCGAAGATCGCCACCCGTAACGTCGCCGACCTGTTCAACATCGCCGCCCGCCGCCTCCCGGACAACTCAGCGAAGTGGCTCTGGGACCGCCTGTACATGGCCCAGCCCGAAGGCGACCGGGACGGAGACGCCGCACGCCTCATCGTCGCAGCTGTCGCACAGCAGCCCGACACAGTGAAAGCTGTCGAGGACGCCAGCCAGACGCTGCTGGATCAATGGCGGAAGCAGCACGCCGCTGCCCTGTCGCAGATCGGCGGGACCGCAGAGACCGACTTCTACGCCGCGTTCGCCGAGTCGAAGCGTTCCGTCGAGATCCCCGTCGAGGCACCCTCGGACACGGTAGTGAAGGACGCCGAGCACCGCTGGCCGCGCCACCTGCTCGCGGACACTGACGGACAGTTCCCGCACGACGGCAACACGTGGGAACGCGCCGTACTCGAGACGGAGACGAAGCGCCACACCACGCTCGCCTGGTATCGGAACCCGTCGAGCGGCACCCAGTCCATCGCGATCGCGTACGGCCCGCTCGGGGAGCAGCGCCTGCTGCATCCCGACTTCCTGGTCTTCACCGAACGCGACGGCGAAGTGCTCATAGACATCATCGACCCACACGATCCGTCCCGCAGCGACACAATCCCGAAGTGGGGCGCTCTCGCCGAGTACACGAAGCAGAACGCCACCCGCCTCGGCCGCGTTCTCGCGATCATCGACGAAAAGAAGGGCTCCGACGTCCTCGTCCAGCTGAACCTCGCGAGCCCGACAGCGCAGGACGCGATGATCTCCCTGGCGAAGACCGGCGGCACCGAGGCCGACGTGCGCGCCCTGTTTGACCAGCACGGCGGCCGCTATCAGTAGCAGCCCTCGGGATGACACCTAGGAACAGAAGCAGACTGGTGCGCCGCCGACGTTGATGGCCACCTAGAGCGGACACTCGACCGGGCTCGTCTGTGCAACCGTGTGGTTGTCGGCACCCTTGCGTATGGTCACGGGGTGGTGCAGCACTGGACTCCGATGTCGCAGCTGCAGAGATCGCCAGAGCCGGGCATCTGGTACGTGTTCGACCAGAGCAAGCGCATCGCGATCATCCGGCATGTCGAAGTCAAAGGGCGACGTCTGTTGCGTTCGGTGACCTGGTCGCAGGATCCTGAGCAGCGGCAGCTCATCGGGTACTTTCCGGAAGACGCGATGCGCCTCGCCGTGGAGTGCACCTGGTCTGAGTACGTGCGGTATACCGGCCCACCCACGAGCAACCGGCGGTAAGAACCAGCCCGCTCCCTCATGCCCGGGCGCCGCTCTGCTGCGCACTGCGGCCGGCTGAAGGCGTCCACTGGCCTACCGATCCGCACGCTTCGGTCGACGACGAGGTTGACCAGTTGACTATCTGCTATGTGTGCCCTATATTCGATGCTGTCAAGTCAGCTAAATGCAGGGAGGTTTCTCGTGCGCGTCCAGATCGTCACCAAAGACACCATCGACCTCATCGTGAGCGCCGCCGTCATCGGCAACTCCACCGTCGACCGCGACGCGGAGGAGATCGTCAGGGCCGCAGATCGGATCGGCCGGCAGCTGCGCTCGGAGAACTACGCGGCCGCGAACGCAGCGGCCGGCACCCATCACCCCACCCCGCTGTACACCTGGCAGCCAGTCTTCGATCTGATCTGGCAGCCCGAGCAGCGGGAGACGTTCACCATCACCGAGGAGCAGGCCCTCCAAGTGGAGCGATGCCGGCTCTTCCTCATCGACAACAGCGCCGACAGTCCGAACTGGGCGGACTCGTTCGCCCGCAAGTTCCTCGACCGGCTCGGGGCCGCAATCCAGTCACGGCTGCGCGCCTGGCCGTTGGTCGCCAGCGATGACCACCCGGGCGTCGTCGAGTACTCCGGCCTGTGCGACTTCACACCGCAGTGGCGGCGCGGTGCAGCTGTGGAGCCGACGCAACGCATCGGGGGCTGAGCATGGCTATCGCTCCGTATCCCCGTCGCCATGTCTCCGCGGAGATCTCACAGCGCGCCAGCCGGGAGGCATCCGGCGCCGTGTTCGTTCTCGTCGCAGCAGTCGCGGTCGCCGCGGCGCTCATCCTCGGCGGCCGCGTCTGGCATGCCCTGCTCGAGCTCGGTCTGCTGATCGGGCTCTGGTTCCTCCTCCGACTGGTCGTCAGGAACGCGATCGAGATCTTCCGGGACGAGCCATGAGCTCGTTGCGGATCACCCACCGCGGCGCCGATGGCACCACGCTGGCCGGCGTCCGCGTCGACGGGGCCGAAGCCGAGGCCCTCCGGGCGTGCGGGTGGCGGTACTCGCGACGACGCGCCAAATGGTATGTCCCCTCCTCGCAGGACCGTGCGCCGCGGCGAGACCTCATCGCACGCACCGAGGAGGAGCTCACCCGAGCTGGGCACGTCGTCCTCGTCGAGCTCGAGGTACGGCCCCAGCCCGTCGAAGATCTCACCACCTGGCGCGCGGTGAGGACCAGTCCGCAGGACGCCGCCCGGAGGATCGAACGGCTGCAGCGGCGACTCCGCGCGACGACGCGAGATCTCGCCGGCTACCGCAACCACCTTGGAGTCACGTTCCCTCCCGCTCGTGGCGCCGAGCGGGAGGAGCTTCTCGACGAGCGCGAGCAGCTGACGGGACGGCTGCGCTTCTGGCAGGCCGTGGAGCAGGCGCACCTCAACGGCGCCGGCGCCACCCGAGTCGATCGGAGAGCTGTCGCCCCCGGAGATCTCGTGGAGCATCGCGGCCGCTGGCACACGGTCGTCCGCGCGAACCGGACCACCGTTTCACTCCGCAGCGACTCCGGTGGCAATTGGCCCGAGACAGTCCCGTACCACCAGCTGACCGGGCACCGGCCGCAGAACCGTTGAGGGCACACAGTGAAGACCGCGCTCAGCTGGCAGCAGACGACGACCGTCGAGGTAGAGCTTGACGTCGACGACGTCGCGCTCTGCGACTGGGCGATCGCCACCCTGGATCTCCGCACCCTCGGGGGCGAGATCTCTGCAGCGGAGCTCCGCCGGTCAGCTGCAGCGAATCCGCACCTTCGCCGGCGACTCCAACAGCTGTACGCGATCGCCCTCGCCGCGCCACGCACGTCCTCCTCCACAATCAGCATCCCGCACGACACCCACCCGGAAGGATCCGCCCGATGACCCGCACGCCTACCCCCGAATCGTCCTCCTGCCAGCGGTGGACGCTGGGACGACACTCGTGGCGTCATCTGTCCGAGGGAGGTTTCGACGCGCGTCAGTTCTCCGTTGCCGAGATCCCGGAGTCCGTCGCGCGAGCGTTCGTCTGCCGGCACCACTACGCAGCCTCGTACCCGGCTGGCCGGATGGCGTGGGGGCTGTTCTCCGAGGCCGGCGAGGATCCCGCGAGCCTGGTCGGCGTCGCGGTCCTGTCCGTCCCCATGAGGGCAGCCGTCGTCAGCAACGTCTTCCCTGAACTCGCCCCCTTCACGCAATCCCTCGAGCTCGGCCGCTTCGTGCTCACGGATGCCGCACCCGCCAACGCCGAGTCCTGGTTCCTCGCCCAGGTCTGGAAGCGCGCAGCGGCTGCCGGCATCCTCGGGATCGTCTCTTTCGCTGACCCGATGCCACGGCAGCGAACCATCACCGACGTCGACGAGCACGGCCAGATCTCCACCCGTGTCGAGACCGTCTCCCGGGGTCATGTGGGCACGATTTACCAGGCCACGGGAGCGATCGCTCTGGGGCGATCCACCCCGCGGACGCTGAACTACGTCCCCACCGCCGGCCTCGTGCTCTCCGAGCGGACCCTCTCGAAGCTTCGCACTGGGGAGCAGGGATGCGACGCCGCCGAGCGGCACCTGGTGAAGCTCGGTGCCCGGCCGCGTCGCGCCGGGCAGGATCCTCGCGCGTGGCTGCATACGGCACTCGTCGACGTCGGAGTGCAGAAGATCCGCCACCCCGGCAACTTCCGCTACGCCTGGGCGCTCGGCACTGCGCGTCAGCGTCGCCAGCAACTGGTCGCTCTCGAGCGGACGACGTACCCGAAGGCCGCGCGAGACCTGCTGCCCTTGATCACCCCCGGCGGTGAAGACGCCGCATAGAGAAGGTCCCCGGAGGGATGCAGCACCCTCCGGGGACCGAGGTGAAGTTCGGGCGGTCACCCACAGCAACTATCTCATATGTGCAACGGTGATGTCCAGGCGCTCAGAGCACCTGTCATCGATGCGCGAGCTCGTACTCCTCGGGCGTCGGCAGGGGCACATCGGGATACCGGATCTCGTGCATCCTGTCCTCGATGTAGGCCGCGAACTCATCCGCGAATGCTGCAGCATCGTCGATCTCTGAGTTCGTCAGAGCGTAGGAGTACGCGCCCTGCCACCGATCAGAGATCGAGGCGGCGCGACGGTGGCTGCACGAGCATCCGCACTGGCTGTGCTTGTGCCCCGCTGAGCAATGGGCCGCGCAGTAGGGATCGCTGTGCGATCGCTCCCCCCACGTCGACGAGATCACCAGAGCGCTCCGTCCTGATAGACCGGCTCACAGATCCACCAGTCGAGGTCGATCCATGTGCGCTCACCGTTGCGAGGGTTGCGGCAGGCGACCTTCACGATGAGAGGCCCGGCGACCGGCGTCACACTCACGACGTCGGTCGCCGGCCCCCACGGCCCGCGCGCGTCTCGGGCCGGCCAGTCCTCGAGGCGGTGCCCGTTCTCGTCCCAAGCCGAGTGGCGCATCGCATACCGGATGCAGTCCCCCGTCGACGGGACGTATCCGAGCTCATCGCCCTCGCGGCGGCGGTGCAGATCATCGCTCGAGACGCCGTCCGGGTAGCCGGCAGCGTCATTGTCTCGGAGCGTCCTCATGGCTCCTGCACCCCATCGCCTGCAGCTGGTCCGATCCCAGAGGCAGCTCCCCCTGACGCGAGCAGCTGGTGCAGGAGCAATCGCTGCCGGCAGAGGACGATGCGCGCCGCGTCGACCAGCGCGAGGTAGTCGCCTTCGGGTACTGCCCCACGGATGCGCAGTTTGACGATCATGTCCCGCGCGGCCGCGGCGACGGCGACGAGCTTGCCGGCTGACAGTCGCGCGCGCAGCGCATCGGCTTCCGCCCGTAGAGCGTCGGCCGAGGCGACGAGGTCAGCGAGCACCTCGAGCGACGATTCGTTCGACGTCACGATGCGGGCGCGAAGGGTGCGGGGCTGTGCGGATCGCGCGGTCATGTCCCCTCCCCCAGCCCGGCGTCGACGAGCATGGCGCGCAGTCGCTGCACGCTCTCGTCATCGGAGGGCAAAGCCTGCTCGTCGAGCAGCTCGCGCAGCTCGGCGTCGTCCGGGGTGTGGCCGTTGATGGCGGCGACGGCGGCGACGGCGGCGACGATGTCCGTGAGCGGATCGCCGGGCGCCCCGGCCCCGAGGTACTTGAGGTCCTTCGTCATGACGGGTTCCCTTCGTTGAGGTGCGAGATTCGGTCGCGGGCATTCGGGTCGACCTCGACCGAGGCGCCGGTCTGCGCGTCGAAGAACGCGACTTGCTGGTGCTGCTCGGCGAGCCGTCGAGCCTCGGCTGCGTCGAGGGTCTTCACGGACACGTCCAGGGAGACGATTCCCGTCTCAGGATCGTGCCAGGCGCCCTCGTAGTGGTAGTCCATCCGCAGCAGATCGGCGTTGGCCTTGCTGAATCGCAGGATGTCGATGGGTCGGAGCTGGTCGACGGGGATTGCTACCTCGCGGTCTGGGTAGGGCGAGACGAAGAAGCCGATGCTCTCCTCGCGACCAGTGTTCGGGTGGCGGGTGTATCCGCCGTCCGGGTGGCGAAGCCGGTTGAGGGCACGCTCCACCTCGAGGGACTCCTCCGCCCCGGACAGGCCGCGTGACCGGGCGAGTGCTTGCTTCTGAGCGATGCGCGTGGCCCGGCCGGCGCACAGCCGAGTGCGCAGATCGTCGAGCTCGGGGTTATTCGGGTCAGCTGCGGAGTCGATCTTCTCCGCGAGCTCGCGCTGGCCCCGAGGCGAGGAGTCGTATGCGGCGCTCTTCTCTGCGAGGTTGCTCTCGGCTTGGTGCAGCCGGCGCCGCACGGAAGGGTCCTCGGGCGCGCGGTCGAGATCCCGTCGAGCGGCATCTGCCTTCGATCGCGCGTGCTGCAGTTCCTTCCAGGTGTCGGCGCTGCACCGCGCACCAGGCTTCGGGTCACACATCCGTGAGAGGTCCTCTCGTCAGGGGTCCGGGCGTCGACGCGAAGGTCAACGCAGATCGAGCTCGACGCTGTCCGCCTCGAGATCCGGAACGTGTTGATCGGGGTGCGCGAGAGTCGCGCAGGGTGCGTGAACCCGCACGGCGTTCCCCTTGCGGATCGTCTGCCGGAGCAGCTCTGCGAGCACGCCGCGCGCGTGCACGTTATACGGCCCGTCGACGCCGTCGATGCGGAACGAGACGTGCGGGACGCGGTCGGGGATGGTGCGGAAGAGCATGAGCGGGCTGCGCACCGTTCCGGTGACATCGACCCCCACCGCGGTGCTCGCGGGGGCGGTCTGGGTGATGGTCATGATGACCCTCCTTCTTGTCGAGGATGAGGCGGGATGCCTTCTACTCGACATGGGTCCGGTTAGAGGCCCAGATCGGACAAAGACGATCTCGTCTTTCTTTACGCATATGAGTCTAACTCCTATGCGATAAAAAGACGAGATCGTCTTGTCGTCTCCGGGGGTCACTCCGGAAGCAGTATCGTCACCTGTTCGTCATCGGGGACCGCGACCTCACCCCTCTCACCGTCTTCGGTGAGGTAGGTCAGGATGAGGTAGTCCTGGTCCTCCAGGTCGACGTCGATGGACTCCACGGTCGCGATCACACCTTCACCGTCGACGTCGACGAGGATGTCCATCCCCACCTCGAGCTCGGAGACCGACAGCTCGAAGCTGCGCACGGTCTCTTCCTCGATGGGGGCCGAGTCCTCGACGGCATACAGGTGCGGCCGGCCCGCATCCTCCCCGCCGGCGGTCTCCGCCACGTCTTCGGCCTCACCGTGCTCGGCGGGCGCCTGGACGACGTCGTCATGCGGAACGAAGCCCGGGTCGTCCGGGAGGGTGATTCCGAGGTCGTGCATGATCGCGCGGTCCTCGTCGCCAAGCCCCTGGGCGAGCTTCGGGGTCCAGAAGATCTGCGCGTGCTCGGGCGGGACACCCATACCCGGAGACACCCAGGCGCGGCCGGGCTTGTTCTCGAGCCCGGCGGTGGCCACGAGGCTGCCGAACGTCATCATCGAGGTGGACTGCTCCAGGTTCCGCAACGCGATGCGGACGGCGAACTGGGATCGGCTCGACGTGCTCAACCACGACGCCGCCGCCTGCTGCGAAGCGAGAATGACGTGCACCCGCGCTTCGCGGCCGAGCCGCAGGATCGAGCCGAATGCCGTCATCACGGGGTGGATGCTGCCGGTCGGCGCCTTCTCAAGACCCATCCTCTGGCACCAGTCGGCCTTGCCGCCGCCGGATTTCCACCACTCGTTGAGCATGTCGGCCATCTCCTCACCCTCGTCGACGGCGAGGACGAGCGGGTCGAGCGTGGAACGCAGATGAGGGCCGTTCCGCTCGAGGTACTCGTATCGGTCGTCCATGAGCTTCTTCACCTTGAGGATGTAGGTGACGATCGCCGCCTCGCGGGTCGCGGCCGGCTTCGCGCCGTGGAGCAGCCCGAGGTTGAACAGGCCAAGGCGCTTCGGGTCGACCGGCCAGATCTCGGCCATCGGCATGTCCGGGTCGCGAACCCACCGACCGAATGCGTCACGCCGCATCCCCGTGGGCAGTGCGGTGAGAATCGACAGCAACAGCACCGTCTTTCCACCACCGGTGCCACCCACGATCAGCAAATGCGGGAGTGGTGCATCGAGGTCCCAGACGCAGGGAGTCCCGTCGCGGAAGTGACCGAAGGCGATCTTCATCGGGTTGTCGTCGTCACGGGGCGGATGAGGGAGCACATCAGGCAGCGGCGTCAGCGGGCGCACGGTACCGCGATCGGCGGTGAGATCCCAGTCGATGGTCAGCTGCGCCGCGTTGGGCGCCACGACCGAGGAGCGCACGGCGTCAACAGCCTGCTTCTGCCAGATCGTCTTCGACACCCGCGAAGTCGACGTCGGCGGCCAGTGCAGAACCGTTCGCTGCAGGTTGTCGGCATTGTCCCGGACGAACTCGTCGACGGACACCCCGGGGATGATCACCGACAACACGCTCTCCAGACGGGATTGATCCGGGTCGACCACAGGCTCAGGGGCGGCCGGATCCGCAGTCAGCGTGATCAAGCATCGGCGCGCATCGTTCTTCTTCACCCGGTACGCGATCCCCATCCGGTTGCTCACCTGGACCACCAGCGTCTCGGCGAACTTCAGATCCGAGTCGACCAGATCTCCGGGGTAGCGGATCACGATGCGCTGCGGAGCGCCGATCCACCCTCCCCTCCACCTCGACACGGTCACCAGGTCTCGGGTCGGAGCTGACGCTCTCACCACAGAATTGACCGCCTCGATCATCAGGTCGATGGACCGGCCGCGCTGCCACGCGCGATGACCGAACACGACCAGGGCGGCGATGATCACCGCCGCGACGACCACGACCAACACCAGCAGCTCGACGCGATCGGCCAACGCCGCCAGCCCTCCGGCCATCAACGCGATCGCCGAGACGACGACGACCCGCATCGGCCACGCGAGCGGCCGCCGCGGCAACGCGCGCACCGCCACGTCCTCCACGACCTCGGGCCTCACACCCAACATTGCGCGAGACATCCCATCTACCTCCTATGCATCAGCGGCTGCAGAGACGATGCGTCTCTATGGCACATAGGTCGGCATTGCCAGCGGAATCGGACATCACCGGCGAACGCGATGCAGGCGTCGACGAAGCCCCTACTTCCCCGGCGCCCGGGGCGGAAACTACAGATCGGTTGGCGGGAACTACTGATGGGTTGTCATCGTGTCCGATGACAGTGATTCTGTCGTCCGTGCCACCGATCCTGTGATCGCCTTCCGCGTCTTCGCGCTGCTTGGCCGTTGGGGGCACCTCGACGGTGGCGGTATCAGCGCCAGCGGATGTGTAGTTCGTCGAAGCGGCATATGCATCTGAGTCACCTCGGCCGAACGGCCCGTGTTTGGATCGACGTGAGTATTGGGCGGATTCGCGCATGGGTTGTGTGAGGACGCACGCGGGGAAGCCACGTGGGCGACAAAGCTGTATGCGTGTCGAAACGCGCGGACCCCGACAGTCCTCACTTCCCCATGGCAGGCCAGTACTCATCCACGGAGGTTGTCGGCACGCAACGGTGGGGGCACATATCCCGGTCCACCGGCCGATATGGCAGCGTCACGACGCATCTGGTCGTATACCCGCCCGACTCGTTCGACCGGGAACGTCTCTGGGCCGACGCGTCTCGCACACTCACCCCCCTCGGCATAGGCGGCGCGGTTATCGCCGCGATCGTTCTGCTGGGAACCGGGGCGTCGCCCGAGCTGACGCTGCTGTCGATCGCAGGCCTCTTCGTGATCGGCTGGGTGGTTCTGTCTTCCCGGACGATCGGGGTCCGTCGCAAGTCCGCATCCATCTGGGTGTGCACGTCGGCGATCTCGCCCGACCACGATCGTTCCCGGGCGCAGACTCATCTCGAGGCTCTCGCGGAGACGATGACGGAAGCAGCGAGCGCCCGTCGCGCGGGAACGATCACGGCAGACCAGTACACGAGAGCCTGGCGTAACGTGTTCGGCGAGGTGACACTGCTCAGTCTGCAACGAAACGGCTAGCCATCGGCTGGCCGTCGGGCAGAGGACATCGCCCCCGCCTGGTTTCGATCGCGGTGTGGCCGCGATCAGGCGAAGATCTCCGCGGCCACGTCGTGGACGGATCGGTCACGGACGTCCGCCCAGTCCAGCGAGAGCGCGCCCCAGATATTGGGGGAAGGGTGCGTGCGGACGTACTGGAGAAGCCGAGCGTTCAGCCGCGCGTGGGACGCGCAGTCGGTCACGTCGATAAAGACGACATCGACGTCCCACCCCAGTTCTCTCTCGGCCCGCGCGTGAAAGTCTGTGGCCGCCGCGTAAGCGAACCGTTTGCAGGAGCGAGGGCGATGGCCGGGACCCCGCCGGTACAGCACGATCACATGATGCACGGTCGGCGAGCGACGCAGCACATCGCGAATGGGCCGCCAGGAACCGCGGAGGCGGTTGCGTACCTGTAGCCCCGCTGCGCTGTCCTCCAGCTGGATCCCCCACACGATGCCGCCCACGAACGAAGAGCTCGCACCTTTGTCCGTAGCCGGCTGCTCTGCGTCGGGTCCATGTAGAGATCCGCCGGTCAGCAAGCACATCCTGCCGGAGGTGGAGGTGCGGAAGGTCATTTCGCGCATCGCGTCCACGTCTCCATCGAGTTTCTTTCGTTTGGGGTCGTGGCGGGGTGGTGCCGTACGGTGGCCAGCGCGATCGTTCCCGCGCACGGGACGACCAGAAGATCCCCAGCCTGGATTTCCTGGGGCACCTCACCCGGCAGCGGTGCTGCTCCGATCGTTTCGATGCTGGCGGGCGCCCGACTGCCAGCGTCGGGGCGGCCGAGCACGGTCGACCCCGCCCAGTCCGGGGTGACTTCCGTCATGTCGCCGTCGACGCGGACGTGCAACGCGCCGCGCGTGTCCCCGGCGACAGCGAGGACACGCGTGATTACGAGGGTGACATAGGCGTCAGAACCTCCAGTCCGTTCGGGGTGTCCGGCGGGGTGGATGAGTACCGCGGGTGTGCCCCGCGTCGTGGCGAGTCCGAGCAGCGAGTGCCCACCGACCAGCACGTCCTCGCGAGTGTGAACGGTGTCCATGGGCCACCCGTGTGCCCGCGGCGTCGCTGCAGGGATCCGGTTCCGGAGGAGTCGGGCGCTGAGGATGGTGTGTAACAGAGTCACGTCAACTGTCTCCGTTTCAGAGCTGGGGGGTCAGGGCGGACAAGAGACCTGGGGCGATGTCGATGGCCGGGGACACCGCGATAGCCGGAGACAACGGTGCTGTGTCATGGCGCGGCAGTGGCACCGGACGCACGCGCCCCAGGGGCACTGTGCCTTCGCACGGCAGTGCCAGCAGGTCGCCTTCGGCGAGGTCGGCGGGAAGCCGCACCGGAGGAGACGGGTAGGCCGGGGCGGCTGCTTCCGCGGCCAGCAAGATGCCAGGAGCCGACGCGGCGGCGGAGATCCGGTCGATCAGGCGCGCCTCGGACCACACCGCAGGGACGTCGCTGAAGTTCGCGTCGATGAGGATGACGCGTTGGGAGTCGAGGTTGTTCACTGTCATCACGACACGGGTGATGACGACCGACACGTCCGAGCGGAGCACCTCGGCCTGGCGGGGGTTCGTGCGAATGATGCGGTCAGTGTTGTGGACGCAGGGGGTGCCGCACATCTCGGCCAGACGCCGCATCGACACTCCGGCGACGACCACGTCGGTCGTCGTCGGCGTCGTGTGATCCGGCCAAGCCCTCGCCCGAAGTGGAACGGGAAGGGTGCGTCGCAGCGTGGGGACGATATCGGTGAGAGTCACACCGTCTGTCCTAGCCCGCCCATCCGCACGATCGGTGGGGTCCGAACGGAATACATGCGCGGAACGGCCCGCTTCGCCCGGATTGCTCACGGTCTGCTGACATGACGAGCAGAAGCCGGGCGGGGTATGAGCACTCGGGGCGGAGGTGGTCGCCGGCATCGGGGAGGGCGCGGGACGTCGGGGATGTATGGACGGCCGTTAGCTTTCGACGGGTGGCCGTATGCGTTTCGTTAGGGCTGTGATTTCGCCGTGAGCGCAGGTGTTTGATCGGGAGTTGCGTCTGAACGACGCGCGGCCCTCGCCCGGGGGTTCGACAGCTTTCGAATGGAGTTCCTCGTGCTCGACATCGTGTACGTGCTGGGCGTTATCGTCCTGTTCGCGCTGGTCGGTCTGATCGGCAAGGCGGTGGAGAAGCTGTGATCGTCTTCGACCTGCTCGCCGCTGCCCTCGGCCTCGCGGCGCTGGTGTATCTGGTGACCGCTCTGGTGAAGCCGGAGAAGTTCTGATGGAGTGGCTGTTCCTTGCCGCCAGCCTGGCGACTCTGATCCTGTTCCTGGGCGTCGCGTACCGCCCCGTCGGCGACTACATGGCCTGGGTCTTCACCTCTCGGAAGGACTGGAAGGTCGAACGCGGGATCTACCGCGTCATCGGCGCTGACCCCAGGTCCGAGCAGACCTGGCAAGCGTATCTGCGCGGAGTCTTGCTGTTCTCCCTTGTCGGGGTCCTGCTGCTCTACCTGCTGCAGCGCACCCAGCAGTGGCTTCCCTACGCTCTGGGTCTCCCCGCTGTCCCGGAGGGGCTGTCGTTCAACACCGCGATCTCGTTCGTGACGAACACGAACTGGCAGGCATATTCCCCCGAGCTCACCCTCGGTTACACCGTGCAGTTCGCAGGACTCACGGTGCAGAACTTCGTCTCCGCCGCGACCGGCATCGCCGTCGCGATCGCCCTCGTGCGCGGGTTCGCCTATCGACGCACCGGAACGATCGGCAACTTCTGGGTCGACCTGGTGCGCGGCTCGTTCCGCATCCTCCTGCCGTTCTCCGTGATCGCGGCGATCGTCCTGCTCGCCGGAGGGGTCGTGCAGAACTTCGCCGGGTTCACTGACATCACCACCGTATCCGGCGGATCACAGGTCCTGCCCGGCGGTCCCGTCGCGTCGCAGGAGGCGATCAAGGAGCTCGGCACGAACGGCGGAGGGTTCTTCAACACCAACGCCTCCCACCCGTTCGAGAACCCCGCGGCGTGGACGAGCATCTTCGAGGTGTTCCTCCTGCTGCTCATCCCGTTCTCGCTCCCGCGCACGTTCGGGCGGATCGTGGGCGACAACCGCCAGGGCTACGCCATCCTCGCCGCGATGAGCACCCTGTTCGTCGTCTCGCTCGGCGCGCTGGCCGCGTTCGAGTTCGCCGGAAACGGCACCGCCCCGCAACTCGCGGGTGCCGCCATGGAAGGCAAGGAGGCCCGGTTCGGTCTGGTCCAATCCGTGTTGTATGCGAGCGGCACCACACTGACCTCCACCGGTTCGGTCAACTCGATGCACGACTCCTACACCGCGCTGGGGGGCATGATGCCGATGCTGAACATGATGCTCGGCGAGATCGCCCCTGGAGGTGTCGGGGCGGGTCTGTACGGGATGCTCATCATCGCAGTGATCGCCGTGTTCATCGCCGGGCTCCTCGTCGGACGCACCCCCGAGTACCTGGGTAAGAAGATCGGGCCTCGCGAGATCAAGCTGGCCAGCCTGTACATCCTCGTCATGCCGACCCTGCTCCTGGGAGGTGTCGCCCTCAGCTTCGCGATCCCCGGAGTCCGAGAGGACGTGGAAACGACCTCGATATGGAACCCCGGCGTCCATGGCCTGTCGGAGCTCGTGTACGCGTTCGCGTCCGCGTCCAACAACAATGGGTCCGCGTTCGCCGGCCTCACCGCGAACACGCCGTGGCTGAACGCCGCGCTGGGCGTGGCGATGCTGCTGGGCCGGTTCGTGCCCATCGTCCTCGTTCTCGCCCTGGCCGGTTCCCTGGCCGCACAGGACAAGGTACCGGCCACCGCCGGCACCCTCCCGACCCACCGACCGTTGTTCATCGGCCTCGTGGTCGGCACAGCGGTCCTGGTGACCGCGCTCGTCTTCTTCCCCGTTCTCACGCTGGGTCCCCTAGCGGAAGGGCTGCTGTAAACCATGACCACCATCACACCCACCCCCGAATCCCCTGCCCCTTCCCGGGGCGATGCCCCGCGGGCACCGCGGAAGGCCTTTACCTGGGCACAGGTGCGGGCTGCCCTCCCGGGCGCGTTCCGCAAGCTCGATCCGCGCGCCCAATGGCGTAACCCTGTCATGTTCCTCGTGTGGGTCGGTGCGGCATTGACCACCGTGCTCGCGATCGCGGAACCCTTCCTCGGCGGTCCAGCACCCTCCGGCGGCACCGAGGTGCCGTGGCCATTCACCGCGGTGATCGCGATCTGGCTGTGGCTGACCGTCCTGTTCGCGAACCTCGCCGAGTCCGTGGCGGAAGGACGCGGGAAGGCGCAGGCGGACACGCTCCGCAAGACACGCACCAGCACCACCGCCCACCGAATCGATGGGTACGACTCCGCCACGGATGCCGGCGCCGAACAGGCGACGACCACTGATGTGTCCTCCGCGGACCTGCGCCTCGGCGACATCGTGGTGATCTCCGCCGGTGAACTGATCCCCGGGGACGGGGACATCGTGTGGGGAATCGCAAGCGTGGACGAGTCCGCGATCACCGGCGAGTCCGCACCCGTGGTCCGCGAATCGGGCGGCGACCGTTCCGCCGTCACGGGCGGCACCCGGGTGCTCAGCGACCGGATCGTCGTGCGCATCACCTCCAAGCCCGGCGAAACCTTCGTCGATCGCATGATCGCCCTGGTCGAAGGCGCTGCTCGACAGAAAACGCCGAACGAGATCGCGCTGAACATCCTCCTGGCGAGCCTGTCGATCGTGTTCGTCGTCGTCGCGCTCACCCTCAACCCCATAGCGTCTTACGCCGCCAGCCCGGCCAGCATCACGGTGCTGATCGCGCTGCTGGTGTGCCTCATCCCAACGACGATCGGTGCACTGCTCTCTGCGATCGGCATAGCGGGCATGGACCGGCTCGTGCAGCGCAACGTGCTCGCCATGTCCGGACGCGCCGTCGAAGCCGCCGGCGACGTGACCACCCTGCTGCTGGACAAGACCGGCACCATCACCTACGGCAACCGGCGCGCCAGCGAGTTCGTCCGGATGGACGGGGTGCGTGAGCAAGAACTGGTCCACGCTGCCGCCGTCTCGTCCCTCGCGGACCCGACACCGGAAGGCACCTCGATCGTCGACCTTGCCCGCGCCCAGGGCGAGGACGTCGACACGAGCACCGCCGGCGAGATCGTCCCGTTCACCGCGCAGACCCGCATGTCCGGTCTCGACCTTCCCGACGGTGCTCAGATCCGCAAGGGCGCCGGGTCCGCCGTCACCGCATGGTTGGAATCGGAGGGGAGGAGGTTGCCGTCCAGCGAGCTGGCCGAGCTCGAGGACCACACCGAACGCATCGCACAGTCCGGCGGCACCCCGCTGGTCGTCGCCGTGAAGGACCCCTCCGGCGAGGGCCGGGTGCTAGGTGTGGTCCACCTCAAGGACATCGTGAAGGAGGGACTCACCGGGCGGTTCGCAGAACTGCGTGCGATGGGCATCCGCACCGTGATGGTCACCGGCGACAACCCGCTCACCGCGGCCGCGATCGCACGGGAGGCGGGCGTGGACGGCTTCCTCGCTGAGGCCACTCCGGAACAGAAGCTCGCCTACATCCGCAAGGAGCAGGAGGGCGGCAACCTCGTCGCGATGACCGGCGACGGCACGAACGACGCGCCCGCGCTCGCGCAGGCGGATGTCGGGGTGGCGATGAACACCGGCACGTCGGCCGCGAAGGAGGCCGGCAACATGGTCGACCTCGACTCCGACCCGACCAAGCTCATCGACATCGTGCGCATCGGCAAGCAACTGCTCATCACCCGCGGGGCGCTGACCACGTTCTCGATCGCCAATGACATCGCGAAGTACTTCGCGATCATCCCGGCGATCTTCATGGGTGTGTTCCCGGGCCTGGCGGCGCTGAACATCATGGGGCTGCACTCCCCCGCCTCTGCGGTGCTCTCGGCGATCATCTTCAACGCGATCGTGATCATCGTCCTGGTCCCCCTCGCGCTGCGCGGCGTGAAGTACCGCGCGGCGAACGCATCCAAGATCCTCGGCCGAAACCTGCTCGTCTACGGACTCGGCGGGATCATCACCCCCTTCATCGGCATCTGGCTCATCGACCTCGTCGTGCGCCTCATCCCCGGGTTCTGACCCGGGATCGTCAAGGAGACAACATGTTCATGAACACCGCTACCCGCAGCACCGGCCGCAGCCTCTGGGTCGCCACCCGTGCCCTCCTGCTGTTCACCGTGGTGCTCGGCATCGGCTACACCCTGCTGATCACCGCGGTCGGTCAACTCGCCTTCCCTGCACAAGCCAACGGAAGCCTCGTCCGGAACGCTGAAGGCGAGGTCGTCGGGTCGTCTTTGATCGGCCAGAACTTCACCGCCGCTGACGGTGAGCCGCTACCGGAGTACTTCCAGCCCCGGCCCTCCGCAGCCGGCGACGGCTACGACGGAGGCGCGTCCTCAGGTTCCAACTGGGGTCCCGAGAACGAGGACCTGATCGCGGCGATCGAGGAACGCAAGGCACAGATCGCCGAGTTCAACGGAGTCTCTCCCGATGAGATCCCCGCGGACGCGGTCACCGCATCCAGTTCCGGACTCGACCCGCACATCAGCCCCCAGTACGCACAGCTGCAGGTGCAGCGCGTCTCCGACGCGCGGGGCCTGACCGTAGACCAGGTGCAAGGCATCCTCGACGAGCACGCCCAAGGTCGAGACCTCGGATACTTGGGAGAACCGACAGTCAACGTCGTGGAACTTAACCTGGCGCTAGACCAGTTGGAGGACTGACAGATGAGCACACGGGGGCGGCTTCGCGTACTCCTCGGCGCCGCCCCCGGCGTCGGCAAGACCTACACCATGCTCGAGGAGGGCAGACGCCTTCTCAGCGAAGGCAAAGACGTGGTCGTCGCGGTCGTGGAAACCCACGGGCGCGCCGCCACGTCCGCGATGACCGAAGGCTTGGAGATCCTCCCCCGCCGCGTCGTCTCCCACCGTGGCGTCGAGCTCACCGAGATGGACATCGACGCCACCCTCGCACGCAACCCGGCTGTCGCTCTCGTTGATGAGCTCGCCCACACCAACGCTCCCGGATCCCGCAACGAAAAGCGGTGGCAAGACGTCCACGAACTGCTGGACGCAGGCATCGACGTCATCTCCACCGTCAACATCCAACACATCGAATCTCTCAACGACGTCGTCGAAAAGATCACCCGAGTACCCCAACGAGAGACCATCCCCGACCGCATCCTCCGCGAAGCCGACCAGGTCGAAGTCATCGACCTCGCCCCGCAGGCCCTGCGAGACCGCCTCGCAAGCGGCGTCGTCTACCCCGCCGAACGCATCGACGCCGCCCTGTCCAACTACTTCCGGCTCGGTAACCTGACCGCGCTGCGCGAACTCGCACTGCTGTGGCTCGCCGACGAGGTCGATCAGGCGCTGAAAAGCTACCGCAACGAGCACGGTATTGACAGCCAATGGGAGGCCCGGGAACGCGTGGTGGTCGCCCTGACCGGCGGACCCGAAGGTGAAACCCTTCTCCGCCGCGGCGCCCGTATCGCCGCCCGCTCCGCCGGCGGAGAGCTGATCGCGGTGCACGTGACCAGCCAGGACGGACTGCGCACCTCCAGCCCCACCGCGTTAGCGGCGCAACGCTCCCTCGTTGACAAGCTCGGCGGTACGTATCACCAGGTCATCGGGGACGACATCCCCCACTCGCTCGTCGAGTTCGCCCGGTCCCTCAACGCGACACAACTCGTGATCGGCGTCAGCCGCCGCAGCCGGCTCAGCGCGGCGCTCACCGGCCCCGGTATCGGTGCCACGGTCATCCGCGAGTCCGGCGACATCGACGTGCACATCGTCACCCACTCCGCCGCCGGCGGACGCCTCGCCCTGCCCCGCAGCGGCGGCGCGCTGACCATGAAACGCCGCATCGCCGGGATGATCCTCGCCCTGATCGGCGGCCCCGCTCTCACCTGGCTGCTCGCGACCTTCCGCAGCCCCGAGTCCATCACCAGCGATGTGCTCAGCTACCAGCTGCTCGTCGTCATCGTCGCTCTCGTCGGAGGGATCTGGCCCGCCCTGTTCGCTGCCGTGCTGTCCGGGCTCACCCTGGACTTCTTCTTCATCGAACCGTTCTACACCGTCACCATCGACGATCCCCTCCATCTTCTTGCACTCACCCTGTACGTCACCATCGCAGTGCTGGTCAGCTTCATCGTCGACCGCGCAGCTCGACAGACACGCGTCGCACGTCGCGCTGCCGCCGAATCCGAACTCATCCAAACCATCGCCGGAAGTGTCCTGCGAGGACAGAACGCCATCGAGGCGCTCGTGGAGCGCACCCGCGAAGCGTTCGCCTTGGCTGGCGTGCGACTGCGCGAAGGGGACACGGTGCTGGTAACATCCGGCGAACCCCTCGCCGACGGCCGATACTCGACCGTCCCAGTAAGCAAACGCACCGTGCTCGAACTGCACGGCCCTGACCTCCCAGCCCGCGAACAACGCCTCCTGACCGTCGTCGCCGCGCAAATCGCCGTCGCGCTCGAACACCGTGAGCTCACCGAGACTGCCAGCGGCATCGCCCCACTCGCCGCCTCCGACAAGATTCGCACTGCCCTACTGTCCGCACTCAGCCACGACCTCCGCCGGCCACTAGCCGCCGCGACCGCCGCCGTCAGCGGCCTCCAAGCCGCCGGAGACTCCCTCACCCCTGCCGATATGGCTGAGTTGGTCACCACCGCCGGCGAAAGCCTCACCACCCTCTCCGTCCTCGTCACCGACCTTCTCGACGTCAGCCGTCTTCAAGCCGGGGTCCTCGCCATCCTCCCCACCCACGTCGACGCCGCCGACGTCATCGTCCCCGCGCTCGATGAGCTCGGCCTCGGACCCGACGAGCTCGAGCTGGACCTCAATCCCGAGATCCCCCTAGTCTCCGCCGACCCAGGCCTGCTGCAACGCGTCGTCGTCAACCTCCTCGCCAACGCCACGCGCCACTCCCCAGACGACTCCAAGGTCCGGATCACCACCAGCTCCTTAGACGACATCGTCGAGATCCGCGTCATCGACCACGGCCCTGGAATCCCACCCGACCGCATCGACGACGTCTTCGTTCCCTTCCAACGCCTCGGCGACACCGACAACACCAGCGGCCTCGGCCTCGGCCTCGCGCTCTCCAAAGGGTTCGTCGAGGGCATGGGCGGCACCCTCACCCCCGAAGACACGCCCGGCGGCGGACTCACCATGGTCGTCGCTCTCCCCACCCACAACAGCACCACAGCCCAGCCAGAGGACACCCCGTCATGAAGATCCTGATCGCCGACGACGACCCTCAGATCCTCCGAGCCCTTCGCATCACCCTGACCGCCAAAGGGTACGAAATCATCACCGCGACCAACGGCGCCGAAGCCATCAGCGCCGCTATCGACCACAAGCCCGACATCTACCTCCTCGACCTCGGCATGCCCGAACTCGACGGCATCGACGTCATCCACGGCATCCGCGGCTGGTCAGAATCCCCCATCCTCGTCGTCTCCGGCCGCACCGGCGCCGCCGACAAAGTGGACGCCCTCGACGCGGGCGCCGACGACTACGTCACTAAACCCTTCTCCGTCGAAGAACTCCTCGCCCGCATCCGAGCCCTCACCCGCCGCCTCTCCCCACACGACAGCAACCCCGCTGTCCACCTCGGCGACATCGTCATCGACCTCGCCGCCCGAAGCGCCACACGGACCCGTGACGGACACGACGCGCCGATCCGCCTGACCCCGACCGAATGGCAGGTCATCGAGATCCTCATCCGCAACACCGGCAACCTCGTCACCAGGCAAACCCTGCTCACCAGCATCTGGGGCACCGAGCACGCCACCGACACCGGCTACCTCCGCCTCTACGTGTCTCAACTGCGCAAGAAGCTCGAGCCCGAACCCTCCCACCCGCGCTACCTCATCACCGAAGCAGGCATGGGCTACCGCCTCCACATCGACAGACCCAACACCGCGGCCGCGATAACGGCCGAAGACACCACGCCGCCGCTCAACCCCTGATCGGAATACCCGACACGTCGCCCCCGGACATCCGCTAGGAGACCAGGTCAGGAGGACGACACCGTGCTCACAGTCCGCGCCACCGCACCCCACACGGGTGATGGGGCGTATACGCGCGACCCTCGCCGATGACCCCGGGGAGCTTCTCAAGTCGCTCGGCGCACTCGAGTTACGGCCGATCGTAGACGTCAGGGATGCCGTCGTTGTCGGTGTCTTCCGCGTCGTTCTGGGCGATCTTGCGGTAGCGGCGGTTCCGGCTGGCGAGCAGGGCCGAGGCGATCACGGCCGCGACGACGGAGGCGAGCAGGATCGCGACCTTGGCGTGGTCGTGGTGCGGGTCGGTCGCGGTGAAGCTGAGTTCGGTGACCAGGAGCGACACCGTGAACCCGATCCCGGCGAGCAGGCCGACGCCGGTGATGTCGACCCACCTCAGCGAGGGGTCAAGTCGGATGCCGCGGACTCGGGTGGTCAGCCAGGTCGCCAGGACGATGCCGACCGGCTTCCCGACGACCAGTGCGGCGATGATCCCGATGGTCACCGGGTCGGTGAGCGCGGAGAGGAAGCCCTCCGCCCCGCCGATGGCGACCCCTGCGGAGAAGAATGCGAACACCGGTACGGCGAACCCGGCGGAGAGCGGGCGGAAACGGTGCTCGAACTCCTCCGCGAGACCTGGTTCGGTGTCGGGCACCTGGTCGCGGCGGCGGTGAATGACGGGGATGGTGAAGCCGAGCAGCACGCCGGCGATGGTGGCGTGGATGCCGGAGGCGTGGACGAATGCCCACGCGACCACGCCGATGGGCAGCAGGATCAGCCATGCGGCGGCGGGCTTGAGGTGGAAGAACTGCCGGTACCGCTGCGCGAGTACGGCGTACACGGCGATCGTGAGCAGGCCCATCAGCAGCGGCACGATGGCGATCGTCTCGGTGTAGAAGATCGCGATGATGCTGATCGCGATGAGATCGTCGACGACGGCGAGGGTGAGCAGGAAGATCCGCAGCGGGCCCGGCAAGTGAGAGCCGATGAGCGCGAGAACGGCGACCGCGAACGCGATGTCGGTCGCGGTCGGTATCGCCCATCCGCGCAGGAGACCGGGAGTCTGGGCGACGATGGCCACGTAGACCAGGGCGGGGATGATCACGCCGCCGGCCGCGGCGACGACCGGGACGATCGCGGTGCTGAAGCGGCGCAGGTCGCCGGCGACGAACTCGCGTTTGAGCTCGAGGCCGATGAGGAAGAAGAAGATCGCCAGCAGCCCGTCGGCGGCCCACGCGCCCAGACTGAGCTGCAGATGCCACGGCTCGTAGCCGACCTCGAGGTCGCGGAGGGTGAAGTAGGCCTCTGCCCAGGGCGAGTTGGCCCACAGGATGCCGATCGCGGCCATGAGCACGAGAAGCCCGCCGCCGACGGTCTCCTTGCGTAGCAGTGTGCCGATGCGCAGCGCTTCGGCGTAGCTGCCGCGGAGAGGGAACTGCGCACTCGCGGGAGTGTTCCGGGCAGGGTCGGGAGAGGTCATAGGCGGTTCCGATCGGGTCGACGAAGGACGGTGTCGACCAGGCTTCCCGACGCGCCTCCCCCAGCCTACAAGAGGCCGCATGGAGGTGCCCTGGCAGGTCTTCAGAACATCCTCGGCGGTCCAAAACCCCGCGGCATGGAGGGGGTTCGGATCAGCCGAACTATGCTTGTCGCCGGAGTGCCGGGAAGCCTGGTCGGCGGCGACCCTCGGGTCGTCTGATCTGATGAGGAGACCCCGGTGGCGCGAGACCGCGGTATGCGATGGTTGCCCGAGACGGTGCTGCGGCCGGGTCGCTATCTCCGCGACCTGGCGAAGCGGTCGCCGTCGCGGATGGCGGTGCTGATCTTTTTTCTCGCCGCCGTGCTGTTCTCCGGCCTGCTCACGCTGCCGGTCTCCTCTGCAGATGGGCGCGCCGCGCCGCTGCAGGATGCCGTGTTCACCGCCACCTCCGCCGTCACCGTCACCGGGCTGACCAGTGTCGATACCGCCACACAGTGGTCCTTCTTCGGGCAGGTCGTGATCCTGCTCGCGATCCAGGCCGGCGGGCTGGGGATCGTGACGATCGCGCTGCTGCTGATGAGGGCCGTCACCCGCCACCTCGGGGTGCGAGGGAAGCTGTTCGCGCAGCAGAGCATCGGCGGCGCCTCCAAGCTCGGCGAGGTCGGGCAACTGCTGCGCATCGTCGTGGTCACGACCCTGACCATCGAAGCGATCCTGGTCCTCGCGCTAGTCCCCCGGTTCGTGATGATCGAGGAACACTGGTGGGAGGGGCTGTGGAATGCCCTGTTCTATGGCATCTCGGCGTTCAACAACGCCGGGTTCTCCATCCACGAAGGCGGGCTCGCCCCGTTCGACGGCGACCTGTGGATCCTGGTCCCGATCATGATCGGAGTGTTCGTCGGCAGCTTCGGATTTCCAGTGTTCCTCACTCTCATCATCCACAAGTGGCACCGGCGCAAGTGGAGCCTGCACACCAAACTCACCCTCACCACGACCACCATCCTGCTCGCGGTCGGCGCGCTCGCGTGGGGTCTGCTCGAGTGGGGTAACGACCGCACCATCGGCCACCTGAACCCCGCCGAGAAAGCGTTCCACGCGCTGTTCGCCTCGGTCATGATGCGCTCTGGCGGGTTCGCGCTCACCGACACGAACGAGTCCACCCCGATCACCTTGCTCGTCTCCGACGCGCTGATGTTCGTCGGCGGCGGCTCGGCGTCCACCGCCGGCGGCATCAAGGTCGCCACCCTCGCGGTGCTGTTCCTCGGCATCATCGCCGAAGCACGCGGCGACCGGCACGTCATCGCGGCAGGACGCCACATCCCCGACGGCTCGCTCCGCCTCGCGATCAGCGTCACCTTCCTCGGCGCCACCCTGGTGCTCGTCGCCACCGGGCTGGTGATGACCGTCAGCACCGCGCCGCTGGACCGGATCCTGTTCGAGGTGATCTCCGCGTTCGCGACCTGCGGACTCTCGGTCGGCCTGTCCGCCGAGCTCGAGCCGTTCGGGAAGTACGTGCTCAGCCTGCTCATGCTCGCCGGCCGCATCGGCCCCATCGGCTTGGCCGCCGCCCTGGCGCTACGGCAACGGAACCTGCTCTACACCCTCCCCGAGGAACGCCCCATCATCGGCTGAACCCCGGAGGCCTTGTCGCGGGTGAGAGGCTGGTCAGTAGTAGTCGGCCATTGTGGCACGCGCGATCGAAGTGCCGCGGATATCCGCCCACGTCAGCGCCGCCGCCGAGTAAGCACCGGCCCGGCCACTGATCCGCTCCATGATCCGATCCGCCAGAACCGTCGTGTCGTCGCACTCGGTCACATCGAGCAGGGTCACATCGACGTAGCGGGCGGCGCTGCGCTCCAGCATCGCGTGCGCCCGCAGGGCGGCACCGTCGGCGGCTCCCTGAACGCGGCTCGGGTCCAGGCCCCGAGGGATCTGGTAGGCGATCAGCAGGTGGATCGCTCCGGGATACCGGCGCGCCGCTTCGGCCCACCGGGTCACCTGTCGCTTCAGTTCCGCCCGCACCTCTCGTGCAGACCGGGCGCCCGTCAGGTCCACCCCGACGACCAGCCCACGCACGCCGCCGCGTGGCTCCAGGTCCTCGTCGGAGTCGATCACGCCGCGGTGCGGGGTCAGCTGGCGTAGGGAATCGAGATGGTCGCCCAGGGCGACGACGGTGTGTGTCACCGCTTCTCCGTCTGTTCGGTGTGCCGGAGCGGTCGCGCGACCGCTGCCGACCAGACTTCCCGGCTCACCGTGACCCCGGAGGGGGATCCACGACACCCTACCCGCAGCGGGCGCGAGAAACACCGCGCCACGGCTGTGCTGTGAGAAGAAGCCTGCGTTGTGCGACCCGGCCCGCCAAGGCCGGGTGCGGCGTTCCGCAACGAAACCCCGCAGCTGGACGACATCACTGGACAGATTGGTGAACGCATGATTAGTATGCTGAACGTGAGTTCAGTCCGGGATGCTGGCGACCTGACGATGCGTGCGCGCATCCGGGATGCCGCCATCGAGGTCTTCGCCGAGGCGGGCTTCGATCGGGCCACGGTGCGGCAGATCGCGGCGCACGCGGGCGCGAGCCCCGCCCTGGTGCTGCACCACTACGGCTCCAAGGCCGGTTTGCGTGAAGAGTGCGATGAGCACGTGGTCTCGACACTGCTCGCGGACCGCACCATCGCGATCGACGACCCCACCGCGCAAGGGATCGACGCGGTGCTGGCGGGCGTCGGCGTCCACGCGGGCAGGTTGGGCTATTTGGTTCGGCTGCTCGCCGATCCCGGCGACGCCGGTCGGCGGGTGTTCGACGCGTTCCTGGAGCACACCCGCAAGATGCTCCGTGATGTGGGAGACAAGTGGCAGACGCAGACGATGTCCGACCCCGAGGCCACCGCGCTGCTGCTGACCGCCTACGGGCTGGCGCCGCTGCTGCTGCAGGGTCAAATCGCTCGGGTGCTGGGCGTCGACCCACTAGGCCCGGAAGGGGCGCGGCGGCTGGCGCTTCCCGGCCTCGAGCTGTTCACCCACGGGCTGTTCCAGGACGACAGCCTGCTGACGGCGGCGAAGGAAGCACTCGCCCGGCCCGCCGGGCCCCGCAGCGACAAGGGCGACGGCGACCCGAATCAGGATCCGGATCCCCCGGCGGCGCGGTAGCGTCCTCGATCCTCATCCCTGATTCGAAAGGAACCACCGCCATGACCGTGGCGATCCACACCCGTGCGCTGCACAAGCGCTACGGCTCGCACACCGCGCTGCACGGACTCGACCTGACCGTCCAGTCCGGCTCGGTGTTCGGGCTGATCGGCCCGAACGGGGCCGGCAAGACCACCACCCTGCGGACGCTGCTCGACATCATCCGCCCCACCTCAGGCGACATCACGGTGCTGGGCGCATCACCCCGAGCCGGCGGCGCCGCCCTTCGCCGCCGCATCGGGTACGTCCCCGGCGAGCTGCGCCTGGAAGGACGCGTCAAAGGACGCGCCCTGCTGCGCCACCTCGCCGAGATCAGCGGCCCCGTTGCACCCGGCACCATCGAGCAGCTCGCCGAGCGGCTCGGACTCGACCTGGCCCGGCCCGTGCGGACGCTGTCGAAGGGCAACAAGCAGAAGCTCGGACTCGTCCAGGCGTTCATGCACCGGCCCGATCTGTTGGTGCTCGACGAGCCGACCAGCGGCCTCGATCCGCTCGTGCAGCGGGAGTTCCTCGCGATGGTGCGCGAGGCCCGCGACGCGGGGCAGACCGTGCTGCTGAGCTCCCATGTGCTCAGCGAGATCCAGCAGGCAGCCGACGACGTCGCGGTGCTCGCGCAGGGACGCATCGTCGCGGAGGGCCCGGTCTCATCGCTGCGGATCGCGAGCGTGCGCCGCGTCCGCGCGACCGTCACCGGTGTCGCGGCCGAGACCGTCGCCGACGCTCTGGCCGCGGCATCCGGTATCGAGGACGTGGACGTCGCCGCGGCAGGCGACCTGGTCCGTGTCTCCGCGACCGCACGCGGCGACATCGACCCCGTGATCCGGGCCATCGCCGCCGGAACGATCCGCGACCTCACCGTGGAAGAACCCGACCTCGAAGAGTCCGTGCTGGATCTGTACGCCCGAAACGGAGCAGCATCATGACCGCCATCGCACAGCGCACCGCATCCGTTCACCCCACCCCACTCCCGGTGTTCCGCCGCTGGCTCAGCGAAGGGTGGCGAGGACTCATCGGCTGGTCGGCCGGCCTGGCCGCCGTCGTATTCCTCTATCTACCGCTGTACCCGGCCATGAAGTCGCCCGAGCTCATCGGACTGATGGACTCGCTGCCTCCCGAACTCGTTCGCACGATCGGATACGAGAACATCACCACCGGCGGGCGCCGACCTCGAGCAGGCGTTCTTCGCGTCGGTTCTCGCCGACGACCAGGAACGGGGGCAGGCATGAGCATCTTCCGCTCTGCATTGGTGACCGAGACACGCAAGGCCGTCACGTCCCGCGTCCTGCGGTGGACCACGGGGCTTCTCCTGGTCAGCGTGACTGCGCTGGTCGCCGGCATCCTCGCCGCGATGAAGCTCGGCGACCCCCAACTGACGGCGAAGCTCGGCCCGATCGCGGACCTCGACGGGTGGTCCGCGCTGCTCGCGATCGCCGCGCAGATCACCGCCGCCGGCGTCATGCCCGCGCTCGGCATCGGGCTCAGCTGGATGATCGGCCGCGAGTTCGCGGACGGCACGATCACCGGACTGTTCGCCCTCCCCGTGCCGCGATGGGCGATCGCCCTGGCCAAGCTGCTCATCTACCTCGCCTGGACGATCGCAGTCTCGCTCGCACTGTGTGCCACGCTCCTGACGCTCGGATTGCTGCTCGGTCACGGGGCGCCCGACCCCACCGAGTGGCAAGCCCTCGCCCGCCAGATCCCGGTGACCATCTTCGTCGGCCTCGCCGCCACACCCGCCGCCTGGGCCACCACCCTCGGCCGCGGATTGCTCCCTGGGATCGCGACCGCGATCGGCCTCCTCGTCATCGCACAGGTCATGGCCTTCATCGGCGTCGGAGCATGGTTCCCCATCGTCACCCCCGCACTCTGGGCCATCAACCCCGACAGCGTCACAGCCGGACAACTCGCCCTGATCCCCAGCGTCCCCTTCCTATTCGGAGCACTGACGCTCGTCGCCTGGCACCGCCTCCAACTCGACAAGTAGCCACCGGTCGCTGCGAGCATGAGCAACGTCCGCCGTCGTGCTTGATCATCGGGCCGAGCATCTTCGGCACCATCGCCAAGGTGGAGCAAGGTCTAGGAGAATCTAGGGAAACGCTAGACATCCCTAGATTTCGCTATATTCGCCAGCCTTCGTGGCAATCGGGATGATCGGCGTGGGCGGATCCTCCGTCGTGACTATGTCCTCGAGAGCAACCGACCGGGATCGCACTCAAGACTGTGCAGCGCCCCGGTGCACAGTCGACACCGGCAGGCGAAGCGCCTATTCCTGAAGCGCGAGATCGGGAAGCGGCCGTCGTCGCACCAGGACATCGTTCCTTGGTGCCGCCACCCCGGGCTCGAACGGCGGGACTTGGATGCGAACTGAGCTGAGGTGTCGCAGCAAGCAGCTGCGGTGGCGCTGCGATGCGGCGATCAGCGCCTTCTCCAGAGTCGCGGGCCGCTTGTTGTGCGCGTTCTGACGCATCCCGAAAGCGGTCTCGACGGCGGCCTTGCCGCGGGAGACGATCTTCTCGGCCACGTGGTGCAGCCGTGGCGTGGTGGAGCCTCGCATGATCGTGATGACCGCGGCCTCGAGCGCCCAGACCTGCTCTGCGAGGCTGAACCGCGGGCTGAGTAGGTAGCTCGCGAAAGACAGATCGGTCAGGACGGTCGTCAGGTTCACGACCTCCGGATACGCGACGAGAAAGACGGTCTCGGAGCTGAGCTCATCGACGCCGAGCGCAGCCACGCGTTCGGCGACGCGCGGGCTGATCTGGTCGTCCACCGCCCAGTACCGGATCAACGTTGCCGCCAGCTGCAACTCGCCGGTCGCGAGTCCTATCCCGCGCTTCCAGAGCGTTCCCGACAGGCAGCGTTCTGCGCGGGCGTACTCGGGGAATGGCGCGAGGTCGAAATCCGCTCCGTCGGTGTGCCATCGGCGGTGCCTGTTGCAGACGGCTCCGCCGCGACTGCACACGGTCGTGTGTGAACCGTCCGAGCACCGTTGGCACGCGGTGCGCGGACGCTGCGTGTACCCGCACTGTCTGCAGCGCGTGGGTTGCCATTGGTAGTGCTGACAGCGCACGTACATCGCGTTTCGGCGGGCGTCGGCGTCGAAGTGGCCCGGGGCGAGCCCGCCGAGCCGTTCCGCCCACCCCGCCGCGCGCTCGAGGTTGGGGCGCGACGGAGAGAGCCCTGCGACGGCCGTGACGTGGAGTCGCAGATCGCGCGGCGTGAGCATGTTCGCCGTGGCGAGCCTGGCGAGGTACCCGCTCACCGTTTCCGCAGGCAGTGGACGCACCCCGATCGGAAGGGGACGCACGTCTTCCACTCGCTGCGGAGACCTCATGTTGCGGCGGGCACCGGAGTGGAGTCGGCTGGGACGGTGCCGAACAGCGTGTCGAGGTCGAGCCGCTCGGTGCCGTTGTCGATCGCGTCCATCGCGAGCATGTGCAGCATCCCGGTGAGATCGCCGATCACGCCTCCGGTTGCGGCATGCAGCTGACTGGCGTGGCGCAGCACCGCGCCCTCTTGCTGGCCGATGAGCCCGAGAGAGCTCTCCACGGCGACGAGCAGATCGGCCCAGTTCGCCTTGGCTTTGCCGGAGTTCTCGAACTTCTGCAGGTGCATGATTTGGAACCGGCTGCTGATCTGCCGACCGCGGGTGCCGTCAAGGAGCCCGCTGGCCTCGACATCCACACCCGCGTACACGAACGTACCGGGGCACTTCTCCGACAGCTGTTTGAGGGTGTCAGAGGCTTCTCCCATCTGCTTGTACTTCTGGTTGATGTTGTGGATCTCGTCGACGATGATCAGCTCGGTTCCGCACGCGGCGATCACGCTCGCGACCGTGTTCATCAGCTCGCCGGTGTTGTAGTGCGGTCGGATCGGGAGACCGAGGAAGTGCGCGAACTCGCCCAGCATCAGCTTCGGTGAGCACGACGGCGGAACCGAGACGTAGATGACGGGGATCGAGTTGCCGCCGCCGGCGCGGCCGACATCGCGGCGGCGGCGCTCGAACCGGCGGGCGATGTGCGCGACGGTCGTCGTCTTGCCGATGTTGGGTTCGCCGGAGACGATCACGCCGAGCTTGCCGTGAGACTTGTACTGGTTGAGCATCAGGCGCCGCAGGATCTCGGTCTCGATCGCAGCGAACTGCGCCGTGTGCACCACCGGGCCGCGGATCATGAACTGCTTGCGGGCTTCACGGTTCATCGCACGATCCGCCGGTGAGAGCGCGTCGAGCTCGGCGCGAGTGATCGGGATGGGCTTGTCGAGGGTCTCGCTGACGAACGCGGACCACCCTTCCCGCGTGTTGATCGCCTGGGTCATGTCAGCCGCTCCCACACCCCGTCATCGTCCGCGAGGAGCGAGAACCCACCGCCGCGCTCCCAGATCACCTCGTCGCCGCCGGGCTCGTCCTCGGACTCTTCGCGAGCGACCGTCTTGGAGATGCCCGTCAGGTGCATCGGGTCGCGATCCACCTCCGCCGTGCGAACGGAACGGTTGCGCTTGTTGCCGGAGCGCACCCACTGAGCCCGCTTCATCCGGTCTGCCAGCTGCGCGGCATCCGATCTCACGGCGCGATCGTGATCCGCATCGACGTCACGGGAGGCTCGCCAGATGTCGCCGCCCATCGGCTGATCCAGCAGATCGGGGGCGCCGCGGAAAGGCACGAAGTCGCCGTCGTGCTCGACCCAGATGTAGAGCGGGTTGTTGGGATCGTACCGGATCTGGCAGGGCCGTGTCGCTCCTTCGCCTTGGGCTCCGGCGGCGCGGAGCTCTGGAAGGCGCCGGGACTTGTAGACGCGACGCGAGAAGTTGATGCCGTAGTCCTGCAGGGTACAGGTCTTCGATGGCAACAGTCCGATGAAGTCGGCGAGCTCGAAGGGCACGTGGATCTCCGGCGCCACCCGGCGGTACGCACGGAACATCTCGTTGGGCGTGAGGAAGCGGCCGGGGAGCAATGGGTCGGTGAGCCCGTCGTGTGGTCGGTTCTGCCACTCGATTGCGACCCAGTCCTCGAGGAGCTCTTGCAGCTGGGCCAGGGCGAGCGCCTCGTCGGTCGGTTCATCTCGGCCCCGCCGTTCGACGCTGCCGCCCGTGAAGCCTTCCAAATACTGCACGAACCGGGTGACCATCGTCTCGAACGTGCGCTCGACGTGCGGCTTGTCGGTCGGCGTCTGCTTGCTCGCGAAGATCAGAGAGATCCCCAGCCGTGCGCATCCCAGCCGGAAGGCTTGAGAGCGAAAGATCTTGCCGTTGTCGGTCGTGATCGTCTCGGGGAAGATGTACGGCTGCGCGAGCCGATGCTGATCCAGCCGATCCTGCTCGATCATGAACTTGCCCGCCCAGGTCGCGGCCACCCGCTCACGTTGCTCGCGGGCACCCGGCGGCCGCCGGTCGTAGGGGGTCAGCGCCCGAGCGAGGACTCCCGCCAGGTCAGCGCTGTTGGTCGCGATCGCGCGAACCATCGCCGCCAGGATCGAGCGGGTGGCGACATCGTGGATGATCGTGAGTTCGGCACGGTTGAGACGCCCATCCAGCAGCCGGCAAGGAACGTCGATCACCGTGGAGTCGATCTGCACGTGTTCGCCCGGGCGGAGGGATCCATGCAACCCGAATGCCCGGCCCGGCTTGTTCGCTTCGGTCTCTCGACGCCTCGCCGATGAACTGAGCTTGCGAGCCGTGGGGTGTGCCGCGATCAGGCGGTACAGCGTCCGGTCGCTCGGCAGGTCGATGCTCTCACCGAGATCCTCCTCGAGCATCCACTTCACGTTGTCGACGGTGCGAGACCGCGTGCCCGAGGAGCGTTTCACTCCTGCAGCGCCCAATTGACTCAGGGCGGCCGCGATGCGCGCGTCGACCGAAGGCTTGCGTCCGTTCTGTCGGCGCTTGTCGATGAGCCCGAGGACGCCCTCGGCGCGGTAGCGCTGGTACTTGCGACGCACGGTCTCCGTCGACACCTGGACGAACGGTGCCATGGCATCGCGAACGTCCTGGAGCAATGGCTTGAGCTCGGCGCCGGCGTCGACCGCGACCTTCACCGCCTCCAGCTGTTCGACCCAGGCATCCAGCACGCGTCGCTCCGCCTCCGGCAACGCGGCAATCAACTGAATGTCGGGCGGTTCGCTCGAGAGCGGTCGCACATCGTGCCAGACGACGTCGGGGGCGCGCAGCAGTTCCTCGATGACGACCTCGCGGACGAACTCCTCCTCCAGCGATCGCAACACGGCGTGCCGATAGTCGATCGCGATAACGACGAACTCGTGACCGTCCCAGGTGAGGTGTGTTCCGATCCGCGCGCGCATCGCTATGCCGCCACTGCCGCCGTACTGAGCGAGAGCGGGAGTTCCACGTCTACCCGAAGCCGCCGCCACCAAAGTGCCGAGTAGACGGCGCCCAATGGTTCCGCGCATAGGTTCGCGAGTAGTTCCTCCCACTCCCCCAGAGTCCTCTGCTCTCCTTCGGATGCACGGATCCTGGCCGTGGCTGACGCTGAGATCCAACGGTCGAAGCGATATCCAGAGAGGAAGCGGAGGTTGCGATGCTCAGTTACGGAGATGTCGCTCACGACTTGGTAGCCCCATCCGAGCCGCTCGCAGACCTCAGCAGTCATCCGGAACACCTCGGCGTCGTCATCGCCGATGCGCTCGGCAGGTCGGACGTCGACGAGCGCGGCGCTGCCATCGTGATAGCGGACGAAGAAGTCGGGTGCGTGCTTGCCGGCGCCTTGCGGCCAGTGGATCCACATCGGCTGTGATGCGAGACCCGCTACTCGACGATCACGATCGAGCCGCATGAGAGCCGCGCGCTCGTACAGCGACTCGAACCACACATGCGAGGCTGTGGTCGCCGCCCAGTAGAAGCCCTCGTAGCTCCGCTTGTGCTGCCACGACGCAGGCACCCGCACGACGTCGACCGACTCGAAGGCGACCCCGGCAGCGTCCATCGCGTCACGGCGATCCCGCTTGCCGTCCAGGACCCACTCGAAATCGGCTCGGACCGACCCCGCCGTCTGCAACGACCCGCTCACGCTCACTCCTCTCACTCGCAGATGTTCAGTTGAGGAAGTGAACCTGACGGCGCCAGAGTACGACTCGCCACTCGTCGACCGCTCGACGAGAAGCCGCGTGTCGCAGGCTCGCCCACAGAATCAATGGCACGGACGACAGAATCAACGTCCCAGACACAAGATCAATGGCACGGACGACAGAATCACTGTCATCGGACACATCGGTGCGGGTGCACCGGCATATGCAGACGATAGGCAGATATTTGGCACCCCCCTTGACAGCCGTGATAAGCTCGCGACTGCCGATCGAGGCAACGGAGCGAGCTTCCCACCGGCATCAGGTAGATAGCAACTTGCTAGATCAAGAGCATGCAGGGTGTCGTGTCTCACTCCAGTTGTCCGATTCTCACGGACCTGTCGAGTCGTCTCACTCCATTTGTCGGATTCTCACTCCAGTTGTCCGACGCTCGGCGCGACGCCTAGGGCGTGTCTCTTAAAGCCTTGAGCCAGATGGTGATGGCGCGTAGGACGACGCCGCCGCGATAGGTCAGGGCGAGTTTGTCGTAGCGGGTGGCCAAGGCGCGCCATTGCTTGAAGATGTTGAATCCGCGCTCGACGACGTTGCGGCGCTTGTAGGCCTCGGTGTCGTAGGTGACCGGGCGACCACCCTTGGCGCCGCGGCGCTTGCGGTTGGCGATCTGATCATCGCGTTCGGGGATGACGGCCTGGATGCCGCGCCGGCGCAACAGCTTGCGGTTGGCCCGGGAAGAGTAAGCCTTGTCACCCAGCGCCCGGTCGGGCCTGGTGCGTGGCCGGCCCCCACCCAGGCGCGGTACCCGCAGGGCGTTCATCACGTGCTCGAACATCGGGGAGTCCCCGCCCTGCCCGGGCCCGAGCAGCATCACCAGCGGCCGCATGTTCCCGTCGCACAGGTGGTGGATCTTCGTCGACAGGCCGCCGCGGGAGCGGCCGATGGCGTGATCAGGCGGCTCGATGCGCAGATTCGTGTAATTCGTCAGGTCCCCCTGTGTCCCGGGGCAGGTTGGTGGCGTGCTGATGGGCGCGGTTGATCGTGGAGTCCACCGAGACTTCCCAGTCGATCAGCCCGGCGGCGTCGGCATGGGCCAGCAGGACGCTGTGGATCTTGTCCCACGTCCCATCACCGCTGAAGCGGCGGTGCCGCTTCCACACCGTCTGCCACGGCCCGAAGCACCCGGGTAAGTCCCGCCACGCGATCCCGGTCCGGTAGCGATAGATGATGCCCTCCACCACGGTGCGATGATCGGCGAACGGCCGACCACGACGCCCCTGCGAGGACGGCATCAACGGAGCAATCAGCTCCCACTGCGCATCAGTCAGCAACTCCGTTCGAGACACACACCGAGCGTTCCAGCGACCAGCCCAAACCTTTGGGAGACACGCCCTAGTCGCTTTCCAGGAGAACTGGCTCTTCGCGCGGATGGCGAGCGACGTCTTGCCGAGTCTTTCCAGGATGATGATCGGGTTCATCGGCGCTGTGGTCATCGGCGTGGTCGTGGGGTTCGTTCTCGGTCAGGCGCACCGCCTCCAGGCGATGTTCGCACCCGTGCTCGAGTTCCTGCGCGCGATCCCTGCGGTCGCGTTGATTCCCCTCGTCATCATCGTGCTGGGCCTCGACGACACCGCGAAGGTGATTCTGATCACCTTCATCTGCCTCTGGCCCGTGCTCCTCAATACCGAAGCTGCAATCAGAGGAATGGACCCCGGACTGCGCGAGACCGCCCGGGTGTACGGCATCCACTGGTTCCGCTACGAGTTGCAGGTCGCACTTCCCGCGGCAGCTCCGCAGATCTTTGCCGGAATGCGCACGAGTCTTTCGCTCGCGCTCATCATGGTCGTCGTGAGCGAGATGATGGCGGGAGGCAACGGGATCGGCGTCTTCGTTCTTCAGTCGCAGAGGTCGTTCGCGATCACGGACATGTGGTCGGGCATCGTGCTCATCGGGATCTTCGGGTACGTGTTCAACCTGCTGCTCATCGTCGTCGAGAACCGGGTGCTCGCGTGGCACCACGGCGCGAACACCGCCGTGGAGTGACACCGCGGTCGAGAGGACGCCCTCACACCTCGATGCCGCCGCACCACACACGCAGAACGCGACGCGCGGCAGCGATGTCGGTGAGCGGATCGCCGTCCACCAGCACGAGGTCGGCTCGCAATCCGGGGGTGATCGCCCCCCGATCGTCGAGTGAGAACGCGTGCGCGGCCGTCGAGGTGGCAGCGCGCAGCGCTTCGGCTGTTGACAGGCCGGCGTCCACGAGCAGAGCGAGTTCGTCGTGCATGCTCTCGCCGTATGGCGGCGATGCCCGTGTGAGGGACCCGATGTAGGCGTCTTCGTCGTGCATGCTCTCGCCGTATGGCGGCGATGCCCGTGTGAAGGACCCGATGTAGGCGTCGGTGCCGGCCAGGACCGGAACGCCCGCGGCATGCATCGCGCGCGTGCTCTCGTGGGCGTGTGCATAGCTCACACCGGGAACGCCCGCTGCGGTGAGATTCGCGGCGATGCCTTTCATCATCGTCAAGGTCGGGATGAACACCGTGCCCTGGGCGAGCATCGTCTCAGCCGTCGCATCGTCGAGCGCGCGGTCGAGTGGAGCATGGGTGATCATGTCGGCCCCCGCAGCGAGGCTCATACGCACAGCTTCGTACAGGGCTGCGTGCGCGATGACCTTGAGCCCCCGCGCGTGCGCAGCAGCCACGAGTGCATCGAGCACGTCCTGGGTGGGACCGGGCAGATCGGCGACGATCTTGATGTAATCCACCCCGTCTGCCACCTGCACCTCTACGAACCGCTCCGCCTTGTCGGGGGAATCGACCAGCGCGACGTCCGGATAGGTCGGAATGCGGCTGTGCGTGCTGCCCTGAGATGTCGCCGCCATGCCGGCGGTGCGGAAGTCAGCGACTCCCCTCAGTCCCCGCAACGACTGGAACTGTGATGCGGGCCATGTCGCCATGTCCAGGCCGGTGGTGACACCGTACGTGGCGAGCGTCTCGAGGGACTCGCGCCCCTTCAGGTGCATGTGACAGTCGATCAGGCCAGGAAGGAGCACCGTACCTTCCGCGTTGACGACAGCGGCACCGACGACGACCGCATCCGCTGATCCGTCACCGATGCGCCCGTCGGGCTGGACGACGACCGTCGTGGGGGCGCTCAGACTGTGTCCGTCGAAGACCCTGGTGTTCGTGATCGCGGTCGCAGAGACTGCGCCGAGCGTGGAATCCGTCATGAACTGCTCCGTTCGAGGAGATGTAGATACGAGACATTATTGTTCACGGGCTGACTACTCTCCCGCCGACGCGTTGACGGCGGCGAGCTGCTCGTCGGGGGTCATGTTCATGAACGCCTCGAGCATCTCGGGAGTCATCTCGTAGACGGTCGGGAACTGCCCGATCGGCACGAC
>NZ_JBIITF010000028.1:0-11135 GCF_044340635.1 Microbacterium sp.
GGTCGAGACCGGCCCGCATGCGTCGGCGAACGAGTTGCGGGTGTTGGCGCAGGTGTGGGCGAGTGTGCTCGATCAGGATGGCGCGGAGCCGGTCGAGGCGTCGGCGATGCGGCGGCGCGGTCTGACGGTCGGGCCCGTGCGCGATGGGCTGGCGCGGGTCAGCGGAGATGTGCTGGCGGAGGTCGCTGCGCAGTGGCAGCGCACCTGCGATGCGCTGTCGAACCCGAAGGTGCAGGGCGAGGGCGAGGGCGGGGTCGGGTTTGGGGTTGGGGTCGGGGTCGGGTTCGCACCGGACGGTGCTGATGGTGGTGATGGTGCTGGCGGCGGTGCTGATGGTGGTGATGGTGCTGGCGGCGGTGCTGATCGTGATGATGATGATGGTGGTGCTGGCGGTGGCGGTAGTGGTGCTGGCGGTCTGGACGATGCGATCGCCCGCCCCCGCGACACCCGGACGCGCGCGCAGAAGATGCACGACGCGCTGGCGACGTCGCTCGACGTCGCGGCTCGGTCGGGCGAGCTTCCGACCGTTGGTGGCGGTGCGCCGACGCTCGTCGTCTACGCGCGCGAAGAGGATGTGGTCGCGGGAACCGGGTGGGCCGAGCTCGAGGGCATCGATGCGCCTGTGGGTATCGGGGTGGCGGAGCGGGTCGCGTGCTGTGGGAGCATCCAGCGCGTGACCTGCGACGACCGGGGCCGGATCGTGAGTCTTGGTGTGGTGGATCGGGTCTTCAACGCGATCCAGCGCAAGGCGATCAGTCTGCGCGACGGTGGGTGTGTGATCCCGGGCTGTCATGTGCCGGCCGGGTGGTGTGAGATCCATCACGCGACAGACCATGCGCTGGGTGGACCGACGCATACGGATAACGGTGTCTTGCTGTGTTGGCACCACCACAGAACCTTGGCGACATCCGGATGGTCGGTGATGATGATCGACGGGGTGCCGCACGTGCGCGGACCCGCCTGGTGGGATCCGGAGCGAAGATGGCGACCGACCGCGGGATCACGGCTGCGGCGAAGAGTGCGCGCCGACGCAAGCCGACACGGAGGCGCCCCGCCCGACAGGCTCCGCCGGCAGAATGAACCGCCCGAAGGCCGGCTCCTCCAGCGATCGCGGTAGAGGTAAAGGGTGGAGGCGGAGGCGGAGGCAGAAGTAGAGGGTGGAGACAGAGGTAGAGGGAGCGCGAGCGCGAGCCGTCCTGCCCACCCTCAGGCGTGTGTAGAAATCACCGTGTCCGCGGCGTTGTCGCGCACTCGGTCCCGGCCCTTCGCCGCGCGACGGAAGCGGTGCAGCACAGGCTCGGTGTACCCGTTCGCGGCGGATGTTCCGCCGAACACGAGCTCGAGCGCGGCGGCATAAGCCAGGCTCGACGACAGATCCGGGGCCATCGGCCGGTACCCCGCGACCGCGGAGTTCTGGGCATCGACGACCTCGGCCATCCGCTCCATCGCTGCACGCACCTGGTCTTCTGTGACGACGCGGTGAAGGAGCCAGTTCGCGACGTGCTGACTCGAGATGCGCAGGGTCGCCCGGTCTTCCATCAGCCCCACACCGTCGATATCGGGAACCGTGGAGCAACCGACTCCCTGGTCGACCCACCGCACGACATACCCGAGGATCGACTGCAGATTGTTCTCGAGCTCGCGCTGCACCGCGGCCCGCGACAACGACCTCGACTCGCCGAGCGGGATGGTCAGCAGGTCATCGAGCGGATCCACCGGCTCGCCCGCGAGTTCGGCCTGGCGCGCGAACACATCGACGCGCAGGTAGTGCAGCGCATGAAGCGTCGCCGCCGTGGGGGAGGGAACCCACGCGGTCGAGGCGCCGGCCAGCGGATGCGCGGCCTTCTGCTCGAGCATCGCAGCCATCCGGTCGGGCATCGCCCACATGCCCTTGCCGATCTGCGCGCGCCCGCCGAAACCGGTCTCGAGACCCGTGGCGACATTGCGACGCTCGTACGCGCGCATCCAGGGCTGATCGCGCAGCGTGCCCTTCGGCAGGAAAGGCCCGGCCTGCATCGACGTGTGGATCTCGTCCCCCGAACGATCGAGGAATCCGGTGTTGATGAACACCAGACGCGTCCGCGCCTCGGTGAGGCACGCGGCCAGGTTCGCCGAGGTGCGACGCTCCTCGTCCATCAGCCCGAGCTTGAGGGTGCGGGGGGCGAGCCCGAGCAGCGCCTCTACCCGCCCAAACAGGTCGACGACGAACGCGACCTCGGCCGGCCCGTGCAGCTTCGGAATCACGATGGGCAGCGACTGGAGGTCGTCGGCGTGCCGTGCGCACAGCGTCGTCACGACCGCATCCACGATCGTCTCGCTCACCGGCTCGCCATCCGCGTCGAGCACCGCATCCGTCGCCATGTGCAGACCGACGTTCCGCACGAGCATGAGCGCCCGGCCCGACAGGGTGATCGGGACGCCCATCGGGGCGCGATAGTCGCGGTCGGGGGCGAGCGAGCGCTCGATCATCCGTCCCTGCTTCTCGAACGAGTGCGTGAGATCGCCCCGATTCAGGCCGAGCCAGATGCGGTATGCGGCGACCTTGTCGTCGGCATCGACCGTTGCCACCGAATCCTCGAAGTCCACGATCGTGCTGAGCGCCGACTCGACGAGCACATCGCTCATCGTCGCGGGATCCCGCGACCCGACCGGCGAATCGGCGTCGAACTGCAGCTCGAGATGCAGGCCGTGGCGAGCGATCAGCACGGCGCTCGGTGAGGCCGACCGGCCGCGGTAGCCGCGGAATTGCGCGCGATCGGCGAGGGTCGTCCTGCGCCCGTCCGCGAGGGTGACCGTCAGCGCGCCGTCCACGACCGTGTACGACCGCGAGTCGCGGTGCGTGCCCCCGGCGAGCGGCGCGACCTCGTCGAGCAGATCCCGCACGTGCGCCACCACACGCTCGCCCCGTTCGACGTCGTACCCGGAGGATGCATCCTCCACTGGGAGGATCGCGTCGGTGCCGTACAGCGCGTCGTACAGCGAACCCCAGCGGGCGTTGACGGCATTGAGGGCGTAGCGCGCATTCGTGACGGGAACGACCAGCTGCGGACCGGCGAGCCGGCCGAGCTCGGGCGCGACCCCCGTGGTCACGAGAGGGCACGACGACACCTCCGGAACGAGGTACCCGATCGACTCGAGGTGCGCGCGATACGCGGACGGAGATACGCGCCGGCCGTGCTCGCGATGCCACTCGTCGATCGACTGCTGCAGCCGGTCGCGCTCGGCGAGCAGTTCGGTACGCAGCGGCGCGAGATCGTCGACGATCGCGGCGAAACCGGCCCAGAAGGCACGCGGCGGAACATCCGGACCGAGCGCCTCGTTCGCGATGAAATCGTAGAGGGGGCGGGCGACACGCACGCCACCTGCGTCGACGTAGTCGGTCATGGAGAGTCCGTTGTTCGGGCCGCGCTTCATTGCGTGGGCTCGGGCAGGGGAAAACCGTGCTCAGTTACATGATGCCGCCACGACCGGGACGCGGTCCAGCCGAACAGGCGCGCGGCCTTCGACGAGTCGATGCCGCTGGCGTCGACGCGCGACACCGGACGAAGCTCGACCTCGGGGTGCAGACGCGCGACGCTCGCGAGCAGATCACGACCGCCGATGTTGTCGGCCGCGGCGGCGTAGACGACCTCGTGCCCGGGGGTCGGGGTGCGAACACACGCGACGACGAGGTCGGCGAGATCCCGCACATCGATGTACGCCCAGAACACGGCGCTCGGCAGGTCGGGGTCGTCGAAGAAGGGCCGCAGATTCGCCGCATACGTCTCGGGCGTCAGCACCCACGTCGGACGGATCGATACGGCCGACGCGTCCGCGCGGGCCACGAAACCGTCGCACAGCAACTCGGTGACGCGCTTCGACATTCCGTACGCATCGTGCGCGAGATCGGGATGCGACTCGTCGATCGGGCAGAAGGACCCGAGAAACGGCCGGTGCGCCCACGTCATGCCCGACACCGAGTCGCTCGACAGATTGATCAGGCGCCGGATGCCGCGGGCCTCCATGGCCTCGATCACGTTGAACGTCGACTGGGTGTTCGTGGCGAACACCGCGTGCGCCACGTTCTTGGTCGGCTCGGGGATGCCCGCGGTGTGCACGACGACGTCCACGTCGCGGACGACGGCGAACGCGTCACCGGCATCCGTCAGGTCGGCCTGCACATAGGGGACGGCGTTCGAGGCGTCGGCGTCGTACACGGGTCGGCCGATGTCGGTCGCCCGCACGTCGAACCCCGCCGCGACGAGAGCGGCCACGACGGAACGGCCGACCTTGCCGCGTGATCCGGTGACGAGCACGCGCCGAGCAGAAGACATGTTCACGGTTCCACGCTAGTCACGAGTCGAGGAACGCCCGGCGCCCGGCCTCGACCACGTCCACGTCCACATCGATGCCGAGACCCGGCGCGGTAGGCACCGCGATCGACCCGTCCACGATCGACGCGACGTCGAACCCCGCGCCGGGCGCGACGCGCTCGAGCATGGGGGAGAGGTGGAACGGGTACTCGATCAGGTCGATGCCCGGGATCGCCGAGGCGACGAGCGCATTGGCCGCGAACGTCACCGGGCTGCCGTGCGTGTGCATGACGACGCGCGCCCCGCGACCGAGGGCCGTGCGCGCCATCAGGTCGGCCTCGGCCATCCCGCCGCAGATGGATGCATCGGGCTGAACGACCGAGATGGCCGCGGCATCCATCGTGTCGAGCATGTGCTCGGTGCTGAACAGGTGCTCGCCGTACGCGATCGGGACGGGGGAGGCCGCAGCGATCCGCGTGATCGCGGGAAGCCGAGCGGCGGACACCGGCTCTTCGAACCAGCTGATGCGCAGATCGGACAAGCGCGCCGCCATTTCGAGGGACTCGGCGACCGAGAACAGCTCGCTGCCATCGACCATGAGATCGATGTCGGGCAGGTCGGCGCGGAGGTCCGTGAGCACACGCATGGCCGTGCGCCAGTCGGGGCCGATGCGCATCTTCACCAGCGAGACGCCGCGCTCGAGCAGAGGAGCCAGGAGCTCGACGTGCCCGCCCGCGTCGCGCGACTCGAGGAAGTGACTGTTGCCGGCGTACACGCGCAGGCGATCGCTCGCACGCCCCTCGGCGGGCGACAGCGAAACACTTGCGGTGCGGGCCTGGGCATCACGGATCGCGATGTCGACCGCGCTCAGCGACTGGGCGGCCGAGTGGCTGAAACCGAGCGTGCGGGCGACCGCACGACGCTTCGTGCCCAGCGCGTTGAGGGCGGCGGCGCTGGACATGTCCACCGCGACCGGGGCCCAGACATCCTCGACGAAACGCGCGAGCACCGTCGGATACGAGATGCCGAAGCTGTCGCAGCTCTCACCCCACCCGACGACACCGTCGCTCGTCTCGACGCGCACGAGGAACAGGGTCATCTCGGCGTAGTCGGTGCGCAGGCGCAGTGGGTACGGGGTGATCGATGCGATCGTCGGCGTCGATGTCGATGTCGATGTCGATGTCGATGTCGGCGTCGGTGTCGATGTCGGCGTCGTTGCCGTCGGGGTGAACGTGGGGAGGGTCATGATGATGCAGCTTTCGATCGCGTGGGGCGGGCGCTCGGTGGGACGGGATTCGTCGGGGGTGAGTTCTGTGAAGCGGTGGTGGGTGGCGCCGCGCGGACGCCACCCACGCGTCCGCTCAGCCCGCGTAGCTGATGCTCGGGTCGAGGAACTCGTTCGTGTAGATGTCTTCCGCGGTCAGACCCTCGGCGACCTCGACGCCGGACTCGGCGTAGATGTCGGTGAGCAGCGCGGTCATGCGCTCCATCCGCTCGGCGTCGAACGAACCGAAGACGCCGTCCGTGCCGTCGGCGACGATGCCCTCGTCCTTCATCACGCGGTGGATCTCGGCACCCAGCTCGGGCGTCACCTGGAAGAACTGGTCGATCTCGACGAGGTAATCCGCGATGGCCTGGTTGACCGGCTCGGGGTCTTCCATGTAGTCGATCTGCGCCTGCTGCATCGCGGGGACGAGCTGCGCGAGGCACTCGGACTGGGCGTCGACGACCTCCGGCTTGCCCGACCACGCGGCCGGGTAGATGTCGTATCCCGAGTCGGCGATGAGGAACGAATCGACGTCGCGCCCGTAGTCGGGGAAGTCGACCTTCAGTCGGTAGGGCTCCTGGGTGATGTAGCCCTGCATGACGACCGGCTCGTCGGCGACGAGGCGCGTGACCGACCCGTCGAACGATCCGTCGGACTGCTCGGCGCGCACATCACCCTGCGCGATCAGGTAATCCATGTAAGCGGAGCCCGGGAAGTACAGCACCGTCGCGTCGCTGGCGGCGATGTCGGAGATGTCGTCGAACGAGTAGCGCTCCGGGTCCCACAGCAGGATCTGCGGGTTGATCTGCAGGGGCGTGTACACGGCCTTGGTCGGCTGGTCGGCCGAGAGCTTGACCGACTCGTCGGTGTCGATCATGGCGAGCATGATCGAGTCGTCCGAGTAGAGCAGCGCGGTGGACTGCTGGAACCCGATGAACGGACCGCCCGAGCGCACCTCGATCGTGATGTCGGGGTCGGCGATGGCCGGGCCCGAGTAGATGCCGGCGTCCGGATCGGTCGTCGCCTCGGCGGGATCGATCAGCGCATAGGCGGCGGAGTGCTCGGGCTCGGGGAACCAGTTCGTCTGCAGCACGACCGTCGCGGGGCACGCGCCGAGCGCGCCCTCACCACCGACGGCCTCGGCATCCTGCGCCGTGGGCGTGCTGCTGCTGCTGCAGCCGGCGAGGACGAGCGCGAGGGCCGCCCCGACTCCGACGGTGGGCACGAGAAAGCGGGTGCGGTTCATGTGATCTCTCCAGGTGATTCGGGTGGGTGCGGGTGTGGTGGGGCGGGATGGTGCGGGTGGGATGGTGCGGGTGGGATGGTGCGGGTCAGCGTGACTCGGGCTGATACCACTTGCCGACGACGAGGCGCGAGAGCACGCCGAAGAGCCAGAAGACGGCGAGCCCGAAGGATGACGCCAGCAGGATCGCGCCGTACAACATCTCGCCGTCGAGGCGATTGCGGTACGTGTCGATCGCAAGACCGATGCCGGAGTTGCCCTGTCGGAAGAAGAAGTCCGCCACGATCGCGCCGACGACGGCCATGCCCGCCGAGATGCGCAGACCGGTGAACAGCGCGGGCAGGGCTGCCGGGAACTGCAGACGCCAGAGGATCGTCCATCGGCTGGCTCGCTTGAGCCGGAACAGGTCCTTCATCTGCGCGTTCGCCGAGTGCAGGCCGAACAGGGTGTTCGTGATGATCGGGAAGAGCGAGATCAGGATCACGACCAGGATGCGGCTGCCGAATCCGTACCCCAGCGCGAACGCGATGAGCGGCACGAGTGCGAGGATCGGCACGCTCTGCAGGGCGACCGCATACGGGTAGAGCGTCGTCTCGACCCATTTCGCCTGACTCATCAGGATCGCGGTCGTGATGCCGATCACCGTTGCGATCGCGAGCCCGGTCATGGCGACGACGGCCGTGGTGCCGAGCTGGCGCAGCAGATCGCCGAAGTTGTTCGGATCGAGGAACGCGACGACGAGGATCTCGTGCGGCATCGGCAGGATGAACCGCTTGGACGGCGCGAGCAGGAACGCGCTCGTGACGTACCAGAGCGCGAGCACCGCGGTCGCGAAAGCAACCGGGAGCAGGATGGACTTCCAGGACGTGCGCTTGACGCCCGCCCGGCTCATGCCCGTGCGACTCGTGCCCGTGCGACTGATGCCCGTGCGACTCATGACCGTTCGACTCATGACCGTCCGACTCATGCCATCGCCGCCTTCAGGAGTTCCGAGATCTCGCCCGAGAGCTCGGCGAACTCGGGGCAGTAGCGCGTGTGTTCGTCGCGTTCGTCGCCGAACGGCACGGCGTACTCGCCGATGATCCGGCCGGGCGATGCACCCATCACGACCACGCGCGTGGCCATGTAGACGGCCTCGGCGATCGAGTGCGTGACGAAGACCCCGGTGAACCGGTCTTCGAGCCAGAGCGCGCGGACGTCGTCGTTGAGCTTCTCGCGCGTGAACTCGTCGAGCGCCCCGAAGGGTTCATCGAACAGGAACAGTGCCGGGTTGTTGACCAACGACCGTGCCAGAGACGTGCGCATGCGCATGCCGCCCGACAGCTGGTGGGGCAGGTGCTTCGCGAACTTCGCGAGACCCACTATCTCGAGGGCGTGCGTGACGCGCCCCGAGAGCTCGGCCGCCGGCAGGTGATCGAGTTCGCCGAACAGCGCCACGTTGCGCTCGACGCTCAGCCACGGCAGGAGGGTTGCATCCTGGAACACGTATCCGATCCGGTCGGTCCCGGTCTCGGTGCGGCCGGCCGTCGCCGCATCGAGTCCCGATGCCAGACGGAGCAGCGTCGACTTGCCGCACCCCGAGGGGCCGAGCAGAGCGACGAACTCGCCGGGCCCGATCGACAGGTTGACGTCGTCGAGCGCGACGGTCCCGTTGGGGAATCGCATGGCGACGTCACGGAAGTCGAGCGTTGCGCCGGACATGGGTCCTCCTGAATGAATATTGACTAGATCAATATCCGCTCAGGATGTTACGGAGGTATTTCGCCGCAATTGCGGCGCCGTGAATGTCTGAATCGAGCTAAATATGCTCGCTGCCAATATTGTCTTCCGCGGCGCTCGTGCCCGCCTGCGTGACCAGCAAGCGCGCGGGCCAGAGACCCACAACACGCCACCGATGCCGGACATCGCCCGCGAAGTAGAGCGTGTCGCCCGGGCCGATCCGATGAATCCCTCTCTCGGCGAGATCGACCTCGAGGTGGCCCGAGATCACGTAGATGAACTCGGCGCCCGGGTGTTGGTAATAGTCCTCGAATTCGGTCACGTTCGTGGCGAACTCGAGAGGGTACATCGCGCGCTCGCCGACGACGAGAGCCTTGGCCTGCCCGTTCGACTGGGTAACCATCGAGCCCTGGTCGACGCGCACCAGGCTCACGCCGTCGTCATCGATCTCGGCCGCCGAGCCGTGTCCGTGCTCGCCGCCGGAGAGCAGGGCGGGCGTGGTGGTGCCGAGGGCGGATGCGAGTCGGTGCAACGAGGGCATGCTCGGCCGGGCGCGACCCCGCTCGATCTGGCTCAGGAACGGCTGCGAGAGATCGGTGCGGGCGGCGAGAGCGACGAGCGTCAGGCCCCGTTGCTTGCGCAGCACGCTGATTCGCCGGCCGAGTTCGAGCGTCATCCGCTCATCGGTGTCGTCGCCGGGAGTCACTGCCATGCCTCACACCCTAAGGGGCGGGTCGTGTCCCGTCGCCAGGGCGGGAGGCCCTTCGCCCCGAATGACAGGGCAGACTCGAAAGTGATCGATCGCGCGATCCGTGCCACCTGCCTGTCGTGCAATCCGCGCCATCCCCGGCAACCCGTGACCGCCAGAAAGGCTGCTCAACGATGAAGTACACCACCCTCGGCCGGTCGGGTCTCGCCGTCTCGACGCTCGCCCTCGGAACCATGACCTTCGGCGCCGAATCCGACGTCGAGCAGTCGCACGCGCAGCTCGATGCCTACGTCGCCGCGGGCGGAACGCTCCTCGAGACCGCCGACGTCTACAGCGCCGGTCGGGCGGAACAGATCGTCGGGGAGTGGCTGCGGCACCAGAGCACGTCGACCCGAGACCGCCTGGTGCTGGCCAGCAAGGGGCGCTTCCCTGTCGACGTCGACCCGCGTGACGCGGGCACGTCGCGACGCCACCTGCGGCGGGCGCTCGATCGCACGCTCGGGCGACTCGGCGTCGACCACATCGACCTGTACCAGGTGCACTCGTGGGATCCGCTCACGCCGCTGGACGAGACCCTCGGATTCCTGGAAGACGCCGTGCACACCGGCAAGATCGGCTACGCCGGGCTCTCGAACTACCTCGGTTGGCAGATCGCGCAGGCGACGGCGTTGGCCGCCGGACGCTTCCCGCTGATCTCGATGCAGCCCCAGTACAACCTGCTGGTGCGCGAGGTGGAATGGGAGATCCTGCCCGCCTGCGAGGCGAACGGCCTGGGCGTGCTGCCGTGGTCGCCGTTGGGCGGGGGATGGCTTGCGGGCAAGTACTCGCAGGACACACGTCCGAGCGGCGCCACCCGGTTGGGCGAAGACCCCGAGCGCGGTGTCGAGGCCTACGACCTGCGTTCGGGTCAGCCGCGCACGTGGCGCGTGCTCGACGCGGTGCGGAGCATCGCCGAGGCCCACGGGCAGTCGATGTCGCGCATCGCGCTCGCCTGGTTGAACGCACAGCCCGTGGTGAGCTCCGTCATCCTCGGTGCGCGGACGGTCGCGCAGCTCGAGGACAACCTCGGCAGCGTCGACGTCGCACTGAGCGACGACGACCTCGCCGTGCTCGACGCGGCGAGCGATCCGGAGCCGTCGCCGTGGCCCTACGGTGCCGCCGGACGCGACCAGCGGAGCCGCTCGCTGGCGTAGGCGCGATCGCGTTCGCGTTCGCGAGTCGCGATCTGGTCCTCGTTCGCGTTCGCGTTCGCGATCGCCTTCGCACTCGCGTTCTGGTTCTGGTTCTCGTTCGCGATCGCGATCGCGTTCGCGATCTCGATCCGGTCGGCGGGGGATTCGCGCGGTTCGTCTGTCCTCCACAGCCGGGCTGTCTCTGCGTCCTCCACGGGTTTGGATTATTTCTCCGATCAGGGTGTTCTGAGCCGCGGCAATGTCGGTGGCCCTCGTCAGAATGGCGGCATGAAACCCGCTCTCGACACCCTGCGTGAGGTGGACGCTGCGCTCGCCGCGACCCTCGCGCGGGTGTTCGCGAGCGAAGCTGTGCACGAGGCATCCGATGCTCACGTGCTCGAGGCGATGGCGGTCGCGGGGTCGATCCTGCGGCGGGTCGAGGGGTTGCTGGTCGAGGCGACGACCGTTGTGCGCGAGAGGTCCGATGGCGCCCGCGACGAGCGGATGACGACGCGGGCCGGGTGCGCGTCCGTGGCGGAGGTGGTGCAGCGTACGACGCGGGTGTCGGGGGCTTCCGCCGGCGTGCTGGTGCGGGCGGCCGGCGTCGTGCGTCGCGAGCGCTCGATGACGTCGGGGGAGTGGCTGCCGGCGGCGCTCCCGGCGGTGCGCGAGGCGATGATCGCGGGTGCGGTGGGGAGCGACGGTGTGGCTGCGGCATCCGTGCTGGTGGAGG
>NZ_JBIITF010000029.1:0-10807 GCF_044340635.1 Microbacterium sp.
CCGGTGTCTGGCGGATCCTGAAGAAGCTCGGCCTGAACCGCCTCCCAGCATCGCAGCGATACAAACGCACGGAGACCCGCTGGAAACGCTACGAGAAGCAACGCCTTCCCCGTCATCGGAGAGGTCGCCCCGACCGCCGAGATCCTGGAGTTGTTGCACGGCTGACCCGGTCGGTCACCCCAGCAGACCGCGCATCCAGTCCGAGAACGCGGAATCGGCGAGGGGCGGTGGGACGGGCGTTTCGTCGGGGGTCGGCCCGAGGCCTTTGATCAGCAATTCCAGGTGCCGCCGCGCGAGTTCGGGCCCGAATCCCGGGGTGCTCGTCGCCACCCGGCTGATCGTGTGCGTCAGGATCGGAATGTCAGTCGCCGCGAAGTCGGCGCGCACGGTTCCCTCGCGCTTGGCGCGCTCGACGATCCCGGTCAGCAACGGCTCCACCTCGGCACGTAGCCGCGCGGCATCCTGTTCGATGTCGCGGAACAAGAACTCCTGGAAGGCTCTGCTACGCGACTGGAGTTCGACGAAGGCACGCAGCACCGACGTCAGCGCCTCGTGACCTGAGGGGGCACTGCTGCACCGCTCGATCATCGCGACGGACTCGTCGACGCGCTCGGCGAAGAGAGCGTCGACGAGGGCAGCTTTCGAGCCGAAAGCGCGGTAAACGGTGCCCACGCCGACCCCCGCGGCGGCGGCGACCGCCTCGATCGACGCCCCCAACCCGTCACGGGCGAAGATCGTCTCGGCGACGCTCAGAACCGTCTCGCGGTTGCGTGCGGCATCCTTCCGGAGCGGGCGGACGACGTCGGTTTCTGGCATTTCGCCAGTCTACGCGGGGCGAATCCGCGAAACGGAACCATTTATTCCGTTTATAGTGTATCGTTCCTCTCCAGCGGTCCGCACCGCTCATGATCCGCGAGGAGGCGGCTATGACAACTTTCAGACAGCGACTCACCCGCGTCATGGATGGCCGGAGCCGCAAGGGCGCCGAGCTCGGTCCGTACGCCGTGGAGATCGAGAAGGATCTCCGGGTCCCGATGGATGACGGCATCGAACTGCTCGCGGACCTCTACCGACCGATCGGAGCAGACGGCTCGCTCCCGACGATCGTCATCCGTGGACCGTACGGGCGCAGCGGATCGCTGGGTGGTGCGGCACGTGTCCTCGCATACGAGGGATTCACCGTCCTGTTCGTCAGTTCGCGCGGCACGTGGGGTTCTCCGGGGGTGTTCCAGCCGCAGGTGGACGAGCAGCGCGACGGCATCGCGACCCACCGCTGGACGCGCGCCCAGCCATGGTTCACGGGGAGGCTCGCGACCTTCGGCGAAAGTTACATGGGCTACACGCAGTGGGCGGTCGCGGGAAAGATGCAACGCGACGAGCCGGAGAACGCCCCGGAGGCGTACGTGCTACAGATCACGATGGCCGACTTCGGTGCGATCACCTGGAACAACGGTGCGTTCGCCCTGCGGAATTCGCTCGGGTGGACCCGGATGATGGATCGGATGGATCGCGGAGGCCTCGCGCTCCTCGGCATGCTCTTTCCCGACCCGAAGCTCGAGAAGGCGTTCGATGTCCTGCCGCTGAGCGCCGGCGACTCGGCGGCGATTGGCCGTCAGATCAGCTGGTACCAGGATTGGGTCCGGCACGAAGACCTGGGCGACGAGTACTGGACGAAGCAGTCCCACACCGGTTCGGTGCCCGACGTGACCGCGCCCGTGTTCATGCTCACGGGCTGGTACGACATCTTCACGCCTTGGCAGCTGCGCACGTACCGTCAGCTCGTCGAGGCGGGCAATGCGCCGTTCCTCACGATCGGTCCCTGGGGTCATATCTCTTCCGGGAAGGCGGCGCCCGCGCATCGCGACAGCGTCGCGTTCCTGAAGAGTGTCTTCGCCGACGAGCCGTGGGACAGGCCCGCGCCCGTCCGTGCCTTTCAGACGGGAACGGATGTCTGGCACGATCTGCCCGAGTGGCCGCCACCCGCGGTCACGTCGCAGTCCTGGCTCCTCGGAGCGGAGGGCACCGTCGGCCAGAATGCCGTCCCGCCCGGGTCCACGCGCTACACGTACGATCCCGACGAGCCCACGCCCGCCGTCGGCGGTCCGAGCCTGCTCCCCGACACCGATCCCGTCGACAACGCCGAGCACGAGAAGCGCTCGGACGTCGTGACCTTCCGTTCGAGCGCGCTAAGTACACCGCTCGAGCTTGCGGGGGAGCCCGTCGCACACATCCGGGTCCGATCGAGCGCGCCGAGTTTCGACGTCTTCGTGCGGATCACGGATGTCGGGCCCGACGGTCGCTCCATGACCGTCTGCGATGGAGTTCGGCGCATCGGCTCGGTGGGCACGCGCGCCACAGATCCTGACGCCGATGCCGACGGCTTCCGTGAGGTGTCGCTGCCGCTCTGGCCGACGTTCCACCATTTCGCCGCGGGACATCGCCTGGGCATTCAGATCAGTTCCGGCGCGCACCCGCGGTACGCGCGCAACCCGGGCACGGGTGAGGCGGCGTTCGACGCGGTATCGACGGTCGTCGCCCAGCAGGAGGTCGCGCACGGCGGGCTGCAGGGCAGCCGAATCGATCTGCCGGTGTGGTCGCGCTGATCGCGGCTCGACCAGCGTCTACGGGGTTGCGTCGCCGCCCGATGCGGCCCAGCGATCGCGCAGCGCGAACGCGGCGGCCTTCGGTTTGCGATCGCGCGTGAAGACACCCTTCTTGTTGCCACCGACACGGTGAGTGCTCGGCCCCGTCGCAAAATCTGCGAAGTTCCATACGTGTTCGCCGACGATCGACGGAATGCGATCGAAGACGCGATGGTACATCCGCAGGAGGTCGGCCTGGTACTCCTCGCTCCACGGTTCGTTCGTCGCTGAGTGCATGCCCGCTATGGAATCCGCGCCGTACTCTGCCATGACGATGGGTTTGTCGTAGGCCGCTGCCCAGGCCGTCAGATCCTTCTCGAGGCGAACCTCGGCCGCCGCGAGGTCCCCGGTGAACACGTACCAGCAGTAGTAGCGGTTGAGGCAGAGCACGTCGAACAGGTCGGCGAGCCGATCCGTCTCGTGGCTGGCCAGGGCGACGTTCGAGTAGGTGATGGGCCTGCTGGGGTCGAGCCGGCGAGCCAGCTCCACGAGCGGTTCGGAGTACTCTCGTGCGCCGTCGACCCCCGAGTCGGGCTCGTTCGCCAGGCTCCACATCACGACGGACGGGTGATTCTTATCCCGCGCGATCAGCTCTTCGATGGCGTTCTCATGGCTCGTGCGCGTGGCGTCGCCGTAGCCATCCGGACCGAATGTGGGTCGTGAGCGCTGTCCGAAGACGCCGCCGCCGACCGCCATGTTCAGACCGACCGCGGCGGTCTCGTCAACGACGACGATCCCGTGCCGATCCGCGTAGTCGATGACGTCTTCTGCATAGGGGTAGTGCGAGGTACGGAAGGAGTTGGCGCCGATCCACCGCATGAGCTCGAAGTCGTGCACCATGAAAGCGTCGTCGTGACCACGTCCCCGGACGGGTGCGTCCTCGTGCTTGCCGAAGCCCGTGAACGAGAAAGGTACATCGTTGATGAGGAACTGCGTACCGCGCACCGCGACGGTACGAATGCCGAAGGGCTGCTCATAGACATCGACGATGTCGCCGTCCCCATTGCGGGCTTCGACGTCCAGTCGATAGAGGTAGCCGTCGCCGGGTGCCCACAGGTGCGGGTGTTCGACGACAACGCTGCCGCGGGCTCCCTCACCGGTCGCCACCACGCGGTCGTCCGCATCACGAACATTGACGACGACGTCGGCGGCCGCATCGTCGACGACGACGTCGTAGTCGACGATCGCCCGGGGGCCGATCGATCGCGTCGTGACGGTCACGTCGCGAACCCGATCACGCGGAACACGCAGAAGCCAGACGGGCCGGTTCAGCCCCGCGTAATTCGCGAAGTCATGCTGGAACGTCTGGCGACGCCTCCCGTCCGGACCCGTAACGACTTCGCCCGGGGGGATGCTGGCGCGGGTGAGTTCGTTGTTCACCGCGATCGTGACACGCACCTCCGTACCGGCGTTGGCGTGTGCCGTGATATCCACTTCGAAGGGTGTGTACCCGCCGACGTGGGATCCCACCAGCTCGTCTCCGACATAGACCGACGCCTCGTGGGTCGCGGCATCCATGCGCAGGATGATGGCCGAATCCGTCCATGACTCGGGCACCCGCAGGCGGCGCTGGTAATACACCCAGCCCACGTGGGACGCGACGGCGGTATCCATGAAGAGATCGTTGTAGCTGGCAGGAACGGGAACCTCGCGCAGGCCGGGCAGACGCGAGGTCCACCATCGCGCATCCTGCGCGCTGCCGTCGCCGATGGCGAACCGCCAGAGTCCATCCAGCTTGTTGGCTTCGCGTGTCGCCGTAGCGATGGGTTTCAGCATGTCGTCTCTCCTCGAGGTCAGGTCTTAGTGATCGAACTCGGCGAGCACCATCGTGTCGCCGAGCAGTTCTTCGTCATCGGCGAGTTCGGGGACGACGAGCGCGACCAGTGCACGGCGGGCTTCGCTCCGAACGCGAGACCGCGCAGAGTCGATTGCCGCGCTTGCCGCATCGCTCGGAAGTCTGCTCGCCAGAGTTCCCTCTACCCAGTACGAAAGCACGCGCGCCGCGCCCGTGCCTCGCCGGCCCGCGGCCCGCTCGGCCCGGAGAACCGGAGCTATCCGCGCTCGCAACTTCCCGACCCCGTCCCGCCCGATGCGAGTCAACGCGTCCGCCATCGCCCTGTTGTGGAACCGGGACAGGAGCGCCGATCGATAGGCGTCGAGGTCGAGGTCCACGGAGGAGGGCAGATTGCGCGCAGCTTCGTTCCAGAACTCCTCGAGTCCTGCGGTGATGAGCTGATCCGTCATGGCATCCGCAACGGTCGTGTGTCTCCTCAGCAAGCCCGCGTAGGCGAGGAACGAGTGCGCGCCGTTCAGGAGCCACAGTTTACGAAGCTCGAACGGCTCGATATCCGTCACGAACTTCGCGCCGACGGCATCCCAGGACGGGCGGCCGGCGGGGAAGTCGCCGGAGAGCAGCCAGCTGGAGAACGGCTCGGCCACGACCGCGGCGTCGTCGGCGAAGCCGGTGAGCTCGGCGACACGTTTTGGCACACTCGGATCGATCTGCGGGGTGATGCGGTCGACGGATGTCGAGACGTACGTGACATCGGTCGAAAGGTAGGGGATGAGCTCAGGAAAGGTGCGCTCCGCGGCGTGGTGGAGGGCATCGCGCAGCACAGTACCGTTCGCGGGCAGATTGTCACAGGGGACGAGAGCGATCGGCGGAGCGCCCGCGAGGCGCCGTCGTTCCAGACCGAGCAGCAGGCGCGCGAGGGGTGTCCTGAGGGTCGGAAGGGCGTCGGTGTCACGCGGCAGGGATATCGCCGTCAACAGTGCGAGGTCATCGCCGATCTCGATCGTGTCGTGCCCGTCACCGGCCACGGGCAGTCGGTAGCCGGCCTCCGTGATGGTGAGCGTGGCGATGGCGGTTTCGGGTGCCTCGAACTGCTGCACGAACGTCGCCGTATCGCGCCCGTCGACCGCTGAGCGGATGCTCCCGACGATCTCGGCCTCGTCGTCCTCGTCCGAACGGGTCAGAAGCGTGTAGAGACCGTCCTGGCGCTCGAGGGCGGTCGCGATATCAGGTCCGCCCGGTGTATCCCACGATTCCCCACTCGGCTGCTTCGGGCGAGCGAGCCGTGTACCACGCTTGGTGGGATCGACTGAACGCGCCGACACCGAGGTGGGCGATGCGCGCAGGAGCCGGCGGGCATGCCGTACCGCGCGCGGCGAGCGCCGCGCGGGAGAGCCTCGGACTCACAGTTTGAAGACCTTTCGAGGCTGTGCGTCCGTCAGGTCCACGATGATCCGCTGCGCGCGGGCCCGTCCTATGCGGCCTTCCGCGACGAGGCGTGCGAGATAGGACGCGTCGACGCGTCGGGCCATGTCGTGGCGTGCCGGTATCGACAGGAAGGCGCGCGTATCGTCGATGAATCCGGCAGATCGCGAAAATCCTGCGATCTCGGTCGTTGCGGCCCGGAACCGGAGGATGGCGTCGGGCGCGTCCAAGAACCACCAGGGTGGTCCGATGAACACGCTCGGGTAGAAACCGGCGAGCGGGGCGATCTCGCGCGAGAAGGTCGTCTCATCAACCGTGAAGAGCACGAGGTGAAAGTCCGGAGCGAGTCCGTATTCCTCCAGCAGCGGTCGGAGATTGCGCGTGTACTCCGTCGCGACGGGGATGTCGTGGCCGGTATCCGGCCCGAAGGAGCGATACGTCTCGGTGTGGTGATTGCGCAGCACACCGGGATGGATCGTCATCACCAGGCCGTCGCGCACGCTCATCCCTGCCATCTGGAACAGCATGTGAGCCCGGAACGCGCGCGCCTCGGCCGGGGTCGACTCGGAGCGGACCGCGCGCCGGAACAGGGCGGCGGCCTCGTCGGATGCGAGCGGTTCCGCGAGAGCATCGACGACGCCATGGTCTGCGGAGGTCGCTCCATGAGCGATGAAATGGGCGCGGCGCGACTCCAGCCCCTCGAGGTATCCCGTGTAATCGTCGGTGGGAGTGCCGTGCCACTGGGCCAGACGCTCGACGCCGCGCAGGAACCCCGGAGCTTCGGGGTCGAGGTATGCGTCGGGGCGGAAGGTGGGAATGACCCGGCCATCGAAATGGGCGTCGTCCGCCAGAGCCCGGTGCACGTCGAGGTCGTCCATCGGGTCGTCCGTCGTCGCGAGAACCTCGATCCGGAAACGGTCCAGCAGACGGCGCGGCCGGAAGTTCGGCTGCTGCAGGCGGTCGGCGATGACGTCGTACAGTGCGTCAGCGGAGGAAGCGGACGGTTCGCGATCGATGCCGAACAGGCGCGACAGCTCATCGGTGAGCCAGTATCCCGACGCGGTGCCGCTGAGGACGTCCCAGTTCTCGCAGAACGAGCGCCAGGCGCGACGGGGATCGCGCACCTCGACGCCCCCGACGCCGAGCTCGGCCGGATCGACCCCCGCCGTCTGCAGGAGCCGGGTGACATAGTGATCGCCGGAGAGGAGCAGTCGCGTGGGGTCGGGGAACGCCTCGTCATCGAGCAGCATACTGCCCTCTGCGGCCGTCGTTGCGGTGGCGATCGCGGTCATCGTGACGCTTCCTGTCGTTCGTCGCGAGCGAGTTCGAGTCGTTGAGTGCGTCGCGTGGCCTGTTCGTCCGGGTCGGGTACGGGCGAGGACAGCAGAAGGCGTCGAGTGTACGGATGCGTCGGCTCCGAGGTGACGCGCTCTGCGCTGCCGCGCTCGACGATTTCGCCCCGATACATGACCGCGACGTCATGGCTGATGTGCCGGACGACGTCGAGATCGTGGGAGATGAAGAGATAGGCGACGCCCGTTTCGCGTTGGAGCTCCAGCAGAAGGTCCAGGACCTTCCCCTGGGTCGTCAGGTCGAGGGCGCTCACGGGTTCGTCGCAGACGATGAGCTTGGGTGACAGCGACAGCGCCCGCGCGATGGCGATTCTCTGCCGCTGACCGCCCGAGAAGTCGCGCGGGAGACGCGTGGCGGCGTCCGCGGGCAGCCCGACGCGGTCGAGGAGGTCTCGGACGCGGACGCGGGCCTCGCGCTGCGGCACTCCCTGCGCGCCGAGCGGCTCGCGAAGAATCTCGCCGATCGGCATCGCGGGGTTCAGCGACGTGTAGGGATCCTGGAAGACGACCTGGATATCTCGGCTGAGCGCTCGCCGCTGGCGTCTCTTGGCGTGTGTGATGTCGGCGCCCTCGAAGGTGATCGACCCCGCGGTGACGGGGGCAAGGCCCAATAGGGCGCGTCCGAGAGTTGTCTTGCCCGAGCCGGACTCGCCGACGAGACCGAGGGTGCGACCTGGCGAGACGGAGATCGAAACCGAGTGAAGTGCGCGGAACGGCTTCGCGCGCAGCGACCGTGTTCGATACTCGACGGATACGTCGCTTACATCGACGAGGTGGGGTTCGGTCATCGGATGCCTCCCGCGAGGGGCGTGAGCGGTTTTTTGTCCTGCAGCATCGAGCCGAGCAGTCTGCGCGTGTACGGCGCGTGCGGATCACGCAGGACCCGTCGCACGGCACCCTCTTCGACCACGGCACCCTCTTGCATCACGAGAACCCGGTCGGCGAGATCGGAGACGACGCCGAAATTATGGGTGACCACCACGATGCCGACGCCCAGGGTGCTGCGCATGTCTCTCAGCAGGTCGAGGACCTCGGCCTGCACGGTCACGTCCAATGCCGTCGTGGGCTCGTCGGCCATAAGCAGATCCGGTTCGCTGCTCACCGCCCCCGCGATCAGGACGCGCTGTGCCATTCCGCCCGAGATCTCGTGCGGGTAGGCGGCCATTGTGCGTTCGGGATCGGCGATGCCCACCTGTGACAGGAGATCGATCGCGCGCCGCGTGGCCTCGGCCCGCGAAAGCTTGAGGTTCTTCATCATCGGGCGCACCAGCTGGCGCCCGATCGTAAACGAGGGCGCGAGGTTCGACATGGGCTCCTGCGGGATGTAGGCGATGCGTCGCCCGCGCAGCTTCGACAGGCGATCCTGCCGAGTCCCCGAAGCGTCGACTGTCTCCACGCCGTCGAACCAGATGCGACCGCCCGTCACCTCGCCACCCTCGGGCAGGAGCCCGAGGATCGAGAAAACCGTCTGCGACTTACCCGACCCGGATTCTCCCACGATGCCGAGGACCTCACCGCGGTCGAGGTGGAACGACACGGCGTGCACGACGGGCGTCGTTCCGGTGGGCGTGCGGAACCCGATCGAGACGCCCTCGACATCCAGGAGATGGCGGTTCTTCGGCTGATCGGCGCCGTCGGAGGCGGGCAGTTTCTTCGGGGACTCCCTCTTCGCCCGCTTCCGCGGCGGTACGGTCGGGCGGTCCTCGAGCCCGTCGCGCAGCGCGTTTGCGAAGAGGACGAAGGCTCCGACGGTCACGCCGATGGCGAGGGCGGGCCACAGGATCAGCAGGGGTGCGACGTAGACGTTGCGGAAGCCCTCGCTCAGCATCACGCCCCAGGTGGGCACTCGCGGATCGCCGAGGCCCAGGAACTCCAATCCTGACTGAACCGAGACCGCAACGCCGAAGACCATGGCGGCCTGGATGATCAGGGGCGCACGGACCACCGAGATGATATGTCGACCGATGATCCGCAGGTCCCCGAGCCCCGACACGCGCGCGGCGTCCACGTACAGCTCACCCCGGACGGACTGTACGGCAGTGCGCGTGAGGCGATAGAAGGACGGGCTGATGAGCACGCCGAAGACCACCATCGATAGCCAGACGGAGGGCCCGAAGGCGGCCCGTACCGCGAGGAGCACGATGATGCCGGGCAGCGCCATGATGAGGTTCGTGCTCCAGCCTGAGACCGCATCGAACGGTCCGCCGTAGTATCCGGCGATCAACCCCGCCGGCAAGCCGATCGCGATGGCCACGAGAGCGCAGAGGATCGCCGACGCGACCGTGATCTGCGTTCCGTACAGCAGCCGACTGAGCACGTCGCGACCGGCGCTGTCGGTGCCGAGGAGGTGCTCGGGGCTGGGGCCCGCGAGGATGTCGCCGATGTTCGCGAAGTTGGGATCGTAGGGTGCCAGCATCGGACCGAAGATCGCCAGGAAGAAGACGACGAGAATGATCGACGCCGAGAGCACGCCCATCGGATTGCGCACGAGCTTGCGCAGCAATGAGTCGCGCTTGCTCGGGCGAACGGGAAGGGGCGCGGTGAGGGGAACGGTCATGAGAGTCGGATTTTCGGGTTGAGCCAGCCGTTGGCGAGGTCCACCAAGAGGTTGACGATGATCACGATGACGACGGTGGCGATGACGACACCCATCACTACGGGGATGTCGCCGAGCGATGTCGACGAAACGGCGAGGGTTCCCATCCCGGGAATCGCGAAGATGGTCTCGATGATGACTACCGCTCCGAGCAGGCCGACGAACTGAAGACTGATGACCGTCAAACCGGTCGGTGCGGCGTTTCGGAGGACGTAGGTGAAGAGGATCTCGCGCTCGCTGATCCCGCGGCTGCGCAGGGTGCGGACGTAGTCCAACTGGAGTTGCGAGCGGACGGCGCTACGGATCTGTTGGGCGCCGGAAGTGACGTAGTTCAGGACGATCGCGATGACAGGCAGAGTGAGGGATGCCACCCATGCCCCGATCGGCGCGGTGGGGCCGATGGTGGAGATGGCGGGGAAGATGCGCAGCTGGATGGCGAAGATCGTGACCAGGATGATGCTGAGGACGAAGCCCGGGATCGCATCGCCGATCACGGCGCCGATCTGCACCATACGGTCGACCCATCCACCCCGGGCAGCCGCCGCGATGCCGAGGGCGGTCGCGATCAGCGCGACCAGCACCATCGAGACCGTCACGAGCGTCAGGGTGATGGGTAGGCGTGTCGCGAGCGCTCCCACGACGGATTCACTGTTGAACCAGGATCGACCGAGGTTACCGGAGAGGGCGTTCACCACCCACGCGCCATACCGGACCAGCAGTGGCTGATCCAGGCCGAGCTCGGCCTCGAGGCGGGCGATCTGCTCGGGGGTCGCTGACTCACCGAGGACGTTCCGGGCGATATTCGGGCCGGAGAAGAACAAGAGCGAATACGCGATCAGGCTGATCGCGGCGAGCAGGACGACACCCGCAGTTTATAGAACTGACGGAGGTTGTTGACAGCCGGGTCTTCCAGTTGGGAGGAAGACTTCATGACATCAACTCTGTCCGCGTCTGCGTTGCGAGCTATCGAGCGACGGGCCAATCACAAGCTCGCCGTCCT
>NZ_JBIITF010000007.1:0-159251 GCF_044340635.1 Microbacterium sp.
CGTACTACGCCTGGCTCAAACGCTACGGGGCGGAAGGCTTCGAGGGGTTGAAGGACCGCTCCAGCGCCCCGCACCACTCACCGACCGCGACGGACGCGGAAGTCGTGGAGAAGATCCTCTGGCTGCGCCGTTTTTCGTTTCGGTCGAGGGCGCCAGTCTCGACGAGGTGCAGGGCTACTGGGAGAAGCTCTCGTCCGGTGCGTCGATCGTCGAGCCTCTCGCGGCGTCGGCGTGGAGTGCCGGATTCGGCATGCTCACCGACCGGTTCGGTGTGACCTGGATCCTCGGCGTCGCCGCCGACCACACGGCGTCGTAGGTGGTCGAGTTGCGGCGCGGGCGGGACATCCGTCGGCGCCGCAATCACTTTGCGGGACAGGTACCCAATCCGCCGCGAACACGCAAGCCCCGCCGGTCGTCTGCCTACTGCGGCTAGCGTGAGAGCCACAAGTAATGCGGCTCGGGTCCTTCCTGCGCCAGAGAAGGACTGAAAAGCAGTGCAGATCGAGACACAAGAGCGCGATGTCGTGTGGGCACGCGTCGATGATGGTTTTTACGTGGGCAGCCGACCGGGTCATTTTCTCGGGTGCATCGACCGGCAGGACGACGGACACTTCGTTGCCCTCGACACGCACACCCAACCCATCGGCACCTTCGCTCATCTCGCTGATGCCATGGAAGCCGTGGCCGCCGCGTACGTGAGCGGCACGCACGAGACCGCGACCCCAGTGGGTGACGCATGACCCGTGCGGACGCGTCCGGCGAACCAGCGGACGGACTGTACTCGCTCGTCTACACGAGCTTTGCCGTGACCCTGTTCGACGAGTCCGAACTCGAAGAGCTGCTGACACAGAGTCGGGCGGCGAACGCTCAGGCGGACATCACGGGGATGCTTCTCTACCGCAACGGTCGGTTCATCCAGTACCTCGAGGGTTCCGAACTCCCGGTGCGCGCGCTGCTCGCCCGCATCACGGCCGATCCTCGGCATGCGGATGTCCGGGTACTGGTCGACAGCAGGCCCCCGGCACGGCAGCTCGCGGAATGGACGATGGGTTACGAGCCGATCGATGAGGCGCGTACAGCTCTTCCCGCCGGCTTCCGCAGCACGTTCGACGACCTCGAGGCGGTCGACGATGCGGATGCCGTTCTGCGCGCCACGCGCGAGCTGAGCTTGTGGTTCCGGGTGCGGCAGGCTCGCCCGCGGGTCGCCGCGACGTAGGGGAGTGTAGTCGTCGTCAGGCGGTCACGCGGCGCTGACGAGGGCATTCCGAGCCGCGTCGACGATCACGTCGGAGACGACGCCCGCCTGCGTGATGAACAGGGCGTGGCTGCCCGCGACGTGGGTGATCGTCGCGCCCATGCGCTCGGCCATGTGGTTCAGCATCGCCTGATCGAAGGCCTTGTCTTCCTTCGCGATGACCGCCCAGCTCGGCTTCGTGCGCCATGCCGCATTCTGCACCGCGGTCCCGAAGACGGACATGTTGATCGGGACCTGCGAGTCGCTGAGGAAGGCGGCGTCGGCGTCGCTGACGTCGGCGGCGAATCCCGCCTGGAACGTGTCCGCGCGGACGAAGCCGTAGCCATCCTCCGCGACGTCGATCACGAACTCCGGGGTGGGGGCGAAGCCCTCGTACTGCTGGGCCGACGACTCGCCCGCATCGGGAGCAAGCGCTGAGACATAGACGAGCCCCGCGACATTCGGGTGAATGCCCGCCTCGGTGATGACTGTTCCTCCCCACGAGTGGCCGACCAGGATCGTCGGTCCGTCCTGGGCTTCTAGCGCCCGTATCGTCGCGGCGACGTCGTCGGCCAGCGACGTCAGCGGGTTCTGCACGATCGTGACCCGATAGCCCCGGGTGGTCAGGTTGTCGTAGACGCCCCGCCATCCCGAGCCGTCGGCGAACGCTCCGTGGACGAGGACGACGTTCGTGATTGCCTCAGACGTGGTGCTCATGATGCTCTTCCTTTCGGGTCGCCCGCCGGACTCGCCCGTGCGGTGTGAGTTGATGATCGCTCGTGAGGATTAATATATTGCATGTAGTACACACGTGCAACGGATGATCCAGGACTTGCGTCCATGCCCGGGCTGTGCGCAATGTATTGCATGCCGATTCCCACGGGCCGCTCTGGCGTTGACCGCTCCCTCCTTCGCGACGATGTGTATCGGCGTCTGCGCGACGCCATCGCGGACGGCACCTTCGAGCCAGGGGAGCAGCTGCGCGACGGCGATCTCGCAGAATGGCTCGGCGTCAGTCGCACACCTGTGCGCGAGGCCCTCCTGCGTCTCGGCGCAAGCGGACTCGTGGTCGCGGTGCCCGGTAGGTCAACGGCCGTCAGTACGATCGATCCGCGGGTCGTCCGGGATGCCCGGGACGTCATCGCCTCGATGCACGGGTTGGCTGTACGCGAGACGGCCGGCAAGCTGAGTGTCGAGGATGTCGGTCGCATGCGAGAGGCGAATCACCGCTTCGCCGAGGCTCTCCGTGCCGATGACCTGGCGGCGGCGTTGGATGCGGACGATGAGTTCCACATGATCCCGGTCACCGCACTCGAGAATCGTGCTCTCGAGGCTGTGCTCGAGCAGTTCGGTCCGCTGGTGCGTCGCGCCGAGCTGGTGCGGTTCACGCTTGACGGACGCGCGTCGGTCGAGCGGCACGAGCAACTCATCGAACTGCTCTCCGTCGGAGATGTGCACGGGGCGGAGTCGGTGACTTTCGACATCTGGCACAGCCTGCCGGCCGACGAACCCGTCGACGAATAGCCACTCCATGGGGGCGCAGGTGCGACGGGCGCCGGCGTGCTCGCGCTCCATCCGGGCCACGTTGTTCGATATAGGCGGCGTGCCGCTCAGCTCTTCTTGCGGCGCGCCTTCGGCTTGACCGCTCCCCGGATCAGCGCCCAGAGTTCGCCGTAGGCCTGCGCAGCTTCGACGCCGGGCGCATAACTCCCGATCGGTGCCCGCTCGGTGCCCATGCGCTCGACATGAACGGTCGCGGGGACGACCACATCCGTGACCGCCTTCTGCGCCGGAGGCAGCTGCTCGACGGTCGTCCGATGCAGGGTCTTGCGCCGATCGACCATCGAGAGAAATCCGACGATGCGGGCCTTCGAGACGGATGCGCCGACGAACTCCACGACCTGCTCGAGGGAACGCATCGACAGCGGCGACGGCACGAGGGGAACGACGACGGCATCCGCCGAGAACACGGCGTTATCGGCGACGAGCGACGCGCCGGGCGGGCAGTCGAGGATCACGACGTCGTAGTCGCGCTCGACCTGTTCGAGGATCTTCGCGACCCGCTGCTCGGACTTCTTCGCGTGGTCGAGCACGAGGTCCAGATCGCGATAGCTCGCGTTCCCGGGCAGCACATCGAGGTTGTCGTACGCGGTGGAACGGATGGCTCCGCTGACCTTGCTGTCGCCGGCCACGAGGGCGGCGACACCACCCTTCACTTTCGGTTTCACCTGCAGCAGTCGTCGTTCCCGAGCCGCGGCGGACACGATGAAGGACGATTCGGGCCCGCGGACCTCGATGTCCGCGAGAATTGACAGATGAGTTGCACCCATCCCGATAACGAGTTCGAGGCGCTCGTTCATCTCGCGGAGCGACTTCGACGACGGTTCCCCGTACTCGGCGAGGATGCCGTTTTCGCCCTGATCGCGGAAGAGCTCGAATCCCTCGATGGTGCACGGCTGCGTCACTACGTGCCCGTGCTTGTGGAGAACGGCGTGGTCCGCCGATTGCGCGAGTCCCGTCACCTGGCCGCGTGAGTGCGACGACGATGCCGTCTCAGGTCGCCGCAGACTTCAATCGCGACGTGGCCTCTCGCTCGACCAGGACCGGAACGAAATCGCGCACATGGGCGCCCGCCAGAGCGAGGTGCGCTTCTCGCACGACGGCTGAGATCTGCTCGATCGGCGTCGAGGGGAATCGTGCGGCGAGTCGCTCCGCTATCTGGTCCATGACCGCGTCCTCGTCCGTGATCTCGCGCGTCATGAAGGGCCTCCGCTCGTCGGTGAACAGCACCCATAGGGTACCGTCCATCACGTTCGCAGAACAGGCGGGAAGGACGCAGACGATTCCGGCCGTTCCCTGTCAGAATGGGCCGTCGTGAGCCTTCTCGTGAACGTCGTGGACGTGTTCGTCGACGCGGCGGGCGCACACGGCAACCAGCTCGGAATCGTCTGGGCGTCTTCTTCAACCCGTAAGCGCGAGCAGGCGATAGCGGCCGATCTCGGGTTCAGCGAAACCATCTTCATCGATGCGGTCGAGGCTGGTGCCGCTACCGCGCGGATCTACACGCCCACTCGCGAGCTGCCCTTCGCAGGGCATCCCACGGTCGGGCTCGCCGCATGGTTGCGCGACAACGGCGACGAGATCAAACACATCGACGTGCCAGCGGGGAGCGTGCGGGTGCGGTTCGATCGCGACCTCGTCTTCGCGACCGCGCTTCCGGAGTGGGCCCCACCGTTCGAGCTCGACCAGCTCGCGAACCCAGACGAGGTCGAAGCGGTGGATCCGGATGCCTATGGCCTCGGCATGCACTACGTATGGGCGTGGTTCGACGAGACGCGAAAGCGCGTTCGGGCACGCATGTTCGCGCCCGAGCTCGGCATCCGCGAAGACGAGGCGACGGGTTCGGCAGCGGTGCGTCTGTCGGCCGAGCTCGGCCAAGACCTCGAGATCGTTCAGGGCGCGGGTTCGCTGTTGCACACCCACCTGCGATATCTCGGGCAACAGGTCGAGGTCGGTGGTCGGGTCTCCGCGGCCAGGGTTCTCGAACTCCGCTGAGCGGGGCCCTCCCGGCGGGCTCCTCGGATAATGGGGGAGTGGAACCGTGGCAGATGCGTGAGTGGTTCGCCGAGTATCTCGAGGCGTGCAACCGGCACGATCTCGAGGCGATCCGTTCGTTCCTCGACCCGGCGGTTCGGCGCGCGCATCTGCCGGGTGGCGCGGATGCATGGATCGACGGCGTCGCCGAGCTGCTCCGGGCGTTCCCGGATTGGCAGTGGCGACGCATCCAACTCGTCGTCGAAGACGATCGTGTGGCCGCGCACGTGCGAGCGGGTGGCACCCATGTCGGTGAGTTCCGTGGGATCACCCCGACCCGGCGACACGTGAATGTCGCCGAGTTCGGGATGTACCGGATCGTGAACGGGCGGATCACCGAGTTCACGGGCACCGCCGACCACATCGAGCTGCTGAGCCAGCTACAGGGCTGAGTTACAGGGCCGAGCTAGTTACAGGGCTGAGCCCTTCTCGGGCAGCTGCTCTTCCACCTTCTCGGCGACGGGTCGGTTGTCGTTGCGAGTCTTCATAAGGCTCGCGATCGTCGCCACCGCGATCGTCGCGGCGATGAAGAGCAGCGAGAACCAGATCGGGATCTCGGGGGCCCACAGCATCGGTTCGCCGCCATTGATGAACGGCAGCTCATTGACGTGCATGGCGTGCAGCACGAGCTTGACGCCGATGAAGGCGAGGATGACGGCCAGCCCCTGGGCCAGGTAGACGAGACGCTCGAGCAGTCCGCCGATGAGGAAGAACAACTGGCGCAGGCCCATCAGCGCGAACGCGTTCGCGGTGAACACGATGTACGCCTCTTCCGTCAGGCCGTAGATGGCGGGGATCGAGTCCACGGCAAAGATCAGGTCGACGAATCCGATCGCGATGATCGTGAGGAACATCGGCGTGACCCAGCGTCGGCCACCCTTGCGGACGGTCAACTTGTCGCCGTGGTACTCGTCGGTGACGGGGAGGTGGCGCCGGACGAAGCGCATGAACTTTCCGTCCGCGGGGTTCGATTCACCGTGCGCGAACGCCTGGCGGTACGCGAGGAAGAGCAACAGCGCGCCGAACAGGTAGAAGATCCACGAGAAGTTCTCGATCAGCGTGGCGCCGACCGCGATGAAGATTCCGCGCAGGATGAGCGCGATGACGATGCCGATCATGAGCACCTTCTGCTGGTAGATCTTCGGCACCGCAAAGCCGGTCATGACGATCAGGAAGACGAAGAGGTTGTCGATCGACAGGGCCTTCTCGGTCAGGTAGCCGGCGAAGTATTCACCGCCGTAGGTCCAGCCGCTGACGACGCCGATGCCGACGCCGAACAGCAGCGCGAGGCCAATGTAGAAGGCCGACCAGCGGGCGGATTCTCCGATCGTCGGCTCGTGCGGTTTGCGCACGTGCGCGAAGAACTCGTAGACGAAGAACGCGATCGTGACGGCGATCGTGATGATCCAGATGAGCGGCGTGATGTTCAAGAGGGTTCCCAACCGTGGCGTGAGCGAATCGACGCCAAGGTCTTCTCCATCCTCAGATCGAGGACCGGTGACCCGGGATGCGATGCATCCGTAATGACGAGCCGACCGTGTCGGAGTACTCCCCTTGGTGTGTCCAGCCTAGGAGGGATTCTGAGTCGCTTCCTGAGCGAAAGCCGATAGCGGCGTCGCGTACCTCCTTTCGACCCAAAGGGGAAGGGGGCGGACATTCGGACGGCGGCGGCACACACTGGGATCCTCCCCGGCTCCCGTCCATGCCTGGCGGTCGCCCACCGGCCCGACGAGAGGATTCCTGATGAGTTCCACCACGATCACCGCAGCCGTCATGCCCGAGCTTCACGGCGAGTTCGAGATGGCGCAGGTCACGCTCGACGACCCGCGTGCCGGAGAGGTCCAGGTGCGCCTGGTCGCCACGGGTGTGTGCCACACCGACATGGCCGTTCGAGACGGATGAATCCCCACGACGTTCCCGATCGTGCTCGGTCACGAGGGCGCTGGCGTCATCGAGCGGGTGGGCGACGGTGTGACGCATCTGGAGGTCGGCGACCACGTCGTCCTGACGGTCGCCAGCTGTGGCATCTGCGTCGATTGCCTGAGCGGCGACCCGTCGTTCTGCGCGAATTCCTACGAGCAGAACTTCGCGGGCGGGCGCCCCGACGGCTCGACCTCGTTGAGCGACGCCGAGGGTAAGCAGATCAACTCCCACTTCTTCGGACAGTCCGCGTTCGCCACCTATGCGAATGTGCCCACCCGCAGCGTCGTCAAGGTGCGGAAGGACATCCCGCTCGAGCTGCTCGCTCCGCTCGGGTGCGGCGTTCAGACCGGGGCGGGAACGGTTCTGAAGGTCCTCCAGCCGCCGATGGACAGCACCCTCGTCGTCTTCGGGACCGGGGCCGTGGGCATGGCCGCGATCCTGGGCGCCCGGGTCGCTCGCGTGCGAACGATCGTCGCGGTGGATGTCGTCCCCGGACGACTCGAACTGGCTCGCCAGCTGGGTGCCACGCACACCGTCAATGCGAAAGAGGTCGACACCGTCGAGGAGCTCGCCGCGATCAGTGGAACCGGCGTGGACTACGCGGTCGACACGACGGGCAACGCCGCCGTCGTCGAGGGGATGCTGAAGTCGCTGGGGCACCGGGGGCATGCGGCTCTCCTGGCCGCGGCGAACCCCGAGGCCGAGTCACGGATCAACCTGTCGCAAGCCGTGGCGCGGGTCATCCGGATCACTTCCGTGGTCGAGGGCGGCGTCATCCCGCACCTGTTCATCCCCGAGATGATCGAGCTGTACCTCGCGGGCGAGTTCCCGTTCGACAAGCTGGCCCGGACGTACCCGTTCGCCGAGATCGACCAGGCGTTCACGGACAGCGAGTCGGGCGAGGTGGTCAAGCCGGTGCTGACGTTCGGCTGACTCAGGTGCCCGCGCCCGGTCGTCGTCGATCGCGCGCGGGTGCCGGGCTCCGGCGGCGGCGCACCAGCACGACGATCATCACACCGAGCGCGGCTCCGGTCGCGTTGGCCACGAGGTCGCGCGGGTGCGAGATGCGGTCGCTCAGCGGAATCTGGGCCAGCTCGATCGCCAGGGTCAACGCGACGGGCACGATGAAACCGGCCGCGCCGCGGAACAGCAGGCCTGCGACAAGGCCGAGCGGCACGAACATCGCGACGTTGGCCACGACCTCGAGCGGCGACCCGGCCGCCCACGTCGACCACCCGACCCACGCGCGCGGACTCAGGATTCCGAGCGGCTCCTGGTTCCCGTCAGTCGCCCAGGGGAGCGGTCGAAGCGTCACCCACAGCACCGCGCACGTGTAGAGGACGCCGAGGGCGGCGATCGCCACGGTCGGTGCCCGGCCGGAGGATTCGTTCGAGGTCACGGTGACAGCATCCATCGGCGGCTCTCGATCAGGCAACCGGCAGCGAAACCCGGGTGAGTTCTTCGGATCGCTCCCAGATGCTCGTCGCATCGTCGACGCTTCGGAGCGGAGGGAACAGCGGCTGCTCCGCCGGGGCGCCTCCGACGCGACCCGGACCGCTCGGGCCGAACATGAGTCCGCGCTTCGAGTCGGGCGCGGTGACCGCCATCAGCGCCGGCAAGCCGGCCGACTCGACCGTGCCCGTCAGTATCCCCCGAGCCGACAGCCAGCGGATGACGCGAATCGACGAGGTGTCTCCGCTTCTGCCGAGCTCGGGACGCGCCGCGAGCAGGCTCGTCGGTGCGACGCCGGGGTGCGCGAGGTTGCTCGTGATGCCCCACCCGAGTTGCTTGCTGCGGCGGTCGAGTTCGAGCCCGAACAGACCGAACGCGATCTTGGACTGGCTGTACGCCCGCCCGCCCGAGTAGCTGCGCGTCCCATTGAGGTCGTCCCCGTTGATCCGGCCCGAACGCGCCGCGATGCTGATCTGCGACGTCACCCGCGCCCGACCCGCCCGCAGGAGCGGGAGCAGGTGGCCGACGAGGGCGAAGTGCCCGAGGTGGTTGGTGCCGAACTGCAGTTCGAATCCGTCGACCGTCGTCTGTCGCTCCGGCGGGGTCATGACGCCGGCGTTGTTGATGAGCAGATGGATCGGGTCGCCCTCGGCTCGGAGCGTCCGACCGAGCGCATCGATGGATTCGAGGGAGGACAGATCGAGATCGCGCAGCGTCACCTCGGCCGTCGGGACCGCTCCGCGGATCGTGGCGAGGGCGCGCTCGCCCTTCGCCCGATTGCGGACCGGCACGATCACCACGGCTCCGGCCGCCGCGAGGCGCTCTGCCATGATCAGCCCCATACCGTCGCTCGCGCCGGTGATCAGGGCGCGTTTGCCGGTGAGATCCGGAAGGGTGATGTCGATCTTCTTGCGTGCCATGGTCTGCTCCTCGGCGGGTTCGTGGGGTTCGTCGGGTGGTTTCCCTACGCTCGCCGGTCGTCTCGACCGCATCCAGGGCCTGGCGATCCCCCGCTGCGAAAGGGGGACCGTCAGGCCGTGGCTCGGGTCGGATGCAGGGGGTAGACATGACGGAGCCGTCGAAACGGCGAAGCCGATACGAAGGATGACTGTGATCGACCGCAGAGGATTGGCCGAGTTCCTCCGGACGCGCCGCGAAGCGCTCCAACCCGAGGACGTGGGTCTGACGCGCGGTGCGCGACGCCGGACCGCCGGACTGCGTCGGGAGGAAGTGTCCGCGCTCAGTCACATGTCCACCGATTACTACTCCCGCCTCGAGCGCGAGCGCGGGCCGCAGCCATCCGAGCAGATGCTGGCCTCGATCGCGCAGGGGCTGCACCTGTCGCGCGAGGAACGCGACCACCTGTTCCACCTCGCGGGTCACACGCCCCCAGCGAGAGGCGCAAGCCGCGATCACATCAGCCCGGGTCTGCTGCGCATCCTGGATCGACTGGACGACACTCCGGCCGAGATCGTCACGGAACTCGGCGAAACGCTCAAGCAGAGCCGGATGGGCGTCGCGCTCATGGGCGACAAGGCCGCCCTCACGGGGCCGGAGCGGAGCATCGGGTACCGCTGGTTCACCGACGCGTCGTCACGGGATTTCTACGCTCCCGAGGAACACGACTTCCTCAGTCAGATGTACGCGTCGGGTCTTCGGGAGATCTCGGGGGTGCGGGGTCCGAATTCCCGCGCGGCGCGCCTGGCCGAGACGCTGCTGGAACGCAGCGAAGAGTTCCGTCGCCTCTAGGCAGAACACGAGGTGGGCCTGCGCCCGCACGAGGTGAAGCACTTCGTGCACCCTGAGGTCGGCGCCCTCGAGCTGCACTGCCAGCGCCTGATCGATCCCGATCAGGCGCACTCGCTGATGGTGTACACCGCGGTGCCCGGCAGTGAGAGTTACGAGAAGCTCGGTCTGCTCTCGGTCATCGGGGCGCAGTCGCTGCGGTAGCGGGTACCCTCGCCCCATGCACCGGCTGACCCGCGACGAAGCGCGCCGCATCGCCGTCCGCGCGCAGCTGCTCGATGCCGATCGGCCGGGCGACGTGGTCGAGATCGCCGAGCAGATCGGCGCGATCAAGATCGACCCCACGGCCACGATCGCCCCCGCCGAGCAGACCGTCCCGTGGAGCCGGATCGGCTGGGGATACGAACCGGGTCAGCTGCGCAAAGCCGTCGAGACCGATCGGCTACTCTTCGAGCACGACGGGTCCTTCTGGGCAGGAAGTCTGCTCGCCCCAAAGCTCTCGATCATGCGCCACGGCCCGCGCCGGCAGTCGACGGTCGAGTACCTCGAGGCGAACGACGCGTTTCGACGAGACATCCTGTCCCGGCTTCGCGCTGACGGCCCCCTCGTGTCATCCGATTTCACCGACACGAGCGTCGTGCAGCGCGACCGCTCGAGTGGCTGGTACGGACCCAACGAAGTGCCGCGGATGCTCGAGATCCTCGCGTGGATCGGCGAGGTCGCGATCGCCGGGCGGGTCGGACGCCAGCGCCTGTGGGACCTGCCCGAGCGGGTCTATCCGGCCGATCTGCCGGTGTTCGAGCCGGCCGAGGCCGAGGAGTTGTTGCAGCAGCGGCGCCTGCAGGCCGCGGGCATCGCGCGGCAGAAATCACCGTGGACGCCCGTGGGAATGGTGGGCGATCCCGCCGAGGTCGAGGGCAGCGCCTGGAAGTGGCGGGTGGATCCCGAGGCGCTCGCCGCCCTCGACGACGACCCGGGCGGGCGCGCCGCAATCCTGAATCCGTACGACCGCATGCTCTTCGATCGCCCGCGTCTGACGGAGTTGTTCGATTTCACCTACGTCCTCGAGCAGTTCAAGCCGAAAGGGCAGCGGAAGTACGGCTACTTCGCGCATCCGATTCTCGTTGGTGATCGCTTCATCGGGCTGCTGGACGCCGAACTCGACAAGAAAAAGTTGACGCTGGTCGTGCACGCCGTGCACGAGGTGACACCATTCGACGACGACGAGCGCGAGATGGTCGAGGCCGAGATTCGTGATCTCGCCGGGTGGTTGGGGGTCGCGCTCGCGGGACGGTGACGGGCGGGTCAGCTCGTTGCTACATCGATGAGCGCCTTGCCGACGAGTCCACCCTCGACCGCGTCGTGCGCAGCGGCGGTCTGGTCCAGGGCGAACCGCGTGATCGGCAATCCGGAATCCCGACCGACGGGCAGCGCTCCGTCGCGGAGGGCGGCCGTGACATCCTCGACGGCCGCGGTGATCGCATCCGTCCCCATCGTGTAGAGCAGCAAGAACTGGTACCGGATGTTCAGGGCGAAGTGCGTGCGGATGTCGAGGCTCATCTGGGTTCCGCCGTCGGTTGCGTAGACGGCGACGGAGCCCTGGTTGGCCAAGACGGCGGAATTCAGTTCAGCGTTGCGTGCGGGGGAGACCTCGACGACGATGTCTACCCCGTCGGGGGCGACGGTGCGGATCTCGGCGGCGGCGTCCTGCTCCCGATAATTGACGACGCTGTGCGCTCCGGCCGCGATCGCGAGGTCTGCCTTGACGTCGGAGGAGACGGTCGTGACGACGGTCGCGCCGGCCCAGCGTGCGAGCTGGATCGCGGCGTGTCCGACGGCACCCGCCCCGCCCGCGACGAGCACGGTGCGGCCAACGAGTGCTCCGGGGGCCAGACGCGACGGTCCTCCGTCGTGCACGGTGAGCGCCCGATGCGCCGTCAGAGCCGGCACCCCCAGCGATGCGCCGACATCGAACGAGACGCCTTCGGGGAGCGGCGCGACGAGATGAGCGGGCACGACCGTGTACTCCTGCGCGGTGCCGGACGGCCGGTCGAATGCTGCGAGAAGCATCCAGACCCGATCGCCGGGAGCGAGGTGCTCGACGTGAGGACCGACGGCGTCGACGACGCCTGCACCGTCTTGATTGGGCACCTGATCCGGGAAGCGCGTCGGGGCTGGGCCGCCGCCCGCCCGGCTCTTCCAGTCCGTCGGATTGACGCCCGAGACGGTCACGCGAACTCGGACCTCGCCCTCGCCGGGTTCGGGGATCTGCGTGTCGATCTCGCGGAGGACGTCGGATGATCCGGTCTGGGAGTAGACGATGGCGCGCATGGTGGGGGCAACCGGCCCGCGCCGTCGGGCATTCCCCACGGTCACTGAGCCTGTCGAAGTGCCGGTCACTGAGCCTGTCGAAGTGACCAACTGAAGCTCGCGCACGCGCGTTTCGGCTATTCGCTGGACCGACACAAGATGTGAGAACTCTCATGTCTCCGGCCTGATTTCCGCGGTTTATGGGTGCTTTTCGGGGTTGGGATGTCGGTGGCTGTCCGTAGAGTTTCGAACATGCATTCGAACTATGGCGACGTCGAAACGACGGGAGTGGACGCGATCGCGCGCGAGCTCGCCGGGGAGGGCATGGACGCGTGGCGCGCGCACGCGCGTACCGAGGCCGCGATGGCGCGAGTGTTCGCGAAAGCCGCGCACGTCGGTGCGCGCCGGGTTGCGGAACTCGCCTCCCCGTCCTCCCGTGAGGCGGAGTTGCCGTTTCGTGCTTTGGCGGCGGAACTCGGTGCGGCGATGAACATGTCCGACCGGACCGTGCAGCGCCGCATGAACGATGCCGCCGCGTTGGATGAGTCCTTTCCCGCGACCTTCGCGGCGTGGGAAGCGGGGCGGATCGCTCGCGGGCATGTCGCGGTGATCATGGAACACGGACTCCCCCTCACCGATCCGGAAGTACGCGCTGAGTTCGAACGCGAGGCGTTGGTGCGAGCCGAGGGGACCACGCCCGGACGGCTCGGGGCATCGCTCGCGAGTTTGGCGGAGTCGCTGCAGCCGCGCCCGCTGGCGGAGCGTCACAAGGAGGCTCGGGCGTCACGGGGTGCGTGTGTGCGGGATATCGGCGATGGGATGGCGGAGTTCATCTCGACCCAACCGGCGGTTTTGGCGCATGCGATGCATGACCGGATCACGCAGCAGGCTCGAGCGATCAGGGACGCCGACCCGACGGATGCGCGGACTCTGGATCAGATTCGCGCCGACCTGGTGGCGGACATGATGCTCACCACGACGCCCAGCGTGGAGACGGGTGCCGGCTTCTCGGATGGGTTTAGCGGGCTGGGTGCGATCCGCGGGATCGTGAACGTCACGGTTCCTGCTCTCGCGTTGGCGGGTGTGACAGACGAGCCCGCGGAGCTCGTGGGCCGGTGCCCGATCGACCCTGCCACTGCCCGCGCATTGGCCGGGCACGCAACAGGATGGGATCGGGTCCTGGCCGATCCGATCAGCGGGTGCGTTCTCGCGGTCGACCGGTACACGCCATCCGCGGACATGAAACGGTTCCTGCGAGCCAGGGATCAGCACTGCCGATTCCCCGGATGCCGACAACCGGCACACCGGTGCGATCGGGACCACACCCTCGACTACGCCCTCGGCGGCGAAACCAGCACCTGCAACCTCGCCTGCCTCTGCAAACGACACCACACCCTCAAGGGCGAAACAGCCTGGACGGTCCGACAACTCGGCGGCGGGGTCCTGGAGTGGACCTCGCCGGGCGGTCACGTCTATATCGACAAACCGCCCTCGGCGATCCACTTCGTCCCGAACACGGATCCACCCCCGTTCTAGAGCACCCCCGCCCGCCCGAGCGTTTCGTCTCGCTGCGCTCACTCAACGACCGCCCCAGCCCAGTCATCGAGCTTGTCGAAACGACCAGCGGTGCTGCGCGCGGTTCCGGTGCGCCCTTCGACAGGCTCAGGGAGCAGGGAGCAGGGAGCGGGGAGCGGGGTGCGGGCTCGGGCGGCGCGGCGCTCGAATCGGCGTGCAGCTAGGCATCCCGCAGCTCGCCTATGTAAACTGGCCGCGTGCTGTCCTGTCGTTGTTGCCGCTGAGTGCCTCGCACTCGCCTTCAACGACCCCTGACAACACCCCGCGATAACGTCGCGGCCCCGCAGCTTGGACACATCACGTGCGATACGCGCAGAGCGTCACCGACCTCATCGGCAACACACCCCTTGTCCGCCTGAACCACGTCACCGATGGCATCACGGCCACGGTTCTGGCGAAGATCGAATACTTCAACCCCGGCGGCTCATCCAAAGACCGCATCGCCGCCAACATCCTCGACGCCGCGGAGCGTGACGGATTGATCGGTCCGGGCGGCACGATCGTCGAACCCACCAGCGGTAACACCGGCGTCGGGCTCGCGCTCGTCGCCCAGCAACGCGGCTACCGCATGATCTTCGTCGTTCCCGACAAGTTCGCGGGACCCAAGGTCGCCGTCCTCGAGGCTTACGGGGCCGAGGTCGTCATCACCGACACCAGCGTCCCGCCGGAGGACCCCCGCTCGTACTACAGCGTCTCCGACCGGCTCGCCCGCGAGATCCCCGGCGCGTTCAAACCCAACCAGTTCGCGAACCAGAACGGCCCGCGCGCACACTACGAGACGACCGGCCCCGAGATCTGGAGCGCCACCGAGGGGCGCGTCACCCATTTCGTCGCGGGCGTCGGCACCGGTGGCACGATCACCGGAACGGGCCGCTATCTGCGCGAGGTCTCGGACGGCGCGACCCGGATCATCGGCGTCGACCCGATCGGCTCCATCTACTCCAGCTCCGACGTTCACGGTTACAAGGTCGAGGGCGTGGGCGAAGACTTCTGGCCCGAGACGTTCGACCCCTCGGTCGTGCACGAATGGCAGCGCGTCTCGGACGCCGACTCGTTCGCGATGACCCGCCGCCTCGCCCGGGAAGAAGGGCTGCTCGTCGGTGGATCGAGCGGGATGGCGGTGGTCGGTGCACTGCGCACCGCCCGCGAACTCGGACCCGACGACGTCGTCGTCGTCCTTCTGCCCGATCACGGCCGCGGCTACCTCGGCAAGATCTTCGACGACGGCTGGATGACCGACAACGGCTTCTCGGTCGACCCGCCTGTCGACCGATCCGAAACATCCGCAACGAACACAGCAGACAACACCGCAAACAACGCCGCAGGAGGCATCCGATGAGCACGTCAGAGTTCGCGGGCTTCGAAAGCCTCGCCATCCACGCCGGCCAAGAGTTCGACCCCGCGACGGGCGCCGTCATCCCGCCCGTGCACTTCTCGACCACGTACGCGCAGGACGGCATCGGCGGACTCCGCGGCGGTTACGAGTACGGTCGCAGTGGCAACCCGACCCGCACGGCGCTCGAGACCCAGCTCGCCGCGATCGAGGGCGGACGGCACGGCCTCTCGTTCGCGTCCGGACTCGCCGCCGAAGACGCGCTGCTCCGCTCCGTCCTCAAGCCCGGTGACGAGGTGCTGCTCGGCAACGACGTCTACGGCGGCACATATCGCCTGATCGCCCGAGTGCTCGCACCGTGGGGCGTGGGTCTGCGGGTCGTCGACATGAGCGACCTCGACCAGGTCGCCGCCGCCCTCGAAGAACGGCCCGCGCGGATGCTGTGGGTCGAGACCCCGAGCAACCCGCTCCTGCGCATCACCGACATCGCCGGCCTCGCGCGCCTCGGGCACGCCGCTGGTGCGGTCGTCGTCGTCGACAACACCTTCGCGTCGCCCGCGCTGCAGCGGCCACTCTCGCTCGGGGCCGATGTCGTCGTGCACTCGACGACGAAATACCTGGGTGGACACTCGGATGTCGTGGGTGGCGCGCTCGTCATGAACGACGACGCTCTCGCCGAGCAGGCGCGCTTCCTGCAGTTCGCGGCCGGCGCGGTTTCCGGTCCGCTCGACGCCTGGCTCACGACCCGCGGGATCAAGACGCTCGGCGTACGGATGCAGCGCCACAGTGAGAACGGCGACGCTGTCGCACGCTTCCTCGACGCGCACCCGGGCGTCGCCCGCGTCTACTATCCGGGCCTCGAATCCCACCCCGGGCACGAACTCGCGGCGGCGCAGATGTCGGGCTTCGGCGGGATCGTCTCGCTCGCTCTGCCGGATGCCGCGACCGCCCGCCGCTTCGCCGAATCCACGCGCCTGTTCACGCTGGCCGAGTCGCTCGGCGGGGTCGAATCGCTCCTCAACTACCCCGACGCGATGACCCATGCATCCGTCCGCGGAACCGAGCTCGCCGTGCCGGAAGAGGTCGTGCGTCTCTCGGTCGGCATCGAAAGCCGCGACGACCTGCTGGCGGACCTCGAGCAGGCGCTCGCCGCGGCGGGCTGACCCGGATGTCTGACGGCAGGGGCGTGACGGATAACGTGCTCGGTCAGCGCTACGGCGGCGGGGCCCCCGCATCCATCGCTCCCGCCAACGAGGTCATCGCCCTGCTGCAGCGCCACCGTTCGGTGCGGAGCTTCACGGACGAGGGGATCGACGACGACACCGTCACCCTCATCGTGTCCGCCGCGCAGTCCGCCGCGACGAGCTCGAACATGCAGGCGTGGTCGGTCATCGAGGTGCGCGACCCCGACCACAAGGCTGCGATCTCGGTGCTGGCAGGCGACCAAGCGTTCATTCGCCAGGCCCCGGTGTTCTTGATCTTCGTCGCCGACTGGGCGCGCCACCGCGGGGTCGCCGAGCATCGCGGAGAAGCGGCCGAGGGTGTCGAATACATCGAGAGCACGCTCGTGGGCTTCATCGACGCTGCGCTGGCCGCCCAGAACGCGACCATCGCGGCAGAGTCGCTCGGGCTCGGCGCCGTCTACGTCGGCGCCGTGCGGAACCGGCCCGAAGAACTGGCGGATCTGCTCGAGCTGCCACCGGGCGCATTCCCCGTCATGGGGATGGCGCTCGGGCATCCGGATCCCACGGACCGGGCGGGCGTCAAGCCGCGACTGCCGCAGGACGTCGTCCGCCACCGGGAGACCTATCGGCCGGCGCCGGACGAGGCGATCGTGGCCTACGACGACGCGGTTCGCACGTATTACGCGGGCCAGGGTATGTCGCACGGGTGGATCGGTACGATCCTCGGCCGCATCCGTTCTGCCACGACGCTGCGCGGTCGAGAGAAGCTCCGCGCGGCGCTTGAGCGCCGCGGGCTGCCCTCGAAATAGACACTCAGCCGGCGCGTGACTCAGCCGACGCGGGACTCAGGTCTCGCGGGACTCAGCTCACATACTGATCGGCGACATCGAGCGCGTCGTCGATGATCTCCAGGCCGCGGATCAGGTCCGTCTCCGAGATCACCAGCGGCGGCGCCACGTGCATGCGGTTGAAGTGCGTGAACGGCCAGAGCCCCGCGCTCTTGCACGCGGCGGCGAGGGCACCCATGGGCGCAGCATCCGACCCGCTCGCGTTGAACGGCACGAGCGGCTCGCGCGTTTCGGGGTTCTTGACGAGCTCGATCGCCCAGAACAACCCGAGCCCGCGCACCTCGCCCACCGACGCGTGCCGGTCGGCGATCGCGCGTAGCCGCGGGCCGACGACGCGCTCGCCGAGGTCGCGGACCCGCTCGAGGATCCCGTCGCGTTCGAACACCTCGAACGTCGCGACCCCCGCGGCGCAGGCGAGCGGATGCCCCGAATAGGTCAAGCCGCCGGGGAACGCCACGGTGTCGAAGTGCTTCGCGATGCGGTCCGAGATCACGACGCCGCCGAGCGGGACGTATCCCGAGTTGATCCCCTTGGCGAAGGTGATCAGATCGGGCACGACATCGAACGCCTGGAACGCGAACCACTCGCCGACCCGACCGAAGCCGACCATCACCTCGTCGGCGATCAGCACGATGTCGTACTTGTCGCACAGCGCGCGCACTCCGGAGAGGTACCCCGGGGGCGGCATGAGTACGCCGTTGGTGCCGACGATCGTCTCGAGGATGATCGCCCCGATCGTCGATGCGCCCTCGAGGACGATGACCTGCTCGAGGTGCTCCAGAGCGCGCTGCGACTCCTCCTCGGGCGACGACGCGTGGAAAGGGGACCGGTACGCGTACGGTCCGAAGAAGTGCGCCACCGAGCCGTCGGCCGGTTCGTTCGCCCAGCGGCGCGGATCACCCGTCAGCGTTATCGCGGTCGAGGTGTTGCCGTGGTAACTGCGATACATCGACAGCACCTTGCGCTTGCCCGTGACCAGGCGCGCCATCCGCACCGCGTTCTCGTTGGCGTCGGCGCCGCCGTTGGTGAAGAACACCTTGTTCATGCCGTCGGGCGCGACCTCCGCGATCCGGCGCGCCAGGTCGCCTCGCACATCGTTCGCCATCGAGGGCTGGATGGTCGCCAGGCGCCTGGCCTGCTGCTGGATCGCCGCGACGAGATCCGGATGTTGGTGGCCGAGGTTCAGGTTGACCAACTGCGACGAGAAGTCGAGGTAGTTGTTGCCCGCGTAGTCCCAGAACGTGGCGCCCGACCCGCCCGCGACCGGAACGGGGTCGATCAGCGCCTGAGCGCTCCAGGAGTGGAAGACGTGGCCGCGGTCATCCGCGCGGACGCGGGCATCGGCCGCGGGGTCGGGGGTAGCGGTCATGGTGTTCCTGTTCGGGTTGGGTTCGAGGAGGGAGGTCAAGGAGCGACGAGGACTTTGCGGATGGTTTCGCGAACCGTCCAGATCGTGCTCATGCCGGCTTCCAGTCGGACCACGACGCCCGGGCGCAACTCGATCGGGGGCAGCACGGGCTCGACGAACTCCAGGGTGGCGTCGCCCGCGAGTACGACGAAGACCTCGTCGGCCTCGACGTCGCGCGAGACGCCCACAGTGTGCTCCCACACTCCGACCTCGCGCTCGGCCGTGGTGTCGAGGGCGACGTAGCGCGTCGAGGGCGTCCCCTCGATGACCTTGGCCTGATCGAGCGGTTCGAACGGGACGTGTGTGAACACGGCGTTGAGGCGCGAGGCATCCGTCGCCTCTCCCGCGGGCAACCGGCCGACAGAACCGTCCGTCACGAGTCGAATCCCAGACCGAGCGCGTCGAGGGTCTTCAGCAGGACGTTGCGCCGGCCGCCGTTGTGGTCGGCGCGGTCGAGTGACCAACGCGTCATGTTGATGCCGATCGCAGCCGCGGGCTCGGGCGGGAACGGCAGGGGGCGCCTGCGCACCATGTCGAGGCGCGTTCGTTCGGTGTCGGCGCCCTCGAGAAGGTCGAGCATCACCTCGCCCGCGAAGCGTGATGCTCCGACGCCCAGTCCCGTGAACCCCGCCGCGTAGGCGATCCGTCCGTCGCGGGCCGTGCCGTAGAACGCGCAGAACTGTGTCGACGTGTCGATCGCGCCCGCCCACTTGTGGCTGAACGTGAGGCCGTCGAGCTGCGGGAAGGTCGTGAAGAAGTGGCTCGCGAGGGTCTCGTAGCTCGTCGGTCGGTTCTCGTACGCCGGGCGAACCGCGCGGCCGTAGTGATAGACCGCGTCATACCCACCGAAGAGGATGCGATTGTCGGCGCTCAGCCGGTAGTAGTGGAACTGGTTCGCGAGGTCGCTGAGACCTTGGCGGTCGTTCCACCCGATGGAGGCCAGCTGCTCGGTGCTGAGCGGTTCGGTCATGAGCACGTAGTCGTAGACCGGCACCGTCATCAGCCGATTGCGCTTGAGGAGCGCGGGAAAGACGTTCGTCGCGAGCACGATCCGGGGTGCGCGGATCGCCCCGGACGCGGTGACGAGGCGGACGTTGCCGTCGGCATCCGCTTCGTCGATCCGCTTCACGAGTGAGTTCTCGAAGATCTCGATGCCCTGCTCGGTCGCCACGCGGGCGAGTTCGGATGCCAGCTTGCCCGGGTGAACCAGCGCGGTGGAAAGCTTCTCCCACACGCCGCCGAGGTACGTCGGGGAGTTGACGGATGCGCGGACCTGCGTCTCGTCGAGACGGACGACGTGCTCACCCTCGCCCCGCGAGGCGGCATCCACGACCCAGTCGTCCAGCCAGTCGAGCTGGTGCTCTTCGACCGCCACGCCCATCGAACCGACCCGTTCGAAATCGGCGTCGACACCCCATTCTTCGAGGTCGGAACCGATCGCATCGAGGTTCGCGAGCCCCAGGCGTTCGAGTTCGTCGAGCTGGTCGGGCCAGCGCGCGAGTCCGTTCTCGCGGCCGTGCGTCAGGCTCGCCTCGCAGAACCCACCGTTGCGGCCCGAGGCGGCCCATCCGATCTTGCGCGCCTCCAGCAGGGCGATCCGCGCGCCCCGGTTGCGCCGACGGGCGAGAAGAGCGGTCCACAGGCCGGTGTAACCGCCACCCACGACCACGAGATCGGCGGTTCGTCCGCCCGCCAGCGTCGGGTGCGCGGGTTGCGCGGGCAGGTCATCGAGCCAGAACGCGCCCTGCCGCGTGCCCGTGAGGGCGTGCCGGATGAGGGATGCGGGGGGCTTCTGGCGTTCGAAGACGGTCGTGCCCACGGGTATCACCCTTTCCGGGAGTGGCTATCGCCCCATCCTCGCCTGTCCGGGGTGCCGCGTCGACTACCGAGCGTGAGCTCGTCGCTCCCGCTCACGAGAGAGAGCGAAACCCGTGAGGGCGAAGCCCGTGGCGACCACGATGGCGACGGCGGACGCGGCAGTGATGGAGGTGGGGGAGTCCTCGCCACCGACGACCGCTCCGATGGCCGGACCCGCAGCGATCCCGAGGTTGAACAGCACCACGATGCCTGCGCCCGCGAGGTTGCGCGTGCGGGGTGTCGAGGTCCGTATCAGGATCGTCTGGAGCAGGGGGAAGATCGCGCCGAGGGCGAAGCCCCACACCATGAGCGCGACGATGACCGTCGGCAGGCTGCGAGACGCGACGGTGAGCGTGACGAAAGACACGACCAGCAGAATCAGCACGACGATGAGCGACCCACGTGGATATCTGTCCGCGGCGGCACCTGCGGCCACCACGCCGACCAGACCCGCGGCGCCGGCAACGAACAGGAGCCCCGCGGCCCAACCCGCCTCGATCGACGCGGAGACCTCGAGGTAGGGCCGGATGTAGGTGAAGGACGCGAACTGGGCCGTCGCGATCAGGACGGCGACGACGCCGAATGCCGCCAGAGCGGGGAGGGACTCATCGCGCAGCACGCTCGTGCGCTCGCCGTGAGGCGCGGGCGAGGGCACGTGCGGGGGCATCTTGAGCACCACGACGACGCCGAGAAGAAGGGCGATGACTCCCAGTCCGACGAAGGTCGCGCGCCATCCGAGCCCCTGGGCGACGAGGGTCGCGAGCGGGAGCCCGATGATCGTGGCCGCGGTGCCGCCTCCGGTCACGATCGCCAGCCCCCGACCGAGTTGAGCAGGAGCGAGCAGGGCGGCGGCATAGACCATGACGACGGCCCAGAAGGCGCCGTGGGCGATAGCCGCGAGGATCCGCGTCGCGAAGGCGAACTCGTACCCGGGAGCGAAAGCGGTCGCGAGGTTCGCCAGTGCGAAAGCCGCCAGCGCGCCCGCGATCACCAGACGGCGGTCGAACCGAGCGCCCGCGCGGGTGAGCGGGATGCTCGTGACGATGACGGTCAGCGCCCACACCGAGATCAACAGGCCGATCTGAGCATGCGAGACACCCAGGTCGGCCGAGAGCTCCGGCATGAGCCCGGCGGGCAAGGACTCGGCTGTGACCGTCACGAGCACGCCGAAGCTCAGCAGAAGCAGTGCGCGGAGGGGGAAAGGGGTGGCGGGCGCAGATGTCGCGGTCACGTCCGTCGAGGTACCCATCCACTCAGGCTAAAGCTCGCGCTCGCGGATGAGCTCGCTGGGTCTAGCTGTGGCGTCGTCGGATCCGGATCGGACCTTTCGCCGCCGAGGGATCGATGATCTGGCCGCCCTGCGTGATGTCGACCTTGCCGGCGGTGACGAGGCGGCGAGCAGCGCGCCGCGCAGGTTCCATGAGGTCCCGCTAGTTCTCGCCACCGATGGAGCGTGCCGCATCCGATGGACAGATCGTCGATGTTCGGGCGCGGGCGTCGAGCAGCGACAGGATCGTGGCCTCGAGCGCGCGGTCCTGGGCCGTCACCCCACGCGTGCGACAGGCATCCGAGCAGTACTTCACGGCGTCCCAGTTCTTCGCCCACTTGGCTCGCCACTGCATCTCGCGCCCGCAGGATGTGCACGTCTTCGTGCTTTCGCTGCGGTCCGCCATGCGATCCAGTGTGCCTCAGCGTTCGGGTGCCGGGGCCGGTGCGCCTCGCGCCCCGGTGATGGCCGCCTCGACGACAGCGGCAGCGAGCGCATCGATCACGGGTTCGGGCTGCCACTGCAGCGGCCCATGCACAGCGATCTCGGCGAAACCGTGGACCGCTGCCCAGCAGGCCCACTCGGCGTGGGGGCGACGCTCCGGATCGAGGGCGCCGGTGTCGCGCATGGCGTCGAGCGCGTCGAGCAGCAGCTGGAACGGCGGCACGACCTCGTCGTCGAGCGTCACGATTCCGGCGCTCGGCTGCTCATCCTGTACCGCAAAGGCCAGCGTGAACCATCCGCGCTCGCTGCGGGCGAAGCCGATGTACGCGAGCCCGATCCGGCGCAGACGCTCGACGGCCGCGTCGGCGGGGGAGAGGCCGGAGGGAGCCGCGTCGATGCGGGCACGGATCGCACGGGCAAGCGCGAGTTGCGCCTCGGCCGCCACGGCGCGGATGAGGTCTCGGCGATCCGCGAAGTGCCGGTAGGCGGCGTTCGGCGACACCCCGACGGCGCGCGTCACTTCGCGCATCGTGACGGCGTCCAAGCCGCCCGCGCGAGCACGCTGCAGGCCCTCCTCGACGAGCGCGTGTCGGAGGTCACCGTGATGATAGGTCCGCGCCTCGGGTGTCTGTCGTTTCGCCATTGCGTCCGGAATGTCGGGTGTGTACGGTGTGAGCATTGGATGTGAACGGTGTACACATCCAGACTATCCCTCTCCGGCGATCTGCCGAATATTTCACGCGACTGACGCCCGAGACCGAAGAAGGAATCCGCATGACCGAGCCCGTCGCCCTGCAGAATCACGGCACGGTGCGCGCCTTCTATCAGGTGCTCGCGAACACCGCGATCGCGAACGTGACCTCGAGCTACCTGTGGTGGGCGCTGACCTTCTGGGCGTATCTCGAAACGCGGTCGGTGCTCGCGACCGCGATCATCGGCGGGTCGTACATGCTGCTGGTCGCCGTCTTCGGTGTCGTGTTCGGGGTGATCGTCGATCGCACCAAGAAGAAGGCCGTGATGGTGCTGTCGAGCATGATCACGCTCGTCACCTACCTGCTCGCGGGTGCTCTGTACCTGTCCTTCCCCGAGAGCGTGCTGGTCAACTGGGGCGGCCCCTGGTTCTGGGTCTTCGCCGGCGTGATCCTCGTCGGCGGTGTGGTCGAGAATCTCCGCAACATCGCGCTCTCGACGACGGTCACGCTGCTCGTGCCCTCCGATCGTCGCGACCGCGCAAACGGGCTCGTCGGCGCGGTCCAGGGTATCGCCTTCATGGTCACGAGCGTGTTCTCGGGTCTGTCGATCGGACTGCTCGGCATGGGGTGGACCGTCGTGATCGCGATCGTCGCGACGGCGCTCGCGCTCTGCCACCTTTTCTTCGTGCCGATCCCCGAGCGCGGCATCGCCCATGTCGAAGGGGCGCCGAAGGACTTCGGATTCCGCGGCGTCATCCCCGCGATCGTGGTGGTGCCGGGGCTGCTCGCCCTGATCCTGTTCTCGACGTTCAACAACCTCGTCGGCGGCGTGTTCATGGCCCTGATGGACCCGTACGGGCTGACCCTGTTCTCGGTCGAGGTGTGGGGTGTGGTGCTCGGCGTCACGAGCATCGGGTTCATCCTCGGTGGCGCACTCGTCGCGAAGTTCGGGCTGGGCAAGAACCCCGTCCGCACGATGCTCCTGGTCAACATCGGCATCGCGCTGCTCGGTATGACCTTCGCGATCCGCGAGTGGTGGTGGCTGTACGGGCTCGGGATTCTGGTGTTCATGTGCCTGATGCCGATCGCCGAGGCGGCCGAGCAGACGATCATCCAGCGCGTCGTGCCGTTCGAGAAGCAGGGCCGTGTCTTCGGGTTCGCGGCGAGCATCGAGTCCGCGGCGGCACCCCTGTCGTCGTTCCTGATCGGGCCCCTCGCGCAGTTCTGGCTCATCCCCTTCATGAACACGCGGGCGGGCCAGGATTCGCTCGGATGGCTCCTCGGACCGGGCGAGGCGCGCGGTATCGCGCTGGCCTTCGTGGCCGCGAGCGCCGTCCTGCTCGTCGTCGTTCTGCTCGCGTTCGTGTCGAAGCCCTACCGGCGCCTCTCGTCGGCGTATGCCGAGGCGCCGCCGTCGATCCAGGCGCAGGGCGAAGCCGCTTCGGCCGACGGGAGCACTCCCGAGATGGAAGTGACACACCTGCCATCGACACGCTGATCGGGTGAGACGCCGCAGATCGAGCCGCGGATGACATCGAAGCGTCCGCTCGCCACCGCCAGGCGGTACAGCCACACCGCCCATCACGATGATGAACGCGATCGGCCAGATGGGCGTGAGAAGCCCGAGCAGGCCGGCGCCTCCCGCGGCCGCGTTTAGGGCCGGAGTAAATCAATCGGCAGATATCTCGGACGTAGACTCGGACGCTATGGCCGCAGGCGCAGTAATCCACACGTTCGCGGTGCAACTCGCCGATGTCGACCGCGGTGTCTACGACGATCTGACGCTTCGGGTGGCGAGGCATCCGTCCGAGACCGACGCCTACATGATGACGCGCGTGCTGGCCTATCTGCTCGAGTTCGAAGAGGGCATCGCGTTCAGCGAGGGGATCTCGTCGACGGATGAACCCGCCGTGCTCGTCCGCGACATGACCGGCCACATCACCGCCTGGATCGAGATCGGGGCGCCGGATGCAGCCCGCCTGCACTACGGCAGCAAGCTCGCCGACCGCACCACGGTCTACACGCACCGGGATCCCGCGAAGGTGCTCGCAGCACTGACCGGCAAGCCGATCCACCGCGCGGACACGATCACGCTGCACAGCTTCGACAGGGGATTCATCGACGACGCCGTTGCCGCGCTCGCCCGCCGTAACACGATGACCCTGTCGGTCACCGAACGTCAGGTCTACCTCGACCTGAACGGCGCGAGCGCGAGCTCAGCGGTGCACGACCACGCGCTCGTGCCGTAGGTCCGTGCTCGGCTAGCGGTTCTTCACCCGCGTCACCGCGTCGGTGTTCTCGACCCGGCCGCTCGCGGCCTTCTTGTCGGCCTTGGCGGTGCGCTTCTCCTTGAGGGTCTTGGAGGCTGCGGTCTTGCCGCCTTCTTTACGCGCGGACTTGTCACCCATGGACGTGCTCCTTCGAGAGCCGCGGTGACCCTGTGTTGCTGACGCTACACGTCCGGGAGGCGAATCAGCCGGGACGGGAATCAGGAGGGCAAGAAGTACTCGCGGGCGAGCGGGGCGATCTCGAGCGCGTCCGCATCCGCGCGGGTGATCCAACGCAACTCCGCGATCTCGGCCGCGGCAATCGGCTCCTGATTGCCGATGTCGGCGCCGAAGACATCCGCAACGACGACGAATCCGGGCTCGTTCGCGGCCGCGGCGGTGAACTCGCCGAGCGGGCGCAGGTCGCCGGCCGGGACCCGGATGCCAACCTCTTCTGCCAACTCCCGGGAGAGGGTCTCGGCCGCGCTCTCGCCCGGCTCGGGTTTGCCTCCCGGCTGCATGAACGCGGTCGTCCCCGCCTTTCGGACCACGAGCAGCCGGCCCGCGGAGTCGGTGATGACGGCGGCCGAGACGCGGATGCTGCGGGGAATCGGCTGCTCGATGGTCACGGGCGCCATCGTCCCACACCTGCGCTCCCGTGCTCCGCGGCAGCCCGCGATACCCCGCGGACGGACGCAACACGCCGTGCAGGCCGATGGTGCACGGCGTGTTGCGTCCGTTCGCGATCCCGGCCGGGCCGGATCGGCGGCCGGGCACAGGTGCGACGTAGAATCGTGTGTGCCCGACGAGACCCCCGCTCTGCCCGACCTGTCCCCGAGCGGCATCGACCCCACAGAGCTCGCCACCACCTTGAAGGTTCTCGCGGGGATGTCGGATGTCGATCAGACGCATCCGGATTACGTTGCGGTTCGCCAGGCCACGGCGGCGATGTTCAAGGCCGTCAAGAAGGTCCGTCGGCGCGAGATCCGCGATGCCATCGCACAGGCCGACCGCGAGGTCGTCGCCGCGACCGCGACCGGTGCGCCCGACCGGATCGACGACGAGACCCGCGGCATCCCCATCACCACCGCGACCACCGCACCGACAGCCGGCACGCTCCTCAAGGCGCGCGGCTGCTACATCTGCAAGCAGCCGTACACGCTCGTGGACGCCTTCTACCACCAGCTCTGCCCGGACTGCGCGGCCATGAGCCACGCCAAGCGCAACGCGCGCACCGACCTGACCGGTCGGCGCGCACTGCTGACGGGCGGCCGGGCGAAGATCGGCATGTACATCGCCCTGCGGCTGCTCCGCGACGGTGCTCACACAACGATCACGACGCGCTTCCCCCGCGATGCGGTGCGCCGTTTCAGCAGCCTGCCCGACTCGGCCGAGTGGATCGACCGGCTCAAGATCGTCGGCATCGACCTGCGCGACCCGGCCCAGGTGATCGGGCTTGCGGATGATGTCGCGGCGGCCGGAACCCTCGACATCCTGATCAACAACGCGACGCAGACCGTGCGGCGCTCGCCGGGGGCATACCAGCCGTTGGTCGACGCGGAGCTCGCGCCGCTGCCGGACGGTCCGCTGCCCGAGTTGATCACGTTCGGGCACACGAACGACCAGCACCCGCAGGCCCTCGAGCGCTCGGTGACGGCGCATCCGATCCTCGCGGCGGCCGCGTCGCGGGCCGACGAGTTGACCGAGCAGGCGATGGCGGCCGGCTCGAGCTCGCTGGATCGCCTCGCCGCGGGCACGGCGATCGATGCGGGCGGTCTCGTCCCCGACCTCGATCACATCAACTCGTGGACGCAGCGCGTCGACCAGGTCGACCCGCTCGAGATGCTCGAGGTGCAGCTCGCCAACACCACAGCGCCGTTCCTGCTCGTCTCGCGGCTGCGCCCCGCGCTCGCCGCGAGCCCCTCGCCGCGGACCTACATCGTCAACGTCAGCGCAATGGAGGGCGTGTTCGGCCGCGGGTACAAGGGCCCGGGGCATCCGCACACCAACATGGCCAAGGCGGCCGTGAACATGCTGACGCGCACGAGCGCGCGCGAGATGTTCGAGACCGACGGCATCCTCATGACGAGCGTCGACACCGGCTGGATCACGGATGAGCGCCCGCACCCGACGAAGGTGCGCCTGGCCGAAGAGGGGTTCCATGCACCCCTCGACCTGGTCGACGGTGCCGCTCGTGTGTACGACCCGATCGTCCGGGGCGAGGCCGGCGAGGACCTGTTCGGAGTGTTCTTGAAGGACTACGCGCCCGGCGCCTGGTGACGACCGACCCCGTCGTTCGTTTCTCAGAAGGGCAGCGGCTCAGTGGGCCGGGGCCAGTTCCCGTGCCCCGTCGCGAGCTGTCGCGGCTGCCGGGAGCTGCCTGACCTCTGCCGGAAGCGGATCGAGATGGAGATCGACCACCATGCCACCGCTGGAGCCCGCCGCGAGCGCGAGTTCGTGCAAGTAGGCGCGATCCAGCACCTCTGCCTCGGCCGTCTCGAAGACGAACCGCAGGGGGATCGACGGGTGCACCCAGAGGGTGGACCGGCCCCGCGGTGCGCCGTCGGAATGCCGCCAGCTGATCGTGAAGCTTTCGTTCCGGCGCAACTTGGTCGCCACGACGACCTTGACATGCGCGAGCACCCGGTCGGGGATGTCGATGGGGCGCTCGGTGTTCCCGTAGAAGAGGTGACCCATTGCGCGCTCCGTTCCGGCGAGTCCCCTCGCTCCTCGCCCGTGCGATCCGACGGGGATCAGAGGGCGTGAGATCGACCGTAGCAGGTATTACGGAAATCTAGTTAAGATAATTAACTACCTCGTGGAGCACGCTGCTAGAGTCGCCGAGGAGTCCGGAGGTGTCGATGACCGAACACGACAGCGCAACGACCGCAGATCAAGCGCTTCAGCGCTTCACCGATGCGCGCAATGCCGCGATGATCGCCGCCCGCAAGGAGCTCGGGGTCAACGAGGTCGACGCGCGCGCCCTTCTCTTCATCGCCGCGAACCCGGGCGCCCGCCCGACCCATCTGCGCGATCACCTCGGGATCACCTCCGCGGGAATCACCACGATGATCGACCGTCTCGCCGGACGCGGGGTCGTGCGCCGCGACGTCGACGACGACGACCGACGCGTCAATCGCATCAGTCTTGCCGTCGACTTGAGTGCGGAGCCCTGGTCGGCGCTCACCCGCTTCGATACGCGACTCGCCGAGGCTGCGGAAGCCATGGGAATGGACGAGAGTCACCGCTTCGGAGTCGCTCTCGACGAACTCGTCGCCGCGGCGCGCTGAACGGGGGTTATCCCGTCAGCGACTTCTGCTCCAGAAAGACGCAGAGTCGGCTGACTGCTTCGAGGTCCGCGGCGAGGATGCGCAATTGGCCGGCGTCGACCGTGACGACATCCTCCCGCGACTCCATGGTCACGATCCAGCGCCCGGGATCCGCCGCGTCCGGCTGCAGGTAGGTCACCGTCGGCGCATTGGCGAGATCGACGACGACGAGTCCCGCATCCGCGCGTTCCGCGCCGTCCTGCGGAATGACGCGTACGCGACCTACCAGAGCGGGTCCGCCCCGACGGAATTCGCCGAGCCAGGACTCCAGCGTGCTGATGCTGCGGTAGGTCATCATTCTCCATCGTGCGAACGGCTGCGCGTCGGCAGCCGCTCATACATTATGGGATCGCATCCGCCCGCGTGGCGCGCATTCTGACTCTCCGCGTGCCTTCCGTCAAGGCGTCCGCGCTTCGGTTGCGCGCCGCATACCGTCGTGAGGTGGAATCCGCAGCCCGCCCGATCGTGAGCGTCCCGATCATGAGCGTCCCGACTGTGAGTGTCTTGACTCTGAGCGTCGTGATCCCCGTCAAGGACGACGCCGCAGAGCTGGATGCCTGCTTGCGGGCGCTTCGCCGCCAGAGCGAGCCCCCCGATGAAATCATTGTTGTCGACAACGGCTCCCAAGACGGCAGCGCACGGGTGGCGGCGGAGCACGGTGCGACCGTCATCCGGTGCGATGAACCGGGCATCCCCGCGGCCAGTTCGGCCGGTTATGACGCGGCGCGCGGAGAGATCATCGCGCGCCTCGATGCCGACGGCGTTCCCGACCCGACGTGGGTGGCAACGATCCGCGCCGCGTTCCGAGACGGTCCGGATATCGACGCCATCACGGGCGGGGCGCGATTTCTCGACGGGCCGCCGCGCCTCCGCAGCCCGTTGGCCTGGATGTACCTCGCTGCGTATCACCTCGCCGCAGCTTCGGCGCTCGGCCATCCCTCGCTCTTCGGCTCGAATTTCGCCATGCGCGCGGATGCCTGGCGGTCGGTGCGTGGGTCGGTGCATCGCCACGACCAACGCGTGCACGACGATTTCGACCTCGCCTACCACCTCGGTCGTGAGCACCGCATCCGCTACCGCTCAGGGCTCGGCATGCGGATCGCGGTCCGACCGTTCCGCAGCGCACGATTGTTCGCCGTGCGGTTCGGGCGGGGGTTCTACACGGTGGCGCGCCACATGCCGGAGGACTTCCCCCCGATGCGCTGGACGCGCCGGATCGCGACTCGATGGGGCAGCGCACGCACCGGCGGGAGGTATGCAGGATGAGCAATCGCGGAGAGGAGCTCGCAGGCAGGACCGTCGTCGTGACGGGTGCCACCAGCGGACTGGGGCGCGGTACGGGACTGCGATTGGCGCACTCCGGTGCGCGCGTGGTCGTTGCCGCGCGGCGCGGTGACGTACTGGACGAACTCGTCGCCGAGATCGCGACCGCGGGCGGCGAGGCTGTGTCGGTGGTGGCCGATGTCAGCTCCCTCGCGGACGTGCAGCGCATCGCGCGCGTCGCGCTCGAGCGATTCGGCGGGTTCGAGATCTGGGTCAACAACGTCGGTATCGCCGCGCTCGGAGCCTTCTGGGATGTGCCGGTCGAGGATCATGCGCGCGTCGTCGAGGTGAATCTGAACGGATATGTCTACGGATCGCACGTCGCACTGCGCCATTTCGTCGAGCGCGGCACCGGCACCCTCGTCAACATCGGATCGGTCGAGAGCGAGGTGCCGCTGGCCTACCAGTCGACCTACGCCGCCACGAAGGCGGCGATCCTCAGCCTGGGAAGATCTCTGAACGAGGATCTGCGGCTCGCGGGCCACTCCGACACCATCGCGGTCGGCACGGTGATGCCGTGGGCCATCGACACACCGTTCTGGCAGCACGCCGCCAACTACACCGGGCACACGGCGCGGATGGCCGCGATGGATGACCCGAGCATCGTCGTCGACGCGATCGTGAAGGCGTGCGTCGATCCCCGCGAGCGGCAGCCGGTCGGGTGGAAGGCGCACGGAGCCGCCCTGTCGCACCGTCTCGCCCCCGACCTCACGAAGCGCGTGTCGGCAGGTATCATCGATGCCGAGACGGAGAAAGGTGACTCGCAGCCCCCGACGGCGGGCACGATCTACGCACCGAGCGAAGCGGGTGACACCGTCGAGGGCGGGGCGCGCGGGCGGATGCGGCGAGAGGATGCGTCGGACTCGGCGTGAACTGCGTAAGCAGACGCGGGATTCGTCGTGAGTGCACGCCTCCTCACTGCCGTGCGCGCTCGCCTATTCAGTCGGACTGAAAGTTTCCGTCCGGCGGAATGCGGCGTTGAGCGCACCGGGCAGGGCGGCGAGGGTGATTCCACTGTTCTACGAGCGGTGAATCAAAGGAGATCCGATGCTCGACGTTCGCGTCGCCCTCATCACGGGCTGTGGCAAATCCGACGGGGTCGGACAGGCCATCGCGCGCCGCCTCTCAGACGACGGTTTCGCGGTGGTCGTGACGGATCGGGAGCCGGGCGGCGTCCGTAATCAGGGGGATGCGGATGCCGCACCCGGCACCGGGATCGATGACTTCGTCGCCGCGCTCGAGGCGGAAGGCCGGACCGCCGTCGCCCTCGTGGGGGACATCGGCGACCCCGCGGATGTCACCCGAATGCTCGAGACGGTCGACGAGCGCTTCGGCCGCCTCGACGTCCTGGTCAACAACGCCGCCGCTCCCCAGGGACCCGACCGCGCCGACATCGGCGAACTGAGCCTCGACGCCTGGAACGAACTCATCCGCGTCAATCTCACCGGAACCTTCCTGATGTGCCAGGCGGGTGTCGCCCTGATGCGACGCGGTCGTTACGGCCGCATCGTCAATATCTCGTCCATGGCCGCCATCACCGCAGCGCCGCGATCCGTGCCCTACTCGGCGGCGAAGGCCGGCATCCTGGGCCTCACGCGCGCCCTGTCGATGGATGTCGCGCGGTGGGGCATCACGGTGAACGCGATCGCCCCCGGCCTCGTCGGCACGAGCCGATCGATGCTGGGAAGGCGGGACGCGGACCGCGAGGAGCACCTCCGCGCGAGTGCCCGCAAGGTCGCCGTCGGCAAGGTCGGCATGCCCGTCGACATCGCGAACGCCGTGGCCTTCTTCGCCGATGAGCGGACGAGTCACGTGACGGCCCAGACCATGCAGATCGACGGCGGAGGCAACAGCGCCTTCCCCCTCATCGGCCCGGACGACACGGGCGAGGGTCGCTGACATGCGCGCACTCGTGGGGCGCATCGCCCGCCTGATCGTGTCCTCGGTGCTGCTGTTCATCGCCGTGATCACCGTGCTGTTCCTCCTGCTCGAACTCGCACCCGGCAACCCCATCCAGAGCCTCGTCGGCGATGTCCCCATCTCGCCCGCCTTCGAGGCGCAGATCACCGCGGCTTTCGGACTCGACAAGCCCCTCTGGGAGCGCTATTTCATCTACCTCGGCAACGTGTTCACCGGAAACCTCGGCTACTCGTTCGGAACCAACGAGCCCGTTCTCGAACTCATCCTGGGACGGGCGGGCAACACCCTGGCACTGGCCGTTCCGTCGTTCCTGATCTCGACGACCCTCGGGATCATCCTGGGGTCGATCGCGGCACGAACCCGGCGCCGCTGGCTCGACGGCGGCATCTCGGGCGCGGCCGTGGCCCTCTTCTCCGTGCCGAACTTCTGGCTCGGCATGATGCTCATCATGATTTTCTCGCTCACGCTCGGCTGGTTGCCCACGCAGGGCAAGGCGCCGTACGGGCAGGAGGGCATCGCGCTGCAGTACATGGTGCTGCCGATCATCACGATGGCCACGAGCGAGGTCGCCTACAAGACGCGCATCATGCGGGCCTCGATGATCGAGTCGCTGAGCCAGGACTTCATCGACACCGCCCGGTCGAAAGGCCTGACGCCGCGGCGCGTGCTCTGGCGTCACGCGCTGCCGAACGCGCTCCTGCCCATGGTCACGATCTCGGGGTACAGCCTCGGGTTCATCCTGGCCGGGTCCGTGCTCGTCGAGCGCGTGTTCGGGTGGCCCGGCATGGGTCTGTTGTTCATCGACGCGATCGGGCGGCAGGACAACCAGGTCGTGCTGGGCGTCGTGATCGTCCTCACGGTCACGATCATCATCGTCAACATCCTCACGGACATCGTCTACGGCATCGTCGATCCGCGCCTGCGGTCGCAACTCACCCGAAAGATCAGCAGCACGCGGAAGGTCGAGGTGGCCTCATGACCACGACAGGCGAGGCAATCGAGCTCGGCGCTGATGCACCGGTGGGCGGCGTTCCTCCGGCACCCACCGAGGGGCGGGTCGCGAGCAGACCCTCCGTGTGGGGGATCTTCCTCCGGAAGCCCTCCACCCTGATCTTCCTTCCGATGCTGCTGATCTTCGTGATCGTCTCGGTAGTCGGTCCGTACTTCGTGGGCAGCCCGGTCTCGACCGGCAATCCGCCCTTGCTGCCGCCGAGCGGGGAGTTCCCCCTCGGCACGGACGCGCTCGGTCGCGACTACCTGGCACGGGTCGTCTACGGCGGCCAGATCTCACTGCTCGTCGGCTTCAGCGTCGCGGTGCTGTGCATGACGATCGGCATCGTCGTGGGCGGGCTCGCGGGGTACTACGGCGGGTTCATCGACACCGCCCTGGTGAAGGTCGCCGAGTTCTTCCAGGTGCTTCCGGGACTGATCCTCGCGCTCGTTGCGGCGGCGCTCCTTGGATCGAACATCGTCATCATCGTCGCGATCCTCGCCATCACGATGTGGCCGAGCGGGGCGAGGATCGTTCGGGCCGAAGCCATGCGGATCTCGAAGCTCGGGTACGTCGAGTCCGCGAAGGCGGCGGGCTTCGGAGGCATCCGTATCCTCTGGTCGGACGTCATCCCGAACGCCATGCCGCCCGTGCTGGTGGCGACCAGCATGACCGTCGGCCGCGCCATCCTGGTCGAATCAGGCCTGGCCTATCTCGGTATCGGCGACACGAACCGCCCGAGCTGGGGCGCGCTGCTGAACTCCGCGCAGCCCTATATGCAGCAGGCATGGTGGCTCGCGCTCTTCCCCGGCATGTGCATCTTCCTCGTCGTGCTCGCCGTCAACATCCTCGGCGACGGCCTGAACGACGCGCTCAACCCCACGATCGGGCGGGTGAAGTGATGTCCCTGACCACGACACAACGGCAGGCCGAGCGCGACACACGCGTCGCGGGTGCCGAGCCCATCCTGCGGGTGCAGAACCTCAAGGTGCACCTGCCGACCGGCGACCGCACCGAGGTCGAGGCTGTGAGCCGTGTCAGCATCACCGTGCACGACGGCGAACGCGTCGGCATCGTCGGCGAGTCCGGATCGGGCAAGTCGGTCACCGGTCGGGCGATCTCGGGCCTGTTGCCGGGGTCGCCGCGGGTGCGGGTCGCGGGTTCGATCCGGTTTGCCGGGCACGAGATGAACGGCGCCTCGGCCGAGGCCTGGGCCGAGGTGCGGTCGCGGCGGATCGGCATGATCTTCCAGGACCCGCTGACCTTCCTGAACCCGACCATGAAGGTCGGGGCGCAGGTCGCGGAGTCTCTCGATCCGAAGGCCAAGCGCATCCGCGGCGAGCGCTCGGCCGAGGTGGTGCGCTACCTGACTCTCGCCGGCCTCGACAAGCCCGAGCAGGTGGCGTTGCAGTTCCCCCACGAACTGAGCGGAGGGATGCGTCAGCGTGTGCTGATCGCGATCGCCATCGCGAAACTCCCCGACCTGATCATCGCGGACGAGCCGACCACGGCGCTCGACGCTACGGTGCAGGCTCGCGTTCTGAAGACCCTCGACGAGACGGTGTCGCAGCTCGGCAACTCGCTCATCCTGATCTCGCACGACCTCGCGGTCGTCGGGAGTATGACCGACCGCATCTACGTCATGTACAACGGCCACGTCGTCGAGGAGGGCGCGACCAGCGACGTCCTGATGCGCCCGAAGCACAAGTACACCCAGGCGCTGCTGCGCAGCGTCCGGAGTCTCTCGGACGACACGGTGGACCTCTACTCGATCCCGTGGGAGTTGCGCCGCGAACTCTCGGAGGAGGTGGCCGCCCGTGCTTCTTGAGGCGAAATCGGTGACCAAGTCCTTCCGTGGCCGTCGGGGCGGCGGGCAGGTGGTGGCCGTTCGCGAGGCCACGCTGCGTGCGGAACCCGGTCAGTTCGTCGCGATCGTCGGCGAGAGCGGGAGCGGCAAGAGCACGCTCGCGCGGCTGCTGCTGGACCTGATCCCCGCGACCGGAGGATCGGTCGAGCTCGACGGCAAAGACGTCTCGCGTCTCACCCGCGCCGAGCGACGCGAGTATCGCCGCCGGGTTCAGGCGGTGCTGCAGGACCCGGCCGGGTCGCTCAATCCGCGCAAGCGGGTGGAGCAGACGATCGGCGAGGTCGTGCGGCTGCACAAGATCGCCCGCGGTCGCGACGCCATCCGCCAGAAGGTCACGGAAGCGCTCGAGCTCGTCGGGATGGAGCCCGCCGAGCGCTTCCTCGACCGCTTCCCCCACGAACTCAGCGGCGGTCAGCGCCAGCGCGTGCTCATCGCGCGAGCGATCTCGCTCGACCCCCGCATCATCGTCGCCGACGAGGCGGTCTCGGCGCTCGACGCCTCGGTCAAAGCGGGTGTCCTGCGGGTCATGGCAGACCTGACCCAGACCATCGGCGTCGGCTACGTCTTCATCACCCACGATCTGCCCGTCGTCCGCAAGGTCGCCGACTACGTATACGTGATGAAGTCCGGCGACATCGTCGAGGAAGGCCCGAAAGACCGGCTCTTCGCCGACCCGCAGCATCCGTACACGCGAACCCTGCTGGCGGCGTCGCCAGAACTCGCCCCGCTCGAAAACCCCTGAACCGCACCACAACATCGCACCGTGTCACAGACGACACGTGCAGAGAGGCAGTGAACGTGTTCACAGCACACAAACGCAGCATCGGAGTCCTTGCCGCGATCGCGGCGGTCGGGCTCGTCCTCACCGCCTGCTCCGGCGACGACGGAGGCGATGACTCGTCCGGTGGCGAAGAGCGCATCTACGTCCAGGCCATCGGGGCAGACCCCCAGAGTTTCAACGCCCAGCTGACGAGCGGCGCATCGCCGACCGCATTCAGTGCCCAGATGTTCGACACCCTGATCCGCATTTCGGACGACTATGAACTGAGCCCCGGGCTCGCCGAAGAGTGGGCGGTCAGCGACGACGGCACGCTGATCACCCTGACCCTTCGCGAGGGCGTGACGTGGCACGACGGCGAGCCGTTCACGGCCGAGGATGTGAAGTTCAACCTCGAAGAGATCGTCGAACTTCAGACGTTCGGCGCCGGACTCGCCGCGCGGATCGGATCCGTCGAGGTCGTGGACGACACCACGGTCGAAGTCGCCCTGACGGAGACGTACGGCCCGGCCATCGAGACGCTCGCGCTGCAGTACATGCTGCCGAAGCACGTCTACGAGGGCACCGACTACGTCACCAACCCCGCCAACCTCGCACCGATCGGGACGGGCCCGATGATGTTCGAGTCGTTTCAGTCCGGCACCGAAGTCATCCTCGTGAAGAATCCGAACTATTGGGATGGCGAGGTGCAGGTCGATCGCGCGATCTACCCCGTCATGGCCGACCCCAACAGCCGTGCGCTGTCGCTGTTCGCGGGCGAGGTCGATCAGGCGGCGCTCGACCCGGCACAGCAGTCTCAGGGCGATGGCCGCGACAACATCGAGCAGATGACGGGCGGCGGATTCCCACAGGTCATCACGGTCATGTTCAACGCGTTGAGCCCGAACCTCAGTGATCCCGAGGTCCGTGCGCTCGTGTTCGCGGCCCTGGATCGCGAAGAGATGGTCGACGTCGCTCTGGGGGGCAAGGGCACCGCGGCCGAGACGTTCTTCCCGGAAGCGCTCGACTGGGCGGTCAACACCGATATCAACTTCTCGGACGACTTCCCGCATGACGTGGACGAGATCAACGAGGCACTGGATGCCGCGGGGTACCCGGTCGGCTCCGATGGTTACCGCTTCACGCTGAACGCCCGGTACATCACCGAGCTCAGCGAGGTCGCCTCGGTCACCGAGATGGCGGCCGCTCAGCTCGAAGAGGTCGGCATCAAGTTGAATCTCGTGGGAAGCGCCTCGGCCGTGTACACCGAGAAGGTCTACACCGAGAGCGACTTCGACCTGGCATTCCTCCGCTCGACCCTCGGCGCCGACCCGAGCCTCGGGATCGTGCGCTGGTACGGGTGCAATCCCAACAAGGCGGCCGCCACCAACCCGTCCGGGATCTGCGACGAGGGCATCACGGAGGCGGCAGATGCGGCGCTCTCCTCGACGGATCGCGAGGCTCGCGGCGAGGCGTTCCGCGACCTGCAGGAGCGCGCGAAGGAGCTCATGTTCTACGCACCGCTCGCCTGGTACACGGGCTGGCTGCCCACATTGAACACCTCGCGCTGGTCAGGCATGGACGAGCAGATGCCGTCCACCAACCTGACCCCCTGGACGTCGATGGAGCTCATCGGCTGACCCGCCTTCGCGCGGAACTCGTTCCGCCTGACGGAAGACACCCTCGGTACCGGGGGTGTCTTCCGTCACGATGGGGGACGGATAGCTCGCGACGCAGCGACATCTACAGTCGCCGCGTCTACGCAATGAAGCGGAGGCATGCCGGTGGAAGCCGTGACCCCGATCGACTCGAACAAGAGGACCGCAGCGGGACGGGTTCTCGCCCTCTTGGGAGCCTTCGCGGAGGGCGGTGGGGCCCTCACTCTGAGTGAGATCAGTCGGCACGCGCGACTGACGCTCACGACGACGCACCGACTCGTCCACGAGGTCCTCGAATGGGGTGGGCTCGAGGTCGACGCGCACGGCCGGTATCGCCTGAGCCGCAAATTCCTCGACCTGGCATCGTCGTCGACCCAGGGTTTGAGTCTGCGCGAACAGGCCTTGCCGCACCTGGTCGAGCTGCACCGCTCGAGCGGGCTGACGGTTCATCTCGCGGCCCGCGACGACGACTCCGTCGTCTACCTCGAGGCGCTGCGCGCCCACCCGAACTACACGGGCGAGAACCGCATCGGTGGGCGCCTCCGTCTGCACGTCGCCGGGACCGGGCTGGTCATGCTCGCGTTCGCACGGGATGCCTTCGTGCAGGAGTATCTCTCCGCACCGCTCAAGCGCTACACGTCCCGGACTCTGACCGATCCCGCCGCCCTGTGCGCTCGACTGAGCGAGATCAGGCGACAACGGTACGTCGTCCTCGAGGGGCACCTCGCACCCCGCGCCGGCTCCGTCGCCGCGCCCGTGTTCAACCCCGATGGCACCGTCGATACGGCGGTGGGCGTCGTCTACGTCACGGGCCAGAACGACCCGGGACGCTACATCGACATGGTCGTGATGGCGGCCGCGCGCATCACCAACACCTTGGCCGAGCGCGACACGCGCCTCGACCCGAGAACGATCGACTTCAACCGCCGCCACGCCGGGCTGAGCTGATCGGCCGTCGGTTGTGAGTGCGGCGACCTTCCGTCGCGCGGAATCGGAGGGCGACGCGTGGCCGCCGGCCCGAGATAGTGGCAGTCACATAGCGAACGCAGGGAAGCGGAGGTTGATGATGCCCGTTGCGATTATCGATCCCACCCGGAGCCGGGTGGCGAACTCGACAGACAGCACGACAGTGGTCCCGATGGTGTCCCCCCGAGTGGCGAGCCTCGCGGGCTTGCGGGTGGGCCTTCTCGAGAACACCAAGCGCAACGCGGCCGAGATCCTCGACGCTGTCGGCGCCCTCCTCGAGGCCGAGCAGGGCGCGGGGACTCTGGTGCGACGTACGAAGAAGCAGTTCGCGATGCCGCTGCCGGACGACATGCTGAACGACCTGCGGCGCGACTGCGACGTCGTCGTCGTGGGCGTCGGCGACTGCGGGTCCTGCAGCGCGGCGGCGGTCGCCGACGGGATCGCCCTCGAGCGGGCCGGCATCCCCACCGCGGTCATCTGCACGGAGGCCTTCGTCGCGACCTCGACCGCGATGGCCGCGCTCAAGGGACGCGCAGACTACCCGTTCCTTGTAACGGAGCATCCGGTTGCGAACCTCGCAGCGGACGGAATCGCCGTGCGCGCGGGTGAGCTCGTGGGCGAGATCGTGTCGCGACTGACGGGCACCGCCGACGAGCGGGCGGCATGAGTACGCAGGCGATCGAGCGCGAACCGATCGAACTCGACCCGGTCGCGGCCACCGAGGTCATTGAACACCTGTACGAGCGCGGCTGGACGGACGGGCTTCCGGCCGTTCCGGCCACGGATGACGCGGTCGCGCTCTTTCTGGAGAGGACCGACCGCGACAGCGACGAGATCATCGCGCGTCACGCGCAGCTCGGCCGCGAGGCAACGGTGCGCGACGTCGCCGTCCATGCGGTCATGGCGGGATGTCGCCCCGAATACTTCCCGGTCGTGGTCGCGGCGTGGGAAGCCCTCGGCGCCGACCGGGCGGCGGGAGGGGGTGGCTGGCAGAGCACGAGCGGGCCCTCCCCACTGGTCGTGGTGAACGGACCGATCCGTGAGCGGTTGGGGATCAACTCGACCGGGGGTGTGCTCGGACCGGGCTTCCGTGCCAACGCGACCATCCCGCGCGCCCTGGGCCTCACGGTGCGCAACAGCTTCGGGATCATCCCGCACGAGCTCGAGCAGGCCACCCAGGGCCTACCCGGACGCTGGCAACTCGGTATCGGCGAGGATGAGGAGGGTTCACCGTGGGAGCCGTTCTCGGTCGACGGCGGGCTCGCCGCGGGTCAGGATGCCGTGAGCGTCATGTTGCTGCGAACGTGCGAGTTCGTCGACAATCGGCACTTCACCGATCCGGTCGAGGTGCTCCGGGACTTCGCCGACACGATTTCGCGATCCGGTACCTGGATCTTCCGCACCGCCTCCGTCGGCATCCTGCTCAACCCCGATCACGCCCGCGTCTTCGCCGAGGCCGGGATGAGCAAACAGGATGTCCGCGAGTGGCTCGTGCAGCACTCGGGCAAGACCGAGGCGCAGCTGGCAGCCGTCGGCAAGGCGCAGAGCCGCCACGCCGACGGGCCCTTCGACGACGACCACTTCCATCCGGTCTTCGCCGACGCAACCCCGCAGAGCCTGCCGATCATCGTGGCCGGGTCGCGGAACGCGGCGATGTCGATGGTCCTGCGGGTCTTCGGCACCTGGTCGGGACAGGCGTTCCCGATCGATTCACGACGAGAGGACCGCGACCGATGAGCACAGAAGAGAACTGGGAGACCCCGGTCTCGGATCCGTTGGCGAGTGCCCAGGCGCCGTGGCTCGAGGGCAAGGTCGCCCTCGTCGCGGGCGGCGGGTTGAGTGGGCCTCTCGGTGGTGTGGGGTTCGCCCTCGCCTGGCTGTACGCCCGCAACGGGGCAGCGATCGCGGTTGTGGACCGCGATGAGGCCGCCGCGGCGCGGACGGTCGAGGCGATCCGCTCCGCGGGCGGGCAGGCCGAGGCGTTCCTCGCCGACCTGACCGACCCCGATTCCACAACCGCGGCCATCGACGCCGCGCACGAGCACTTCGGGCGGCTCGACGTCGTCGCAGACTCGGTCGGCGGCACGGGGGTTCAGCCGATCTTCGAGGCCACCGAAGACCAGTGGGACCTCGCGATGGACCTGAATCTGAAGTCGGTCTGGTACGTCCTGCGCGCCGCGCAGAAGCACATGACCCGTGGCGGAGCGATGGTGACGATCTCGTCGGGCGCCGCGGAGGGTCGCGGGCCGGGCATGCCGTACAGCATTGCGAAGTCCGCGCTCGAGAAGCTCAGCGTGGGCGCAGCCGGGACGCTCGCGGATCGAGGCATCCGTGTCAACTGCGTTCGCGTCGGGATGATCTGGGGTGCGTTCGCCGCGCGCGGCATGACGGAAGAGCAGCGCGAGTTCCGTCGCCAGAACGTCGCCATGCAGACCGAGGGTAACAACTGGGACATCGCCGCCGCCGCATTCTTCCTGACGACCGACCAGTCCCGCTGGATCACGGGTCAGGTGCTGTCGGTCGACGGCGGGGGCAACAAACCGCAGAACACCGGTTCTGCGGGCGGCACTCGGCCTCCGAAGGCGAACTGAGGTTCGGGCCGCGCTTCAGGCGCGGCGCGCGGCGTCGATTCGCGCGGCGTCGATTCGCTCGGCCTTGTTTCTTTCGGCCTGGAGGCGTTCGGCCTCGTCGCCGCCGACCGCTTCCCCACGCGCGACGAGTCCCGCGACATCCGACAGCGGAATCTGCTTGAGGAATAGCGACAGGACGAACGCCAGGCCGATGAACGGCAGCAGGTACCAGAAGACGGGTGCCAAGGCGTCCGCGTAGGCGGTGACGATGCCGTCGCGCACATCGTCCGGCAGGGTGGCGAGAACACGGGGGTCGATCGTCGCCGTCGAGTTCGCGGCATCCTCGGGTGAGGCGCCCGCCGCGGTGAAGACGTCGGTCAGGTTCTGCGTGAGCCGGTTGGTGAAGATCGCACCGAAGACGGCCACGCCGAGGGCGGCGCCGACCTCGCGGAAGTAGTTGTTGGTGCTCGTGGCCGTGCCGATCTGGGCCGACGGTACCGCGTTCTGGACGACGAGGACGACGACCTGCATGATCAGGCCGAGTCCCGCGCCGAACACGAACAGGAAGACGCAGATCAGCCAGATGGGCGTCGCGGCGGTCAGCGTCGTCAGCGCCACCATTGCGGCCGCGGTCAGGAGTGTCCCGACGATCGGGAAGATCTTGTAGCGCCCGGTGCGGGTGATCAGCAGCCCCGACGCGATCGAGGTGCCGATGAGGCCGATCATCATGGGCAGCATGAGCAGTCCGGATGCCGCGGCGGACGTCCCGGACGACATCTGCAGGAACGTCGGGATGAACCCGATCGCCGCGAACATCCCGAGACCCAGCGTGAGCCCGATCGCGGTCGCGTTCACGAAGATCGGGTTGCGGAACAGGCTCAGCGGGATGATCGGGTCCGCCGCCCGCGCTTCCGTGACGACGAAGGCGACGGCCGCGGCCAGGAGCCCCACGCCCCAAGCCCACGTCTCGAGGGCGGCCCACCCGTGAGCCGAGTCGCCACCGAAGTCCGTGAAGAAGATCAGGCAGGTCGTGGCGATCGAGAGGAAGAGGACCCCCAGCACGTCGATGGGTGCGGTGGCTTTCTTGCTCGGCAGCGTCAGGGCGCCGAGGGCGATCCCGAACGCGGCGATACCCACCGGGATGTTGATCCAGAAGGCCCACTGCCAGGTCAGGTGGTCGACGAAGAAGCCGCCCAGGAGGGGCCCGCCGACGGCGGCGAGACCGAAGACCGCACCGAGGACGCCGAGGTACTTGCCGCGCTCACGGGCCGGCACGATGTCGGCGATGATGGCCTGCGACAGGATCATCAGTCCGCCGCCGCCGAGACCCTGCATGGCACGGAAGACGACGAAAGCCCAGAAATCGGTCGTCAGGGCGCAACCCACCGAGGCGAGCGTGAACAGCGCGATCGCGAGCAGGAACAGGTTGCGGCGGCCGAGGACATCGCCGAACTTGCCGTAGATCGGCATCACGATCGTGGTCGCGAGCAGGTACGCGGTCGTGATCCACACCTGGTGTTCGACGCCGCCGAGTTCGCCGACGATCGTCGGCATCGCGGTCGAGACGATGGTCTGATCGAGGCTCGCAAGCAGCATGCCCGCCAGCAGCGCGCCGAAGATGATCCAGATGCGCCGCTTGGTCAGCAGAAAGGGCGCGGGGATGGTCTGAGACATGCGATCCGTTCGGGTCAGGCGGCGAAGAAGGCGCGGGCGATGGCGAGTTTGCGCATCATCACGGTTCGGAAGTCTTCGCCCGTGTCGGCGAAGTATTCGGACACGGTCGGACGGATGAGTGCGGTGATCAGCTGTACGGCGATCGCGGCACGCGGATCATCCTCCGCCCACCCCTCGCGGCGGGCCACGAGTGCAGCGTCCTCACGCTCGCCGATCGCGGCGATATCGAGCAGGTGCTGCACGAGTTGCGGGGCGCGGGTGAACGCCGCGACGAGTGCGGGTACCTCCGCTGGGCTCATGTCCATCCGCTCCCAGCGGGCGATGTGCAGCTCCGCCACGGCATCGAGAACGTCCTCGCGCGAAGCGAGGAAGGCCTCGTCGAGGTCCGAGATGTCGGTCCGTGCGGCGATGCCGAGGACGGCGTTCTCTTTCGACGCGAAATAGTTGAAGAACGTGCGGCGGGACACCCCCACCTCACTGCAGACTTCTTCGACCGTGAATCCGCCCAAGCCGCGCTCGGCGGTCAGCCGCCGCGCCTCCGCCCGCAAACGTCGCGAGGTCTCCGCCAACTGACGGCTACGCAGAGACTCGGGTGCACTATCCATCACAGAGTGCATTGTTGCACAAACGATGTACTAGTGCACACAACCGGGGGACGTCGCCTCAACCAGAAGGCGGTGAGCCATCGGTCCCGATCGTTCACGTCGGCGATCGGTGCGCTTCACGTGAGTGGTGCCCGTCGTTCACGTTGACCCCGCAACGTGAAATCTCCGTCCGAACGCGCAACGGAGTGGAGGCGGGAATGAGTCCGGAACCGACGCCGGTCGTGGCCTGGGTGGAGTCTCCGCTGCAACTGGTCGGCGCGGCGGAATGGGCGGCGGCGCATCGGCGCCGTGTGCCCATCGCGGGACGTCTGACGCCGCAGATGCCCGAGACGGCTGACGAACTCATCGCGCGGGGTGCGCTCTTCGGGCAGTGCGCGCCCTACCTCGGCATTCCGTGGAATCTTCTTGCACGACACAAGCACTGGCTCGTCGGCGACGGATTCTCGGGGCAGTTCCGTCTCGCCGCGAGCATCCTGCGCCCGCAGCGCATCACGTTCCTGGACGACGGGGCCAATGCCATCGCGTTCGCCGACACACTCGTGGGTCGCCGCCCCTTCGCTCGGCCCGGTGTCTCCGAACACGGCCTCGGCGCGAGGGTGGCACCGTTCGCGCTGGACCAGATCGCGGGTCGCGCCCGGTCTGGGCAGGTCGACTTCTTCACGGCTTTCGACTTCGGCGAGGAACGCTCGAGCGAGCTCGACGAGCACGGCTACCGGGTGGCTCGCCACGCCTTCGAGTGGACCCGCCGCACCGCGCGTGCGTTCGTCACGACGACCGCCGGACGCGTCCTGCTCGGCAGTGCTCGCCCCGTGGACGGACGGATGCCGCTCGCGGAATATCTCGAGTGGGTTCGGGTCGAGGCATCCCGAGCACCCGTCACCTACCTGCCGCACCGACGTGAGCCGGAAAGCCAGCTCGTCGCCGTCGCGGCGATTGCCGGGGTGCACCTGGACCGGCAGTCGCTGCCCGTCGAGATGGTGCTGGCGGGCGCGATCGAGCGGCTCGACATCGTGACGTTGCCGTCTTCGACGACGACGACGTTGCCGCTTGTGCTGCGGCCGGACTGTGCCGTTCGCAGCGTCGCGCTGCGGAGCGGGGCGTCGTGAGCGAGGGCGTGAGCGACGTCGTGAACGCGGCGAGGGGCGAGGTCGTCGCGATCATCCCGGCGCGCGGGGGGTCGAAGGGCGTGCCGCGCAAGAACGTGCGTCGTGTCGGGGGAGTGCCGCTCGTCGGCCGAGCGGTAGCCGCAGCCCGGGCAACCGCATCCATCGATCGGGTCGTGGTCTCGACGGACGATGCCGAGATCGGGGCCGTCGCCGAGGAATGGGGCGCGCAGGTCGTCGCCCGCCCGGCCGATCTCGCCGGCGACACGGCCACCAGCGAGAGCGCGCTCCTGCACACCCTCGACACCCTCGCGGAAACGGGTGTCGAGACCGACATCCTGGTCTTCCTGCAGGCGACGTCGCCCTTCATCGATCCGCGCGATCTCGATCGCGCCATCGGGCTCGTGCGGGACGGATCCTTCGACTCCGTGTTCTCGGCGATCGAGACCTACGGATTCCTGTGGTCGGCGGATGCATCCGGCATCGCGCGCGGAGTCAACCACGAGTCGAGTACGCGGCCGAGACGCCAGGACCGTGAGCCGCACTACCTCGAGACCGGTGCGTTCTACGTCATGCGCGCACCCGGCTTTCGCGGGGCCCGCCACCGGTTCTTCGGGCGGGTCGGGGTTGTGGAGGTCGCCGAGCGCTCTGCCCTCGAGATCGACACGGAAGAGCAGTTGTCCCTGGCGATGGTGACGGCGAGCGCGATCGCTCCGCTCCTGCATGACGTCGGCGGTCAGCCCGGGTCGATCGATGCCGTCGCCGTCGTGACCGACTTCGACGGCGTGCACACCGACGACACCGCCACGACGGATGCCGAGGGTCGTGAAACGGTGCGCGTGAGCCGGTCGGACGGCATGGGTGTCGCCGAACTCCGACGGGCCGGCATCCCGGTGCTCATCCTCTCGACCGAGACGAACCCCGTCGTGTCGGCACGCGCGCGCAAGCTGCGGGTGGACGTGCGGCAGGGCGTCGACGACAAGGCGGCCGCCCTGATCGAGTGGGCGGCCGAAACCGGCGTACCGCTCTCGAGCGTCGCCTACGTCGGCAACGACATCAACGACCTGGCCTGCCTGAACCTCGTCGGTTGGCCCGTCGCCGTGCCCGACGCGCACCCCCTCGTGCTCGCCGCCGCGCGCGTCGTGCTCACACGGGCGGGAGGAGACGGCGCGGTCCGCGAACTCTCCGACCGCGTTCTGCGATCACTCATCCCCATCGAAAGGCAGAGAACATGACGGTAAGCATCGGATCGCGCGTGATCGGCGGCGGTCGACCCGCTTACGTCATCGCCGAGATCGGTCTGAACCACAACGGCGATGTCGAGATCGCCAAGCAGCTCATCGACGTCGCGGCGGACGCCGGTGTGGATGCGGTGAAGTTCCAGAAGCGCACCCCCGAGATCTCCACCCCCGTGCACATGCGCGACACACTCCGCGAGACGCCGTGGGGCACGATGACGTACCTCGACTACCGCTATCGCGTGGAGTTCACACGCGAGCAGTACGTCGAGGTGTCGGACCACGCGCTGCTCAGAGGGCTGGATTGGTTCGCTTCGCCGTGGGATGTGCCGAGCGTCGCGTTCCTCGAGGACCTCAACGTCGTGGCGCACAAGGTCGCCTCTGCCTGCCTCACCGACATCCCGCTTCTGCAGGCGCTGCGCGACACGGGCAAGCCGATCATCCTCTCGACCGGGATGTCCACGATCGCCCAGATCGACGCCGCGCTGGAGGTGCTCGGCACGGACCGACTCGTGTTGCTGCACGCCACGTCGACGTATCCGATGGAGCCGGACGAGGCCAACCTCCGCGTCATCCCGACCCTTCGCGATCGTTACCCGGGTGTTCCCGTGGGCTACTCGGGACACGAGCGCGGGCTGCAGATCTCGGTTGCCGCGGTGGCGCTCGGCGCCGTCGCGGTCGAGCGCCACATCACACTGGACCGCACGATGTGGGGATCCGATCACGCCGCCTCTCTCGAACCGGCGGGGCTGCAGCATCTCGTCCGCGACATCCGGATCATCGAGCAGGCGCTCGGCGACGGTGTCAAGCGCGTCTTCCCGGGCGAGCAGGCGCCCATGGCGAAGCTGCGGCGAGTGTTGACATGAGAGTCGTGTCCTGACGTGAAGGCTCGTCCGTGAGCGCGGGTATGCTCCGGGTCGTCGCGCTCGCCGACACCGATTCGTACGTGAAGTGGGCGGCGGCGCTGCTCGGCTCGCTACCCGCGGGAACGGATGTCCGGTTGCTGATCGTCGAGACCGCGCTGGTCGTCAGCCCGGCACAACAGGCGGCGGCACTGGACGGGAGTGGGCTCGATCCGGCGCGGGTCCGACGCATCGTGTACGACGATCTCTCGGGCGCGCTCGGTGAGCTCGCCCCGGATGCCGTGCTGGTGGCCGCTCGCGGGCCCGTCGTGCGTGTGCTCACCGCCCTCGTCGCCGCGCTCGATCCGCGTCCGGTGATCGTGTCGGGGCTGCCCGGCATTTCGATCCCGGCCACGACGGCGGCCATGGTGCACCGCACCCAGTGCGATCTTTTCGTGCTGCACTCGACGCGCGAGATCGCGGCGTTCTCGGCACTTGCGCGACAGCGCGGTCTGACCCAACGTTTCGCGCTGGCGGGGCTGCCCTTCGCGAGGGCGGGGCGGCCAACGCTCCGTGAGCGATCAACGCTCCGTGAGCGATCAACGCTCCCTGAGCCTGTCGAAGGGCGCGCCGGTGTCGTCGCTTCGACAGGCTCAGCGACCGTGCCTCGGGGTACCGACCTGGTTTTCGCTTCACAGGCGATCGTCCCGCGCGAGCGCATCGACCGGATGCGTGTCGCCCGCCTCCTGGTCGAGGCGGCGCGTGCCGACCCCGGCAGGCGCGTCGTCGTCAAGGAGCGCGCCGTCGCGGGCGAGCATCAGACGCACGCCCAGAAGCACGGCTACCCCGATCTTCTGCGGCGGATGGGCCCGCTGCCGGCGAACCTCGTCATCTCGACCGACTCGATGGCTCGGGCCCTCGATGCGGCCGAGGGACTGGTCACCGTCAGCTCCACGGCCGCGATCGAGGCGATCGCCCGCGGCATCCCGGTGATCGCGCTCGACACGTTCGGCGTCGACGACTCCCTGATCAACACCGTGTTCGTCGGGAGTGGTCTGCTCGGATCCGAGGACGACGTGGTGCGGAGGGACTTCCGGCTGCCGCCCACCGAGTGGCTCAACCGCAACTATTTCCACGATCCCGTCGACGAGGACTGGATCGCGGAGCTCGTGCAGCTGGTCGAGCTTCGTCGCGCGGGGGAGTTGCCCGCGAAGCCCGGTCGGGCACGTCGCGGCGGACGGCTGCGGGATGTCTGGGAGCGGCGGATGGCCCTCGGTTCCCGCGACCGCTCGCTCGCGGGCACGGTCGTCTGGATCATCGGTGTTCCGTCCCGCGTCGTGCTGCGCCCGATCCTGCGGCCCTACTACCGGCGGCGACTCGAGTCGGCCTGAGCGGAGTCCGTCCGGGGCGGTGCGGTCGTCGCGCGCGGCACCAGCCGGGTCGGCAACACGAGATGCGTGGCGGGCAAGGGCTCCCCGTTCAGGAGCAGCACGAGCATCTTCGCCGCCTCCGCCCCCAGCCGGCGCATCGGCTGACGGATCGTGCTGAGGGGTGAGGAGAACTGGGACGCCTCGGGGATGTCGTCGAATCCGATGACCGAAAGGTCGCGCGGCACCTCGAGCCCGATCTGATGCGCCACCTCGAGGATCGCGATGGCCGAGAGGTCGTTTGCGGCGAAGATCGCCGTCGGAGGGCGGGGAATGCGCAGCAGCGCCATCGCGGCGTCGCGCGCGGTGCGCGGGTGGTACATGCCGACACGCGTCAGATGGGGGTCGTACGTGATGCCTGCCTCGCTGAGCGCGAGCCGGTACCCCGATTCGCGCAGCACGGCGGAGCGCAGGTCCGGGCGCCCGGCGAGAAAGCCGATGCGGGTGTGCCCGAGTTCGACGAGATAGCGCGTCGCCATCCGTGCGCCCTCGAGGCTGTCGGATTCGACGGTCGGCAGGTCGGCGCGACCCGTGTGCGGGTCGATCGCGACGAGGGGGATCTCGGATGATGCTCCCACGACGGTCGGCGTGACGATGATCGCGGCGTCGATCAGTGTGCCGCTCAGGCGCGACAACGAACGGCGCTCCCAGCCCTCGCTCTGGCCGTGCTTCGAACCGCTGTACGCGAGCAGATCGAAGCGGGAATCGCGAAGCGCGAGTCCGACGCCCTTCAGAATCTCCGCGCTGAAGGGTTCGAAATCGGCGACCAGCACGCCCACGACGCCGGTTGCCCGCGAGCGCATGCTGCTTGCCACGAGGCTCGACTCGTACCCGAGTTCGCGCACGACCTCGTTGACGCGCTCGACCGTCGCGCTGGCGACGCCGTAGCGACCGTTCACCGCCTTCGAGACGGTCGCGACCGAGACGCCGGCCGCTTTCGCGACGTCGTGGATCGTCGTTCGCTTGCTCACCGGCTCACCGTAGCGCACATGGAAACTGTTTTCGAAAACGTTTGACGATCTCAGACCGGCTTGTAACACTGGGGCACCGTACCCCAGGGCATCGCGCAGCGTGGTCGATGCCACTCAATGAAGAGAACAGGTGAATCACATGAAGCCTTCCAGGATCCTTGTGGGATCAGCAGCAGTAGTTATCGGCGCTCTCGCGCTCAGCGGTTGTAGCGGTGGCGGCTCCGGCGGAGACGACGGAGACGTGGCCATGACGCTGTGGCACAACAGCACGACCGGACCCGGCTCGGAGTTCTGGGACACGACGGCCGCGGCTTTCGAGGCAGACAACCCCGGCGTCACGATCGAGGTTCAGACCGTTCAGAACGAAGACCTCGACGGCAAGCTCCAGACGGCGCTCAACTCGGGCGACGCCCCCGACATCTTCCTGCAGCGAGGCGGCGGCAAGATGGCGGAGATGGTGCAGGCCGGGCAGCTGAAGGACCTCACCGACGGCCTCTCGGGCGCCGCGGTCGACGAGATCCCCGAGACCGCCTACGACGCGAGCATGATCGACGACAAGATCTACGCCCTCCCCGTCGCCGTCCTGCCGGGTGGACTGTTCTACAGCCAGGACCTCTTCGACGAGGCCGGGATCACCGAGAACCCCACCACGATCGAAGAGTTCGACGCGACGGTCGAGCAGCTGAAGGGCGCGGGCATCGCGCCCATCGCTCTCGGCGCGAAGGACGCCTGGCCGGCCGCGCACTGGTACTACTGGTTCGCGCTGCGCGAGTGCAGCACCGAGACGCTCCAGTCGGCGGCCGACGACCTCGACTTCAGCGATGAGTGCTGGATCACGGCGGGCGAAGACCTGCAGGAACTCGCCGCCCTCGAGCCGTTCAACCAGGGATTCCTGACTACCTCGGCCCAGCAGGGTGCAGGTAGCTCGGCGGGTCTGATCGCCAACCACCAGGCGGGCATGGAACTCATGGGCGCCTGGAACCCGGGAGTCATCGCGGGTCTGACGCCGGACGAGCAGCCGCTGCCCGACCTGGCCTGGTTCCCGTTCCCCGAGGTTCCGGGTGGCGAGGGTGAGCCCGGCGCGATCATGGGCGGTGTAGACGGCTACTCCTGCTCGGTCGATGCTCCCGACGCGTGCGTCGACTTCCTGAACTACCTGGGCACCGCCGAGGTGCAGACGAACTACTACAAGGCGTTCAACGCTCCGCCGGTCAACACGGTGGCGCAGGAGGCCGTGACCGAGCCCTACCTGCAGCAGATCATCGAGGCGTACAACGCGGCCCCGTTCGCCCCGCAGTGGCTCGACACGAGCTACGGGCAGAACGTCGGCAACGCTCTGAACGTCGCGGTGGTCGACATGCTCGCGGGCAACGGTTCGCCCGAGGACATCGTGCAGGCCGTCAACGACGCCGCAGCGCGGGCCTAAGGCTCAGCATCATGCCGCATCGCGAGAACACCCTCGAGGCGGAGACCACGACGGCGGATCTCGCGGCCGGGGACGGGGGCGGTAACACGCCGCCCCCGTCCCCGGCGCGCCGGCCCCGCTCGCGCGGGCTCGGCTGGGCGGGTCGCCTCGAGGTCCTCATCCTCGTCGGCCCGGCCCTGGTCGTCTTCCTGGCCTTCGTCATCTTCCCGGTGCTGATGGCGGCCTACTACGGCTTCTTCAGCTGGGGTGGGTACGGCCCGGCGACCGATTTCATCGGGCTCCGCAACTACGTCAACATCCTGACCGACCCTGCCTTCATCGAAGCCCTCGGACACAACGGCTTCATCGTCGTCTTCTCCCTGATCCTGCAGGGACCCGTTGCGATCCTGCTGGCCCTTCTCCTGAACCGACGGATGCGCGGGCAGTCGCTCATCCGTGTGCTGATCTTCGTTCCCTACGTGATCGCCGAGGTCGTCGTCGGCACGGGCTGGAGCCTCATGCTCCAGACCAACGGCGCCGTGAACGGCATGCTCGAAAAGCTCGGGCTGGGCGCGTTCCAGCAGGACTGGCTGTCGAATCCGGACATCGCGATCTGGACGCTGATGGTGATCATCACGTGGAAGTACATCGGGTTCGCCGTCATCCTCTTCCTCGCGGGGCTCCAGGGCATCCCCGAGGAGCTGTACGAGGCAGCGGCGCTCGACGGCGCCAGCTTCTGGCAGATGCAGCGCACGATCACGCTTCCCCTGCTGGCCCCGACCATCCGGATATGGGCGTTCCTGTCGATCATCGGCGCTCTGCAGCTGTTCGACCTCGTCTACATCATCTGGGGCCAGTACGTCGCTGCGACCGCGGGCACCTCGACGATGGCGACCTACATGGTGGCGACCGGTCGCAACGCCGGCAACTTCGGCTACGGCAATGCCGTGGCGGTCGTGCTGTTCGTGATCTCGCTGATCGTCGCCCTGATCTATCAACGCTTCGTGCTGCGCCGTGACACGGCCGGCGCGATCACCGAGGGGAAGCGATGATGGCCACGCTTGCACCGACCGTCTCCCGTCCGACATCCCGCACCGGACGCAGCCGCGGTGCGGCCAACCGTGCCCGCGGAAACCCCGGGGTGTGGTTCGTCGCGCTGGTCGTGATCGCGCTCATGCTCGGTCCGGTGATCTACATCATCATCGGCGGGTTCCGCACGAACTCCGAGATCACGACCGATCCGGCCGGGTTCCCCTCCGTGTGGAACGTCAACAACTACCTGGATGTGCTCACGGGCGGGGTGTTCTGGCAGCAGGTGCTGAACTCCACGATCGTCGCGGTCGCAACCGCCGTCGGTGCCGTGACCCTCGGGCTGATGGCGAGCTACGTGCTGGCGCGTTACTCGTTCCGTGGCCGCGGAGTCCTCTACGCGCTGTTCGCCGCGGGGCTGATGTTCCCCCTGACGGTGGCGATCACACCGCTCTACATCATGGTGAGAAACCTCGGGCTGATGAACTCGCTCGGGGGCATCATCCTGCCGCAGATCGCGTTCGCCCTGCCGGTCACCATCATCATCCTGGTGCCGTTCCTGCGTGCCATCCCGGACGAGATCCAGGAGGCCGCGTTCATCGACGGCTGCAGCCGGCTGGGGTTCTTCTGGCGGATGGTGGTGCGGTTGTCGATGCCCGGGGTGATCACCACCGGCATCCTGGCGTTCATCGGCAGTTGGAACGCGTACCTGCTGCCGCTGTTCATCCTGAACAACGACGCGATGTTCACGCTCCCGCTGGGGGTGCAGAGCTTCTCGTCGCAGTACTCGGTCGATACGGCGAAGGTCATGGCGTTCACGGCGCTGTCGATGCTGCCGGCCCTGCTGTTCTTCAGCATTTTCGAGCGCCGCATCGTCGGCGGTCTGACGGGAGCGGTAAAGGGATGAGCACGGTGGATGTACCTGCGGCGTCGGCCCGGGTACGGGAACTTCTCGCGCGCATGACGCTCGAAGAGAAGCTCGCGCAACTGGTCGGATTCTGGGTCGACAAGGGTGATGAGGCCGTCGCGCCGATGGCCGGCGAGATGTCGGTCGCGGCGCAGTACGAGCAGGCGATCGTCGACGGCATCGGCCATCTCACCCGGGTGTACGGCACCCGGCCGGTGGACCCCGTCGAGCGGGCGCAGTGGCTGTGGCAACAGCAGCGGTATCTGCGTGAGAACACCCGCCTCGGCATCCCGGCGATCGTGCACGAAGAGTGTCTGACGGGGCTTGCGGCATGGAAGGCCGCCACATACCCGACGCCGCTGGCGTGGGGGGCCTCGTTCGATGCGGAGCTCGTGGAGGAGGTCGGACAGGCGATCGGCGGGTCGATGCGCGAGCTGGGCATCCATCAGGGACTCGCGCCCGTCCTCGACGTCATCCGTGACGCCCGGTGGGGACGGGTCGATGAGTGCATCGCCGAAGACCCCTACGTCGTCGGGCTGCTCGGTACGGCCTATGTGCGCGGCCTGCAGTCGGCGGGCGTGCACGCGACGCTGAAGCACTTCGTCGGGTATTCCGGGTCGAGGTCTGGACGCAACCACGCCCCGGTCCACGCCGGATCCCGCGAGGTGCGGGACGTCCTGCTGCCGCCGTTCGAGATGGCCGTTCGAGAGGGCGGGGTGCGATCGGTGATGAACTCTTACGCCGAGATCGACGGTCTGCCGGTGGGCGGCGTGCCCGACTACCTGACGGGGATCCTCCGCGACGAGTGGGGATTCGACGGCGTCGTGGTCTCGGACTACTTCTCGGTCGCGTTCCTGCACACGATGCACGCGATCGCCGCCGACCTCGGGCAGGCCGCGGAGTTGGCCCTCGCCGCCGGGATCGACGTCGAGCTCCCGACCGGGCACGCGTTCCTGGCTCCGTTGGCCGAACGCATCCGTGCGGGGCTCGCCGACGAGGGACTCGTCGATCGTGCCGTCTTGCGGGTGCTGGCGCAGAAGGACGAACTCGGGTTGCTCGATGAGACCTTCGACGAGCCACCCGCTGATGTCGACCTCGACTCGCCCCGCCACCGGGCTCTCGCTCGGCGGCTGGCCGAGGAATCCCTCGTCCTGCTCACCAACGACGGCACCTTGCCCCTGCAGGCACCGTCGCGCATCGCGGTCATCGGTCCGAACGCCGACTCGCCCGAGGCTCTGATGGGGTGCTACTCGTTCGCGAACCACGTGCTCGCGCATCACCCGGGGGTGCCTCTCGGGTTCGAGATCCCGAGCGTCCTCGATCGGCTGCGGACGGAGTTTCCGGATGCGTCGATCTCGCACGCTGCCGGTTGCGCGGTCGAGGGAGAAGACCGCACGGGGTTCGCTGCGGCTGTCGAGGCGGCCGCGTCTGCGGACGTTGCGATCGTGGTCGTCGGCGACCGCGCCGGGTTGTTCGGGCGAGGCACGGTGGGGGAGGGCAACGACGTCGAGTCGCTGGATCTGCCCGGCGTGCAGCGCGAGCTCGTCGAGGCGGTCGCGGCAACGGGGACCCCGGTCATCCTGACGCTTCTCACGGGTCGCCCCTACGCCCTCGCGTGGGCCGTCGAGGGTGCTGATGCGCCGGCCGCGGTCGTGCAGGCATTCTTCCCCGGTGAAGAGGGCGGTGGGGCGCTCGCGGGCGTCCTATCGGGTCGAGTTGCGCCCTCGGGTCGTCTGCCGGTGTCGCTGCCGCGTTCGGCGGGGGCGCAGCCGTACTCGTACCTGCACCCGATGCTCGGCGGTCCGAGTCCCGTCACGAGCGCAGACAACGCCCCCGTCCTGCCCTTCGGACACGGCCTGACCTACACCCGGTTCGAGCGCTCGGCGCTCACGACCCCGGCGGCTGTGCCCGCCGAGGGGGAATTCGAGGCGAGCGTCCGCGTGACCAACGTCGGTACCCGCGCCGGGACGGATGTCGTCCAGCTGTACGCGCACGATGTGTACGCCAGCGTGACCCGACCGGTCGCGCAACTGCTCGCGTTCGAGCGCATTTCCCTCGAGCCGGGGGAGTCCGCCGTCGTGACCTTCACGGTTCCGACCTCGCGGCTGGCGTTCACCGGACGGGAGGGGTTTCGCATCGTCGAGGCCGGAACGATCGAGGTCTGGGTCGGGGCATCCTGCGCCGAACGCGAGACCGAGACGGTCGTCGACATCGTCGGCCCGGATCACCGCGTCGGTACGGAGGATCGTCTGATCGTCCGGGTCCAGACCGCGGCGGTAGGCGACCCGACGCGCGTCTGAGCACCGGTCGTCGTCCCCTCTCGTCGGGAAGGATGGCGACAGAGAATCCCGGCGCGCTCATGCATGCGCTACAGAGAGGACAACACCTGTGACCGAGCATCTGCGCGTCGCCGTCATCGGCACCGGATTCATGGGGCGGATGCACGCCCATGCGTGGCGGAGCGCCCATCGATTCTTCGACCTGCCGCGGACTCCTGCTTTGCGGGTGCTCGTGGGGACGGATGCGGAACGGACCGCGGGGGCCGCGTCGCGCTGGGGCTTCGACGAGGCGGCGACGGACTGGCGGAGTGTGATTGAGCGCGATGACATCGACGTCGTCGACATCTGCACTCCGGGCGACACGCACGCCGAGATCGCGCTCGTCGCGCTCGCCGCGGGCAAACACGTGATGTGCGAGAAGCCGCTCGCGAACGGTGTCGCCGATGCCGAGAGGATGGTGGCCGCCGCGGACGCCGCGACCGCGCGCGGCATCGTCAGCATGTGCGGTTTCAGCTATCGACGTACGCCCGCGCTCGCTCTCGCGCGGCGAATGGTGGCGGACGGCCGGATCGGCGAAGTCCGGCACGTGCGGGCCCAGTACCTGCAGGACTGGTTGAGGGATCCGGAGGCTCCCTTCACGTGGCGACTCGACAAGGATCGGGCGGGATCCGGCACGCTCGGGGACATCGGAGCGCACAGCATCGATACGGCGCAGTGGCTGACGGGCGACGACATCGTCGGGGTTTCGGCGATGCTCCGCACCTTCGTCCCCACGCGACCCGTGCTGGACGAGCAGGTCGGGCTGGGCGGGCGGGCTCGGGTCGATGCGCAGCGTCGTGCTGTGACCGTCGATGACGCGGCCGCGTTCACCGCGGAGTTCGCCGGTGGGGCTCTGGGCGTGTTCGAGGCGACCCGTCTGGCGACCGGACACCGCAACTCCAACCGCATCGAGGTCAACGGCGACCGCGGATCGGTCGCTTTCGACTTCCGCTCGATGAACGAGCTCGACTTCTACGACGCGGAGGACCCGCTGGGCGAGCAGGGTTTCCGACGGATTCAAGCGAACGAACCGGAGCATCCGTATGCCGACGCCTGGTGGCCCGCGGGCCACGGTCTCGGGTACGAGCACCTGTTCACGCACCAGGTCGTCGACCTCGTGAACGCCATCGCGGGCGACGGAGAGGTCGCCCCGACGTTCGCCGAGGCGGCCCGCGTGCAGCGGGTGCTCGCCGCGGTCGAACGGAGCGCCGCCCAGCAGAGCACGTATGTCGCCGTCGAAGGAGAGAACGCATGACCGCACGCAGGGCACTCATCGTCCGCGGGGGGTGGGACGGGCACAGCCCGGTGGAGGCGACGGACCTGTTCGTCCCCTTCCTCGAGAGTCACGGATTCGCGGTTCGCATCGAGGGCTCGAACGAGGTGTATGCCGACGAGGCCGCGATGTCCGACACGGACCTCATCGTGCAATCGGTGACGATGTCCGAGATTTCGCGCGAGGCGTTCGCTGGCTTACGGACGGCGGTCGAGCGTGGCACGGGGCTCGCCGGATGGCACGGCGGCATCGCCGACTCGTACCGGAACACCTCCGATTACCTGCAGTTGATCGGGGGGCAGTTCGCGACCCACCCCTCGAAGCATCCGGACATCTGTGCCGGGGATGAAACCGACAGCTTCCTGCCGCACGCGATCGAACTCACCGACCTGGGCCGCGAGCACGACATCATGGCCGGGCTCGAGGACTTCACGCTCAACACGGAGCAGTACTGGGTGCTGCACGACGATCTGATCGACGTGCTCGCGACCACGACGCATCCGGTTCAGCCGTACCATCCGTGGCATCGCCCCATCACGTCGCCCGCGGTGTGGACGCGGCTGTGGGGCGCGGGTCGTGTTTTCGTCGCGACACCCGGGCACAGCCTCGATGTCCTGCGCGACGACAACGTCCGGACGATCATCGAACGGGGGATGCTGTGGGCCAGCCGCACGGAATCGGCATAGTCGGGCTGGGGGTCATCTCGCGCCAGTACCTGGCGACGCTGCAGGGTCTGCCGGGCATCCGGATCGTCGCGACAGCCGACCTGGATGCCGCCCGTGCCGCAGCGGTCGCTGCCGAGATCCCCGGCTGTCGCGCCCTGACCGTCGGTGAGCTCGTCGCCGACCCGGCCGTGCAGACGGTGATCAACCTCACGATCCCCGCAGCCCACGCCGAGGTCGCGCTCGCCGCTCTGGCGCGCGACAAGAACGTGTACGGCGAGAAGCCGCTCGCGGCGACGTTCGTCGAGACGGCCGGGATGATGGATGCCGCGGGTACCGCGTGGATCGGGGCGGCACCCGACACCGTGCTCGGCACGGGGATCCAGACCGCGCGCGACGCGGTCGACTCGGGCGCCATCGGCCGTCCCACGGCTGCCTCGGCGACGTGGGTCTCAGCGGGGCACGAGGCATGGCATCCGCACCCCGACTTCTACTACCGCGACGGCGGCGGCCCCCTGTTGGATATGGGCCCCTACTACCTCACCTCGCTCGTGCACCTGCTGGGGCCGGTCGCGCGGGTATCGGGGTCGTCGTCGCGCACGCGCGACGCCCGGCGCATCGGTTCGGGGCCGCGCCTCGGCGAGATCATCCCGGTCGAGGTCGACACGCATGTGGCCGGCGTGCTCGAGCATGTCGGCGGCGCCGTGTCGACCGTCACGTTCAGCTTCGACGCGGCGGCGACCACCGCGGCACCGCTCGAGGTCCACGGCGAGGCGGGAAGCCTGACGGCCCCGGACCCGAACCTGTTCGAGGGCGAAGTACGCGTGCGAGGTCTCGGTCAGGAGTCCTGGACCGCACTTCCGCCGAGCGCTGGATATGAGGGCGCCGGACGCGGGATCGGCGTCATCGACTTCCTGCGCGGCGGCGATCGCGCGAGCGGAGCGATGGCGCTGCACGTCCTCGAGATCATGACGGCCCTCCTCGATTCCGCCCGCGAGGGCCGCCGGATCACCCTGCGGACGACCGCCCCGCGTCCCCCGCTCGTCCCCCTCACGTCCCACGACGAATGGAGCACGACATGACCTCCTACGCACGCGCCGTCATCGACCTCGACGTGACCGGTCACCGGATCAACCGGCACATCTACGGCCACTTCGCCGAGCACCTGGGCCGGTGCATCTACGACGGATTCTGGGTGGGCGAGGATTCACCGATTCCGAACGAGCGCGGCATCCGTCTCGACATCGTCGAGGCGCTGCGGGCGCTCGACATCCCGAACCTGCGTTGGCCCGGCGGATGCTTCGCCGACACGTATCACTGGAAGGACGGCGTCGGGCCTCGTGAGTCACGTCCGGCGATCGCGAACACCAACTGGGGTGACGTGCTCGAGAACAACCACTTCGGCACCCACGAGTTCATGGACCTGTGTGATCTGCTCGGCACCGATGCGTATGTGAACGGCAACCTCGGTAGCGGCACCGTGCAGGAGATGGCTGACTGGGTCGAGTACCTGACGCGCGACGACGACAGTCCGATGGCCCGTCTTCGGCGCGAGAACGGTCGCGCCGAACCGTGGAAGGTGCCGTTCTGGGGCCTGGGGAACGAGGCCTGGGGATGCGGCGGCAACATGTCCGCCGGACACTACGCGGACGAGGCCCGGCGTTACGCCACGTTCTGCCGCGACCACGGGGGCAACACGCTGACGCGGATCGCCGCGGGTGCGAACGAAGGTGACCTGGAGTGGACCCGCACGCTGATGAAATCGGTGACCGAGTGCGCGGGGTGCACGATGGGGGCCGAGCCCGTTTACCAGGCGATCTCGTTCCACTTCTATACGCATTCCGGTACGGGCATAAACACGGAGGATGCCGCCGGCTTCACCACCGAGCAGTACTACGCGACGCTCGCCTACGCCTCCGAGATCGAACGGCTCATCCGCGGACATGTCGCGGTGATGGACTCGTACGATCCCGACGGCCGCATCGGGCTCGTCTGCGATGAGTGGGGCACGTGGTGGAACGTCGAAGAGGGAACGAACCCCGGCTTCCTGTTCCAGCAGAACACCGTGCGAGACGCTCTCGTCGCGGGCATCCATTTCGACGCCTTCCATCGCCACGCCCGCCGGATCTCGATGGCGAACATCGCCCAGACCGTCAACGTGCTGCAGGCGATGGTACTGACGGACGGCGACAAGCTCGTGCTGACCCCGACGTACCACGTGTTCGAGATGAACAAGGGGCACCAGGATGCGGCGCAGCTGAGCGCGCACGTGCTCGAGGTGCCCGCGGCGCCGGTCGCGAGCACGGAGCTGGCGCTGCTGTCGATGTCGGCGTCGACGAAGGACGAGGGGGCGCTCATCTCGCTCACGCACCTCGCGGTCGACGACTCGCTCGACGTGTCGATCGACCTGCGGGGCCGTGGGGCGAGCGTGCGCCGGGCGCGGGTGTTGACGGGCGACGCGCCGGACGCGTTCAACGCGCCGGGCGACAATCCGCGGGTCGCGCCCCGACCGCTCGACACGACCCTCGAGGGCGGTGTGCTGCGGCTCCGGATGCCGCCGCACTCGTTCGCGACGATCGAGCTCGACCTGTCGTGACCTGACCGGGTCAGCCCGCCAGCGCCCGGTGCACGGAGGCGACGGCGCTCGACCCCTCGCCGACGGCGGCCGCGACCCGCTTCATCGACCCGCGCCGCACGTCCCCGGCGGCGAACACGCGGGGCAGGGATGTCTCGAAGGGGAGGGGTTCGCGGCCCAGCGCGCGCCACTGCATGCCGAGCGCCGAGATGTCGACGCCCGTCCGCAAGAATCCGTCGCCGTCGCGATCGAGCGACGACAGCCACGACGTGGCGGGATCTGCACCGATGAAGCAGAAGAGGCCGCGCGCGCTCACCTCTCCGACACTGTCGATACTGACCCGTTCGAGCGACGAGTCGCCGCCCAGCCCGATGACGCGGGATTCGGTGTGGACCTCGACCCGAGGGTCCTCGAGCAGACGATCGACCAGGTACGACGACATCCGGCCGCCGAGGTGATCGCCTCGGACGACCAGGCGCACGGGGCAGCCGTTCGCCGCCAGATACAGCGACGCCTGCCCGGCCGAGTTCGCCCCGCCCACGACGACCACGGGGGATTCGAGCACCTGGCGCAGCTCGAGCTGAGTCGCGGCGTAGTAGATGCCCGCCCCTTCGAAGTCCGGCCAGCGCTCGAGCGGGAGCCGCCGATACGCGGCGCCCGAGGTCACGATCGCACTGCGGGCACGGATGACGCGGCCATCGGTCAGCGTGACGTCGAGCAGGTCGCCGACGGGCGTGAGGTCGACCGCCTCACAGGGGGCGTAGACGCGCACCCCGAACTTGAGGGCCTGCAGCGACGCCTGCCCGATCAGATCCTCGCCGCTCACGCCGAACGGAAAGCCCAGAAAGTTCTCGATGCGCGAGGTCGTGGCCGCTTGCCCTCCCGGTGCAACCGCGTCGAGCAGGACGGTCGACAGGCCCTCGGACGCGCCGTAGATCGCGGCGGCGAGACCCGCGGGACCGGCCCCGACGACGACCAGGTCGACGACAGCGTCCGCCACGCCCTGGTAGCTCAGCCCGAGGCGGTCCGCGACGAGTCCCGGGGTGGCACGCACGAGGGGTTCGCCCTGGATGAAGGCGACGGGCAGGTCGTCTTCGGCGAAGTCATGGTGGTTGAAGTACTCACGGTCGTCAGGTGTGATCTCGTGCGCCGAATACACCAGGTCGAGTCGCTCGGCGAAGCGGCGGAGCGACATCAGTTCGGGTGATGAACCCGTGCCCACCAGTTTGAGGGTGAGCGCCGCCGGCCCGCGTCGCAGGCCTTCTCGCCGAGCCCAGAGCGCGTGGAGGACGATGTCGCACAACTCGTCGTCCTCGGCCATGAGCCGGCGAAGGCCGGCACGGGTGACGCGATAAACGGTGCCCGCCCGGGTGACCCGCGCGGAGAGGAACGCGCCCTGGCCGTTGAGCAATCCCAGCTCGCCCACGAAGCTCCGCGGACCCATCGGAGCGATCACCGCTTCGTCGAGCCACCCCAGGGCGTCGCGCACGACCTCCACCTCGCCGGAATCGACCAGGATCAGGTCGTACTCGGCATCTCCCGAACGGAAGACGAAGTCTCCGACCTCCGTCTGCTGCGCGGTCCCGTACGTGAGCATCCGTTGCCACTGCGCGGTCGTCAGCGTCGGCATCTGGATTTCTGAACCCATGTGCACAGGGTAGTCACGCGCAGCGGGTGGGGAACGGATGCTGGCAGATTCCTCTTTTCGTCGAAAGCCTGCATCCGAAACGGCCGCTCGCGCCGAATAACTCTCTGAGACCTCACTGCAGCCCAGACCGAAAGGTAGGGATGATCATGGCAAAGAAGCCGGATCAGACGACCACCGTCGAGTACGACCGCGCGGGAGGGGTCGAGGTGCTCGAATCGCGACCGCGCCCGCTGCCGCCGCCCGGGCATCGCGAGGTGACCGTCCGGATCATCTGCGCCGGGATCAGCCACATCGACGGTTTCATCCGGTCGGGCAACGAGGCGGACTGGGATGAACCGTGGCCGCGCAGATCCGGCAGCGACTTCTCCGGCGTCGTGGTCGCGGTCGGCGACCAGGCCGCGCCGTTTCGGGTGGGATCGGATGTCATCGGTCACGTCCGATCCGGAGCCCACGCGACGTTCGTGAACGTCCCCGTCGCCGCGCTCGTGCCGAAGCCTCGAGGCGTCAGCTGGGAAGCGGCGGGCGGCATGTTCCTGGCGGGGGCGACGGCGCTCGACATCCTGGATCAGCTCAAGATCGGACCGTCCGACACCGTCGTCATCTCGGCGGCCGCGGGGGGAGTGGGAAGCATCCAAGCGCAACTCGCGAAGCACCGCGGAGCGACGGTGATCGGCACGTGCGGCGACCGGAACTTCGACTACCTGCGCCAGCTCGGCATCAAGCCCGTGCGGTACGGGGACGGGATCGCCGACCGGATCCGCAAGGCCGCGGCGGGCGCACCCATCACGGCGTTGATCGACAATTTCGGTCAGGATGGGTCAACGCTCGCCGAAGAGCTCGGGCTGCCCGAGAAACGGCACCGATCGAGCGCGGATCGCCGCGAAACCGAGCTGCGGCTGCTGCAGGCCGACCCCGAGTCCGTCGCGTACGGCACGCAGCTGTTGTCGCGCTTGGCGGTCCTCGCGCAGGCTCGGGGTTTCACGCTCCTGATCTCCGGCCTCTACCCGCTGGACGAGATCAGGGAGGCCTACGCCGACCTGCAGAAGCTGCACTCGCGGGGAAAGGTGCTGATCGGGACGAACATGGTCACGACCTTCCGCACGCTGAGGGCGCGCGATGTGCACGAAGCGGCGGGCTGAGTGGGCGCATCCGAACTCACGGCTCGCTCCCAGCTTCGCGGGACCAAAATGGCGCACTCTTCCGTTCTCTTCTATGACGCGACAGCCAGCCGCGTCTGAGCGAGGAGGAACCGTGGCGAACGACTATCGCAAGACTCCCGAGGCGCTTTCGCGCCTCACCCCGGAGCAGTACCGGGTGACGCAGGAAGAGGGCACCGAGCCCGCCTTCCGCAACAAGTACTGGGATCACCACGAGCAGGGCATCTACGTCGACGTCGTGTCGGGGCAGCCGCTCTTCTCGTCCACCGACAAGTACGACAGTCGGAGCGGTTGGCCGAGCTTCACCCGCCCGATCGACTCGGCTGCCGTCACCGAGAAGGTCGACCGGACGCTGTGGATGAAGCGCACCGAGGTGCGCTCGGCCGGTGCCGACAGCCACCTGGGCCACGTCTTCGACGACGGTCCCCGCGACGCGGGCGGGCTGCGCTATTGCATGAACTCGGCCGCGCTGCGATTCATCCCCGTCGCGCAGCTCGAGGCCGAGGGTTACGGTGAGTTCCGCGCCCTCTTCGGCGGCACCGGCGCTACCGACACCACGACGACAACTCAGGAGCAGACATCATGACCGATGACGGAAGCATCACCCGCACCCCTGGAACCGAGACGGCCGTCCTTGCCGGTGGCTGTTTCTGGGGCATGGAGGACCTGATCCGCCGCCAGCCCGGTGTGCTCGACACGCGTGTCGGCTACACGGGTGGGCAGAACGAGCACGCGACCTACCGCAACCACCCGGGTCACGCTGAGGCGGTCGAGATCGTGTTCGACCCGACGAAGACGACGTACCGCGACATCCTCGCGTTCTTCTTCCAGATCCACGACCCGTCAACCCTGAACCGCCAGGGCAACGACATCGGATCGAGCTACCGCTCGACGATCTTCCCCCTCAGCCCCGAGCAGGAGAGCGTCGCGCGCGACACGATCGCCGACGTGGACGCCTCGGGTCTCTGGCCGGGCAAGGCCGTCACGACGATCGAGCCCGCGGGTCCGTTCTGGGAGGCCGAGCCCGAGCACCAGGACTACCTGCTGCGCATCCCGAACGGTTACACCTGCCACTTCCCCCGCCGGGGATGGGTGCTGCCGAAGCGCGAGGCATCCGCCAGCGTCTGACGCACGCACGCACGTCGCCTGAAGCGTGAACGAAGAAGCCCGCCGCACACTCTGCGGCGGGCTTCTTCGTTGAGTGAGGGATCAGGACAGGTTCGAAAGCAGCGCGCTGCCGCCCACGATGAGAAGTGCCCACAGGGGAAGGCTGAGTACGGCTCCGACGACGAGTCCGCGGAGCGCCGAGGTGCCCTCGGCCCGCTCGACGGCGTACTCGCGAACCCACGCCTCGGTGGGGGTGACGCGGGCGGGTTCGCTCGTGACGATAGACGACATGGAACGCCGTCACTTTCTCCCCGTAAACTCCCCAGAGCCGGTAGGTATATGAGAACTATATGAGAAACCTGTCATAAATGACAAGGCTTTCGTTGCGAACCGGCCCGCAGGCCGGTCCGCGACGGCCCTAGCGTCGACGGGCGATTCGCGCACCCCGCGCGATGAAGAAGAATGCCGCACCGGCGGCCAGGAGCGCGCCGCCGAGCACGATCGGAAGTGTCAGATCGGAGCCCGACTCCGCGAGTTGTTCGCCCGCCGCCACGGCCTCCGCCGCCGCGGGCTGCGCGGCGATCAGGGGCGCGGCGATCACGACGGTGTACGTCGCGGATGCATCGGGAGTTGTCCCGTTCGATGCGGTCACCGCGAAGGTGTAGGTGCCCGGAGTGGTCGGGGTTCCCGAGATGGTGCCGCTCGTCGCGTCCAGGCCGAGGCCCGTCGGCAGCGTGCCGCCCGAGATCGTGTAGGTGGGGGTCGGCGTTCCAGACGCGGTGACGGTGTACGAGTACTCCGTGCCCGCGGTGCCCGCCGTGGGGCCGGCCGACGTGATCGTCGGGCTGACGTTGTCACAATCGGAGGGACGGGTGATCGTGTCGTTGTCGAGAGTAACCGCGGCGTTGAGGGCAAGCAGTCGTCCCTGGATCGTCGCGCCCGACGTGACGGTAATTGCCTGGTTGGCCATGACGGTGCCGACGAAGAGCTCGCTGCCATCGATCGTCGCAGAGGTGGGTACCTGCCAGAACACGTTGCACGAGTTCGCGCCGCCGGTCAGGATGACTTCGGCGTCACTGCCGACGATGAGACTCGAGCGGGCTTGGAAAACCCAGTACGAGTTCGCGTCGCCTGCGAGCGTTAGCGTGCCAGTGAGCGAGAGCTCGCCCTCGTAAACTCCTGGGTCGAGTGACTGTCCGGCCAGGTCTCCGAGATCGATCACGTCCGGACTGAGACCGTCCGCAACGCCATACGCGGTGCCGAGGTCGCTCTTCGCTTGGTCGACCAGGGACGGCGGAGCGTAGACCGAGCCCCCCGTCTGGACCAGGTTCTCCTGGCCGGTGACGGATGTGCCCGGGCTCACGCCGACGTCACCGATGACGGTGGTCGGGCCGGTCGCCGCGAACGTGACTTCCGATCCACCCAGCACCGCGAACGTGTCCGCCGTACCGAGATCGATAGGCCCATCGGCTGCGTACGCTGCGGTCGGCAGGATCGCGATGCCGATGACGGCGATGGAGGCGAGGAGGACTGCGCTGCGGTGAGCGAACTTTTGGACCATGGTCGAGGTCCCTTCCTAGTCAGGAGGGAAACGCCGAGGACCCCGGTCAAACACGTCTACCTATACCAATAGCTACCACGGCGCGGGACGCCACGGGGGAATCCGGCCTTTTCGATGCGCGATCGACACCTGCGCGTCAATAGCCTGACACGCATCCGGGTCGAGCAATCCCGACCGAGATCCGCTCCGAATAAGCAGGTATGGAGCTGAACCTCGATGAGAGCGAGCTCGGACTGGAGCGCCTCGTCGTTGACACGTCGCTCGGTCTGGTCGTCGCGCGAGCCGGTCGCCGCACCGGCCAGATCGCGACGATCCTCGTGCACGGCGCCGCGGGATCGTGGACGACGTGGACGCCCCTGATCGCATACGCCGACGGACGGAGCCTGCCGCTTGTTGATCTGGTGATTCCGGATCTTCCGGGCTGGGGCGACTCCACCGCTCCCGACTGGCGGGAAGCGAGCATCGGCGCGTACGCCGGGGCCATAGCCGAGGTCGCGCGCGCGCTCGGCTACCGGCGCTGGCGTCTCGTCGGTCACTCGCTCGGCGGTTTCTTGGCGCTCGATCTGGCCGCGCACACACCGGAGGCGACGACATCCGTTGTGCTGGTTTCACCCACCGGACCCGCTGTCATCGACGCGGTGCGGCGGCCGGTGCGAGGCGGGATCCGTCTGCCGTGGTTCGCCGGGATGCTGCTCGCGATGCGGATCCTCGCCGGCCTCGGGAGCGTGGGTATCGTCCGGGGGCTCCGCCGGCTCGGGATGCTCCGTCTGCTTTCCGCTCCGCTGTTCGCGGACCGCGGCGCGATCGACGCCAGCGTGATCGACGCTCTTCCCGACGAACTGCGACCCTCCGCATTCGTGCACGCGGCACGCGCCGCGGCGGTCTACGACCTGCGGGCCTTCGAGCAGATCCGGTGCCCCGTCCGTTCCGTGCGCGGGCAGCGAGACGCCTTCTCTTCCGAATCGGACAGTGTGTTCTTCGCTCGGACGATTCCGGACTTCCGTGAGCAGCGGGTACCCGATGCGGAGCACTTCGCCGCGATCGAGACACCGGCGGTGGTGCTTCAGACGATGGCTAGCGCGCCCGCCGCATGAGGATCCGCTGCCAATCGCCCGGAACGCGCGACGCGGGTCCCGGGGCTGTCTGATCGAGCGGATGCGCCTGCGGCGGTGCGAGGGACTGTCCGTCGATACCGCTCTCGGTCTCGTAATCCCAGAACCAGTCCTCGCCGGGTTCGAACGACCGGATGACGCGATGACCCGTTCCGTGCCAGTGAGCGGTCGCGTGGCGGCCCAACGAATCGTCGCAGCAACCGATGTGGCCGCATGCCGTGCACCGGCGCAGGTGAACCCACCAGCTGCCCGATTCGTCGCACTCGACGCATCCGGTTCCGCTCGGGGGGATCTCGGCGTTGATGAAGCTCGACGGATCGCTCATGTCCGACTCCCGTTCTCGTCCGTGCACCCTTCGGTGCCTTCGAACTTAGGGGTACGGATGCGCCCGCAACAGCGTCGCGAGATGGAACGCGTTCTGGGCCAGTGTGGTGGTGGCGCTCGACACGGCCTCGGGTGTCTCGTCGAGATCCCGGTAGTCGACCGTCTGCATCGCCTCACCGACCCAGTAGGTGCCGCCCTGCGCGGGCAGGGTGAAACCGACGTCCGAAAGACCCTGGTACAGGTCCGACGTCGCCTTGTGTGCGCCGTCCTCGTTGCCGACGATCCCGGTCACGGCGACCTTGCCGAAGAGGATCGGGCGGCCCGCGTCGTCCGTCTCCGACAGCTCGGCATCCAGCCGTTCGAGCACCCCCTGAGCCACGCTCGACATGTGACCCATCCAGATGGGTGTGCAGACGACCAGGATGTCGGATGCCAGGATCTGTTCCCGGATGCGCGGCCAACCGTCGCCCTCGCCCATGTCCTTCTCGACACCGGGTGCGACGTTCTCGTCGATGACACGCACCTGAGCGGTCTCGGCACCGAGGTCGGACAGGGCCCGCAGGATCTGGGTCGTGAGCAACTCGGTGCTCGAGGGCTCGGGGGACTTCGTCAGCGTGCAGTTGAGCGCGAGTGCGCGGATTTCGGCCACGGGCCACCTCCTCATCGGGAAGAGCCCAACCTACGCGCCGACGTCGGGCGGGGTCAGGGGGTTGACACGCCGACGCCTTCGGTTCGGGCGAGCGCTCAGTCGATGCGCGAGTGGTCGCCGAGGCGATGCCAGGTGCGATTGTGGTAGACCAGCGCGTCGCCCGCCTCGCCCTCGGCCGGATCCCGCGACAGGCTCGACTGCAGGGCATGCACCGCGAAGATGGTGGAGCCGCCGGCATCCATCCGATTCACGACGGCGCCCCGGATCCACGCGCGAACGCCGTGATAGACCGGTTCTCCGGTGACCAGGCGCGACCACGAATCGGTATCGGCGAAACGATCGACGCCGCTCGTCGCGCCCAGGCGGGCGAGGGGCAGATCCTGCGCGTCCAGCAGGTGCACGACGACGGTGTCCGCGGCGGCCAGGGCGCGAGCACTGGAGGACTGGGCGGAAACCGAGAACACGAGCAGGGGCGGGTCGGCGCTCACGGACGAGACGGATGTCGCGGTCAGCGCGACGGGACCGGTGCCGTCGTCGGCGGTGATCACCGCAACGCCCCCCGGGTGCCCGCGGAACACGGCCTTGAAATCGTCGGCCGACAACGAGGGAAAGGCGGTCGCGCCCTCTGTGAGCGCGATCCGGTCGGCGGTCGGCTCGGATTCGGTCGTCATCCTCACACGCTATCTCCCGTATCGGGCAGCGGCTCCGCGTTCGCGACGCTCGACGTAATGTGCCCGTCCATATTCGGGAATCTGTGACACGGGCGAAACAAACCGCGTGCATACTGATGGCGCAGCGTAAGCCGTTGCGGGCCCGCCGGGCCAAAAAATCCCGGTGGTGTGAAGGCGTCGTCAGCCTCGTTCCCGGCTTGGCATGCGTGTGCGCGGTGACACGACACCTTCGATTTCCTGTCAATCGGTACAGATGTGAGAAGTGAAATGTCGCTCAAAGTCACGATCGTCGTCGGCAATCCCAAGCCGGCATCCCGCACGCGCAAGGTCGCGGAGCTCCTCGTCGAGAAGCTCCTCGCTCCGGGCGCGTACTCGCTCGAGGTGATCGATCTCGCCGATCACACGGCCGAGATCTTCGCCTGGCCCTCGGAAGGGATGGCGGCGCTCAACGCCTCCGTCGCCGAGAGCGACCTGGTGGTCTTCGCGTCCCCGACGTACAAGGCCACCTACACCGGTCTGCTCAAGGCGTTCCTCGACCGGTACCCGGCGAACGGCCTCGCGGGCGTCACGGCGATCCCGGTGCATACCGGCGCGGACTTCAGCCACGCGATGGGTCCGACCTACAACCTCGCGCCCCTGCTCGTCGAGCTGGGCGCGATGGTTCCGGGTCGCGGCTTCTACCTCTCGCTGACCCAGATGGATCAGCTCGAGGACGTCGTGAGCGCGGCAGCGACCGAGTATGCGGCGAACCTCGCGCGCCTGGCGCTGGTGGCCGACGCGACGGCAACACCTCTCCCCTGAACCCGATTGCGTCGTCACTGATAGGAGGAACACCATGCACGAGTCAGCACTCACCCCGGCACCCATCTCTGCGCCCACCGCGATCGACGCACGTCTGTTCCGTGACACGCTCGGGCATTACGCATCGGGCATCACGGTCATCAGCGGGCTGGAGGCGGACGTACCCGTCGGCTTCACCTGCCAGTCGTTCTACAGCGTTTCGATGGATCCGCCCCTTGTCTCGTTCAGCGTCATGCTGACCTCGACGACCTATCCGCGGATCAAGCAGAGCGGGCGCTTCGCCGTCAACGTGCTCGCGCACGATCAGCTCCACGTCTCCAACCAGTTCGCCCGCAAGGGGACGGACAAATGGGCCGGGATCGATTGGACACCCGCCGCATCCGGCAATCCCGTCATCCACGACACCCTGATGTGGGTGGACTGCGAGCTGTGGGACGAGTACGTCGCCGGAGACCACCTGATCGTGATCGGGAAGGTCGTCGAAATGAGCGCGCCCGAATGGCACACGCGCGAGCCGCTGCTCTATTTCAAGGGCTCGTATCGCCACCTGCGCGAGGCCGACCAGCTCGCCAGTTGAACGCATACCCTGTCGGAACGGCGGCGCGGCTCCGGGCCGCCGTTCCGACAGAATGAGCGCATGACCACGGCCGAGAAGACCCGGGCGCCTTACGAACACCGGTGGCCGGCCATCGCGGCCGTCCTCACCGTTCTCGTGCTCTGGTTGCTGCTGCCGAGCTTCTTCCTGGAGCCCCTGCGATGGGTTGCCGTCGGCGTGTGCGCCCTGCTCGTCATCCCGTTGATCGTCCTGAACCCTCACCATCTCGTCCGGCAGACGACGTGGTCCCGCTGGTTCTCGTTGATCCTCGGGGTTCTGCTCCTGCTGGTGACGCAGGCGCTGCTCGTGCAGCTGGTCTACGAACTGCTGACGGCACCGGATGCCGAGGGCATCAGCATCCTGCTCGCTGCCCTGCAACTGTGGGTGACCAACGCCATCGCGTTTGGACTGCTGTATTGGGAGCTCGACCTCGGCGGCCCGGTGGCTCGTGCCCGCGGGTCGCGCGACGTCTCGAAGGCCGACTTCATCTTTCCGCAGGACTCCACCCCGGAATGCGGCGCGTGGCGACCTCGGTACTTCGACTACCTGTACATCTCGTTGACGGCCGGGATGGCGTTCTCCGCGGCCGACGCGCTTCCGATCACACGTCGTGCGAAGGCGTTCATGGCGGTCGAGGCGCTCGCCGGATTCATCATGTCGGTGCTCGTGATCGCCCGCGCCGTCTCCGCCATCACCTGAGGCGCGCCGCAGGGACGGATCGACGCTCACACGAATCTGCCAGGAAACCGCACCGATCCCCGTCGTTCTGCGGGTGTCTGCCGGCGCGTCCGTGCGTCTGGGTGCGCCGCGCGCCGATGCGACCCATCCGATCATCGACCTGCGTCGGATGACCCCTCGTGCGGCGCAAGTCGCACGTCACGAAAGCGATGTGAAGGAGAAAACTCATGCGCAAGAACACGACTCGAATCGGAATGATGAGCGCCGCCGGACTCGGGGCGGCGGCTCTCGCCGTGGCCGGCTTCGCGATCCCCGCGAACGCGGCGGAATCCACCACGGAAGACACGTCGACGCAGACGAATGTCACGGGAATGTTCGACATCGTCGACGACCTCCTCGCCGGTGTCTCCGCCGGCGACGTGCTGGTTTCGCCCGACACGAACGCCGGCAATGTCGGCGTGGACGGCGGCATCGTCAACGCGCCCCTGGTCGACGCTCCTCTCGTGAACGGGCCGGTCGTCAGCGACTCGCTGAACGGCGACGTGCTGTCGGGCAACGACACCCCCGTCGGCTCCGGCAACGACGTGCAGGCCCCCGTCGGCTCGGGCAACGACATCGATGTTCCCGTCGAGGCGCCCGTTGAGGCGCCCGTGGGTTCGGGCAACGACACCGACACCTCGATCGGCGACATCGATGGAGCGGGTGACATCGGCGCCGAGGTGGGTGACCTCGTCGATGGTGTCACCGGAGACATCGGATCCGACGTCGACGGCATGCTCGGCGACATCCTGGGCTGATCCGGCTCGTACTCGGGGACCCGCATCGCATAGCGCGGTGCGGGTCCTTCTTCGCTGAGAACAGGAGATCCGCCGGGAACAGGACGATATATGCAGGATTGTCCTGTTCCCGAGGGATCTCCTGTTTTCGGCAGACTGTTCAGGCAGTGGGGGCGTACGCCGCGCGGGAGAGCGCGAGTGGGATGAGCCGCTCGCGGAGATACCCCGCATACCCGCCGGCGGTGCGGCCAACCGGCCGACCGCTCGTCTGCACCCACGCGGCGTCGGAGGCCGCGACCCGGGCCCCGCGTGCTCTCGTCTCGGCGACGAGCAGGACGTCCTCGTGCTCGAGAACCGGCTCGAACCCGCCCGCCGCGACGAGCGTGCTCGCGCGCGTGCCGAGGTTCGCCCCATGGACGTGTCCGTTGGCCGTGCCGGGGACATGCGTCGCCCACCAGGCCGTCGTCTGAGCGGCGGACAGGTCACGGAAGTCGGGCCGGACCGTTCCCACCACGACATCCGCGCCGGCCGACGCCAGCTGCCATTGGTGCGTCAGCCAGTTCATGGGAACCACCGAGTCGGCGTCCGTGTGCGCGATCCACAGACGGCGGAGGGGCGTGCGCGCGTGCGCCGCGAGAGCTGCGGCTACGCCCGCGTCCCGAGCCGCGCCGACGCCGCGGGCTGTGGGGACGACCAGGTCTGCTCCCGCTTCCTGCACGATCCGCGCGGTCGCGTCGGTACACGCATCCAACGCGACGTGGACGCTGACGCGGCTGATGACGCTACGTGCCGCGGCGACGGCGGCGCGTATCGAGTCCAGGCACGCACCGATCAGCTCTTCCTCCTCGTGCGCGGGGATCACGACCGCCATCGCGGTGGGGCCCGTCATCGGACGAGTCCGGCGGCACGAGCCACGGACGGGGCATCGCTTCGCACCAGAACGTTGAGGAAGAAGTCTTCTTCTTCGTGGCGCGCAAGCAGCCGGAGACCCGGCAGCGCGCGGAGGACCGCGTGCACGTCGTGGGCGGTGCCGGGATACTCGGCGACGAGGTGGCGCCAGTGGCAGACGACCAGAACGCCGTCGGGCGACAGGCCCGCGAGAGTTCGCCGCGCGGCATCGAGCAGGTCCGGCCGGCTCCAGTAGTAGCCGATCTCGGACATCACGATCAGGTCGAACGTGCCCTCGGGCCACTCGGCGGGCAGGGTGGCGCGCTCGAGCGTGACGTGTTCCGCGTTGCCCTGCCGCTCGAGGCGCTGGCGGGCGCGGGCGAGGGCTTCGTCGGATGCGTCGAGCCCGAGTACGCGATCGGCACGCGTTGCCAGCTCGACCGTCAGCGCTCCGGTCGCGCAGCCGAGCTCGACGACGTCGCGGAAGCGCGCCCGCGGCAGAACAGCCATCACGAGCGCTCGCTTGCGCTCCTCGTACCAGCGCGTGTCGAACCCCCACGGGTCGTCGTGGCGCGCATAGAAATCCTCGAAGAATGAGGGCGCAAGGCTCTCGCCGCCGCCCCCGCCCGACGCGGGAACCACGAACACCTCGACGTCGCGTTCGAAGTGCGCGCGCATGTCTTCGTGGATGAGTGCCTCGTCGCCGGGTGCGGGGGAGAGCGGACGCACCTGTGTCGCATGCTCGTGGAGCGCCCGGCGTTTCGCCGCCAGCGCGGTCGGCTCGAGCGTCAGCACGGCCCAGGCCTTGGTGTCGATTTCGGACGGATGCGCCCAATGCCAGAACCAGATCGGATATCCCAGGGCCCGATGGCCGAGTTCGGCGGAGAGATCCTCGGCGACCTCGCCAAGAATGCGGTGATCGCGATGCCCATCCCCGCTCCAGGGCGCGACGACCAGGGCGCGCGGCGGGTCTTCCCCCGTTTCGTCGAGGATCGCGGAGCGAACGCGTCGGGTCAGGTTCTTCCTTCGCTCCCGGAGCTGGCCGTCCGGCAGGCCGAGGAAGCTGAGGGCGCTACCCGGCGCGAGCGAATCAACCGCCCGCGCGAGCTCGACGCGGCGCTCGCGCGCGAGCGCCTGTCGAGGCCACGTCGGGGAATCGGGGTGCGAGGCGTCACCGTCCGTCGCGACCACGACGACGACGCGGATTCCCCGGGCCGCCGCCGTCGCCATGAGGCCGCCCGCGCCCAGAGTTTCGTCGTCGGGGTGCGCGGCCAGCACGATCAATACGTCGATATCGAGATCGACGTCGTGATCAAGCGCCCGCGCCGCCGCCCACGGACGCGCCCTCTGCCACTCCGACTCGGGTGTGCCCGGTTCCCGGTGGTCGAACGCGACGCTCACGTCGTTCGCGGGGACGCATCGGAGTGCGCCAGCGCGCGACCGAGCCGAGCCAGGTCCCGCTCGGCGTGATGTTGGCGCAGGTAGATGCGCAGGTCGCCGACGCGGCGGGCGTGCGCCTCGTCGGATGCCAGGGGTGCCGGGCCGAGAGCTCGGTCGGCGATCGTCAGAACGGTCTCGACGGCGTCGGCCACGATCGCACGCACGCGTTCGCTGATTACCCGTGCGGCCACCGGATCCATATGATCCGCGAGCCGTGCGGCGTCCGCGAGAGCGAGACGCGCAGCCCACAGGCGCGCGTCCGCGGTGCCGTAGTAGGTGTGTGCGAGCTGATCCGCGTCGGGCCGCGCGGACGCGAGGGCGAGGGCATCGAGCAGGGGAAGCGCGCCGCCCCACCAGCACGCGGCAACGCCGACGCCACCCCACCAGAAGCCCTCGCGTCGCAGGTACCAGCCGTCGTCGCCGACCGGCAGAGCGACCGCGTCGTCGAACTCGACCGGGGTGCTTCTGATCTGTGCGAGGCCGCGAGAGACCCAGGTGTCGCGCTGCGGCCGAACTGCCGGGTCCCGCATCGCCACCACGAACAGGCGACGTTCGTCACGACCCGTCCACGCGGTGACGAGCGCGTGCGACACGCAGTCGGCGAGCGAGCACCACGGCTTGACGCCGTTGAGCGTCCACGACCCGTCCTCGGCCTGGCGCGCCTCCACGCGGACGCCGGCACTCTCGGCGGCGAATACGCCCCACGATGAGTTCGCGTCGACGCCCATCCGAACGAGATCGGCCGGTGTCACCCAGCCCTGCGCCGAGGCTTCGGCCAGGATCGCGATCGCGTCCAGGTGCGGTTCGAGAACACGCGCGCCCGCGACATCCGCCCGTGCCGCCGTCGCGAGCGCTTCCCAACGTTCGCGCGTGCGACCGCGTCCGGGCACGGGCACCGCGCTCCCGAGTTCGACGGCCCAGTCGAGCGTCGCATCGACGTGGGTGCCGAACGCGACGACCGACCGAAGGGTCGCCTCCGCTCTGTGCGCAGCCGCCCCCGCCTCGCCGTCCTCGAGCGGTACCGCGAGGTCGGCGTCGGTGGCGACCAGAGGTCCTGTCATCTGGCGGGCGTGCGGTTCTCGGCGCTGACCATCCAGGCGAACTGCTCGAGGCTCTCGAGAACGGCGTGCAGGATGTCGGCGCTCGTCGGGTCTTCGTCGTCGACGGGGTCGTGCACCTCGCGCACGGTCGAGATCGTCGCCTCGAGGCGCTCGGTGATCAGGTCGATCGTTTCGGTGGTGTCGACCTCGCCGTGCGGGAACTCGGGCAGGGTCGTGGTCTCGGCCACCGTGTCGGAGCGACCGTCGGGAACGGCGTGAAGCGCCCGCATCCGCTCGGCCACCGTGTCGCTGAACCCGCGCGCTGCCTCGATGATCTCGTCGAGCTGGCGGTGGGTGTCGCGGAAGTTCGTTCCCACGACGTTCCAGTGGGCCTGCTTGCCCTGCAGCTGCAGCTCGAGCAGATCGACGAGCACCTTCTGCAGGTTGTCGCTGAGTTCCTTCGATGCCTGGAAGCCGCTCTCGGCGTTCTGCTCGTCGGTCAGCGCGGCCCCGGCGTCAGCCTTCGCGGGCCGGCGGCGTCCTCGCGTGGTGGCCTGCGCCTTGTCCTGTGTGGCGGTCTTGGTCGATGCGTTAGCCATCGGACTTCTCCTTTCGAGCGGCCGGAGGCCGCTGGTCCTTTCGAACGGATCCACGCTATGGCCGCTGCCCCGGCGGGCGGCAGGGGTTGCCGGGGAGCGTCCGGGCTGCTACCGACGGCGATCAGTCAGAATGGCCGGATGGCGGACAAGACGTTCGAGGAAGCAGCCGAAGAGCTGTACGGGCTCGCGCCGGCCGATTTCATCGCGGCACGGAAGACGCTGGCGGCCGCCGCGCCGGATCGCGAGACAGCGGCGCGGATCCGGGGCCTTCGCAAGCCCCCGACCTCGGTGTGGGTCGTCAACCTGCTCTCTCGGCGCGCGGCAGATGACGTCGGCAAGCTGTCCACCCTCGCGGCCGAGATGCGCGAGGCGCAGGATGATCGCGACGCGGCCCGTCTGACGTCCCTCAACAAAGAGCGGCGGATGCTCGTGGCCGAGCTCGTCCGCACCGCGACGGACCTCGCCGAGCGCGAGGGCGTCGCGACCGGGGCGGGCATCGTGGCCGAGGTCGAGCGCACGCTCGGGGCCGCAGCGCGGGATGAGGCCGCGGCATCCGCCGTCCGGACCGGCCGATTGCTGCGTCCGCTGGAAGCATCCGGCGTCGACCCCGTCGATCTGACGGACGCCGTCGCGGGTGACGCGCCCGTCGCGGCGGCGCCCGTGCCCGCCCGCGGGCGCGATGATCTCGCCGAGCGTCGCGCTCGCCGTGATGCCGAACGCGCTGCCGCCGCGGTACGGCGTGAGGCGGCGGATGCCGAGCGGGAAGCCGCGCGCGCCGAGGCACGGATGGCCACCGCGCGAGAGCGTGAAGCGCTGTTGCAAGAGCGGGTCGAAGCCCTCGAGAGCGAACTCGCGCGGATTCGTGCCGACGCCGATGCCGCGACCGCCGAACGCGAAGAGGCCGAGCGCGCGCGCGATGCCAGCGCTGAGCGCCTGCACACGGCGAACCGGGAGGCGGCGCGACTCACGGGGCCCTCATAGTCCCGCGTCCTACCGTGGAGCCATGAGTATGCCCACTGGCGAGCAACCCTTCACCGCGACACTCGCCGAGATGAGGGCGATGCGCGACGAGTTCCAGCGCTTCCTGCTCGAGTACCGCTTCGGTCTGCAGGAGGTCGAGACGAAGATCACGATCCTGCGGGATGAATTCCAGCTGATGCACGATTACAATCCCATCGAGCACGTCTCGAGCCGGGTCAAGACGCCCGACAGCCTCGCCGAGAAGGTCGCGCGACGGGGCATCGAACCGGACTTCCCGACGATCCGGCAGCACATCACCGACGTCGCCGGCATCCGTGTCACCTGCAGCTTCGTCGCGGACGCGTACCGCCTGTTCGATCTGCTGACGACGCAGGACGACATCACGGTGCGTGCCGTCAAGGATTACATCGCCGTGCCGAAGGACAACGGCTACAAGAGCCTGCACGCGATCGTCGAGGTGCCGGTATTCCTCTCCAGCGGGCGCGTCGATGTGCCCGTCGAGGTGCAGTTCCGGACGATCGCGATGGACTTCTGGGCGAGCCTCGAGCACAAGATCTACTACAAGTACGACAAGCAGGTGCCCTCGCCGCTGCTCGATTCGTTGCGCGATGCCGCCGAGACGGCCGCCGAGCTCGATGAGCGGATGGAGCGCCTGCACCGTGAAGTCCACGGCGGGGAAGTCCACGGCGGAGAGCGTGCGGGCGCGACTCCGGTCGACGTCTAGCGCCGTCCCCCGCCGCCGTGAGACCGTAGCCGTGTGACAGCAGAGCGTCCGAGCCCCGGACGTACGCGTCGCTATCGGATGCGCTGGGTGATTCCGTTCTGCGCCGCCGTCCTGACGCTCATCGGCGGCGGTGTCGCGGTGCTCGAGGCTCGCATCGTCGGCGACCTGCTCGAGCGGCCGGGACTCGAGGAGTTCTATCTCGACCCCGTACCCGAGAGCTCGGGCGCTCCGGGCGAGATCGTCCGCTCGGAAGACCTCATCGGCCTGCCTTTCGACACGCGGGCGTGGCGGATCCTGTACCGCTCGACCGACCTCAACGGCGAACCGCTGATCGTCTCGGGCATCGTCGTCGCGCCGCTCGGTCCCGCGCCCGCCGGGGGGCGGACGGTGCTGTCGTGGGGTCACCCGACGACGGGCTCCGCGCGCGATTGCGCACCGTCGCTCGCCGCCGACCCCTTCGTCGACATCGAGGGGCTGCGGCTGATGATCGATCGCGGCTATGTCGTCGTCGCGACGGACTACGCAGGCATGGGCTATCCCGGCCCGGACTCGTATCTGGTGGGCGCAACCGAGGGCAACAATGTGCTCGACGCCGTCCGAGCTGCACAGTCGATCCCCGCGGCGGATGCGGGTGCGTCCGTCGTTCTCTGGGGACACTCGCAAGGTGGCCAGGCCGTCCTCTTCGCCGCCGAGCGCGCCGCGGACTACGCGCCCGAACTGGACGTGCGGGCGGTCGTGGTCGCCGCACCTGCGGCAGACCTGACGGCCCTGCTCGACGCGGACATCGACGACATCTCGGGCGTCACGATCGGCTCGTATGCGTTCACGGCCTACGCGGGGGTCTACGGCGATACGGTGCCCGGAGCGCAACTCGCAGACATCCTGACCCCCGCGGCGGTCGCGGCCGCACCCGAGATGAACGAACTGTGCCTGCTGACGCACACGAAAGAATTGCACGCGATCGGCCAGCCGCTCGTCGGGAACTTCGTGGTGAGCGACCCGACGACCACGCCGCCGTGGGATGACCTTCTCACCCAGAATTCCGCCGGGAGCGTCGCCTTCGACGCCCCGCTCTACATCGCGCAGGGCCTCGAGGACACACTCATCCATCCCGACGACACCCGAGAATTCGCGAAGCGCGAGGCATCCCTCGGCATGGACGTGACGCTGTCCGAGGTTCCGAACGCGACACACGCGACGATCGCCTACTTCTCGCTGTCGGGACTGATGGCCTGGCTCGACGAGCACGTGGGTCTGTGAGGATGGACCCATGGCCGCCACACCCCCGAAGAGCGAGACATACCGTCCCGCGTTCATCCCGAGCCTGATCGCCGCCGCGGCACTGCTCTCGGGAATCCCGCTGCTCGAGGCGGACTGGTACCTGCTGATCCGCTTCATCGTCGCGATCATGGCGCTGATCATCGCCTGGTACGCGCTCCAGGGTGCGCAGTGGTGGTGGACGCTCGTGTTCTTCGCCGTCGCGATCGTCTGGAACCCGGTCTTTCCCGTGCCGACCGAGGGACCGTGGTGGATCGTCGCGCACCTGGGTGTCGCCGCGCTGTTCGCCGTCGCGGGAGCGGCGGTGCGTGTGCCGCGCGAGACCCCGCCCGCGCGGAAGCGCTGACAGGCCGATGCTCCGGCGTGGAGTGCTTCGCCGTATGACGCGCGGGGAGCGACGCGGCGGGCGCGTCGATAAAGTGTCGGGGTGAGCATCAACCCGCCCTATCGTGCCGATATCGTCGGCTCCTTCCTGCGTCCCGAAGCACTCAAACGCGCGCGTGCCGCCCACGCCGCCGGTCAGATCGACGCGGATGCGCTTCGCGCAGTCGAGGACGCCGAGATCGCCGACCTCGTGGGCAAAGAGGCCGACAACGGCCTGCGGGTCGCGACGGACGGCGAGTTCCGCCGTTCGTGGTGGCACTTCGATTTCTTCGGGATGCTCGACGGGGTCGACGTCGTCGAACTCGACCATGGCATCCAGTTCCGGGGTGTGCAGACGCGTCCCCGCGGCCTGCACCTGAGCGGGCCGGTCGGGTTCTCCGACACGCATCCGTTCCTCGAGCACTACCGTTCGCTGCAGGCGCTGACGGCCGGTACCGGTGCGTTGGCGAAGGCGACCATCCCGGCACCCACCGTCCTGGACTTCCGGCTCGAGCCTGACCACATCGACCCGAACGTGTACACCGGTCGTGACGACATCGTGGACGATCTGGTGCAGGCGTACCGCGACGCCGTGACCGCGTTCTACGACGCCGGCTGCCGCTACCTCCAGTTCGACGACACCGCCTGGGCGTACCTCTGCTCGGACGAGGAACTGACGAAGGCGCGGGACCGCGGCATCCGGACGGACGGACTCGCTGAGCGATACGCCGGCCTGCTGAACCGCGTTCTCGAGGCGAAGCCCGATGACATGGTCATCACGACACACGTCTGTCGCGGCAACTTCCGCTCGACCTGGATCTCGTCCGGCGGCTACGAACCCGTCGCCGAGCAACTCCTCGGTGAGGTCGCCTACGACGGGTTCTTCTTGGAGTACGACAGCGAACGTGCCGGTGGCTTCGAGCCGCTGCGCTTCCTGCCCGAGGGCGACCAGACGGTGGTGCTCGGCCTCATCACGTCGAAATCGGGCGAGTTGGAAGACGTCGACGCGATCAAGAACCGGATCGACGAGGCATCCGTCTTCGCCCCGCTCGGCCAGCTCGCTCTGAGCCCGCAGTGCGGATTCGCCTCGACCGAAGAGGGCAACGTGCTGACCGAGGACGAGCAGTGGGCGAAGATCCGCGAGGTCGTGGCCATCGCGGACGACGTCTGGCGCTGACTCCGGTCTCGGGTCGCGGCTGTGTCGTGGCCGTGCCGCGGCGGTGTCGTGTGTGGGTGTCGCCTGGGGGCCGCGTTGTCGGGGAGCCGCAGACGATAGCGTGAGGCCGTGCAGCTCAGCGATCTCGACTTCGTTGTCATCGCGGCGATCGCGGTCATCGCCCCGCTGATCGTCCGCGGGCTCTCGACCCGCCTGCGGATTCCGATCGTGGTGTTCGAGCTCGTACTGGGCATCATCGCCGGGCCGAGCGTGCTCGGCTGGATCCAGGAGGGGCCGATCACGGAGCGCCTCGCGGACTTCGGCCTCGCACTGTTGTTCTTCATGGCCGGCAATGAGATCGACTTCCGTGTGCTCCGCGGCCGGAATGGTGCTCGCGCCGTCGGCGGCTGGCTGATCGGGCTGATCGCCGGCGTCGCTGTGGGCTTCGTGATCGCGCCGGGCGAGGCTGCGGTCGTGATCGGCATCGCCCTGTGCTCGACCGCGTTGGGGATGCTGCTGCCGATCATGCGCGACGCGGGGATGCTTCCGACGCCATTCGGGCGTGCGGTCATGGGTGTCGGTGCGGTGGGGGAGTTCGGCCCGCTCGTGGCGATCTCGCTGTTTCTCGGCGGACGCGATTTCGGCGTCGCGTCGATCGTTCTCTTCTTCTTCGTCGTGGTCGCGGCGACATCCGTGTTTCTCGCCTCGCGGATGCCGCACGGACGCCTGCACCGCATCGTGACGGCGACGCTGCACACGTCGGGTCAGTTCGCCGTGCGCATGATCGTGCTGATCCTCGCGTTGCTGGTCGCGCTGAGTCTGCTGCTCGACCTCGACATGCTGCTCGGCGCATTCGTCGCCGGGGTCATCTGGCAGCTGATCATGCGCAACGCGCCGGCCGAGGACCGGGCGCAGGTCGAATCGAAGGTCGAGGCCGTCGCGTTCGGCCTGCTCGTCCCCATCTTCTTCATCTACACCGGCGTCACGTTTGACCTCGACGCCCTGCTCGAGGACGGCGCGACGGTCGCGCTCGTCCCCGTGTTCCTGGTGCTGCTGCTCATCATCCGCGGCCTGCCGTCCATGCTGTCGGCCCCCGCGCGATCGACACCCCGCGACCGCCTGGCACTGGCCTTCCTCGGCGCGACGGGGCTGCCCGTCATCGTCGCCGTCACGAATATCGGGATGTCGGAGGAGCTGCTTTCGCCGGGCCTCGCCGCGGCGCTCGTGGGCGCCGGGATGCTCTCCGTGCTGCTGTATCCGCTCATGGGAACGATGCTGCGCGGCGCGATCACCGTCGACCGGGACGTGGTCGATGAGGATGTCGGCTGAGATCGGTCGAGGCATCCGCCTAACATGAGCGAGTGGACTTCTCCCTGGACCTGACGCCCGACCTGATCGCCGTCTTCCTGACCCTGTTCGTTCTCGAGATCGTTCTCGGTGTCGACAACGTCATCTTCATCTCGATCCTTGCGTCGAAGCTGCCGGTCGAGCAGCAGGCCAAGGCCCGCAACCTCGGCCTGACGCTGGCGATGGTGATCCGCGTCGTCCTGGTGTTCTTCGCCGGCTGGATCATCACCCTGAAGGACGACGTGGTCGTGCTCTTCGGCATGGGCTTCTCGGTGAAGGACTTCATCCTGATCGCCGGTGGTCTGTTCCTGGTCTACAAGGCCGTCACCGAGATCCACCACAAGCTCGAGGGTGCCGAAGAAGAGCACGGCGGCGTGGGCCCGAAGACCATCACGTTCGCGTCGGTGCTAACGCAGATCCTGCTGCTCGATATCGTCTTCTCGCTCGACTCGGTCATCACGGCAGTCGGGATGACCGAGAACCTGCTCGTGATCATCACGGTCGTCGTGCTGTCGTTCGGCATCATGCTGTTCGCCGCACGGTTCATCTTCACGTTCGTGAACAAGCACCCGACGGTGAAGATGCTGGCGCTGTCGTTCCTGTTGCTGATCGGTGTGTTCCTGATCGCCGAAGGCTTCGGCGTCTCGATCGACAAGGCCCTGATCTACGCACCGATGGCGTTCGCGATCCTGGTCGAGGCGCTCAACCTCACGTACTCGTCACGCAAGGCCAAGCGCGAGCAGAAGCGGCTCCAGGCCGTGCAGCTACGCCCGCGCTACATCGACGTCGACGAGTCCGTCGCCGTCGCCGCCGCAACCGCGAAGGGCCCGGAGGCCGGAGCGGTCGGCCTCTCGCGCAAGCCGGTCGCGGGTCACGTGCTGCCGGACGACGGCCACGAGGACCGCGCCGGCCTCGGCTGAGGCATGTTGTGACGGATGACGCGGCGACTCTCCTGGATGCGGCCCGCGCTCGCCTCGCGGCCGCCGACGCGCCGCGCGAGCGACTGGGTGAGGTCGTGCGGCCGCGGGTCCTGGCGGGGCTCCGCTCGCCGAAGATCGTGCCCCGGGGCGACGCCTGGCGCCTGGGTGTCCTACTGATCGGCGAGAGCGCCGTGTACGGGGCCGGAAATGTGGTGCGCGCCGGCGACCCCGGCCGCCGCGGGTTCGCCTCGGATGCGGCACGCGCCCGCGCAGACGTGGCAGCTGCCGCGACCCGTGGCGGCTTCGGTGACGGCGAAACCGTGCATCTGGATTGGAAAGTGCTCGACCTCGCCGCATTGGGACGAGGCGAAACGGCGGGACCGCTCGCCCTCGTGGACGGAACCCCCAGCGTCCGCTGGAGTCCGGCTGCCGCACACGTGCCGCTGGCCGGCTACCTCGACGAACGAATAGCGCTTCTCCTGCAGCCGCCGCCGGGGACGTGATCACGTTATTGCGGGCCCGTGGACGCCATTAGGCTCAAGGCATGGGCCGCTTCATTTACGACACGCTGAACAACTCGATCGACATCGAGGACCGCACCCTCGCCCACCTGCGGATCGTGATCATGAACAAGCTGCGCCGCTCGGAGTCGTTCATGTTCACGGTGGACCTCGACAGCGAGGGCATCTCGCGACGGAGCTTCTGGATGCATCCGTCCGTTCCGATGCAGTTCGCGTTCCACGGCAGCCGTGAACCGCGACTCAACCGTCTGTGGATCGAATCGCTCATGGTGTCGGCGAGCAGCCCCAACGGCCTTTTCGTGGTCTCAGAGCCGCAAGAAGAAATGCCGTTCGACTCCTGACGGAGGCGCGGGGGAGAGTCGGCTGATCAGTCGCCGGCGTCGACCTTTGCTTTGGACTTCGCCTTCGCCCGAGCCTCCTGCTGAACGGAACCGACCGTGGCGTTCTCGACGTCCACTTCTTTCGCGACGATCGCGCCGACCTCGATCGTCGACTCATTCTCGGAAGGATCCACGTCGAAGTGCTCAGCGACGAGCATGATGCCGCCCGACGAGTTGGCCGACTGAGCGAGCTCTTCCATCCACTCCCGGCTCAGGACCGCGGGCTCGGGGTCGTCGAAGACGAACCGCAGAGGGATCGACGGGCTGAGCCATACGGTGCTGCGCCCGCGCGGCTGGTCTTCGGGGTGGCGCCACGTGAGCGTGAAGCTCTCGCCGCGGCGCAGCTTGGTCGCGATGACGACCTTGAGGTGCGCCAGCGCACGGTCTTCGATGTCGATGGCGGAAGCGTCCCCGCCGTAGTAAATGGTGCCCACCCCATCAGACTAATCGTTGTCTGCTGCCATACCGACGGGTTTCTCCGTACGCGTCTGTCGCCGCGAAGTCAATCGGGTTCCGCTATCGCGACCCGTGCCGCACAGTAAGAGCTGGACAGGTCAGCAGGGCGGGACAAGTCAGGGGTGCTAAATGACCGGCAAGAATCCGATGGGCGCGAACCGATCTTCGACGAGCCTGCCCCAGGACTTCTTCGACGGGGGCATCGATTACGAGATCGTCGAGGGCGAACTCTTGCCACGCGGTCCCCATTCCCGTGCCTGGGACGCGGCCACGGAACTCAGCTGAGGACCCTCGGCACCGCTATAGGGCACCCGCTGGCGTTGCGCAAGCCACAGCGCCATCGTGCGTCGATGGGTAGTCTTTGGCAGTGCAAACATGGCCTGGCTCGACCTACCCACTCGGTGCGACATATGACGGGAACGGCACGAATTTCGCGTTGTTCAGTGAGGCGGCGGAGCGCGTAGAGCTCTGCCTCTTCGAGGAGGACGGAACCGAAACGCGCGTCGAGCTCATCGACCTCGATGCCTTCGTCTGGCACGCCTACCTTCCGCAGGTCGGGCCCGGTCAGCGCTACGGCTACCGCGTGCACGGCCCGAGCGATGTCGAGGAAGGGCACCGGTTCAACCCGAACAAGCTGCTCCTCGATCCCTACGCCAAGGCGGTCGCCGGGCAGGTGAACTGGGGCCAATCGGTTTTCGGCTACAACTTCGGCGATCCCGATTCTCGCAACGACGAGGATTCGGCCGCCGACATGATGATGGGCGTCGTGGTCAATCCCTTCTTCGACTGGGCCGGTGACCGCCAGCCCAAGACGCCCTACGCGTCCACCTTCATCTACGAGGGCCACGTCAAGGGGCTGACGATGAAGCACCCGGGCATCCCCGAAGAGATTCGCGGCACCTACAGTGCCATCGGCCACCCGGCGATGATCGACCACCTCATCAAGCTCGGGGTCACGGCCATCGAACTCATGCCGGTGCACCAGTTCGTCAATGACAGCACGCTCCAGGAGAACGGACTCTCGAACTACTGGGGTTACAACACGATCGCGTTCCTGGCGCCGCAGAACACCTATGCGTCCCAGGGCGACCTCGGGCAGCAGGTGCAGGAGTTCAAGGGGATGGTGCGCTCGCTCCACGCGGCGGGCATCGAGGTCATTCTGGACGTCGTCTACAACCACACGGCCGAGGGCAATCACATGGGCCCGATGCTCTCGATGCGGGGGATCGACAACAACGCGTACTACCGCCTCGAGGACGACGACAAGCGGTACTACACCGACTACACCGGCACCGGCAACAGCATGAATGTCGGCAACCCCCACACGCTGCAGCTGATCATGGATTCGCTGCGCTACTGGGTGCTCGAGATGCACGTCGACGGCTTCCGGTTCGACCTCGCCTCCACGCTGGCGCGTGAGTTCTACGAGGTCGACCGTCTCGCGACGTTCTTCGAGCTCGTGCAGCAGGATCCGGTGGTTTCGCAGGTGAAGCTGATCGCCGAGCCGTGGGACATCGGGCCCGGCGGCTACCAGGTCGGCAACTTCCCGCCCCAGTGGACCGAGTGGAACGGCAAGTACCGCGACACGGTGCGCGATTTCTGGCGCGGAGAGCCGCAGGCCCTGGGCGAGTTCGCCTCGCGCCTGACGGGATCCGCCGACCTGTACGAGCACTCGGGTCGCCGGCCGGTGGCGTCCATCAACTTCGTGACGGCCCACGACGGGTTCACCCTGCGCGATCTCGTCAGCTACAACGAGAAGCACAACGAGGCGAACGGCGAAGACAACAACGACGGCGAGTCGCACAACAGGTCATCCAACTTCGGCGTGGAAGGGCCGACGGATGATCCCGAAGTGCTGACTCTGCGTGCCCGCCAGCAGCGCAACTTCATCGCGACCCTGCTGCTCTCGCAGGGTGTGCCCATGCTGCTGCACGGCGACGAACTGGGTCGTACGCAGCAGGGCAACAACAACGGCTACGCGCAGGACAACGAGCTGACCTGGATCGATTGGGCCGCCGTCGACCAGCCCCTGCTGGAGTTCACCGCCGCCCTCGTGCGCCTGCGGAAGGACCACCCGACCTTCCGCCGCAGCCGCTTCTTCGACGGACGCCCGGTGAAGATGGAGGAGGGGGCGCCGATCCCCGACATCGTGTGGATGCGTCCCGACGGATCCGCCATGCAGCCCGAGGACTGGGACTCCGGGTTCGGGCGCGCGGTGGGCGTGTTCCTCAACGGTGGGGGCATCCGCGAGCGCGATCGTCGCGGCGAACCCATCGTGGACAAGCACTTCCTGATCCTCTTCAACGCCAGTGATGAGGTCGTCGACTTCCAGATCCCCGACGTGGCCTACTCGCCGAAGTGGGACATCATCGTCGACACGGCGGGCGTGCTCGCCGACAGCGAGCCGGTCGAACCCGGTGGCGTGCTGAACCTCGCCGCGACTTCGCTTGTCGTGTTGCGCGCCCACACCGTGCCCGAGCCGGAAAGCGACCACTCCGTCGCCGCGTCCCTGTCCGTCTTGGCTCAGAGTCAGGTCGACGAGACTTCGGGTGACCCGATCCGCTCGGAGTTGCAGTGACCCAACGACCCCTGTCCACGTACCGGTTGCAGATCCGTGCCTCCTTCGACCTGGATGCCGCGGCATCCGTGACGGCATATCTCCGTAACCTCGGGGTCGACTGGGCCTACCTGTCACCGCTGCTGAAGGCGACCGAGGGATCGGATCACGGCTACGACGTCGTCGACCCCAGCCTCGTCGACCCCGCCCGCGGGGGAGCCGAGGGACTCGACCGGTTTGCCGCATCCGCCCGCGATGCGGGACTCGGCATCCTGGTCGACACGGTCCCCAACCACATGGGGGTCGCGGTTCCGTCGCAGAACCCGTGGTGGTGGGACCTGCTGACCTACGGGCGCGACTCGCGCTACGCCGAGGCGTTCGACGTGGACTGGGAGTTCGGCGGCGGCCGTGTTCGTATCCCGGTGCTGGGTGGCGATCTCGACGACATCATCGGCGCGGGCGACATCCGCATCGATGCGGCGGCGACGGAGGCGGCCCCGCACGGCACGCTGCACTACTTCGACAACGTCCTGCCGCTCGCGCCGGACTCGGTGCAGGGTAACGAGGCCGCCGATCTCGGAAACCCCGAGGTCGTGCGCGCGATCGTGGACCGCCAGCACTACGAGCTGATGTTCTGGCGGCGCGAGGCGGCCGAGTTGAATTACCGGCGCTTCTTCGCCGTGACGACATTGGCCGGCGTGCGCGTCGAGGTGCCGTGGGTGTTCGACGAGTCCCACGCCGAGATCCTCCGCTGGGTGCACGAAGGACTCGTGGACGGGATCCGGGTCGACCACCCGGACGGCCTGCTCGATCCCGGCGCCTACCTCGACCGGCTCGCCGAGGCGACCGGGGGCGTGTACGTGCTCGTGGAGAAGATCCTCGAGCACGGCGAGACCCTCCCCAGCTGGTGGCGGACCGATGGGACGACCGGGTACGACGCGCTCGCCGTGATCGACCGGGCGCTCATCGACCCCGCGGGCGAAGGTGCGCTGGATGCGATCGATGCCGCGGTCCGCGCCGAGGACGGCCTGGAACCGCAGTCGTCGTGGGGCGATCTCATCCACGACACCAAGCGCACGATCGCCGAGACGATCCAGGGCGCCGAGGTGGCGCGCCTGGTGCGACTGCTCGACGAACCGGTCACGGGAGCCGCCGAAGCGATCGCCGAGCTGCTGGCCTGCTTCCCCGTGTACCGCTCGTACCTTCCCGCCGGTCGCGAAGCGTTCGACGACGCCGCCGGAGAGGCCATGCGTCGGCGGCCCGACCTCGCCGGCGCATTCGACCGGGTGCTGCCGCAGCTGGCGGATGCCTCGCTCGAAGTGGCACGACGATTCGAGCAGACGACCGGGCCCGTGATGGCGAAGGGTGTCGAAGACACCGCGTTCTACCGCGCCTCGCGTCTCGGCACCCTGACCGAGGTCGGCGCCGACCCGTCCGAGTTCGCGCTCGACGTGGCCGGGTTCCATGCCGCACAGGTCGCGCGCGAGGCATCCTGGCCGCACGCCATGACGACCCTCTCGACGCACGACACGAAGCGCGGCGAGGACGTGCGTGCTCGCCTGTCGGTGCTCTCTGAGCTCCCCGCACGGTGGCTCGAGTCGCTCACTGCGCTCCGCGCCATCGCCTCGACCGGGCATGGCGGCTTCGACAACCTGCTCTGGCAGGCGATCGTCGGTGCCTGGCCCGCCTCGCGCGAGCGCCTTCATGCGTATGCCGAGAAGGCGGCCCGCGAGGCTTCCGAATCGACCGGCTGGTGGGACCATGACGAGGCCTTCGAAGCCCGGATGCACACGGTGGTGGATGCCGCGTTCGACAACGCCGAGGCATCCGCGATCCTGGAGGCTCTCGTCGCCGAGATCGCGCCCTACGGGTGGTCGAACTCGCTCTCGGCGAAGCTGCTGCAGCTGACCGCGCCCGGCGTGCCCGACGTGTATCAGGGGTCGGAATTGTGGGAGACGAGTCTCGTCGACCCCGACAACCGCCGCGCCGTGGACTTCGGTGCGCGCGCCGAGATGCTCGCGGGGATCGATGCCGGGTTCGAGGCGGGCGAATTGCCGGCGGTGGATGCCTCGGGCGCCGCCAAGTTGCTCGTGACCTCTCGTGCGCTTCGCACGCGTCGCTACCGGCCGGAGCTCTTCACCCGCTACACCCCCCTGACGTTCATCGGACCCGCTGCTCAGCACGCGATCGGGTTCGATCGGGGCGGCGTTCAGACCGTCGCGACGCGCCTGCCCGTGGGGCTGGAGGCTCTCGGCGGATGGCGGGACACGATCCTGTTGCGTCCGTCGGTACCCGCGATCGACCTGTTGACCGGTCGCCGATACGAGGGTGGCGAGGTGCCGCTCGCGGCGCTGCTCGAGACCTACCCGGTCGCCCTGCTCGCCAACGACTAGCGCGGCGCTTCTCGTCGAACGGACCCAACACGCCGTTCGGTTTGCGTACGCGCGGCGAGTTGCGTCCGTTCGGGGCGTGTCTGACGGGCCCGATCCGACAATATCGTGGGCCCCGGCGAGCTGCGAAACGTGGGCGAAACGTAGATCTGGTTCCATTTCTGTCAGTCGATAGAAAAGGGGTCCGATCGTGGCGAGCGACAACACCGGGCTGGACAACATGGGCCGCACGGACGCCCTGGGCAGCGTGGAGCAGGCGCGTGCGGATGCGCGCGGCCGAGCGACGCAGTCGAAGTGGATGCCGCACGTTCCCGCGAGCACGACCCCCACGCCTCCCGAGGGGATCGACACGGCGGCACTCCTGTGGTCCGAGACCGTTGCCCCCGGCGGATACACGCACCTGCGGGTGGCGCGGGGCACACGCATCCGTCTCGAGGATCCCGAAGGGGATGCCTCGGCGAGCGTCGTCCTCTTCAACGCGGCCCACACCGGCGAGCGGCTGAACGTCGCCGACACCCAGAAGATCCCCTGGCAGGCCTACCTCGGCGCCGAGCATCCGCTGCTCTCCGGCGACGGGCGCGTGCTCGCGACGATCCTCGAAGACACGTCGAGTCACCATGACGCGTTCTGCGGCGCCTCGGGCGACGCCTGGAACGTGCACAAGTACGGCGATGCGACGCCCGAGGGCCCGACACCGTCGGGCCATGCTCTGCTGCGCATGGCGGGATCGAAGCACGGGCTCGACCGGCGCGACATCCCCCCGGCCGTGTCGTTCTTCCAGGGCGTGCACGTGCTCGAGGACGGCACGCTGGAGTGGCGCGGGTCCGCCGGCGCGGGCACGCGGGTCGATCTGCTGGCCGAGCTGCCGCTGATCGTCCTGATCGCGAACGCGCCGCACCCGCGGGATCCCCGAACCGACTACATCGTCTCGCCCCTGCGCGTGCATGCGTGGGCCGAGCGGGCGAGCCGGAGCGGCGACGCGCACGTCGACGCCACCCCGGAGCGTCAGCGCGCGTACGCCAACTCCATCGCCTACGCCGGCCTCGCCGGGCTCTGAAGGGAAGTACCTCATGGTTGACACGACCGTTCAGACGACCGTCCCCCCGCGCCCCGTCTTCGCCGAGGGCAGCCTGCTCGACTGGTCCGAGGCCTTCATCCCCGGTGAGAACGTCGTCGACGACGTCATCGCGCCCCGCGCATCCTGGTCCGCCGTCGTCCGCGCCGGTCAGGTGTTCACGCTCGTGGATGTCGGGGGCAACCAGTCGGGCGACTGCCTGATCTTCGCCCTCGATGACACTTCCGAGCGCTACAGCGTGCCCGACACCCTGGCTTGGCAGGGCAACGCCTACGTCGACGTCGGAACGGTTCTGCGCTCGAACCTCGGTGAGCCCCTCATGAGCGTCGTGGGCAACGAGATCGAGCGCCAGGACACGATCGGCGGCGCCTGCAGCAAGGAATCCAACACGCTGCGGTACGGCCACCACACCGCGTACCAGCACGCGTGCCGCGAGAACTTCCTCTTCGAGGGCACGAAGTGGGGACTCGGGGCGCGCGACCTCGTGTCGAACCTGAACTGGTTCATGAACGTGCCGGTCGAACAGGACGGCGCGCTCGGGATCGTCGACGGGATGTCGGCTCCCGGCCGACGCGTCGCCTGCTGCGCCGAGAAGGACGTCATCGTCGTCATCTCCAACTGCCCGCAGATGAACAACCCGTGCAACGACTTCAACGTCACGCCGCTGCGGGCCATCGTTACCGAGCCCATCACCCAGCCCTGAGGCCTCCGATGTCTTTCGACACCCTGCTCGTCGCGAACCGCGGCGAGATCGCACGCCGCATCATCCGTTCCGCGAAAGAACTCGGCCTTCACACCGTCGCCGTCTACTCGGACGCCGACCGGGCAGCTCCCCACGTGCGTGAGGCCGATGTCGCCGTGCGCCTGGGGCCCGCGCCGGCCGCTGAGTCGTACCTGCGCGCCGATGCGATCATCGCCGCGGCCCTCGAGCACGGCGCCGGGGCGATTCATCCGGGCTACGGCTTCCTGTCCGAGAAAGTCGAGGCGGCACGCGCAGCCGAGGCGGCGGGGCTCGTCTGGATCGGCCCGACGCCCGAGCAGATCGAGACGTTCGGTCTCAAGCACACCGCCCGTGAGCACGCCGAGGCGGCCGGGGTGCCGATGCTGGCCGGAACGGGCCTGCTGTCCTCCGCCGAGGAGGCGGTGGCAGAGGTTGAGCGCATCGGCCTGCCCGTCATGCTCAAGGCGACGGGCGGGGGCGGCGGGATCGGGATGCGCGTCTGCTCCAGCGCCGACGAGGTGCGCGAGGGGTACGCGGCGGTCGCCGCGATCGCCGCGCGCAGCTTCGGGGCGGGCGGGGTGTTCCTCGAGCGCCTGGTCACGAACGCGCGCCACGTCGAGGTGCAGGTCTTCGGTGACGGCGAGGGGCGCGTGGCCGTCTTCGGCGACCGCGACTGCTCGCTGCAGCGCCGCAACCAGAAGGTGATCGAGGAGGCCCCGGCGCCGAACCTCCCCGATTCGGTCCGACGGCAGATGCACGACGCCGCACGCCGGCTCGCGGCATCCGTCAACTATCGCTCCGCGGGAACCGTCGAGTTCATCTACGACCCGGTGCGCGAGGAGGCGGCCTTCCTCGAGGTCAACACGCGCCTGCAGGTCGAGCATCCGGTCACCGAGGCGGTCTTCGGCATCGACCTCGTCGCGCTCATGCTGACGCTCGGGCAGGGAGGCGCGGGCGCGATCGACGACGCGGTGTTCGAGGCCGCCCACGAACCGAGCGGTCACGCCTTCGAGGCCCGTGTGTACGCCGAGGACCCCGCGCGCGGGTTCGCCCCGTCGCCCGGGCTCGTGACGAACGCATCGTTTCCCGCGGGCGACGGCATCCGCGTCGACGCCTGGATCGAGACGGGGCTCGAGGTCACCCCCGACTACGACCCCATGCTCGCGAAGGTCATCGTGCACGCGGAGGACCGCGACGCGGCCCTCGACCTGCTCGGCGACGCCCTCGCCGAGACCCGGATCGATGGCATCGTGACCGGGATCGGGATGCTCGAGGCGCTGTGCAACGATCCCGTGGTGCGCGCCGTGGCCCATGACACCGGCACCCTCGGTGACCCGGACGACCCGCGACCCCGCATCGATGTGCTGACACCGGGCCTGATGACGACCGTGCAGGATCTGCCGGGTCGGGTCGGGCTCTGGAATGTCGGCGTGCCGCCCTCGGGGCCCATGGATCCGGTGTCGTTCCGTGAGGCCAACCTCGCCGTCGGGAACGACGCGGATGCCCCGGCGCTCGAGATCACGATGTCGGGACCGCGCCTGCGGTTCTCCTCGCCCGGTGTGGTGTGCGTCACGGGCGCCGACGCCCCGGTGACGGTCGATGGCCGTGCGGTTGCGGCGTGGGAACCGTTCGACGTACCCGCCGGTGGGGTCGTGGCGGTCGGGGCGATGACCCTCGGCATGCGCGCCTATCTCGCGGTACGCGGCGGGTTCGACGTGCCGTCCTATCTCGGTAGCGCCTCGACGTTCACGCTCGGCGGGTTCGGGGGACACGGAGGTCGCGCCCTGATCGCCGGGGACGTCCTGCGACCGGGAGCCAGCGAGCGGATCGCCGATCCGATATCGACTCCGCTCGAGCGGCGGCCTCGCCTGACGCACGAATGGGTCATCGGGGTGCTCGAGGGGCCGCACGCCGCTCCGGAGTTCTTCACGCGCGACGACATCGACGAGCTGTACCGGGCGGTCTACGAGGTCGATGTGCAATCCGCCCGCACCGGTGTGCGGCTGCGCGGGCCGAAGCCGCAGTGGGCGCGCGAGGACGGCGGAGAGGCGGGCCTGCATCCCTCCAACATCCACGACACCCCGTACGCCGTCGGGGCTCTCGACTTCACGGGCGACACCCCGATCATCCTGGGGCTCGACGGCCCGAGCCTCGGGGGATTCGTCTGCCCCGCCGTCGTCGCCAGCGGCGAGTTCTGGAAGGTCGGGCAGCTCCGCCCCGGCGACACGGTCCGCTTCGTCGCCATCCGTGAGGAAGACGCGATGGCGTTCGCCGCGCCGCTCGCCGCGACGGCCGGTTCAGGCGGCGGAGACGGAGATGACGGCATCCTCGCCCGGCGTGCCGCGATCACCGAGGGCGATGACCTTCTCGCTCCGGCTGTGACCTACCGGCGTGACGGAGACGCCAACATCCTCATCGAGTACGGCGACAACGTGCTGGATCTGGGGCTTCGGATGCGGGTGCACGCTCTGGAAGAGGCCGTGCTGGCTCGCGGCATAGCGGGCGTGCGAGATGTCACCCCGGGCATCCGTTCGCTGCAGATCCAGACCGATCCGCTGGTGCTCCGCGCGTCGCAGCTGCTCGGCGAATTGCAGAGCATCGAGGCCGCCCTCCCGGCGACCCGCGAGCTGACCGTGCCCTCGCGAATCGTCCATCTGCCACTGTCGTGGGATGACCCGGCGACGCAGCTCGCGATCGACCGGTACATGTCGAGCGTGCGCGACGACGCCCCCTGGACGCCGTCGAACATCGAATTCATCCGGCGGGTGAACGGGCTCGACAGCGTCGACGACGTCAAGCGCATCGTCTTCGAGGCGGACTACCTCGTGCTCGGGCTCGGTGATGTCTACCTGGGTGCGCCCGTCGCGACGCCCGTCGATCCGCGGCACCGTCTCGTGACGACGAAATACAACCCGGCCCGCACGTGGACCGCCGAGAACTCGGTCGGAATCGGCGGCGCGTACATGTGCATCTACGGCATGGAGGGCCCCGGCGGATACCAGTTCGTCGGCCGCACGGTGCAGATCTGGAATCGCTTCCGACGCGGGGGGCTCTTCGATCAGAACCCCTGGGCGCTGCGGCCCTTCGACCGCATCAAGTGGTACCCGGTCTCCGCCGAGGAACTGCTCGACCTGCGCGCCGAAGTGGATGCCGGGCGCGGCGACTTCCGGACGGAAGAGGGCCGGTTCGCGCTCGCCGAGTACGAGCAGTTCCTTACGGCCGAGGCCGACTCGATCGAGGCGTTCCGGGCGACCCAGCAAGCTGCGTTCGCGGCCGAGAAGGATGCGTGGCGCGCATCGGGTGAGTTCGAGCGCACCTACGACGCTCCCTCCGCTCCGGCCCCCGACATCGTCGTACCCGACGGATGCGAAGCCGTGACGGCTCCCTTCGCGGCGAGCGTGTGGCGTGTTGACGTCGAGCAGGGGTCCCGTGTCGCCGTCGACGACCGAGTCGTCGTCCTGGAGGCGATGAAGATGGAGTCGCCCGTCCTGACCCCGGCGGCGGGTCGCGTCGCCGCCGTCTATGTCTCACCCGGCGAGCGTGTCGTCGCCGGTCAGGTTCTGGCAGCAGTGGAGGTTTCGTGATGAGTGCCGTTCTCAAGGTTCAGCGGGCGTACGAGCGGATCGCCGCTGCCGACCGCCCCGAGGTCTGGATCGCCCTGCGCGACGAGTCCGAGGTGCTCACCGAGGCCGGCGACCTCGACGCGCGCGTCGCCTCGGGTGAGCGCCTGCCGCTCGCCGGTGTGCTGGTCGCCGTGAAGGACAACATCGATGTCGCAGGGCTTTCGACGACGGCCGGATGCCCCGCATTCGCGTACGCGCCCGAGGTGGATGCGCCATCCGTGGCCCGGCTGCGCGCCGCGGGCGCGATCGTGCTCGGCAAGACCAACCTCGACCAGTTCGCGACCGGCCTGGTCGGTACGCGGAGCCCGTACGGCGCCGTCCGCAACGCGTGGCAGCCCGACCGAATCTCCGGGGGATCGAGCTCGGGATCCGCCGTCGCGGTCGCCCTGAGCTTCGTCGACATCGCCCTGGGCACCGACACCGCCGGTTCCGGACGTGTTCCCGCGGCGCTGAACGGCGTCTTCGGCATCAAACCGACCGTCGGTCTCGTGCCCACGACGGGGGTCGTGCCGGCGTGCTGGTCGATCGATGTCGTCACGGTCTTCGCGCGCGACCTCGGGCTCGGACGCCTCGCCGCCGAGACGATGGAGGGTGCGGACGGGATCGACCCGCTCATCCGGGTCGCCGATCCCCTCCCCGGTCTCGAGCCCGCACCTCGCGTCGCCATTCCGACCGCCGAGCACCTCGAAGGGCTGGCGCCCGGTTGGGTCGACGCGTTCCGCGGGGTCGTCGATCGGCTGGCGGCATCCGGAGTCGAGATCGTCGAGGTCGACATCGCGCCCCTGCTCGAGGCCGCCGCACTGCTCTACGGCGGGGCGTTCGTCGCGGAACGCACCGCGGCCGTGGGGGACTTCATCAGGGAGAACGCCGACCTGATCGGTAGTGATATCGACCCGACGGTCGCGACGATCGTCGGGGGCGGCGAGCGGTTCTCCGCGGTCGACGCCTTCCGCGACCGCGAGCGCCTGCGTCGTCTGGGTCTCGCGGGAGCGCGCCTGCTCGAGGGCACCGCGGCGCTGCTGACGCCGACGACGACGTGGCACCCCACGCTGGCCGAGGTCGCGGCCGACCCGATCGGCGCCAACGCGCGCATGGGGCGCTACACGAACTTCGCCAACCTGCTCGATTACGCCTCGCTCGCCGTACCTGCGGGCGCGGTCGATGGTTTCCCGTTCGGCGTCATGCTCACCGCTCCGGCCTTCGCCGACCGGCGCCTGGCCGAGTTGGCCGGGCGGATCGTGGACGCCGAGCTCGACATCCTGGTCGTCGGGGCGCACCTCGGCGGCCAGCCGCTCAACCATCAACTCGTCTCTGCCGGTGGGCGTTTCTCGCGGAGCGTGCGAACGGCGCCGTCGTATCGTCTGCACGCCCTGCCGACGGTTCCGGCCAAGCCAGGGATGCGACGAGTCGACCAGGACGGCTTCGCGATCGCGGGCGAGGTCTGGACGCTCCCCGCGCACGGCTTCGGCTCGTTCGTCGCGGCGCTGCCGCAGCCCATGACCATCGGCCGCGTCACGCTCGAGGATGGCAGCAGTGTGGCCGGATTCCTCGCCGAGCCCGTTGCCCTCGAGGGCGCGCCCGACATCAGCGAGCACGGCGGATGGGTGGCCTACCTCGGCCGTGATCAGAGCGCAGAATAGACGGATGACGACGTCGATGCCGGGCCGTCCGCGCCTCCAGCCGGGCGAGCCCGGCGTCGAGTCCCGCCAGCAGCTCGTTGATGCCGCGGCGTCCCTCTTCGCCGAACGGGGGTACGCGGCGACGAGCACCCGACGCATCGCCGAGCGAGCCGGCATGCGACAGGCCAGCATGTACTACTACTTCGCGGGCAAAGAAGAGATCCTGCTCGAGCTGCTCCAGGCATCCATCGATCCGACTCTCGATCGCGCGGCCGAGTATCTGGCCGAACCGGACGCGCGCCGCGCGCTCTACGCCCTTGCCCGCGCCGACGTCGAGACCCTGCTCGCCGAACCGCACAACATCGGCACGATGTACCTCTCTCCCGAGATCGCCGGCGACGCCTTCGCACCATTTCGCGCGGCTCGCGACGAGCTGATCCGGATCTACGGTGAGCTCGCGACGCGCATCAACCCGGACGCGGATGCCCTGTTCCTCGGCACGTGCTGCATCCAGCTGGTCGATGTCGTCGTGCGGTTCCGTCAGGAGGGCGCGGTACCCGACGACCTGCCCGACCGCATCGCGGCGGCCTGCCTGCGCCTGGTCGAAGGCGCCCTGGTCGAAGACGCAGGCTGAGGCAGACCGCCGCGGGCCGTGATCAGGCCCGCACGGGATCGTCGGATGCGGCGCCCGCCGCGCCTGCGGGCAGACCCAGGACGTCACTCTGCTCGAGGCGCAGGGCCTCGACGGCGTCGCGTTCGTCGCCGAGTTCGGCCTCGGTCCGCGGCGAAAGCCACGAGACGAGGAAGAACACCGAGAGGCTCACGGCGAAGGCGATGAGTGTCGCCCACCCGTCGATGCTCGTGTCGAACAGGGTGTTCGGGATGTAGAAGATGTTGTTCTCGAGCCCGTAGAGCGTCGGCTGCACGCCGAGCAGCGCGATCCGGACCACCAGACCGACGGCGGCCGAGATGAACAGCGCATTGCGGCCCGGACGGTTCCAGAAAATGCCGATGATGAACGGACCGGCGAGGCACGCGAGCATCAGGTCGAAGGCGAGGGTCAGCAGGATCGCGGTCTGGCTGGTCTGGATCGCCAGGAGCGAGCCGATGATGACGACCGGGAACATCGCCACGCGCGTCCATCGCAGGAGCGGGTCGCGCTCGGAGTCCGCCGGGCGACGCACGCGGAAGATGTTGCGCACCGTCACGGCCGAGGTCGCGAGGATCGCGCCGGACGCGGTCGAGAACGAGGCCGCGACGATGCCCGAGAGCACCAGGATCGAGAGCAGCGGGGGAGCCCAGCCATCCAGCAGCTGGTAGAGCACGGGACCGTCGGCGGCGGTGAGACCGAGAGCGGCGGATGCCGTGAGCGCGACCAGGGCGAAGATGATGCCGACGCCGGCGGTCAAGGCGGCGGCGCTCAGGCAGGCGCGGCGCGCCACCTGGGGGTTCCGCGCCCCGAAGATGCGCTGCATGAAGTCGATCGCGACGATGTCGCCGATGCCGAGGGCGATCAGGGTGGCCCAGTTGATCGGAGCACCGAACTCGGCGCTGGTGAGCTGTTCGAAGTCGAAGGGCCCCATGCCCTCGGGGATGATGATGCCGAAACTGAAGGCCGTCCAGATCAACAGCGCGACCGAGGCCACGACCGTGATGGTGGTCTGGATGGCGCCCGTGTAGGCGTCCGAGACGAGCCCGCCGGCGATCGTGTACGACAGCACCAGCACGACCGCGATGATGACGCCCCACGCGTAGGGGATGCGGGCGAAGCGTTCCATGAGGTACCCGCAGGCGACGAGGTTTCCCGCGAGCAGGATCGTGAAGGCGATGACCATGATCACGCTCGCGAAGACCTCGTTCGTGCGTCCATAGCGGATGCGGAAGTAATCGCCGAGCGTGAAGAGCTTCATCGCGTTGAGGGGTTTCGCGAGGAACAGGCCCACGAGGGTCAGGCAGATCGCCAAGCCGAGGGCGAGAGACGCGCCCGACCAGAACCCGAAGTCGGCGGTGAGATCGGTGTTGCCGACGGTGGCGTTCGCGTCGACGGCGGCGGCGGTGAGCGACGCCGCCACGAGGGGAACGCCGAGGCGACGACCCGCGACGAGGAAGTTGGCACTATCGCCGTCTATTCGCCGGGCCACGACGATCCCGACGACGAGAATCACGAGCACGGTCAGTGCGACTCCGAAGATGATCATGGCGACTCCCTTTCGAGAACGTTGTGGTGAGGTCGGTGGGTTTCTGTCAGGCGATAGAAACCCATGTTGTCGACGCAAACCGCCCCGCGATTTTCCGGGATGTATCGATCTCGTGAAATGTGCACTCGAGCCGCAGCGAACGGACGCAACATGCCGTGTCGGGCCAGACGTACACGGCATGTTGCGTCCTCTCGCCGGCCCGAGCAGCCTGGCGCGGCGCGCGAGGTCGCTACTGACCGCGGAGCGGCGCGTCAAGAGGTGGGATGATTCCGGTCCGGATGACAGGCTGGGAACATGAGCATCGAGGTTTGGGCACCGAACGCACGCCAGGTCCGACTCCGTCGCGGGGACGCGAGCGAACTCGACCTCGAAAGCGGTACCGGCGGATGGTGGTCGAGCGATGCCGACCTCGCCGACGGTGAGGAGTACGGCTTCGTGATCGACGGCGGGTCGCTCCGGCCCGACCCGCGCTCCAAGCGCCAACCGCGGGGCGTGCACGAGGCATCCGCGCACGTCGATCTGAGCGACTTCGGGTGGACCGACGCCGACTGGACGGGTCGCCAGCTCGCGGGGGGACTGATCTACGAACTCCACATCGGAACCTTCACGCCGGAGGGGACGCTGGATGCCGCGACCGAGCGCTTCCCGCACCTGATCGAACTGGGCGTGACGCACATCGAGTTGCTGCCCGTCAACGGCTTCAACGGCGTGCACAACTGGGGGTACGACGGGGTGCTCTGGTACACCGTCCACGAGGCGTACGGGGGCCCGCGCGCCTACCAGCGCTTCGTCGATGCCGCCCATGCCGTCGGGCTCGCGGTCATCCAGGACGTCGTCTACAACCACCTCGGACCGAGCGGCAACTACCTGCCCGAGTTCGGACCCTATCTGCGCACCGGTGAACGGAACACGTGGGGCGATTCCCTCAACCTCGACGAGTCCGCCGTGCGGTCGTACATCGTCGACAACGCCCTGATGTGGCTGCGCGACTACCACGTCGACGGGCTGCGCCTGGATGCCGTGCACGCGTTGCTCGACAGCGGCGACAAGCACATCCTGCAGGAGTTGGCCGAGGCATCCGACGCCCTCTCGGCACACCTGGGTCGTCCGCTGACGCTCATCGCCGAATCGGACATGAACGACCCGAAGCTCATCCTGCCGCGCGAGGCAGGCGGATACGGGCTGACCGCGCAGTGGAGCGACGACTGGCACCATGCCACGCACGTCGCCGTGACCGGCGAGACCGTCGGCTACTACGAGGACTTCGGCGCGCTTGATGCACTGCCGAAGGTCTGGACCGACGGGTTCTTCCACAACGGAACCTACTCGTCTTTCCGCGAGCGGGAGCACGGCTTCCCGATACCGGCGGAGGTGCCGACCTGGCGCCTCGTGACGTTCGCTCAGGACCACGACCAGATCGGAAACCGCGCTGCCGGCGACCGGCTCTCGCAGTCGCTGTCATACGGGCGCCTCGCCGTGACCGCGGTGTTGACCCTGACCGCGCCCGGCACCCCGATGCTCTTCATGGGCGAGGAGTGGGGCGCCTCGACGCCCTGGCAGTTCTTCACCTCGCACCCCGAGCCCGAGCTCGGCGAGGCGACGGCGAAGGGCCGACTCGAGGAGTTCACCCGCATGGGCTGGGACGAGTCCGTCGTGCCGAACCCGCAGGATCCCGAGACGTTCGAACGGTCGAAGCTCGACTGGGCCGAGGCATCCGAGGGCGATCATGAGCGTCTGCTGCAGCTCTATCGCGACCTCGCGGCCCTGCGCAGAGAGTGGCCAGAACTCACCGACCCGTCGTTCGCGGCGGTGCGTGCGGCATCGGCGGAGGGCGCTGCGGGCGAGGTCGGGGCGCGCGCCTTCGCACTGGGACGTGGCGACCTGTCGGTGCTCGTCAACCTCACGGGCGAGGCCGTGTCGTGGGATGTGGCGTCCGGCCGCGGCATCCTGCTGACAACGGATGCGACGGCGCTCGTCGCCGACGGCGAGGCCGTCGTGCCGAGCGAGGCCGCCGTGGTCGTGGGTCCGCTCCGCTGAGGCGTTTTGCCGGTTCACAACTCAGTCTGTGCGGGGTCGGGCCCCCGTCCGGCCCGCGGTTTTTCCGCGCGCCGTCCCCCGTCGAAGCACCGCGCAGACTGAATTGTCAACCGTGCCGCCCCACCGTGCCTCGCCGCCAGGCCCGGCATAGGCTGAGGAGATGACCATTCCCGGACGGCCGACCAAGCCGCAGAGCCTCGATCTGGTGCGCCAGATCGTCGTGATCTCGTCGCTCGTCTTCATGCTCATCGCCGCGATGGTGGGTGTCGGGGTTTTCGGTGGAACACCGATCGCCGAGGCCCAGGGGGGCGCGCTCGCGGCGGATGCGACCCTGCTGGCGCCGGCCACGCCCGCGTTCTCGATCTGGTCGGTCATCTACACAGGACTCGCGGCCTACACGCTCTGGCAGGCCCTGCCCGCGCAGCGCGCCTCGATGCGCCAACGGGCCATGGGTTGGTGGATAGCGCTGACGATGGTGCTGAACGGCCTGTGGATCGTCACGGTACAGGTGTTCACGCTCTGGGGCACGACACTGGCGATCTTCGTGCTGCTGGCCGCGCTCTGCATCACCTTCCAGCGCGCCGTGGTGACGCGTCTTCCTCGCGGCGGGATCCGTGACTCGCTGCTGATCGACGGAGTGACGGGGCTGCATCTCGGCTGGGTCGCCGTCGCTTCCGTGGCCAACGTCACGGCCTGGTTGACCGCCATCGGCCCGACCGGCTGGGCGGATCATGCGGAGGCGTGGGGCATCGCAGTCATCGTCGTCGTCGCGGTCATCGGTCTCGTGATCGCCTGGGCGAGCGGATGGCGCGTCGCGCCCGGCCTCGCCCTCGGGTGGGGACTCGTCTGGATCGCCGTCGGGCGCCTGGCCGACCAGCCGCGCAGCGAGGCGATCGGCATCGCCGCGATCGTCGCGGCTGTGCTCGTCGTGGGAGCGCCCCTCGCCACGGCGGGGCTCCGGTCCCTCCGGCCGCAGGGCGACTGACCCTCAGGGCGGGCGACCCGCGGCCCTCAGGCGAGACGTGCCGCGAATGCGCGGACGATGCGCGAGGGCTCGCTGATCGACGCACCGAGCACGCGAGCAGCGATCTCGTCGAACGCGCGGGCATCGAAGTATCCGTCGTTGCGGTAGACGACCATCCGCTCGGTGAACGCGCGGCCCGTCGGTTCGGGATGGAACTGCGTGGCGTACAGGGTGTTGCCCACGCGGTACGCCTGCACGGGGCAGTCATCGTTGGTGGCGAGGAGCTCGGCGCCCGGAGGCGGCGTGGCCGCTCCCTCTTTGTGCGCGGTGAGGGCCGAGAAGTGCGTGGGGAGCATCCCGAAGAGCGGGTCCTGCGCTGCAGCGTCGGTGAGGCTGATGGTCGCAGGCCCCGTGTCTTCGGGGTAGGCCCGGGTGACCTCACCACCGAGCATGCGCGTCACGATACCGATGCCGTAGCAGGTGAATAACCCCGACGTGACACCGGATGCCGCGGCACCCGCGATCCGTTCGAGGTCCGCCTCGAGGCGGCGCTGCACGTCGGTCTTCGTACCCGTGGGGTCGGCGACGTTGAACGGGCTGCCGCCCACGAGGAATCCCGCGTACGTGTCGAGAGCGTCGGCCGGCAGGGGCTCACGCACCAGATCGTGGGCGTGCAGGCGGTCCTCGTCGAGGTGCGCCGCCTCGCGGAACGAGCGGTATTCGCCCTCGGCGGCACCGGCCTGGGGACGCACGCACAGGTACAGCAGGGGTCGGGCGCCATCGGTCCCCGTGCCGGCATAGGTCATGTTGCCCGAGTGTAATCGGCGGGCACGGTCAACCCCGCGACGAGCGAGCCGTGCGGCCCCGAACGATGCCGACCAGCGCCTCGATCTCGGGGCTCGTGCTCTCAGCGAGCCATGCCAGCGCGACGGCGGATGTCGGGGCACCCGCGAGCGGGCGGTGCGCCACATCGCGGCGCTGGTGCAGACGCACGAGCGACAGCGGCAGGATCACGATTCCCACGCCCGCGGCGACCGTCTCCAACGCGTCGGCCGTGGTCGCAAGCTGCGGCCCGCGAGCCGGGACGACGTCGGGGATCGTGAGCGGACCCAGCACATCGTCGTCGGGAACGAAGACGATTTCGCCCGCCAGGTCATCGAATGCCAGTTCTTCCGCGGCGCCGAGCGACGAATCCGAGCCGAACGCCACAACCGTCGTCTCTTCGTAGAGGGGGATGACGTGCAACCCGTCGCGCTCGACGGGAAGTCGGACCAGCGCCGCGTCGATCTCACCCGCACGGAGCGCATGCTCCTGATTCGCCGCCTCGGTCGGGACGAGCTCGAGGGGTACGTCGGGCAGACGCTCCCGCCAACGATCGACCCAGATCCCGGGCGCTGCACCCGGGAACACGCCCAGCCGAAGCGGACCGACCAGAACGGGACCGGTCGGTTCTTCTACCGGAGGCGCCGGCTTCGAGCGTGCCGCCTTCTTCGGAGTCGCGGGACGGATGGATGCCGCACGCACAGGGCGGCGCGGGCGTCTCGGAACCCCGCCACCCTTCGCCATCCGGCCAGCGTAGCCCGCGCTTGAGTGTCTTACGCCGCCAAGCGCAATCCGCGCTTGAGTGTCTTACGCCGCCAAGCGCAATCCGCGCTTGTCGGTAGCAATGATCTGGCCGTCCGCAACGATTTCGTCGTCGCGGATCTTCGCACCGCCCGCGACACGTGCGCGGTCACCCACGGACGCGCGGACGCCGATGCGTGCGGCGGAACCGATCGCTGCACCCGCGCCGATGTGCGCGTGCTCCTCGATGATGGCGTCGGGTCCGATCACGGCGTCCGCCTCGATCCACGCGCCACGAAGCACACGAGCTCCGGCGGCAACCTGTGCCCCGGGTTCGACGTATGCGCCCGCTTCGATCAGCGCGCTCGCGTGTACCTTCGCGCCGTGCGCGATCAGTCCGCGACCATTGACGTGCTTGCGGTAACGAAGGGTCTCTCCGTTATCGCGTTCGATGTCCACGTAGTTCTTACCCACGATTCCCTCCTACGGCGGTATATAAAGCCGAAGTCACCGGATATAACTCATTCGTAGGCATGCGTATTCCGGATGGGCCGATCCTGAACTTTTTTGCGCGAGGGTGCCCGTTCGGGTCCGCGAGGGTGCCGTTTTCGGAGGACGCCGGGTTTGCGAAGATGAGTTCGGACGGATGACCCCTCCTGTCCAGACCCACGAACCTCACGAAGGACCCCGTGACACACGCACACGCCACCCCCTCCGGCGACGAGGCCGCCCCGGCCGACCCGGTCTTCGGCGACCAGGCCCTGGCGCACACCGTGCCCGAAGACATCCTGGGATTGCTGACGGGAACGTTCACCGCTTCGCTCGGCCTCCACCTGCTGCAAGCGAGCGGCGCGGTCACGGGCGGCACCGCAGGCGTTGCCCTGCTGCTCGACTACGCGACGTCGCTGCCCTTCTGGGCGCTCTTCGCGATCGTCAACCTCCCGTTCGCCGTGCTCGCGCTCTGGAAGAAGGGGCTGGACTTCACGCTCCGGACGGCCGTGTCGATCGGTCTCGTCTCGGCGTTCTCTGTGCTGCACAACCTGGCGTTCCCGATCCCGCAGATCGATCCCGTCTACGGCACCTTCGGGGGTAACCTGCTCGTCGGCATCGGACTTCTCATCCTCTTCCGGCATCGCGCGAGCCTCGGCGGCATCACGATCATCGCGCTGATCGTCCAGGAGCGGTGGGGATTCCGTGCCGGCTGGGTGCAGATGATCTTCGATGTCGCGATCATCGTCGCCGCTCTCTGGGTCGTTCCCTGGCCGCTCGTGTTGCTCTCGGCCGCCGGGGCGGTGCTCCTGAGCCTCGTGCTCGCGCTCAACCACCGGCCCGGTCGCTACGTCGGCCACTGACAACCGTGATGCCTGAGGTCAGCGCTGGCAGTTCGGGCACCAGAAAACGTTGCGCTCGGACGTCGCCGTAGCCCCGAGCGACCCCTCGCGGATAGCCGTGCCGCACCGCCGGCACGGCCGTCGTGCCCGCCCGTACACCCACGTCGTGCGACCCGCTCGCGCATCTCCCGTGAACGTTCGTGGCGTGCGGTCGCGGTTGGCGCGGAGCATCCGTGCGCCCACATCGATCACGGCGGCGGTGTCGACCTTGGTCGCCGGACGCGAGGGCAGGATGCCTCGCACGAACAGGATTTCGTTCGCGTACTCGTTGCCGAAACCCGCCACGGTGCGCTGATCCAGCAGCGCGACGTGTATCGCTCGAGGGTCGGCCGCGAGCACCCGCGCGGCTTCGACCGGATCCCAATCGTCGGCGAGGGGGTCGGGACCCAGGTGCCCGACGACGCGCTCCTCATCGCTGGTGGGCAGCACCTCGACCATCGCCAGGTCGAAACCCACGGCATCCCAGTCCGCGTTGCCGACGATCGCGCGCGCCTTGAACGCCGGTTTTCGCCACTTCTCACCCCGGCGGTAGACGTGCCACTCGCCCTCCATCTTGAGGTGCGAGTGCAGCGAGAAGTCACCGATCCGGTGCAACAGGTGTTTGCCCCGCGGAACGACGTCGTGCACGGTCTCGCCCCGCAGGTCGGCGGTCGCGCTGCCGGGCACTCGGATGTCGAATCGCGTCACGACCGAACCCGCAAGAGCCTCGGACAGCCGTCGCGCCGCGCGGAAGACGGTGTCGCCCTCAGGCACGAGCGCCCGCTCGGATCGCGTCACCCGCGGTCGTCCGCCGCAGCGTCAGGCCGCGGGGCGACTCGACGAAGCCCGCGTCACGGAGGGCGCGAGCGGTCGAAGAGCCGTAGACGAAAGCGCCGTTGACCTGCTCGACCGTGAGCGTGTCGAGGCGTCGTGCCCGCGCGGTCGTCGCCAGATCCAGAGCGGCCGCCGCGAGCACATCGTCGTTCTCCGTGAAGACGAGCGCGCTCTTGCCGCCCCGCTCGAGGTATACGGCCAACGCCCCGTCGACCAGCACGACGATGCCGCCGGCCTTGCGTCCCGGTCGGTGGGTGACCCCGTCGATCACGGGCCAGGGGAGGGCTGCGCCGTACGGATTCGCGGGGTCGGTTGCGGCGAGAGTGACGGCACGAAAGGGTGCGGGATCGGGCAGCGCCGCGAATTCCCGGAGTCGGTCGATCGTGGCGGATGCCGCGAACTGTGCCGCGCCCAACCCTTCGATGAGGTAGCCCCGGCGGCAGTGACCGGCCTGCTCGAAGCCCGCGAGCACCCGGTAGGCCTGCGCGAAACCGCCGGGCATGCCCTCGGCCTGGACGGACCCGCGCGTGACGACGCCGTAGCGGTCGAGCAGCAGCGCCGCGGATGCCGTTGCCCGAGCCGAGGCATCCGATTCCGGTTCGGGCAGCAGTGACCAGCGCCCGCCGACCCCTGTGGGACGAGGGGGAGCGGCCGGGCGGGGCAGAGCGGCGCCACGGAAGAGGCGCGCGCGGGGTGGGCGCCGCGTCGTACGGTGCGCCTGCGATCCCCCGGCCGTCAGGGCACGGAGCGGCGCGAACGTGTCGTTCGTGACATGACCCGACCAGGTCAGGCGCCACAGGGCATCCGTCACGGACTGCTCGTTCTCGGCCCCGGCCGCATGGCGCAGCTGAGAGGCGAAGTAGGCACCCCCGACCGCCAGCGCATCGAGCACACGCCGATCGAGCGAGTCTGCGGCGGGCTCGCCCTCGGGCGGGGCCAGCGTGTACGGCGCGGCATCCGCGGGGTGCAGAGCCACCCACCCGTCACGACCGGGCAGCGAGCCCTGACCCGACCAGATGACCTCGCCGGCCGCCGTCAACTCGTCGAGCAACCCGGGGTGGTAGTCGGACACGCGCGAGGGCAGCACGAGCGACTCCCACGCGCTCGCCGGCAGCGGTACTCCCGCGAGCTGGTCGATCGCCGCCACCACGCCATCGATCCCCGACAGCGGCCGGGCGACGTGCTGCCACACGGGCAGGAACCGCGCGAAGGCCTCGGGCGGGACGGGCTCGACGCTCCCGCGAATGGCCGCGAGCGAACGCATGCGTAGGCGGCGCAGCACCTCGGCGTCGCACCACTCCGTCTCGTCGCGCCGGTCGACACCGGCGGGAAGGAAGAATCCGCTCGTCACGCGCCCCTGCGACTCCAGTCGCAGAAGCGTATGACGTGCCACGGCGGAACCGATCCCGAGCCTTTCGGCGAGCGCATCCACGGTGAACGGAGCGTGCGTGCGGGCGTAACGAGCGACGAGATCGCCGAGCGGGTCCTCGGTCGGCTCGAGGAACGCCAGCGGGATGCCGACGGGCAACGCCGCACCGAGCGCGTCGCGCAGGCGACCGGCGTCCTCGATCGCGGCGATGCGGTGCGTGCCTCCGATCGTGATGGGGATCGCGCGCCGGGCGTCGACGAGCGCGGTCAGGAGAGCGGATGCCTCGGCTGCTGTCGCATCGGGCAGCGCCGGTGCCGCATCCTCCGTCGGCGCATCAGCATCGGGGTCGGCCGGATCCGCCCGCAACGCGCGCACGACCGAACCGTCGACATCGGCCGGGATGAGGCGCGCGGCGACCTCCGCGGCGTCCAGGGGTCCCAGCATCCGCAGCAGATCCGCTACGCCCTCGAGGCCGTTGACGCGGCGCGTGGGATCGAGCCGCTGCGCCTCGCGCTCGAACTGCGCGATGACGTCGGGGTCGAGCAGTTCGCGCATCTCGATCCGACCGAGCAACTCCGAGAGAAGCGCGGGATCGACCGACAGGGCCGCCGCGCGGCGTTCGGCGAGGGGCGAGTCGCCCTCGTACATGAACGCGCCGACATATCCGAAGAGCAGGTCTCGTGCGAACGGCGAGGGCTGGGTCGTCGTCGTCTCGATCAGGCGGATGCGTCGCTCGGCGATCCCCCGTGCGAGCGCGAGCAGAGCGGGCAGGTCGTAGACGTCCTGCAGCACTTCCCGGAGCGTCTCGAGGATGATCGGGAACGTCGGATGCCTGCGCGCGACCTCGAGCAATTGTGCCGATCGCTGGCGCTGCTGCCAGAGAGGGCTGCGCTTGTTGGGGTTGACGCGGGGCATGAGCAGCGCGCGTGCGGCGCACTCGCGGAAGCGGGACGCGAACAGCGCCGACCCGCCCACCTCGTCGGCGACGATCTGCTCGAGCTCGTCCGCCTCGAAGACGAAGAGTTCGGCGCCGGGCGGTTCGGCCGCGGCATCCGGCACCCGCGCGATGATGCCGTCGTCACTCGCGACCGCGGATCCCTCGACGCCGAGGCGTTCGCGGATGCGCGCGTTGACCGCGAGCGCCCACGGTGCGTGCACACTCATGCCGTACGGGGAATGCAGGATGATTCGCCAGTCGCCGACCTCGTCGCGCCCGCGCTCGACGGTGAAGGTCGTGTCGGTCGGCAGCGTGCCCGTCGCCTCACGCTGCTCCGCCAGGTAGGCGAGAAGGTTATCGCTGGCGCGCTCGTCGAGACCCCCGTCGCGCAGCCGTTCGCGGGCCGCGTCGGGTGTCGCCTCGGACACGTCCTTCGAGAACTTTCCGAGCGCCTCGCCGAGCTCGGCGGGGCGTCCCAGTCCATCACCGTGCCAGAACGGCAGCTTGCCCGGCTGCCCGAAGGCCGGCACGACATTGACGCGATCGTGGGTGATCTCGACGATTCGCCAGCTCGTCGTGCCGAGGGTGAAGACGTCGTTGACGCGTGACTCGTAGACCATCTCTTCGTCGAGCTCGCCCACGCGACCCCCGCGTGATTCGCCCGCGACGAAGACGCCGAACAGACCGCGGTCGGGGATCGTCCCGCCGCTCGTCACCGCGAGGCGCTGGGCGCCGGGGCGTCCCGTCAGCGTGCCGGCGTCGCGGTCCCAGACGACGCGGGGCCGGAGTTCGGCGAACTCGTCCGAGGGGTAACGCCCGGCCAGCAGGTCGAGCGTCGCCTCGTAGGCCGAGCGCGGCAGCGTGCGGAAAGGGGCGCTCTTGCGCACCGCGTCGTACCAGTCCTCGACGTCGATCGCTCCGAGCGCGCATGCCGCAACGGTCTGCTGTGCCAGGATGTCGAGCGGATTCTGCGGCACGGAGATCGACTCGATGCGCCCGGCGAGCATGCGCTCGGTCACGATCGCGGTGTGCAGCACATCGGCGCGGTGCTTGGGGAAGAGGAACGCGCGGCTGACCTCGCCGACCTGGTGGCCGGCGCGTCCGATCCGCTGCAGTCCGCTCGCGGCAGACGGGGGAGATTCGACCTGGATCACGAGGTCGACCGCGCCCATGTCGATTCCGAGTTCGAGGCTGCTTGTCGCGACGACGCAGCGCAGGCGACCGGCCTTCAGCTCTTCTTCGACCTGAGCGCGCTGCTCCTTCGACACCGAACCGTGGTGCGCGCGGGCGAGCACCGGGTCGGCGCCGCCGGTCGAGCCCGCCTGCGCCATGAGAGCAGCCGGAACCGCGGGGTCGGGGAGTTCGAGCCTGAGTCTCTCGGCGTAGATCTCGTTGAGCCGCCCGGTCAGGCGCTCGGCCAGTCGGCGCGAGTTCGAGAACACGATCGTCGAGCGATTCTCGAGGATGCGGTCGACGATCGCCTCTTCGACATGCGGCCAGACCGACCCCGTCATCTCCGTCGCCTCGGGACGCAGGCGACTGTCGGCGGCGTACCACTCCGGTCCGTCGCCGTCGCCGTCGCCGTCGCCGTCGCCGCCGTCGCCGTCGCCGTTGCCGGTATGCCCGTCGCCCGTATCCGCGGCGCTGGCCCCTGCGCGCGGGGAACCCGAGGCATCCGTTCTGCCATCCGGACCCCCGGAGCCGGGCGCACCCGAACCGGGCGGGGGCGGGGGATTGAGCATGTCGTCGATCGGCACGGTCACGCGCAGATCGAAGGTTTTCGACGCGGGTGGCGCCACGATGTCGACGGGCGCCGCGCCGCCGAGGAAGCGCGCGACCTCGTCGATCGGCCGCACGGTCGCCGACAGTCCGATGCGCTGCGCCGGATGCTCGAGCATCGCGTCGAGTCGCTCGAGGCTGACAGCCAGATGCGCTCCGCGTTTGGTGGCCGCTACGGCGTGGACCTCGTCGACGATCACGGTGTGCACACCCCGCAGGGTCTCGCCCGCTTGGCTCGTCAGCATCAGGTACAGCGACTCGGGCGTCGTGATCAGGATGTCGGGCGGATCCTGCACCAGTCGTCGCCGCTCGTTCGACGGGGTGTCGCCCGAGCGCACTCCCACCGTGACGTCGGGCAGCGCGATACCCAGCCGACGCGCCGACTGGGCGATGCCCACGAGCGGCGACCGCAGGTTGCGCTCGACATCGACGCCGAGCGCCTTCAGCGGAGAGATGTACAGGATGCCGGTGGTCGGCTGCGGGGCATCCGCCCGTTTTCTTCGTCCGCCCGCGCGGGGCTCCGCCTCGAGCGGCTTCTCGCGGAAGACCCGGTCGATCGCCCAGAGGAAAGCGGACAGGGTCTTGCCTGAACCGGTCGGCGCCACGACGAGCGCGTGCCGCCCCGCCGAGATCGCATCCCACGCACCGACCTGTGCGGGAGTCGGCTCGAGGAAGGCGCCACGAAACCAGTCCTGCGTGGCAGGACCGAACTTCGCCCAGACATCGGCCATCCATACATCTTCGTCCCCCGCACCGACATCGGCGCGGCTCTTGCGCTGAACGACGATTCGCGGTGCGTCGTGCCACGGAGCCGGTATATCGCTGGAAGAGTGAAGCGGTAGGTCGCCGGAGCTGTCCGGCCGCTGTCTTCGCGGGCTCAGGAGCGTCGGGTTCGGGAGCGTCTCGTTCAGGAGTGTCATGTTCGCGTTCCGTCTACCCGCCCGAGTCACGGTTGCGGCATCCGTCCTGATCGCACTCGTGCTGACCGGAACCGTTGCCGGTCCCGCGCTGGCCGTTCCCGACGCGGGCGGCGTCGGTGTCACGGATCCGCCGGGTCCCTCGACGGAAGCGACCATCGTCGAGATGCTGCACCAGGGCGGGCTGTACGGCGGGGACGTCGCGGTCGATCCCGCAGCAACCCCCTACCCGACGACCGGCATCACGAACTTCCGACCGGTCGAGACGGCGCAGATCGTGCTCGATGACCCCGGTGCACCCGGGCGCCAGGACCTGTTGACGTACTGCATCGACCTCGCCACGGAGACCGAGATCGGCGTGCACTACGAACTCGGCGACTGGACGGACGCGAACGTCCCGAACCTGGCGTACGTCACGCACATCCTCGAGAACTACTACCCGGCGGTGCCCGGGGCGCCGTCGACGGGCACGGCTGTCGAGAAGGTCCAGGCGGTCCAGGGTGCGATCTGGTATTTCACCGACAGCTTCGTCGTGCCGACGTCCTACCCGTCCGAGCACAATGCGATCAAGGCGATCGTCGACGAGGCCCTCACGGCGGTGAACGGCCCGCCGCCGGCGCCCGCTCCGGCTCCCATCCCGCCGACGCTCACACTGACCCCGGATGCTGCGGATGCGCCGACCACCGGCCAACTCGTCGGTCCGTTCGCCGTCGGGGGCAACGTCGCGTCCTCGACCCTCAGTACGTCGGGCGTCGAGGTCTTCGCCGACGCGGACGGCACGATCCCGATCTCGCCCGGCGACAGCGTCGCCCAGGGCGCAGAGCTCTGGGCCCGACACGTTTCGCCGACCGCGAGCGAAGGTTTTGCGCTCTCGGCCGTCGAGTCCGTCGTCGGAGGAAACGTGTTCCTCTACGACGGCGGCAATCCGGGGCGAACCAGCGCGCAAAAACTGATCCTCGCCGTGCAGGCGAACGTGCCCGTGCGGGCGGCTGCCGCGATCACGCCCCTCGCAGCCGGCACCCTGCAGGTCGACATCGCGATCGGCGGGGCCGCAGCCGGGCGACAATCGGCCGTCACCGTCGAAGCCCGTTGCGATACGGGCGGGACGATCACGACGGGGACGGGAACCGTGCCCGCGGAAAGCGCCGCCGCAAGCTACCCGGTGATCACCGTGAGCCCGCTCGCTGCGGGCACGACATGCACCGTGTCGACGACATCGAGCGGTGCGAATGCGTCCGCTGCGCTTGCGAGCTCCACGACGGTTCCGGCTTCCGTCACGATCACGGATCAGGCGACCGCGACGATCGTGGTCACGCAGAGCTTCGCCGTGCCCGGCCCCACACCCACGCCGACCCCCGTGCCCGTGCCGTCGCCGACCGCGCCCCCCACCCCGTCATCGCTTCCGGACACGGGCGGCGGCGCCCTGCCGTGGCCGATTCCCGTGTCGCTGATCGCCGGGGGCCTCGCGCTCGTGCTCATCGCGCGGCGTCATGCGGCTCGGCGCGGCTGAACATCCCCGCCGAGCTCCCGCGCGGCGCCGGTCAGGCCGCGAGCTGCTTCAGGCGTGCCTCGAGAAAGGCCGTCACATCGTCGAGCTCGGTCTGCGAGACGCTGTGCGTCAGGCCCGGGTAAACCGATCCGCTGAGCGTGCTGTGCTCGGGGAGCCAGGCGGTCGTCTGCGCGATGAGCGGTTCGGGGATGACGTCGTCGTGTGTTCCGCGACCCCAGAAGACCGGGGGCTTGGTGGCGGCGAGCATTTCGTCGCCCGGGAGCGTCCCGGCGCTGGCGTATCCGCTGAGGTTGACCGCGAAGGCGAACCGTTCGGGCTGCAGTCGCAGCGCTTGCAGGGCTATCGCGGCACCTTGGGAGAACCCGAGCAGACCGATCGAGGTCGCACCGACCGCGTGCTCGTCGAGCCAGGCGCAGAGTCGTTCGGCCGCCCGCGTGACGGTCGCAGCGTCTCGACCGTTCAGACCGTCGAGGGGGTACCACGAGTACCCGGGCGCCGGCCACGGCGGGGTCAGGGGCGCGCGGGGCGCCGCGAACACGAAGGCGGGCGGGAGATGCGGCACCAGACCGAAGAGGTCGCGTTCGTCCGACCCGTAGCCGTGCAGCAGCACCAGCAGGGGATGCCCGGCCGGAGCATCCGACCAGAGCGCGGCATCGGCATCGAGGTGCGGCGGATCGAGCGCAGGCGGGGTGGTGGGCTCGGGTGGCTGGGGCGACTCGGGTGGCGGCGACTCGGGCGACATGACTCCCATCCTCGCAAACCCCGCCGACACCACGTGAGCGGACATCTCGAAGGACTGCTGTGGCCCACGGGGCTGGAGAGGCTCCGCGAGCGCCACATCCGACACATCCGTCCCACCGTTCCTCTCGCATGTACGGGGTCGCGCGGAAGGCTGAGGTATACAAGAGACATGCCGGTGCGCACACCTGACCCCGATCCCTCCGAAGACGACGGCCCCGAGGGGCGCGATCGGTTGAGCGGTATGGGAGCGTCGTACGGACGCTCGAGCGATCCGCGCGACGACGGTTCCTTCGGTTCACCGACCACGGGAAGCGCGACGAACCCCGGCTGGCTGAGCGAGGTCGAACTGGCCGAGGCTCGGCGTCGGCTGCCGATGCTCTACGTCGAGGCGGTGCCCGTGCGGACGGATGGCGTGGGCTCCGTGACCGAGGTCGGCATCCTGCTGCGCGCCACACCGGTGGGAGAGATCACCCGTTCTCTCGTGAGCGGCCGGGTGCGGCATGGCGAGACGGTGCGGGACGCCCTTTTCCGTCACCTCGAGAACGATCTCGGGCCGATGGCGTTCCCCCTGCTGCCCCCTCAGGTGACGCCTTTCACGGTCGCCGAGTATCTCCCGATTCCCGGCATCACCGCCTTCCACGACGATCGTCAGCACGCGGTGTCGCTCGCATTCGTGGTGCCGGTGACCGGGACGTGCGAGCCCCGCCAGGATGCGCTCGAGGTCACGTGGATGTCGCCCGAAGAGGCAGCGTCCGATGCGCTCGCCGCCGAGATGGAGGGCGGCCGCGGCACGCTCGTCCGCCTCGCGCTGGCGAGCGTCGGCGCCCTGCGCTGAGGCGGGGACCGAGCGGATGCCGGCAAGTCCCCTCCTGGTCGAGTTCGCGATCGCCCTGCCCATCGCGCTCGCCGTCGCGTACGCCGTCGCGTGGGTCGTGCGCAGACTGTTCGGTCGTCGACTGCGCCTGAGCCTCACGACGATGGCCGTGATCTCGCTGCTCGGGATCAGCGTCGGGCTCCTGCTTGCGGGGTTGCTCTTCTACGGCCAGTACCTCTGGATGCCCACGACGCTGCTGCTCGCCTTCGGATCGAGCGTCGGGCTCGCATTCGTCGCGGCGTCGATCGCGGCGCTCATCCGGCCGAACTACGGCGACGTCGATGTGGCTGCGTTGCTGGTCGCGGGCGAGTCCGACCACGTGGAGTTCAAAGAGACCGCGCGATGGAACGTCCGTGAGAACAAGAAGGATCCGCGGATGGAGCTCGCGATCGCGAAGACCGTCGCCGCATTCCTGAACAGCAACGGCGGGGTGCTCGTCATCGGCGCGAGCGACGACGGCGTCGCGCGGGGCCTGGAACGGGACCTCGCGACCCTCCGGTCACCCGACCACGACCGGTTCGAGCTCTGGTTGCGCGACCTGCTCTCGACACTCGTGGGGCGCAACGCCGCCGCGCTGCCCCACATCCAGTTCGCGACGCTCGGGGACGCGGGCACGGTGTGCGCCCTGAACTGTCCGCCGTCGCCGAAGCCGGTCTTCTTGACCGCGCCGCGCGACGGAGGACCCGCCACCGACCTGTGGGTGCGCGTCGGCAACTCCACCCGTGCGCTCGGTGTGGACGAGGCGGTCGAGTATGTCTCACGCCATTGGCGACCGACTCTGGCGTCGCTCGTGACGGGGCAGCCCGCGGGGCGTTCGGTCGGGCGCTGATACGGGGCGGGTCGTCCAGACGACGGAGCGCTAGACCGCGCTCGTGACCCGCGCGATGTCGGCGACGAACGCGTCGATGTCGTCCTCGTGCGTGTCGAACGAGCACACCCAACGCACCTCGCTGAGCGTTGCGTCCTCCCCACCTCCACTCGAACCATCGCTGGCGCGATGCTCCGAGCCTCCGGAGGCGGGGCCCCAATCGTAGAATCGCACGCGCTCGCGGAGCTGGTCGGCGACCCCGGCGGGCAGCGTTGCGAAGATGCCGTTCGCCTGCGTCGGCTGGCTGAACGCCACACCCCGGATCGAACCATCCGCGATCCCCGCCTCGATGCCCGCGCGCAGCCGCGCCGCCATCGCGTTGGCGTGCGCGGCGTTCCGCAGCCACAGATCGCCCTCGTACAGGGCGATCAGCTGCGCCGACACGAACCGCATCTTCGACGCCAGCTGCATGTTGAGCTTGCGCAAGAACTTCAGACCCTCGGATGCCTCGGGATCGAGCACCACGATCGCCTCCGCGAGCATCGCCCCGTTCTTCGTGCCGCCGAGGCTCAGCACATCGACGCCCGCGTCGCGCGTGAAGGCGCGCAGCGGCAGGTTGAGTGACGCGGCGGCGTTCGACAGCCGGGCGCCGTCCATGTGCAGGCGCATGCCGAGGCCGTGTGCGTGTTCTGCGAGCGCACGGACCTCGTCCGGCGTGTACACGGTGCCGAGCTCGGTCGACTGCGTGATCGAGACGACGAGCGGCTGGGCGCGGTGCTCGTCGCCCCAGCCCCAGGCCTCGCGATCGACGAGTTCGGGCGTGAGCTTTCCGTCCTCGGTCGGGACGGTCAGGAGCTTGATTCCGGCGACCCGCTCGGGCGCGCCGCCCTCGTCGACGTTGATGTGTGCGCTCGAGGCCGCGACCACGGCGCCCCACCGCGGCAGCATCGACTGCAGCCCCACGACGTTCGCGCCCGTGCCGTTGAAGACGGGGAATGCCTCGGCGCCCTCGCCGAACTGGTCGGCGATGACCTCGTTCAGGCGTGCGGTGTACGCGTCCTCGCCGTAGGCGACCTCGTGGCCCTCGTTCGCGGTGGCGATCGCCGCGAGCACCTCGGGGTGGATGCCGGAGTAGTTGTCGGAGGCGAAGCCGCGCACGGCGGCGTCGTGGAGTCGGGTCACGCTCTCAGCCTAGATCGGGGGATGCGGCCGCCAGGCCGTGGTCAAGCATCCCCGCGGATGCCTGTCGTCGAGGCGATGACCGGCGCCAGCTTGCGGTCCAGGGCCTCGTAGAACATCGACAGAGGAAATTCGTCGTCCATGACGGCATCCGTGAAGCCCTTCGGCGGACCGATCAGGATGTCGCGCGGCAGCCCCGCGGCCCAGGTCGAGCCCGGGTGGGGCTCCAGCACGCCCCGGATCAGGTCGTACGCCGCGAGCCAATGGGCGGTTTTCGGGCGATCGATCGAGCGCCAGTACAGCTCGTCGATCGCGTCGCCGAGGGCGACGACGGCTGCCGGCACCTCCGCCCAGTCGAGGCTCAATGAGGTGTCGGTCCAGTGCAGCACTCCGCGCTGGTGCAGCCACGCGAACAGCAGCTGGCCGCCGAGCCCGTCGTAGTTGCGCACCCGCGACCCCGTGATCGCGAAGCGGAAGATGCGATCGAAGATCACCGCGTACTGCACGAGCTTCGCGTGCTCGAGCGTCTCGGCGTCGGTCTCTACCGCGCCGGTCAGGCGCTTCTCGATCGCGACGCACTCCCGGAAGGCGGTCAGGTCGCACCGCAACTCCTCGAGCGAGTAGAGGAAATACGGCATCCGTTGCTTGATCATGAACGGGTCGAACGGCAGGTCGCCGCGCATGTGGGTGCGGTCGTGGATGATGTCCCACATCACGAACGTCCGCTCGGCGAGAGCCTGGTCTTCGAGCAGTCGCGCGGCCTCTTCGGGCAGTTCGAGGCGCGTGATCTCCGCGGCGGCGCGGACGACCCGGCGATAGCGGGCGGCCTCGCGGTCTTGGAAGATCGCGCCCCACGTGAAGGTCGGAATCGCGCGTACCGCGACCGTCTCGGGAAAGAGCACCGCCGAGTTCGTGTCGTATCCGGGCGTGAAATCGATCAGGCGCAACGAGACGAACAGCCGGTTCGTGTAGTCGCCGGCCTCGAGCCGGGCGATGAACTCGGGCCAGATCGTCTCCACGATGAGGGCCTCGACGTACCGGTTGCTCGATCCGTTCTGCGTGTACATCGGGAACACCACCAGGTGCCGTAGCCCATCGATGCGGTGCTGCTGGGGCTGAAACGCGACGAGCGAGTCGAGGAAGTCGGGAACACCGAAGTCGCCCGCCGCCCAGCGTTCGAAATCGGTGACGGATGTCTCGAGGTAGGCCGCGTCGTGGGGGAAGAGCGGGGCCAGCTCGCGGATGCCGTGCACGATCGCGTGTACGAGCTCGGCGGCATCGGCGCGCTGTGCGGCATCGGGAATCGAGCCATCCTGCGCCTGCAGCGCCCGCAGGTCGATCGCGGCGTCACGGAGCGAGATCCAGGCGGCGCTCGTTTCGACGTCGCCGACGAGGCCCGCGGCGATGTCGCCGTCCAGGGTCGTGTCGATCGTCATGTCCGTCTCCGTTCTCGTGCTGCACCCCCGCAAGAGCACCATTTCGAGAATTGTAGGAAGTCATATGGTCCAACCGCTTGTCAGCCGGAAATATTCCTGTTGATATCCTCGGAACATGGAAGATCAAGAAGCGCCCCGTCATCCTGCCGCTGTGGATGACCCGGTGGATCTGTTGATCGTGCGTGAGATCTCGCGCGATGCCCGCGCCACCCTCGCGCAGCTCTCGGAGGCCGTCGGACTGTCGGTCTCGGCCGTGCAGGCGCGGATGCGGCGACTCGAGACCCGGGGTGTCATCGCCGGGTATCGCGCGATCGTGGACGTCGAAGCCGTCGGCAAGCCCCTGGCGGCGTTCATCGAGATCACCCCGCTCGACCCCGCCCAGCCCGACGATGCGCCGGAGCTGCTCGAGCACATCACCGAGATCGAGTCCTGCCACTCGATCGCGGGCAACGCGGCGTACATGCTCTTCGTGCGGGTCGCGTCGCCGCGCGCGCTCGAGACGCTGATCCGGCGCATCCGGGGCGTCGCGTCGGTGAGCACGCGCACGACCGTCGTGCTGCAGACGTTCTACGAGAACCGGCCGATCCTGCCCGCGTAGGGAGGTCCGCGATAGATACATCCACAGACGGATGCCTCGGCCCGCACGCTCCCGTAGCGTGAAACGGGTGTTCCGCCCCCTCAAGCCTTACCAACTGGCTGTCGACGTGAGCGTCGCGGCCCTCGCGCTCGGCCTCGTGCTCGGCGTCGCTTACGGCTGGGCGGGCGCGCAATCACTGCTCGGATCCGTACCGGTCGTGCCCGGCGGGACGGCGGGCACCTTCGTGCTGCCGACGGTGCCGCTCGTGCCCCTCGCGGTGGTCGTCGTGGCAACGGCCATCCTGACGCTGATCGCCGCGGTCGTGCCGACGCGGCTGGCGACGCGGGTAGCGCCCGTCGAGGCGCTCGCCGGGTAAGGCGCCGGGCTCGGCGGCTCAGGCGGAGGGATGGGACTTCGGGTCGCCGGCGACAGACATCCCAGACGGATTATTCAGCGGCGTTTCCGCAGTGTGAAAGCACTCTCATGTGCGAACGGCCGGGAATGTGCGCTTGCCGTGCGAACATGGCAAACCCGTGGGATCGACGTAGCTCCCCCGACACGTAGACATGGGGAGTAGAAGTTTGGGGAACAATATCGGAAGGCGCTTGAGAGGTCCCGTCGCGCTCGTGGGCAGTCAACTGCTCGGGCAACTCGCGCTGGTCGCCGTCATTCCCGTGCTCACACGGGTCTACCTGCCTGCCGAGCTCGGAATCTATCAGTTCGCGTTCGCGATCGCGTTCATCGCGCTTCCCCTCGCCACCCTGCGCCTCGAGTACATCGTGCCGACGACGCACTCCGCGGCGCTGGTCCAACGACGACTGCGGCTCGGGACGATCGTGGTTCTCGGCATCAGCGTGCTCGTGCTGGCAACGGGAGTCATCGACAAGCTCAACGGACTCACCGAAGTGGCCGACATCCTTCTGATGACGGGTCTGCTGATCCCTGCGCTCGGACTACCGCTGCTCGACAGCGCCCGTCTGGTGCGTCTGGGTGCTCGACGCGCGCTCGCCGTGCGCAATCTGGTGGGCGGCGTCGCGGGCGCCTCTCTTCAGGCCGTGTTCGCCCTCGGCGGCGGCGACGTCATGCTCCTCCCCGTCGCGCTGCTGCTCGGCCGCATTCTCGGCATCATCGCCTCGCGCATGGTCGATGATCCGGGGGCGCCGACATCCGCGCTTGCCGTGACGACAGCTGGCGGCCAGACGGCCGACGCGCGGGACGAACGGTACACACTCGCCCGTGCCATCCCGACGATCGGGGCCGGTGCTCTGTCGGGGCTCACGATCCAGGGACTCACCGTCATCGCGGGTGCGACGGTCGGCCCCGCCGCCGCCGGTCAGGTCGGGATCGCGCAGCGGGTGTCATCGACACCGATCTCGCTCGTGGGACAGGCGCTCGCCCAGACGACGCAGCTGAGTTTCAGCCGCATCATCCGTGAGCAGCGGCCAGCGCTCACGGCTTCGCTCGCGGTGCACGTCAAGGTCTTCCTCGTGCTCGGCGTCGCCCTCGGCATCGCCCTGGCCATCGGCGGGCCGTTGCTGGCAGTCCCCGTGCTCGGCCCGGAGTGGGCGCCCGCGGGCACGCTCATCGCCATCCTCGCCCTACCCGCAGCGCTGCAGGTGGCGGTCTCGCCCACAGACTTCCTCTTCGTCATGCTCAGGCGGGAGCGGCGACTTCTCGCCCTCCAGGCTTCGCGCGCCACCCTGACGTGGACGGCGGGACTCGTAACCGCCGCGGTCACGAGTGATCTCGCGCTGGTCGTGCTCGCGTTCTCGATCGCATGGGCGGTCGCCTACGTCATGTCTCTGGTCTTCGTTTTCGCGGCCGCCCGGTCGTTCGATCGCGAGCACGCGGACGCTGACCGTGGCGCGGCTGCGCCTGCGGTCATCTTCGCCTCGATGACCGGCGACTACCCGAATATCGGCGACGCGATCATTCGGCGCGAAGCGCTCGAGTGGGTGTCGGGGCTCGGCCCCGTGCACACCTATGTGGGGCGCGCGCCCGACGCCTGGATAGACCAGATCGGCGCGGCCGAGCTCGGCCCGGTTTACCACCGCGGTGCGGGCAGCAAAGAGTGGATGCGTGCGCTCGTCGTCGCCAAGAGGCCCGTACTGCTGTTCGAACCCGGCGAGGTGCAGCTCGAGTCACGTCACGCCGTCCGCGAGCTCGTCTTCCTGGCGGTGATCGTCCTCGTGAAGGTCAAACGGGGAACCGTCGTCTACGCGCCTCGCGCGGTCGCCCGCCCGGGCGTCCTTCCGCTCCTGCTCTTCCGTCTCGGCGCTCGCGCGGCCGACGTCGTGCCGATGCGCAACCGGGAATCCCTCGCGCTGGTCGGCGGCAGCATCCGCAGCCCCGACATAGCGTTCGGTCGCGAAGGCATCCCCACGGGGCAGGCTGGGCCACGGGACACGCTCGTCGTGAGCCTGCGCGGCAAGCGTCGAGCGCACTCGGCGGAGTGGATAGAGGCCGTCCGCTCGTTCGCCGAGGCGCGGGGACTGCGTATCGTCGCCGCTGCGCAGGTACGCGACGACGAGGACCGCGCCGCCGAGCTGGCCCGCGCTCTCGGCGCCGAGGACTTCGGATGGCGCGCGATCCCCGAACTCTCCCAGGAGCACCGTCTCATGATGCTCTACGCCCGCGCTCGCCTGGTCATCTCGGACCGCCTCCACGTGCTGGTCCTCGCGACCATTCAGGGAGCGAAGCCGCTCGAGCTGGTTGATGCTCCGAGCGGCAAGGTGGACTCGCATTTCTCATGGGTGGGCATCGACGATGTCAGCGTCGACAGCACCGGAATGGATGTCGCGGCCCTGACATCCGCCCTCGCCGCCGCAGCCGGCCGCCCGGCGCCGCCCCTGACCCAGGCGCTGGACCGCGCGCGTGCAGATGTCGCAGAGGTCCGACGTCTCGCCCGCGGGCGGATCAAGGCGGTCCTTGCCCGGACGACGACCGCGCGGGAGTTCGCCGACCGCTGATAGGTCGTTGTGCCGCCGTCGGCCTGTGCTGGGTTGCGGTTCTGGGGCGCTCCGCGCTCAGACCGTGGGCGCGGTGTCGTGCGCCCATGTGGGTGCGAGGGCACGGATGCGCAGCGCCCGCCACTGCCATGCCGCCCAGAGCCCGGGCCAGAGCAGGGGGGCGGTGCGACCGCCGATCGTCAGGCGCTCGCGCCACAGGGTTCGCGCGGGGTCGCCCGGTGCCGGCGAGACCGCGAGCTGATGGTCCCAGACATCCAGCGAGGCGAGCGGTCCGGTGAGGGGGATGCCGCTGTCCCGGAAGATGCGCACCTCTCCCCGCGAGTCCTGGGTGATCCGGTCGCTCGCGTGGATGAGTTGCCGGCCCATCGGGACGATCCCGCCGATCGACATGTCGACGACGGCATCCGTTCCCGGCTCCCAGCGCGTCGGCAGGCCGCCCGGCTCGGCGGATTCGAGGCGGACGAGCGAGCCGTACAGCTCCGCCACCGCGCGGGGCGAGTGCAGGGCCCGCCACGCGGCATCCGCGTCGCAGTCGATCACGAGCTTGAGCAGGATGCGCATCTCCCCAGTGTCGCACCCGCGCGGGTGGATCGTCCTGCGGCGATCCCTTCGAGTGCCCGTTCTTCCTCGTGGATGTACACCAGCCCGAGCACTCCCGCAGTGCGGGGCGGGGAGCGTAGCCTCGGGGGATGCGTTTCGGCACCCTGCGGCATCCGTTCATCGCCCACCGCCGGACGACCGTCATGCCGCGGTGGGTGCGCCGGGCCGATCGGTCCGCCAACCGTCGTGTGAACGCCCGGCACGACGTGCGCGCGCGCGACAGCGCGTACCGCCGCCTCTCGCACGCGGCCGATCACGGACGACTCTGGTTCGTTCTGGCCGGCGTCCTCGTCGTCTCCGGACGTTCGCGGGCCGCGCTTCGCGGTGTCGCCTCGCTCACGGTGGCGAGCATCATCGCCAACCTCATCGGCAAGAAGGTGTTCGGCGGCTCCCGCCCGATCTTGAAGGACATCCCCGTCGGCCGACGTCTCGCCGCCTACCCGACGTCTGCGTCGTTCCCCTCCGGCCATTCCGCGAGCGCTGCAGCGTTCGCCACCGGGGTCGCTGTGGAAGCGCCCGTCGCAGGCGCCGTGGTGGCGCCCCTCGCGGCCGCCGTCGGATACTCCCGCATGCACGTGGGCGCCCATTGGCTCTCGGATGTCGTCGGGGGCTTCGCGATCGGCGCGGGAGTGGCGCTCCTCGGTCGCGTCCTGCTCCCGGCACGTCCCTCGGTCGAGGGGCCGGCGCCCGAGCGCGGCGAGCGCATCGACCTCCCGTCGTCCCCCGACGGTTCGGGCGCACTCATCTTCGTGAATCCCTCCTCGGGCGTGGAGGTCATCCGCACCGACCCCCGGAGCGAAATCGAGAAGGAGTTGCCGGGTGCACGGCTGAGCGAGCTCGACTCGGACGACCCGCCGTCCGCCGTCGTCGCCCGCGCCTTGGTGAGCACCTCCCCTCCGCGCGTCCTCGGGGTCTGCGGCGGGGATGGGACGGTCTCCGCACTAGCCGCTGTCGCGCGCGAGGCCGGTCTTCCTCTGCTGGTGCTGCCGGGCGGGACCTTCAACCATTTCGCCCGCGCCATCGGTGCTGACACGGTGGAACACGGCATCGAGGCTCTCCGCGACGGTCGCGGGATGCGCGTCGCCGTCGCCGAGCTGTCGACGGGCGGACCGCCCGTGACGGTTCTCAACGCCGGTTCGGTGGGCATCTATCCGGACTTCGTCGCGCGGCGCGAGGGTTACCGGGACCGGCTGGGTAAGTGGCTCGGCGGCGTCGTCGCGGCCTGGGGTGTGCTGCGTGAGGCCGAACCGATCGAGATCGAGCTCGACGGCGAGAGCATGCGCGTCTGGTCGGTTTTCGCGAGCGTCGGCCGCAACGACCCGCAGCGGGTCGCGACGATGCGCCGCTGGAGTGTCGACGACGACGTACTCGATGTCCGCGTGTTGCACGCCCGTGGGCCGCGGTACCGCGCGGTCGCCTCGCTCGCATTCGGCCGACGAACCGCCGCTGTCGCCCGGGCGCTGCACCTGATGCCGCGCTCGTCGGACATCGAGCGTCGGCTGGTGCCGGAGCTCACGCTGGCGGTCTTGCCTCAGGATGGTTCGGTCCCGGTCTTCGTGCACGACGGCGAACTCGAAACGCGCCTCGATGAGGACGCCGCCGGTCGGCACGAGATCCGCTTCACGATGGTCCCGAGCGACCTGCGGGTGTACGCCTGAGGGCGGCTCGGGCGGGGGCGCGCGCTCAGCGCTCCTGCATCGCGGCGAGTCGCTCGGCGGGCGTGATCTCGCGCTTCTCCCACCGGAACAGATGGCGATCATCGAACCGGGGCGCGCACTTCACGCACGAGGCGGGTCGCGTCGGTCGGCGATGCCGGTAGGCGAGGTGCCCGGCGGGACACACCCCGACCCAGGGGGCGAGCTCGATCGCCGTCTCGCCCGCGTGGGTCGTGCCACCCACGTAGCCCAGCTCGCGGGCGACCTGCTTCCACTGTGCCCCGTGTCCGGCGGCCGGACCCGCGATCGCGTGCGCGACTTCGTGCAGCAGGGTCTGGTGATTCGTATCGTCGTCGTATCGCGCCGAGAGGTAGCGCGAAACGCTGATGCGCTTGCGCGTGTAATCGCACAGGCCCGCGCGGCGCTTGGCATTGTCGAACCCGAACGACCACGAAGCATCCAGATGCAGCGAGATGAGGGCATCGGCCCACGTTCGCACGCGTTGCAGATCGGACATGTCGAAAAACCTAAACCGTCCCTACGACATCGGCCGCGGACGACTGGCCGGGGCCCGTGAAAGGTGTCGTCAGCTCGCGACGGACGAGCGGGCGCGGCGGCGGTCCGCGGCGTCGACGGCGAGGAGCGTCGCTTCGAGCTGCTCATCCGGGGCGCCCGCCTCCTGGCGCAGGAACAGTGCGCGTTTGAAGTCGCGTCGCGCGGCCTCGTAGTCGCCGGCGTCGTAGTGCACCTTGCCGCGGTGCTGGTACGAGAACGCCGCGATGGCAGACCAGTTCTGGCCTTCCGCCTCGCCCGCGCACGTGGACAGTTCGTGTTCGGCGGCGGCGTAGGCTCCGCGCCATTGCTGGACCGTCGCGTGCAGGATGCGTGCGCGCAGCAGATCCTTCCGGGTGCCGGCCATGCGGGCGACCCGCACCGACTCGTCCGAGATCACGTTCGCCTCTTCCAGGCGGTCCAGCACCTTCAGCAGCCAGACGCGTTCGAGCAGCGCGGGCAGGCTCCGCTGGTCGCCGAGTTCCAGCAAGCGCTCTCGGCACTCGTTCACGTCCACGATTTCGCGCAGTGTTTCGGGGTCGTACCCGTGGATATAGCTCACCGTGACCTCCTCACCGCGTAATTCGCTCTTCCAGTGTGCAACGCCGCGGCGCACAACCGGCCGAGCCGCGCCGGGCGCGCCGCTGCTCGCTTCACGTTGTTTTCTCAGCGGTCGAACAGCGACGACGACGGGGCCGGAGAATCGGTGGCGTCGGCATCCGTCGTGACGGCGACGCCACCGACGAATGCGTCGAGCTCCGCGCCCTCGGCGACCTTGGCCGGGTGCGGGCCGGCGGCCATCAAGCGCGGCAACCAGGCCGTGGGGAGCTTGGCGGCGGATGCGGCGATCACCAGGTTGCCGAAGCGGCGGCCCTTGAGGACCTGCACCTCGGCGAGCACGATGACGTTGGGCAGAACCTCGCGCACCGTCGCGACCTGGCGGCGTGCGTAACGCAGACCGGGTCCGTCGGCGATGTTGACCAGCAGCACACCGTCGGGGGCGAGCACGGCGGCGGCCGCGCGGTAGAACTCGACCGACGTGAGGTGGGCGGGGGTCTGCGCCCCGGCGAAGACGTCCGAGATGAGCAGGTCCACGGTGCCGACGAGCCCCGCGGGGAGCCGCCCGAGCACGGCCCGCGCGTCGCCGATTCGGACGCGGATCGATGCACCGTGGGGCAGCGGCAGTTCGGCGCGCACGAGATCCACGAGCGCGGGTTCGATGTCGACGACCTGCTGGCGCGAGCCCGGCCGCGTCCACGCGATGTAGCGGGGGAGGGTCAGCGCTCCGGCGCCGAGGTGCACGGCGGTCAGGGGCTGCCCCGGCAGCTTCAGCCGGTCGATGACCGCGCCCATGCGGGCGATGTACTCGAAGTGCAGGTGCGTCGGGTCGTCGAGATCGACGTGCGACTGCGGTGTGCCCGCGACATCCAGTTCCCATCCCGTCGTGTACGGCGACGGCACGACGCGTGCGATCGTGCCGTCCGACAGACGGGTCGAGGGAGCGGATGCCTCGGCGTCGCCCTCTCGCTTTCTGCTCACCCGCTCACGCTAGCCGAGCCGAGCGCCGCGACGACTCGGCCGATCTGGGCTGCCTCGGCGGATCTGATCCACAGCGGCGACCCGAATCGACCGAGAGGCCGGGATCCGCGGGCCAGAAGGCGCGGGCCCGCGCGAGAATGGTGGCGTGCACCCCGTGGCCACCGCATCCGTCGACCTGAACGCCGACCTCGGCGAGAGCGTCGACGGCGTGGCCACGGCCGACGACGAGGCGATGTTCGCGGTCATCTCGAGCGCGAGCATCGCCGCGGGCGGGCACGCGGGGGATGCCGCATCCATGCGCCTGGCGGTCGAGCGCGCCGCGCGGCACGGCGTCGCGATCGGCGCCCACCCCTCGTATCCGGATCGCGCGGGGTTCGGGCGCACGGCGATGGACCTTCAGCCTGCGGATCTGACCGCCGTCGTCTCGGGCCAGCTCGCCGCCCTGCGCGCGGCGGGGGCCGACATCCGCTACGTCAAGCCGCACGGCGCGCTGTACCACGCGGTCGGCGCGGACGCGGATGCGGCGCGGGCGCTCGTGCGGGCGGTGCTCGCGCTCTCGGACGATCTCGGCCGCGGGGTGCCGCTGCTCGCTCTGGGCGCAGCGGCGTCCGAGGCATGCGCCGCCGCCGGGCTGCCCTTCGTCCGCGAGGCTTTCCTCGATCGGGGCTATGCGCCGGGCGGCGAGCTCGTGCCGCGGGGGATGCCGGGGGCGTTGCTGCACGATCCCTCGGTCGTGGCCGAGCGTGCCGTGCGACTCGCGCGCGACGGAATCGTCGAGGCGATCGACGGGACGCCCGTCGTGGCGGACGCGGCCTCGCTGTGCCTGCACGGCGACACGCCCGAGGCGGTCGCGATGGCCCGGGCCGTCCGTGCCGCCCTCGATGCCGCCGGGGTCGAGGTCTGCGCACCGTGGTGAGTGCGGCGCGGACCCTGCGGATCCTGCCGATGGGGGAGCGGGCGCTGCTGGCCGAGGTCGGCGACCTCGCCGACGTCCTGGCCCTGCACGCCGCGCTCTCCGCTCCCGCCCCCGCCCCCGCCGCCCATGCCGGGATCGTCGACCTCGTGCCCGCCGCCCGCACGGTGCTCGTGCCGTTCGACCCCGGCCGGATCTCCGCGGCGGCGGTGCGGGACGTGATCGAGCGCGCGTGGTCGCGGGCGACGGATGCCGCGGCACCCCCGTCGCGCGCCGACCCGATCACGCTCGACGTCGCGTACGACGGCCCCGACCTCGCCGAGGTGGCCGAGATGCTCGGGGTCGGGCCCGGCGAGCTGGCCGAACGGCATGAGCGCGCCGAGTGGATCGTCGCGTTCACGGGTTTCGCGCCGGGGTTCGGATACCTGACCAGCCCCGCGTGGACCTTCGACGTGCCGCGCCTCGACGTACCGCGCACCCGCGTGCCGGCGGGTGCCGTGGGCATCGCCGGCGCCTTCTCGGGCGCCTACCCGCGCGAGACCCCCGGCGGTTGGCGCGTGATCGGCACGACCGCTGCACCCCTGTTCGATCCGGCCGCCGCACGCCCGGCGCTGCTCGGGCCGGGCGACCGCGTCCGCTTCCGGAACGTCGGCCACGCGGCGCCCGCCGCATCTGTCGTCCCCGCACGAACCGCGGGCGAGGTCGAACCCCCGGCGATCCGGGTGGTCGAGCCCGGCCTGCTCGCGACGGTGCAGGATCTCGGGCGTCCCGGCCATGCCTCGATCGGGGTGGCCCGGTCGGGTGCCCTGGACCGCGAATCGCTCCGCATCGCCAACCGTCTTGTGGGCAATCCCGAGGGACACGCCGGGATCGAGGTCACGCTCGGGGGCTTCCGGGCGGTCGCGGCACGCGATCTCTGGATCGCCGTGGCGGGCGGCTCGGGTCCGCTCACGATCGACGGCCGCCCGATCGGCATACACGTCGCGCATCCCTGGCCCGCGGGGTCGGAGGTGCGGATCGGATGGCTCGAGCACGGCGCGCGCGCCTACCTGGCCGTCCGCGGCGGCATCGTCGCGGACGCGGTGCTCGGATCGCGATCGACCGACACCCTCGCGGGGCTGGGTCCTGGCCCGCTCCGAGCCGGCGGAACACTCTCGGTGGGGCGGTCGCCGCACGCCCCCGTCCCTCCGCTCGATATCGCACCCTGGGGCGCGCCGCCCGACCACCTCGAGCTCGAACTCGCGCCGGGTCCGCGCGCGGACTGGTTCGAGCCATCCGCCCTGCGCGCGCTGTTCGAGTCCATCTGGACGGTGTCGCGCGACGCCGACCGCGTGGGCGCCCGACTGGACGGGCCCGAGCTCGTGCGCTCCGTCGCGGGCGAGCTGCCGAGCGAAGGCATGGTGCCGGGCGCCCTGCAGGTGCCGCCGGGTGGGCGCCCGACCGTTCTGCTCGCCGATGGACCCGTGACGGGCGGCTACCCCGTGATCGCGGTCGTGACGGATGCCTCGCTCGATGCCCTCGGACGGGCGCGCCCGGGCACCGTCATCCGTTTCCGGCACGCGCGTCCGTACGCGTGAAACCGGCGCCGAGAGCCGCCGCGTCGGCTGAGCGGGCGCCGCGCTCGCGGACGGTCATCCCCACGCCGGAGAGCGCGTAGTCGGCGGCCTCACGCGTGCCGTATTCGGTCCCGCGGTCGATGGCCGCGCGCAGAGCCGTGGCGTTCCCCGCGTTCGTGAGGTCGTCGAGGAAGCGGGTGTGGAACACGAACGCGGGCGCGTCGTGCTGGCCCGTGCGCTTGCGGATGGCGGCGGCCGCACCGGCCAGAACGCCCGCCCGATCGACATCCCCGTCGATCGCCGCGATCGCGCAGAGGCCCTCCAGGCTGTAGGCGATGCCCTCGTCGTGATCGAGTGACAGCGACACCGCCATCCCCTCGGCGAACACCCGCCGGGCGTCGTCCACCTGTCCGGAGGTGAGCAGGGCTCGGGCCAGGTGGTGCGTGGCGATCGTCGAGGTGAACTCCTCCCCGCCGGCGACCGAGGCGTCCAGGGCGCGGCGGAACATGCTCAGGGCGTCGGCGTCGTGTCCGCGGATCCACTCCAGCCGCCCGAGGGCGACGAGGATCAGCACTTCGCCCCAGCGGGCGCCGGCCTGGCGGAACCCCTCCGCCCCGCGCCAGAGGCGTTCGGCGGCGAGATCCAGGTCGGAATCGCCGGTCGTCACCTGCGCCAGCCCGGCGGTCGCGAGAGCCATCGAGGACCCCATGTCGTCGCCCACCCGCGCGAAGAGTTCGGATGCCTCGCAGAACCCCTCGATCGTCTCCGGGTTCTGCGTCCCGAACATCCGCTTCCAGAGCACGTAGTACAGCGCGACGGCGCGGGGGTACGGTTCCTTGTCCCCGCCGAGATCCAGGAGCTCCTGCATCCAAAGCGCGATCTCGGACAGGTAGCCCCCGATCCACCAGAACAGGTACAGCTTCCAGGCGACGTCCGCTGCCGTGGCGAAATCCCCGACATCGATGAGGTATCGCACGCCGCTTCGGAGGTTGCTGCGTTCGAGGTTCAGCCGCGCGACCGCACTGCGCTGGTCGGGGCCGCCCAGCCGTGGTGCCTCACGGAGGGCGAGCTGGACGTACAGGCGAGCGTGCGCGGCACGCATCCGGTCCTCGTCGCCGCGGGCCTGGAGCTGCCCGATGGCGTATTCGCGCACGGTCGCGAGGAGGGAGAACACCGATTCCCCGTCGATGTCCTGCTGCGCGGCCAGCGACGAGTCCACCAGTGCGGCGAGTCCGTCGACGGCCGTGCCGTGCCACGGTCGGCCCACGCCGATCTTCTCCACCGAGTCCAGGGTGAACCCGTGCGAGAAGACCCCGAGATCGAACAGGAGCAGGCGCTCGGACTCGCGCAGCAGGCCGGTCGACCACTCGATCGTGGAGCGGAGGGTCCGCTGGCGCTCGGGCAGATCCCGCGAGGAGTCCACCAGCAGCGGCAGCTGCTTGTCGAGTCGCTGCAGGATGGCGGAGGGCGTGAGCACACGCATCCGTGCCGCCGCCAACTCGATCGCGAGCGGCAGTCCCTGCAGGACCCGGCAGATCCCCGCGACCGCGGCGCCGTTCGTCTCGGTCACCTCGAAGTCCGGTTTCACGGCGCGGGCGCGCTCGGTGAACAGCTCCACGGCGGGCGAGTCCAGGGAACGCGGCACCGAGTCGGGCGAGGCGGGATCGTGCGTGGCCAGCGTGGGGACCTCGAAGACGCGCTCGCCGCGGATGCGCAGCACCGCTCGGCTCGTGACGAGGAAGGTCGCCTGCGGCGCGATGGAGTACAGGCCCACGAGCACGGGGGCGGCCTCGACGAGCTGCTCGAAGTTGTCGAGCACGATCAGCATGCGCCTGCCGTCGAGCGCGAGGGACAGGCGCGTCTCGAGTGGGACCTCGGCGGTGTCCCGGATGCCGAGCGCGTAGCCGATCGTGGGCAGCAGCAGGTCGGGCTCGAGCACGTTCTCGAGGGGCACGAAGACGGTTCCGTCGGGGAAGAACTCCGACGCGGCCTCGGCGACCGCGATGGCCAGGCGGCTCTTGCCGATGCCGCCGGGGCCGAGCAGGGTGAGCAGGCGCGTCTGTCCCTCGGCGAGCCGGGCCGACACGTCCGCGACCTCGCGATCCCGGCCGATCAGCCGGGTGAAGGCGGCGGGCACGCGGCTCAGGACCTGCGACGCGTTCATGATCGCGCCGGCACCCGTGCGCGACGAGTCGAACCGCTCCGCGAGAAGGGTCGCGAGATCCGACTCGACCAGCTCCGCGAGCTCTTCCGGTGAGGTGAACGACTTGTACGAGGCCGTGTCGTCCGAGCGGATGCGGTCGATCAGCGCGTCGAGGCGTTCTTCCCGCTTGCCGGACTGACGGATGTAGATGAGCCGCGGCATCCCGCGCGGCGCGAGACGGTATTCGTCCTCGAGCCCCGAGATCTCCTCGCCGGGCGCGACCCAGCCGTAGCTCTCGCCGTAGATCCCGACGAACACGTCGCTCTGCTCGAGGTAGGCGCGGTACAGATCCTGCGGCGGGTGGGGTCGGGCACCCAGTTCGAACATCACGGGCGCGAGCCGCAGCCGCTCGATCGAGCCCCGTGCGGCGCGCCGTTCGGTCTCGAGTTCGCGCAGGGTCGATGAGACGAAGACGCGCAGTCGCTGATCCGGGGTCCGGATCCGCGGCGCAGCGTCGTGCTCGACCGTCATGCGCACATTGTGGCCCCGCGCGGACGCCGCGTCCAGAGGTCAGGTGCGTGCGAATGGGTGCTCGCGGCAGACGGGAGAGCGCCGGAGCGTGGGGAATAAGAAGGGGCGCGCGCGGTTATACCGCAGGAACCAACACTCGTCAAGAATCCGACTGGACAGTCGGCCATTCGCGACGTATAGTTGTTGTTTGCGCTCCTAGATTCCCCCTGCCCTCATATGGTGGTCGGCTGTGCCTGTGTGCCCCCCGCGAAAGCGGCGTGCGGCCCTCTGGTTTCGGGGAAGGCGAGCAATCCACCCACGACGAGGAAACACGAGCCCTTCGGGGCCCATGGAGGTTTTTCCCTTGGCCGCTGCGCGCAACGCATCCACCACCACCCCCAAGACCGGTCGCGGAGCATCCCGCCTCTCGTTCGCGAAGATCTCTGACACGTTGACGGTCCCCGACCTTCTCGCGTTGCAGACCGAGTCCTTCGACTGGCTCGTCGGCAACGAGGCCTGGAAGGCCCGCGTCGCCGAGGCCCAGAGCATCGGTCGCACCGACGTTCCCGAGATCAGCGGCCTCGAGGAGATCTTCGAAGAGATCTCGCCGATCGAGGACCTGTCCGAGACGATGCAGCTGTCGTTCACGAACCCGTACCTCGAGCCCGAGAAGTACTCGATCGAGGAGTGCAAGGAGCGCGGCAAGACGTATGCCGCCCCGCTGTACGTCGAGGCCGAGTTCATGAATCACCAGACCGGTGAGATCAAGACCCAGACCGTGTTCATGGGCGACTTCCCCCTGCAGACCGGCAAGGGCACGTTCATCATCAACGGCACCGAGCGTGTCGTCGTCTCGCAGCTCGTCCGCTCGCCCGGCGTGTACTTCGACAAGACCCCCGACAAGACGTCCGACAAGGACATCGTCTCGGCGCGCGTCATCCCGAGCCGTGGCGCCTGGCTCGAGTTCGAGATCGACAAGCGCGACCAGGTCGGCGTTCGCATCGACCGCAAGCGCAAGCAGTCGGTCACCGTGTTCCTCAAGGCCCTGGGCCTCACGAGCGAAGACATCATGACCGAGTTCGCGGGCTTCGACTCCATCGAAGAGACCCTCGCGAAGGACACGATCGTCACGAAGGAAGATGCGCTCCGCGACATCTACCGCAAGCTCCGTCCGGGCGAGCAGGTCGCCGCCGAGGCCGCGCGTGCGCTGCTCGACAACTTCTACTTCAACCCGAAGCGCTACGACCTGGCCAAGGTCGGTCGGTACAAGATCAACCAGAAGCTCGGTCTCGACGAGCCGCTCTCGGCCTCGGTCCTGACCGTCGAGGACGTCGTCGCGACGATCAAGTACCTCGTCCGCCTGCACCGCGGCGACGCGACCTTCCCGGGTCTGCGTGGCGGCAAGCCGGCCGAGATCCGTATGGCTACCGATGACATCGACAACTTCGGTAACCGTCGCATCCGCGCCGTCGGCGAGCTCATCCAGAACCAGGTCCGCACGGGTCTGTCCCGCATGGAGCGCGTCGTCCGCGAGCGCATGACCACGCAGGACATCGAGGCCATCACGCCGCAGACCCTGATCAACGTGCGCCCCGTCGTCGCCGCGATCAAGGAGTTCTTCGGAACGTCGCAGCTCTCGCAGTTCATGGACCAGAACAACCCGCTCGCGGGTCTGACCCACAAGCGTCGCCTCTCGGCGCTCGGACCCGGTGGTCTGTCGCGCGAGCGCGCCGGCGTCGAGGTCCGTGACGTCCACCCCTCGCACTACGGCCGCATGTGCCCGATCGAGACCCCGGAAGGCCCGAACATCGGCCTGATCGGATCCCTCGCATCGTTCGCGCGCATCAACGCGTTCGGATTCATCGAGACCCCGTACCGCAAGGTCGTCGACGGTCGCGTCACCGAGCAGATCGACTACCTCACGGCCAGCGAAGAGGAAGACTTCATCGTCGCCCAGGCCAACGCGCCCCTCAAGGGCGATGGTCACTTCGTCGAAGAGCGCGTTCTCGCCCGTAAGACCGGCGGCGAGGTCGACCTCTTCCACCCCGAAGAGATCGGGTACATGGATGTCTCGCCGCGCCAGATGGTGTCGGTCGCAACATCCCTCGTCCCCTTCCTCGAGCACGACGACGCACAGCGCGCCCTCATGGGTGCCAACATGCAGCGTCAGGCCGTGCCGCTCCTGCGCAGCGACTCGCCGCTCGTCGGTACCGGTATGGAGGGCTACGCAGCCATCGACGCCGGTGACGTCGTCACGGCCGAGAAGGCCGGTGTCGTCATCGAGGTGTCGGCGGATGTCGTCACGCTCCAGCTGGACGAGGGCGGAACGCAGGAGTACTACCTGCGGAAGTTCGACCGCTCCAACCAGGGCACCAGCTACAACCAGCGCGTCATCGTGTCGGCCGGCGACCGTGTCGAGGTCGGTGCGGTCATCGCAGACGGTCCCGCGACGGAGAACGGCGAGCTCGCGCTCGGCAAGAACCTGCTCGTGGCGTTCATGCCCTGGGAGGGTCACAACTTCGAGGACGCGATCATCCTGAACCAGAACCTGGTGAAGGACGACACCCTCTCCTCGATCCACATCGAGGAGTATGAGGTCGACTCGCGCGACACCAAGCTCGGCAAGGAGGAGATCACCCGTGACCTCCCCAACGTCGCGCCCGACCTGCTGAAGGACCTCGACGAGCGCGGCATCGTCCGCATCGGCGCCGAGGTCCGCCCCGGCGACATCCTCGTCGGCAAGGTCACGCCCAAGGGCGAGACCGAGCTGTCGGCCGAGGAGCGACTGCTGCGCGCGATCTTCAACGAGAAGAGCCGCGAGGTTCGCGACACGTCGCTGAAGGTTCCCCACGGCGAGCAGGGCACGATCATCGCCGTCAAGGAGTTCAACGCGGAGGACGGCGACGACGAGCTCGGCTCGGGCGTCAACCGCCGCGTCGTGGTCTACATCGCCCAGAAGCGCAAGATCACCGAGGGTGACAAGCTCGCCGGCCGTCACGGCAACAAGGGTGTCATCGCGAAGATCCTGCCCGTCGAGGACATGCCCTTCATGGCCGACGGCACCCCCGTCGACGTCGTGCTCAACCCGCTCGGTATCCCCGGCCGCATGAACTTCGGCCAGGTTCTCGAGACCCACCTCGGGTGGATCGCGAAGCAGGGCTGGAAGGTCGAGGGCACCCCGGAGTGGGCCGCCAAGCTGCCGCAGGAGGCCTTCGAGGCCGCCCCCGGCACCAAGGTCGCGACCCCGGTGTTCGACGGTGCGAGCGAGGCCGAGATCCAGGGCCTGCTCGACGTCACGATCCCGACCCGCGATGGCGACCGCCTGATCGACGGCACCGGTAAGGCGCTGTTGTTCGACGGCCGCTCGGGCGACCCGTTCCCCGCGCCGGTCTCGGTCGGTTACATGTACATCCTGAAGCTGCACCACCTCGTCGACGACAAGATCCACGCACGTTCGACGGGCCCGTACTCGATGATCACGCAGCAGCCGCTGGGTGGTAAGGCGCAGTTCGGTGGTCAGCGATTCGGTGAGATGGAGGTCTGGGCCCTCGAGGCCTATGGCGCCGCCTACGCACTGCAGGAGCTCCTCACGATCAAGTCCGACGACATCCTCGGTCGCGTCAAGGTGTACGAGGCCATCGTCAAGGGCGAGAACATCCAGGAGCCCGGCATCCCCGAGTCCTTCAAGGTGCTCATCAAGGAGATGCAGTCGCTCTGCCTGAACGTCGAGGTCCTCTCGGCGGACGGTACGGCGGTCAACCTCCGCGACACGGATGACGAGGCTTTCCGCGCCGCGGAAGAGCTCGGCATCAACATCTCCAGCCGGTTTGAGTCGTCGTCCATCGACGAGATCTAACCCCCGACTCATAACCGACTAAAGATTTCGACACAGGAGAACACGTGCTCGACGTAACAACTTTTGACGAGCTTCGCATTGGTCTCGCCACCGCCGACGACATCCGTCGTTGGTCCTTCGGCGAGGTCAAGAAGCCCGAAACCATCAACTACCGCACGCTGAAGCCCGAGAAGGACGGCCTCTTCGGAGAGCAGATCTTCGGACCCAGCCGTGACTGGGAGTGTGCCTGCGGAAAGTACAAGCGGGTTCGCTTCAAGGGCATCGTCTGCGAGCGCTGCGGCGTCGAGGTCACCAAGTCCTCGGTCCGTCGCGAGCGCATGGGCCACATCGAGCTCGCCGCGCCCGTCACGCACATCTGGTACTTCAAGGGTGTCCCCTCGCGTCTCGGCTACCTGCTCGACATGGCGCCGAAGGACCTCGAGAAGGTCATCTACTTCGCGGCCTACATGGTCATCTCGGTCGACGACGACGCTCGTCACGCCGACATGCCGCAGCTGGAGAACGAACTTCGCCTCGAGCTGAAGACGCTGGGCGACCAGCGGGACTCCCGCATCGCGACGCGCCTGCAGACCCTCGAGACGGAGCTTGCTGCTCTCGAGGCCGAGGGTGCCAAGGCCGACCAGAAGAAGAAGCTCAAGGACGCCGCCGAGAAGGAGATGGGTCAGGTCCGTAAGGGCTTCGACGAGCAGATCACCCGTCTCGAGCGCGTCTGGGAAGACTTCCGCAACCTGAAGGTCGGCGACCTCAAGCCCGAGGACGACGTCTTCCAGGAGCTGCAGGATCGCTACAGCCTGTACTTCGAGGCCCACATGGGCGCCGAGTCGATCCAGCGTCGCCTCGCGGCGTTCGACCTGGCCGCCGAGGCCGAGAACCTGCACCTGCAGATCTCGGAGGGCAAGGGTCAGCGCAAGATCCGTGCGATCAAGCGCCTCAAGGTCGTCAACGCGTTCCTCTCGACGGGCATGAGCCCCGCCGCGATGGTGCTCGACGTCGTCCCGGTGATCCCGCCGGAGCTCCGCCCCATGGTGCAGCTCGACGGTGGCCGCTTCGCGACATCCGATCTCAACGACCTCTACCGTCGCGTGATCAACCGCAACAACCGTCTTCGTCGCCTGATCGACCTCGGTGCCCCCGAGATCATCGTCAACAACGAGAAGCGGATGCTGCAGGAGGCCGTCGACGCACTGTTCGACAACGGCCGCCGTGGTCGCCCCGTGACCGGTACGGGCAACCGTGCCCTGAAGTCCCTCAGCGACATGCTGAAGGGTAAGCAGGGTCGGTTCCGTCAGAACCTGCTGGGAAAGCGCGTCGACTACTCCGGCCGTTCGGTCATCGTCGTCGGCCCGCAGCTGAAGCTGCACCAGTGTGGTCTGCCCAAGCAGATGGCGCTGGAGCTCTTCAAGCCGTTCGTCATCAAGCGCCTCATCGACCTCGGTCACTCGCAGAACATCAAGGCCGCCAAGCGCGCCGTCGAGCGCACGCGCCCCGAGGTCTGGGACGTGCTCGAAGAGATCATCCGCGAGCGCCCCGTGCTGCTCAACCGCGCGCCCACGCTCCACCGTCTGGGTATCCAGGCGTTCGAGCCGCAGCTCGTGGAGGGCAAGGCGATCCAGCTGCACCCGCTCGTCTGTGCCGCGTTCAACGCGGACTTCGACGGTGACCAGATGGCCGTCCACCTGCCCCTGTCGGTCGAGGCCCAGGCCGAGGCACGCATCCTGATGCTCGCCTCGAACAACATCCTGAAGCCCTCCGACGGTCGCCCGGTCACCCTGCCTTCGCAGGACATGATCATCGGCCTGCACCACCTGACCACGGTCAAGAAGGGTGCTGCCGGCGAGGGACGCGCGTTCGGTTCGGTCTCCGAGGCGATCCTCGCCAAGGACGAGGGAACCCTCGACCTGCAGGCCGTCGTGCGCATCCGCATCCCGGGACTGTCGTTCCTCGAGGGCGAAGCGCCCGAGGGCTACGAGCGTCACGGGCTGGTCGAGTCGTCGCTCGGACAGGCGATCTTCAACGACACGCTCCCGAAGGGCTACCCCTTCGTGCGCGACGTCGCCGACAAGAACAAGCTGTCGCAGATCGTCAACAAGCTCGCCGAGGAATACCCGGCCGAGGTTGCGGCGACGCTGGACCGCATCAAGGACGCCGGTTTCTACTGGGCCACCCGTTCGGGTGTCACGGTCGCCCTCTCCGACATCCTGACGCCGCCCAACAAGGCGGAGATCGTCGGACGGTACGAGAAGGACGCCGCGAAGGTCCAGGACGACTTCGACATGGGCTTCATCGACGACTCCGCACGCCGCAAGGAACTCATCGACATCTGGACCAAGGCCACCGACGAGGTGCAGGTCGCGATGCGCGAGAACTTCCCGGAAGACAACACCATCAACCGCATGGTGTCGTCGGGTGCTCGTGGTAACTGGCTGCAGATCCGCAACATCGCGGGTATGCGAGGCCTGGTGAACAACCCCAAGGGTGAGATCATCCCGCGTCCGATCATCTCGTCGTACCGCGAGGGGCTGTCGGTCGCCGAGTACTTCATCGCGACGCACGGTACCCGTAAGGGTCTCGCCGACACCGCCCTGCGTACCGCCGACTCGGGTTACCTGACCCGTCGTCTGGTGGACGTCTCGCAGGACGTCATCATCCGCGAGGATGACTGCGGCACCGGCAAGGGCCTCGAGTACACGATCGCCGCCCCCGGCGCCGATGGTCAGCTCGTGCGCGACAAGAACGTCGAGAACTCGGTGTTCGCGCGCACGCTCGCCTCGGATGTCGTCGACAGCACGGGCGAGGTCGTCGCCTCGGCCGGAGACGACGTGGGCGACGTGCTGATCGATCGTCTGATCGAGCTGGGCGTCGAGTCCATCAAGGTGCGGTCCGTCCTCACCTGTGACTCGGCCGTCGGCGTCTGCGCGAAGTGCTACGGCCGTTCGCTCGCCACCGGAAAGCTCGTCGACATCGGAGAGGCCGTCGGCATCATCGCGGCCCAGTCGATCGGTGAGCCCGGAACGCAGCTCACGATGCGTACCTTCCACACGGGTGGTTCGGCCTCGGCCGATGACATCACGCAGGGTCTGCCCCGCGTGCAGGAGCTCTTCGAGGCCCGTACCCCCAAGGGTGCGTCGCCGATCGCGGAGGCCGCCGGACGGATCACGATCGACGAGACCGATCGTGCCAAGAAGGTCATCATCACGCCCGACGACGGCGACGAGCCCAAGGTCTACCCGGTCCTGAAGCGCGCGACTCTTCTGGTCGAGGACGGCCAGCACGTCGAGGTCGGCGAGGCGCTGCAGGTCGGTACGCGTGACCCGAAGGACATCATGCGTGTCCAGGGTGCCCGCGAGGTGCAGAAGTACCTCGTCAACGGCGTCCAGGGTGTGTACCGCTCGCAGGGTGTCCCGATCCACGACAAGCACATCGAGGTCATCGTTCGCCAGATGCTGCGGAAGGTCACCGTGGTCGACCACGGCGACACGACGCTGTTGCCCGGTGAGCTCGTGGACTCGCGTCGCTTCATCGACATCAACCGCCAGACGGTCGGCGAGGGCAAGCGCCCCGCGTCGGGTCGTCCGGAGCTGATGGGTATCACCAAGGCGTCGCTGGCGACCGAGTCGTGGCTGTCGGCCGCCTCGTTCCAGGAGACGACCCGCGTGTTGACCGAAGCGGCCATGCAGGGCAAGAGCGATCCGCTGATGGGTCTCAAGGAGAACGTCATCATCGGAAAGCTCATCCCGGCGGGTACCGGCCTCGGCAAGTACCGCAACGTCGTCGTCGAGGCGACGGAAGAGGCCAAGAGCGAGCGCTACCCGAACCGGGTATTCGCGTCCGACGGTGTCTACTCCGAAGCCGACCTCGGGTTCGTCGATTTCGACAGCTTCTCGACGGATGACTTCACGCCCGGCACCTACAACTAAGTAGTACCGAAAAGGGGGTCCGCTACGGCGGGCCCCCTTTTTCGCGTCCCTGCCCGCCGGGCCGCGTCGCGCCCGGGTTGGTCGGCGGCCGGCGCATACTCTGGGCGCGGGGATCGTTCCGGGGCTGAGGGGCAAGCGCGAGGGAGACGGCGGTGGCGAAGATCGGTGGACGCAACACGGCGTTCGCGTGGTTCGTCGGTGTCGTGAGCCTCGTGGTGGTCGCCGGACTCGTGTGGCTCGCCGCGCCCATGACGCCCGTGGTGCTCGCGTGGACGGGGGAGGTCGTGGGAAATGCCCTCGATCCCCGCCCTGCTGCGCCGGTTCGCGAGCCGTCGTCGTCTCCTACCGCGACTGCGCCATCGACCCCGGTCGACGACGAGGCCGGTGTGCCCACAACGTGCGGCGACCTCTACCCGAGGGCGCTGTGGGATCAGCTCAAGGCCGCGAAGGGGACGTCCCTCGACGAGTCGATCGAGTACCCGCCCTCTTCCGTGGCGGGCCTGCCCGAGGCTCTCGGTGCTCGGGTCACGCTCGGCTGCGCGTGGACGGATGGCGCGGGCACAGCAACGGTCACGGTTGCCGACGTGGACGCCTCCGCCGTTGAGACAGCGCAGAACGTCCTCCCCGCCACGGGATTCGTGTGCACATCCCTCGAAGACGGCCTCCGCTGCGATCTGCCGGCCGGTGACACCTCCGCCGCCGAATCCCACGTGCTGAGGGGCGGGCGGTGGCTCGCCGTCGTGCGGACTTTTCCGGGACCCCCGTTCGATCAGGCGAGCGCCGAGGAGCGCGTGTGGCCCTGATCTACGAAGCATCCGACACACGGCGGCATGCCTGCCCGGCCTCGCCGCGACGCCGGGGTAGCCTGAGGCCCGCGGGGAGCGCCCCGCACAGACTGGGCGGCCAGACCGTCCCCGCGTGAGGAGCACACCCATGAGCGACGCCAGCAAGGAGCCCGGCGCACCCGTCGAGGACCCGCGGCCGGTGGATGACGTCGTGGGCCGCGCGCACGAGGGCCTGGCAGACGCCGAAGCCGCTCAGCGCGACATCACCCCGACGACATCGCGTGGCGAATCGACGACATCGCGCGGCGAATCGACGACATCGCGCGGCGAGGACATCGACTATGCGATGTACGAAGCCGCCGCGACGAACGAGCCGTCCGACGCTTCGTCCGCCAAGCCCGAAGACGCAGCCAGGGCCGACTCGGATGCGCCGACCACGGCCTACGCGTCCGGCTCCGACGCTCCGACGACGGCCTACACATCCTCCGGCCTCGCTGCCCCCCTCGCCCCGCCCGCTCCGGTGACGCCGAGCGAGCCCGCAACCGACGCTCGCGTTGCCCCGGCCGCCGCAGCCCCGGCGGCCTTCGCCAGCCCTCAGCCGATCTTCGTGCAGGCTCCCGAGCCGCCCCGCCCGCGTGGCAACCGCGCCGCGGCCGGTTTGATCGGTCTGCTCGCGGCCGTCAGCTTCGCGGTGCTGTACCTGGCCGCGGCCCTCGCCATCGGCCTGATCGATCGCTCGCTCACGTTCGATACCGTCGTCGATTTTGCGATTGACGCCCTCACCTCGTGGTGGCTGTGGATCACCACCGCCGTCTTCTTCATCGGTTTCTGGTTGCTGGGCGCGATTATCAACCGCGGACGCTGGGCGCATTGGGTTGTCTGGGGGCTGCTCATCGGGTTCGTCGCCTACGGCGCACACGTGGTCGGTCAGCTCTTCCAGGCACCGTTCTGGCAGCTCACCCGGAGTGAGGGCGCGGACCTCGTCGAGGCGCAGCTGGTCGCACCTCTGGCCTTTGCCGCCTTCGTCATCGGGCGCGAGCTCACGATCTGGTTCGGGGCGTGGGTCGCAGCGCGCGGTCGCCGCGTGAGCGAGTTGAACCTCGAGGCGCAGCGTGAGTACGAGCGGACCCTCGAGGCGGGCCCCACGCTGGCGCGTTCCTCCCAGGGTTAAGAGCAGATAGGCGCTGTCATGACGGACGCGAGCGGGGCCGATCGGCCGCGCTCGCTCACGATCCTGGCGTTCGCAGCCGTCGGCTTCGTCGCGCTCCTGATCTTCGGGCTCGGCGTCATCGGACTCGCCCTCGACGAGGCCGTGATCGCGGAGCGCGGTCTGACGCAGCTTCCCGGCATCCTCGGCACCGTGACGGCGATCATCGGCTTCATGGCCGTCACCTATCCTGCGCTCCTGCGACGCGCGAGCATCGGGATGGCGCTGCTCGCCGGCCTTGCCGCGGCCCTCGGGTACGTGGTCGGCGTCGCGATCGGCGCTCTCATCTCGGGCATAGATCCCCTGCGCGCATTCGGCGTGGCCGCGGGAATCGCGGTGTCGTGGCCGATGCCGGTCATCGTGGTGGCCGGCGTCGTGTCGGCGGCGATCGCCCTCGTGGCGGTGCGTGCCGGCCCGGGCGGGGCACGCTGGCCCTGGGAGCGGGACGAGCCGGACGAGGGCTGAACCCGCGGGTCGAAGGGCGCCACGAGCGCGCCGATACGCGGATGTCTGTCCTGTCGCGGCATCCCGGTACTACCGTTGGTCCCGTGGAGCGGTCTTTGGAGACGCAGGTCAGTGGGGCGGTCGATGCCTGGCTGCGCTGGCTTCCGCGCTGGGAACCTTCCACCCATCGCGGCAGGGTCGCCCCCTGTCGACGCTGTTTCGGATCCCCTGTGCTGTCTGCGGCGGGCCTCGGCTCGGATGTTCCGCACGCCGTTCAGCACGGACTGTCGACCCGCATCAAGGCGATCGTCGACCAGGCTGTGGCCCTCTACACATCCCTCAACCTGCCGATGCTGCAGGCCGAACTCGACCAGCAGGCCGCCCGCAATCGGGCGCGCAGCTACCGGCCGGCCGAAGGGCTCGAACCCGAGTACGAGGGTCTTCCGATGGATCCGGATCCCGTCGCGGGCGCACCCTTCCTCTTCACGATCTCGGGGCTCGCGCAGGAGGTCGACGCGGAGGTTCCCGCTCTGCCCGCCCTGACCGATGCGGCGAAAGCGGCGCTGCGCCAAGAGGTCGGACTGGCCGACGATTACGCCAACCTGATCGGCCGTGAGGTCTGCGCCATCCTGCTCCACCATCGCCTGCGGATCCAGGCGGCTGTCACCCGCTACGTCGAACCGCAGGTCGATGCCCTGCTCGCCGAGCTGTCGCAGTCGCTCGATGCGCCTTTCGATCCCGGTATGCCGCCGTTTCCGACGCCGGGACCAGACGCTTAGGCCATCTGGAGTCGCAGCCGGAAGCTGTGGATCGGCGGGGCGGCCCACCGTCGCACTTTGTTAGCATGTGTGGAACCCTCGCGGTCGCAGGGGCGGCGTTCATCGGTGCGGGGGCAGTGAACGTCTCAGTTGGTTGAGGGCATCGGCGCGCGCATCCTTTCGGGAGTGCCGCCGGGTAGAGCAGTCTGGGGGACAGCACGTGGCCAAAAGGCTGCCGTCTGCGCCCCCCACCCTGCCCGGCCTGACCTACGTGCGGCCGTTGGGCTCGGGCGGTTTCGCCGACGTGTTCCTGTACGAGCAGGACATGCCGCGTCGCAACGTCGCGGTCAAGGTGCTTCCGAGCGACGTGCGCGACGCCGATTTGCTGCGCATGTTCAATTCGGAAGCGGATGTCTTGGCGCACCTGTCCGCGCATCCGTCGATCGTGACGGTCTACCAGGCGGGCGTCTCGGCCGAGGGCCGTCCGTACATCGTGATGGAGTACTGCCCGGGTTCGCTCTCGCAGCGCTACCGCGTCGAGCGGATCCCGGTCGCCGAGGCTCTGGCGATCGGGGTGAAGATGGCGAGCGCGCTGGAGTCCGCGCACCGCGCCGGGCTCGTGCACCGCGACATCAAGCCGAGCAACATCCTCGTCACGAGCTTCGGGGCACCCGTCCTGGCCGACTTCGGTATCTCGTCGTCGCTCGCCCGCAGCCAGGCCGACGAGATGCTGGCGATGAGTGTGCCCTGGAGTGCGCCCGAGGTGATCACCGAGAAGACCTCGGGCACGATCGCGAGCGAGGTGTGGGGACTGGGCGCGACGGTCTATTCGCTGCTCGCCGGGCACAGCCCGTTCGAGCGGCGGGAGAAGGGCCAGAACACGCGTGAGCACCTGCGCCGCCGCATCGCGCACGCCAACTACCCCCCGCTCACCCGCGCCGACGTTCCCGGGTCCTTGCAAGAGGTGCTCGCGACCGCGATGAACCGCGACCCCGACCGGCGGTATGCGGGCGCGCTCTCGTTCGGCGAGGCGCTGCGCGCGGTCCAAGCCGAGCTGGGCATCGACCAGACCCCGCTCGAGGTCGCCGTGGACGAGTGGGCGGCGCCCACGACATCCGTCGACTTCGCGGATGCGGGTTTGCGCGGGCCCGCGCGGCCGTGGGTGCCCCAGGACACCACGCGCAAGGCGCCGTCCCGGCGCGGCGTCGCGGCGCTCGCGCGTGACGAGGACGCCGATATCTCGAGCACGAACTTCTCGGGCAGCGCGGCGCCCGCGCGTAAGTGGCCCTGGATCGTGGGTGCGGCGGTCGTCGTGGCGGTCGCGGTCATCGCGGGCGCGCTCGGTGCGCTGTTCGGGGCGGGAGGCTTCTGATGGCGCGCCGGCGCAGGCTGATCACGGGCCTCGCCGCGGTCGCCGCCCTCACGACCGTCATCGGGATCGGCATCGTCTGGCCCGGACTCGATGCCCGAGAGACCCCGTCGATCGACACGTCCGTCTGGGCGCTGCAGACGGGCGATGGACGTCGGTATGCGCGAGTGAACACGGCGATCGGCGAGCTCGACACGGTGCGGACCGTGACGGATCCGACCCTGGTCGCGCAGGGAGGCGGCTCGGGGCCGTATCTCTTCTCCGAAAGCTACGGCAAGGTGACCCGGGTCGACGAGGCGCTTCCCGTCGACCTCGACGACGAGGCTCTGCGTGAATCGCCGTCAACCCCGGAGGGGACGACGGATGTCTCGGTCGCAGGGGACTTCGTGGCGTACCTCACCGACACGGGCGCGGTGTGGGCCGGACGCCTGAGCGACGCTTCGCCCACGCAGGTCGATCCGGACGACAGCTCGGGCGATGGGTCCGAGGAGGGGCCGCAATACGCGGCCGATGCCATCGCGGTCGATGATGCCGGCATCCTGTACAGCTATTCGGAGGTCGACGGCGCCGTCCTGCGTTACGACATCGGTACGCGAACGGTTCGCGGGGTCGATGATGCCGTGATCGACGCGGTGGATCCGGCGATCTCGGCGGCGTCGGGGGTGTGGTTCGTCGTCGACCTCGACACAGGGGTGGCCTGGCGGAAGGACGCGGCCGACCCGATCGAGACCGACACCCTCAGCGGTCGGGTGCTCAGCCGGCCGTCGACGTCCGCGGACGCCGTGTACCTCGCGGACGAGACGCGTCTGGTACGGCTGGACGTGAACGGCGCGCCGGCGATCCGGGAGCTCGGCACCGGACAGGAAGTGCTCGGTACTCCCGCGCGACCCGTGACGGTCGATGGTACGACCTACGCCGCATGGCTGGCGCCCTCGGGCGGGGGCGTGCTGTGGGACTCGAGCGCGGGGGAGTCCGTGCTCGACTACGCCGGCCTCGAACTCGATGACCAACGTCGACCGTCCTTCCTCCTCGGCGAGGGCGTCGTCGCGTTGAATGAGACACGCTCCGGATGGGTGTGGACCCTCCCCGACGGTCAACTGGTGGCGACGAGCCAGGACTGGTCGCTGGATGATCGCGTCGATCCGACGATCGAAGACGCGCAGGAAGAGGCCCCGGTCGTCCTCGACCCGAAGCCCCCCGTCGCTGAGCCGGACGCCTTCGGCGTGCGTTCGGGAGCGCTCGTCGTGCTGCCCGTGCTGCTGAACGATCACGATCCCAATGAAGACGTGCTGAGCATCGATCCCGCATCGATCAGCGGGCTCGACCCCGGGTTCGGCGGGGTCACGATCATCGACAGCGGTCAGCGGCTCGCGGTCCGGGTCGCCGACGGCGCGCGGGGCTCGGGTTCGTTCACGTACCGCGTCAGTGACGGCACGGCCGTCGACGGTCTGTATTCCGAGCCGACGAGCGTCACGCTCACCGTCGAGCCCGAGGCGTCGAACGCCGCACCGGAGTGGTGCGGGACCGACGGGTGCCTGACCGAATGGCCGGCGCCCGAGGTTGCGACGGGCGGCACGGTGTCGGTGCCCGTGCTGACCGGTTGGGTCGATCCCGACGGGGATCCGCTGCTCCTGCTGTCCGTCGAGAATCCCTCCGGAGTGGGCGTGGTGACGGCTTCCCCTTCCGGCGAGGTCGTCTACCAGCACGCGGACGATGGCTCGGGTGCCGCGCAGCTCATCGACCTCCAGGTCACCGTCGCCGACACGCGTGGGGCGGTCGCGACGAAGCCGCTGACGGTCCGCGTCTCGACGCAGCCGCGCCTGCAGGTCCAGTCCTTCGCCGTCGTCGACACGGTGGGCGCAGGACTCACGGTCGATGTCGCACCGCACGTCACCGGTACGGCGGGGCAGCTGACGCTCACCGCGGTGCGCGTCCTCGACGACGCGCCCGCCAGTGTCGTCGCGACCCCCGGCGGCACCGCGTTCGACATCACGGCCGAACAGCCCGGGACCTACCGGGTGAGCTTCTCGGTCGGCGATGGGACGAGCGAGGCCACGGGTACGGCCCGCATCACCCTGCTCGCCGACGACGCGGCCGCGCAGCTCGCGACGGCGCCCGTCGTGGCGTTCGTGCACCCCCGCGAGGACGTGACCGTCGATCTCTTCGCGGCGGTCTCGAACCCCACGCGTCGGGTGCTGCTGCTGAGCGACGCGGTCCCGCGCATCGAGGCCGGGGCGACGCTCAGCGTCGACGTCGTCGGGCAGAACTCGATGCGCGTCTCAGGGACGACCGCCACGGGAGGTTCTGGCCGGCTCGGCACCGTCTCGTACGTCGTGAGCGATGGAACGGCGGATGCCGGGGCCCGCGTCGTCGGTGAGGCGACGATCTATCTGTTGCCTCCGGCGCCCGAGCTCGCCCCGATCGCGGTCGGCGATTCGGTCGTCGTCCGGCAGGGCGCGCAGGTCGACATCCCGGTGCTCGCGAACGATGTCGCCCCGTCGGGATCAGGCCTGACGCTGAACCCGGCGGCGGTCGTGTCATCGACCGCCGAGGGGCTCGCCTTCGCCTCGGGCGGCGTGCTGCGCTATCTCGCCCCCGAAGCCCCTGGCGAGTACGTCGTGCAGTACGGCGTGTACGCGACCGGATCACCCGCGCTGGTCGACACGGCCGAGGTGCGCATAACCGTCCAGTCCGACGATGCCAACCGCGATCCGCTCCCCGAGACCCTCGAGGGGCGCGTGCTGAGCGGCCAGACCACGACCATCCCGTTCGACTCCTTCGGCGTCGATCCCGACGGCGACGCGGTCGCCCTGGACGCGGTCCTCAGCCAGCCGGATTCCGGCGCTGCCTCCATTTCGGCGGATGGGTCGTCGATCGTGTACTCCAGCGTCGCCGGGTTCCGCGGCCAGGTCTCGTTCCGATACCGGATCGTGGATGCCGCGGGCGCGACGGGGGTCGGGACTGTCCGCGTCGGGGTCCTCGACGGCCAGTCCAACCCGGGCCCCGTCACTTTCACCGACTACGTCCAGGTGCAGGCGGGAACGCAGAACGTCATCGAGGTGAGCCCGCTCGCCAACGACATCGATCCGACCGGCGGCACGCTCCGTCTGACGGGCGTTCAGCCCGACCTGCCGCCCACGCTCGAGAACGGGACGGCGAGCGAGGAGTACGAGCGGCTCGAAAGTCTCGTCCGGACCGTCGACGAAACCACGATCGCCGTGACGGCAAGCTCCGAGCCGGGCACGATGTCGTACCTGTACGACGTCGAGAGCGACTCCGGCAACACCGCGCGCGGTCTGGTCGTGGTCCGAGTCGTGCGTGAGGCCGTGCCCGACTACCCGATCGTCGCCGACACCGTGCTCACCGCAGAGACCCGCGACGATTTCGTGCAGGGCGTCGACGTGGTCTCGGGCAAGGTGCGCTGGACCGGTGGGGACATCTCCGGGCTGACCCTCTCCCTGTGGGGGGCACCTGCCGATCTCGAGGTCGACGGCACGACCATCTCGGGGCCCCTTCCGGTGACGAGTCGGATCGTCGCGTTCGAACTCACCGGTGAGGGCTCATCCGGCCCCGTCACCACCTACGGATTCCTCCGCATCCCCGGCGAGCGCGACGTCAAGCTCGCCCTGCGCGGCGGTGCGAGCGCCCAAGAGGTGACCGAGGGACGCTCGAAGAACATCGATGTGGCCGCACTCGTTCCCGTCCCGGATGGCACGAGGCTGCAGGTGTCGCCCGACGTTGCGGCCTCGGGCGCGCGTCCGCAGGGATCCTGCGAACTCGTCTCGGGCACGACCGTCCGCTACGAGGCGGGGTTGGCTGCGCCGTGGGCGGATGCGTGTTATGTGCCGGTGCGTCTGGCGGGGACGCAGGAGTGGAGCGTCGTCGCCATCCCGATCCGCGTGCTGGCGGTCGCGCCCCAGCCGCAGTTGCGCGGCGGTGCGCTCACGATCGCGCCCGGAGCCAGCGCCGACTTCGATCTGCGCACGCTGACGAGCTGGCAGGGGCGCGATGAATGGGACCGGATCGCCTACGCCATCGACTACACCGGTTCGTCGTTCGCGATCGACGCGCAAGACGGACGGCTGACGATCACGGGCACCGACCGTGCCGTGCCCGGCACGCAGGAGGCGGTCACCGTCTCGATCACGAGCCACACGGGTGTCGAGCCCGTGCGCTTGCTGCTGCGGGTCGGCCCGGTGCCGTCGTCGCTGCCGGTCGGGGGGACGCTCGTCCAGCAGTGCTCCCAATCGGGTGGTTCATCGTGTGTGATTCCCGTCGTCGGGGCGGCCGGCGAGGTCAATCCGCTGCCGCGCACGCCGCTCGAGGTCGTCGGGGTCGCGGCGACGGGTGCGTGCGTGGGTGTCACGTTCTCGGTCGCGTCCGCTGCAACCGTCCTCGCCGAGTGGACCGAGGACGCCCCGGGTGCGACGTGCACAGCCTCCTTCACCCTGCGCGACGCCCAGGGGCGCACAACCGGCGGCGGGCGCGACGGTGCTCTGTCGCTCGAGCTCCAGGGGTATCCGCAAGCCGCGGCGAGCGTCCGCCAGGTGGCCTACGCCGACGGGGCCGTGACGCTGCGCGTCGATCCGGGCGCCGCGAGCCAGGCGTATCCGGCGCTCGCCGAGTTCGTCGTCCGATCCTCGGCATCCGGATCGGGAACCGGATCGGTCGTCGCGACATGCTCGGTCGAGGGGATATGCCCCAGCATCCCCGCGCCGAACGGCGTCGAACGGACCTACGAGGTCGTCGCCGTCAACGCGACGGGCGAGTCTCGTACCAGCGTCAGCACGGTCGCATGGGCGTATGACACCCCCGCGGCCCCGGCATCGGTCACGTGGGCCCCGGTCCTCACCGGGGGAGAGGGCGGTCTGATCAGTCTCACGATCGAGGGGATCGACCAGGACAAGACAGGTTCGGTGCAGATCACCAGTGCGGCAGGCGAAACGGTCGTGGTCAACCTGCCGAGCGGACGTGGCACGCTCACGGTTCCGTCCTTTCGCGTGGGCGCGAACACCTCGACGACCGTCGTCGTCACCCCGCAGTCCCGCTTCCCATTGCCGCCCGGGCTCACCGGCACCACATCGGGAACGTCCGTCGCGATCCAGGCGAACGGCATCGGGGCGCCGACCGGCATCTCGCTGTCGCTGACTTCGAGCGCGAACGGCGACGGCACCTCGACGATCAGCGCACAGGCCGCCGCGGCTTCCGGTGGCGACGGCTCCGCGCTGCGACTGGGCGTTTCGCGCGCCGACCGGACGTGCTCGCCGACCAGCCCCGACGGGTCGGCGAGCTTCACCGTGCCGGACGGGCTCGAGTACGCCTTCACCGCCTGCGCCGTGTCGCGCTTCGCGGGCGAGACCTTCGGATCGGCGTCCGTGCAGCAGTCGGTGCGCGCCGTGCAGAGCACCGCGCCGCCGCAGGGCTATACCTTCGTCGTGTCGCCGACACCGGATGTCGAGACGAACGGCGCTCGCTGGGTCATCCGGGATCTGCCGACGTCGAACGAGGACGCGCCGACGCTCAACGTGCCGCAGTTCGAGGGCGCGCCGCCGAACCCGGTCTTCGATGCCGACCCCGGCATCCGCGTGCGGTACACGCATACGCAGTGGGGTACATCCAGCGAGTGGGCTGCCGTCGCTCCCGCCTCGGGCAGCGCGCCCTTCCAGGTGCAGGCCGCCTGGCAGGTCGTGTCCTGCGTCGGGGGCGAGCAGTTGCAACTCTCCGGCTCGTCGACCGAGGGGCGCGCCGGGATCACCTTCGACACGCGCACCGCCGTGTTCGAGGACGCGGGCGGGAATGCCCTGGTGTTCGATCCCGACGTCGGAGTCGTCCCCTTCGGTGCGGTTTCGGTCCGGGACATCGGCGTCACCGCTTCGTGGAACGGGCAGGGCTGGGGCCTGGACCCCGCTTCCGCGGCCTTCGGCGGCGCGTGCACGCCGAACAACCCCATCCCGGTCCCCGAAGCCCCCGTTGACCCGCCACCCGCCGATCCCGAACCCGTGGTGCCCGCGCAATGATCCTCGACACCCGATCCCCGACGAAAGAGTCGTTCTCATGAGCGTGACCCAGGACCAGGCGACATGGTTCGCGCAGACCTTCTCGCAGCTCGCCGACAACGTCGAGCGCGCTGTGCTCGGCAAGCGCCACGTCGTCGAGCTCGTGCTCACCGCGATGATCAGCGACGGTCACGTTCTGCTCGAGGATGTCCCGGGCACCGGTAAGACGTCGCTCGCGCGGGCCCTCGGTCAATCGGTGCAGGGCACCAACACCCGCATCCAGTTCACCCCGGACCTGCTTCCGGGCGACATCACGGGCATCACGGTCTACGACCAGAAGACGGGCGCCTTCGAATTCCACGCCGGCCCCGTGTTCGCCAACATCGTGCTGGCCGACGAGATCAACCGCGCGAGCCCCAAGACCCAGTCAGCACTGCTCGAAGTGATGGAAGAGGGCAGTGTCACGATCGATGGCATCAGCCGCCCGGTCGGCGATCCCTTCCTCGTGATCGCGACGCAGAACCCCGTCGAGCAGGCGGGGACGTACCGCCTCCCCGAGGCGCAGCTCGACCGGTTCCTGCTGAAGACGTCCCTCGGGTACCCCGACCACGCCTCGACCGTGCGCATCCTGAGTGGCGCCGCCGTCCCGACCTCCGAGCTGACGGCGATCGTCGCTCCGCAGGCACTCATCGGGATGGCCGACATCGCCAAAGAGGTGTACATCGACGCGCTCGTGCTCGACTACATCGCGCGTCTCGTCGAAGCGACCCGCACGGCCGACCAGGTTCGCCTCGGCGTCAGCATCCGCGGCGCACTCGGGTTGACGCATGTCAGCAAGACACGCGCGGCATCTCGCGGGCGCACCTACGTCACACCCGACGACGTCAAGTCGCTCGCGGTCGCGGTGCTCTCGCACCGTCTGATCCTGCATCCCGAGGCCGAGTTCGACGGGGTCAGCCCCGAAGCCGTGATCGGGCAGGTACTGCTCGACGTCGCCCCACCGACCCAGCGTGAGCCCGGATGAGCGTGAGCAACGAGGCACCTGTGACCCGGACGTCGGCGTCGTCCGGGTCTGCGGAGCGCACGCGCGTCACGACGACGGCGCGGGGTGAGCGCGGGGCGCGCGCCGGCGTATGGATCGTGACGGCCGCCCGCGCCGTCGCGGCAGGCGTCCGCGCCGTGGCGGACCGCGCGGGCGGCGCGGTCATGCCCGCGGGCTGGCTCGTGCTGGCGGCGGCGACCCTCGGCCTCGCTCTCGGCTCCGCTTTCGGGTGGGTCGAGTGGCTGGTCGCCGGCGTCGCATCCCTCGTGATGCTCGTGCTCTGCGTGCCCTTCCTGTTCGGCGCGCGCGCCTACGACGTCGTGGTGCGCCTCGCCCACGAGCGGGTTGTCGTGGGCGGCGAGCTGACGGGCGAGATCGTCATCCGAAATCGCGGTCGCTCGACGGCGCTGCCCGGGCGCCTCGATCTGCCCGTGGGGGACGGGCTTGTGGAGCTGGGCGTTCCCCTCATGCGCGCCGGACACTTCGTCGCCCAGCCGTTGACGATTCCCGCCCTGCGTCGGGGGATCATCACGGTCGGCCCGCCCACCGCCGTTCGCACGGATCCCGTCGGACTCTTGCGCCGTGAGCGCGCCTGGGACGACATCCGTCGCGTGTACGTGCACCCCCGAACCGTCCCGGTGCCGTCCACGAGCGCGGGTTTCGTGCGCGACCTCGAAGGCCAGCCGACCCGCCGCCTCGTGGACGCGGACATGTCGTTCCACGCGATCCGCGAGTACGCGCCGGGTGACGCGCGCCGGCAGATCCACTGGAAGTCCACGGCCAAGACCGGGCAACTCATGGTGAGGCAATTCGAGGAGTCGCGTCGATCGCGGATGGCGGTGATGCTCGGCCTCTCCGAGAAGGAGTTCGCCGACGCCGACGAGTTCGAGCTCGCCGTCGGTGCCGCCGCATCGCTGGGCGTGCAGGCGGTGCGCGACGGACGCGACCTCGACGTGGTGACGGGCGCGGAGATCCCGCGCGTCGTGCGGGGCCGGTTGCGGGCCATCCGTGACATCTCGGCGGCATCGCCGCGCGCCCTGCTGGACGGATTCTGCAGCGTCGAAGCCCTCGAGAACACGATGCCGATCGAGGGTATCTGTCGGTTGACGGCGGAGACCAAGAACGACCTGTCGATCGCCATCATCGTCTGCGGGTCACGCGTCACCACGTCGACGCTACGTCGCGCGGCCCTGGCCTTCGCCGCCGACACCGCCGTGATCACCGTGGTGTGTGACGAGCGCGCGCACCCGCGGATGCAGAGCGTCGGCGGTGTCACCGTCCTCACCATCGGCGTGCTCGACGATCTCGCGAGTCTGATGCTGCGCGGAGCCGGATCATGACGGCAAGCGTGGGTAGGCCGCTGCGGCGGCGGAGCGTATCGCGATCCGGTGCCCGGATCGCGGCGGGCAGCCTGTACGTCGCCACCATCACGACGCTGGCCGCCCTCGCCGCGTGGCCGATCTATCGCTCACTGGCGTTCCTGATCCTCGTGATCGCCGCCGTCGTGGCCGGTGCGGCGATCGCCGCGACGGCGCGCGCGCTCCGCTGGCCCGGATGGCTCACGGGTCTCGTGGCTTTCGGCAGCCTGATGGTGCTCGGCGTCCCTGTCGCCGTGCCGTCGCGGATGACCTCCCTCCCCGATGCCGTCGCCGGGCTCGGCGAAGTGCTGTTCGGGAGCATCACCGCGTGGAAGGACCTGCTCACGGTCGAACTTCCCGCCGGCGCGTATCGGAACCTGCTCGTCCCGGCCCTGATCGTCTTCCTGTTCGGCGTCACCGCGGCGCTGCTGCTGGCGTGGCGGCGTCCACCGATGTCGGCTCTCGCCGTGCTCGTGGGGTTGGGGATGGTGGCCTTCGGTCTTCTCTTCGGTCGCACGAACGTCAGCGCGACGGTCGAGCTCGGGCCCCTGACACTCGCCGCCCCCCTCGAAACCGCGATCGGCGCGCTCAGCCTGGTCGCCAGCCTCGTGTGGCTCTCCTGGCAGACGTATGCCGAGCGCTCGCGGGCGCTTCGTCGTGCGGCGTCCGCGAGCGGTGTACGTATGTCGCGTTCGCGCGGAGCATCCGATGCCCGCCGAATGGCTCTCGGGGCCGGCATGATCGCGGTGTCCGTTGCTGCTGCGGCGGCCATCGTGCCCGCCGTCGCTCAGGGCGCCGAGCGCACTGTCCTGCGCTCGGGCGTCGGTCCCGAGACCGCCCTGACGAGCGCCATCAGCCCGCTCACCGAGTACCGCACGAACTTCACCGAGCCTCGCTCGAACGCGGTCCTGTTCCGCGTGGACACCGGTGACGGTGTCTCCGCAAGCGATGGCGGAAGCGGCGCGACGAGGGTGCGACTGGCGACGCTGTCCCACTACGACGGCGAAACGTTCCGCGCCGTCGACCCTCGCGGCGAGGTCGACGCCGGCCGCTATGTGCGGGTGCCCGCGCGTCTGGACGCGGGCGAGGGCACGCCGCTGAATGCGGACATCCGTATCGGCCAGCTCACGGGGATCTGGTTGCCCACGCTCGGACGGGTGCAATCGATCGACTTCGGGAGCACGCGCGCGAGCGGGCTCGCCGATTCGTTCTACTACAGCAGCGACGCGTGGGGCGGCGTCCAGGTCTCCGAGGGTGGTGTGCGGGCGGGTGACGTCTACACGATCACCGCGGTCGCGCCCCAGACCGTCGATCTGACTCTCATCGCCGCTCCCGGGGGACCGGCGGGCGCTGTCGAATCACCCGAGTCCCTGCAGCGCTGGGTAGCCGAGCACGTCGAGGGAAGCGGCGGCGCCGCCCTCGCGGGTCTCGTCGAACTGCTCCGCGAGCGGGGCTATCTCTCGCACGCCGTATCGGTCGATCCCGAGTCGCCACCGACGTGGTTGACGGAGATCCCGGGATACGCGTTCGAGTCGAGCGCCTCGGGGCATTCGCTCGCTCGGATCGATGCCCTCTTTCGCGCCCTCCTGGACCGTGAGGCGGAGGTGGGCGAGGACGACCTGCCCCTCGTTGCGGCCGTCGGCGACGACGAGCAGTTCTCGGTGGCGGTGGCGCTCATCGCACGAGAACTCGGATTCCCGGCGCGCGTTGTCGTGGGGGCGCGGCTGGCCTCGGACGACGGGCTGCGCACCTGCGACGCCGGCGCGTGTCGCGGGGGCGACATCGTCGCCTGGACCGAGGTGCAGTCGGACGCGGGTGACTGGGTTGCGATCGACGTCACGCCGCAGAGCACGGTGGCGCCCCAGACCGATCTGACCCGTCAGCGTGATCCCCAGAACGAGACCGAGGTGCGGCCCGAGAACGCCGAGGAGGTCGTCCCGCCGGATCCCGTCCAGCAGGACGCACCGGCGAACGACGACCGCGACGACGGGACCCCCGTGGACCTCAGCGGATTGTGGGCGGTGCTGCGGGTCTCCGGCATCGTCGTGGTGATCGCGGCGCTGCTTCTCGGTCCGTTCGTCGTCGTCCTGGCGGCGAAGGCACTCCGCCGCCGAAGCCGCCGCCACGGGGACGACCCGACAGCCCGCGTGGTCGCGGGCTGGGAGGAATATGTCGATGCGGCCGTGGACCATGGCCGTCCCGCACCCCGCACGCAGACGCGCGAGGAGACGGCGGCCGAGTACGCCACACCCCGCGCACTTTCGCTCGCTGATCGCGCGGATCGAGCCGTTTTCGCCGCCGGTGCCGTCACGCCGGCGGAGTCGGACGAGTTCTGGCGCATCGTCGAGGAAGAGCGCCGCTTCTTCTCGACGCGAGAGACCGTATGGCGTTCCGTCATCGCAGCCGTATCGTTGAGATCGTTCACCCGGGAGATCTCGCCGAAGAGTGCGCCTCCGGGCGCTCCACGTCGTCAGGAGAGGAGAACGCGACGCCGCGACGGCGACTCGCGCTCATCATGAACACCACCGAACTCATCACGACCTCTCTGGTCGTCACCCTTGTTCTCTATGTCTGGGTGGCTCTGAGCCTCTCCGCCGTCTTTCGCAAGGCAGGGGAGCCGTCCTGGCAGGCCTGGGTACCGATCCTCAACACCGTCGTCCTCCTGCGCCTCGGTGGCCTCTCCGGCTGGCTCGTGCTTCTGCTGGTGGTGCCCGTGCTCGGGACGCTGGCGTTCTTCGTCGTGGCGGTGATCGCCCTGCATCGCATCAACAGGTCGTTCGGGCTGGGCGCGGGCATGACGGTGCTCGGCGCGCTCCTCTTCCCTGTGTGGTCGAGCATCCTCGGCTGGGGATCCGCACGTTGGCTGCCCGGAAACGCTGCGACCCCGGCGCGACGTCGCTCCGCGGCGGACGACGGTTCGCGCGCACCGGAGGCACCGGCCCCCGCGCCGCCGGCCACTCCCGCGGGCGGCGCCACGCTCGGCTCGGTGTTCGGAGCCCACGGGCCGGCGGGCGGCCCCGATCTGCCCCCGCGCCCCGCGCCCCCGACGATCGACGGGTATCCCTCCGTCGTCCCGGCGCCGGTGGGACGGGGTGGGGCGCTCCTGATGCCCGCCCAGGGCGCACGGGAGGCCGCGCCGCCGCCCCCGGTGCCCACCTTCCGATCCACGATGCAGACGACTCCCGCCGCCTTCGCGCAGCCGACGGACACGGCGGTCGGGGATGTCCCGACGCGGGGGTTCCTGCACGGGACCTCCGCGTCGAACGGAGTACCGGGACCGCGGCCCTCGTTCTCTCCCGAGGACATCGACGACACCGAGGGCTCGCGACCGCAGGCCGAGCCGCCCGTCTCGGCGAGGTCGACGGATGAAACCTGGGCTCCCCCCGCGTCGGCCGCGGTCCGCTCGCCCGCCTTCCAGCCGTTCCTCGGATCGACCGAACTCACCTACGAGTCCTCCGCGGAGGTTTCCGCGGTCCAGGGGGCGCCGACATCGGGTGCACCTCGTTCGGCGCGAACGTCGGTGTCCGCCCAGCACAAGCGCCCGGAGATCCCCGGGAACGAAGAGCTCGACGAATCGTTCGACGAGACGATCGTCGTCGCGCGTCGTCGGACGGTCTGGACGCTCGTGCCCACCCTGGGCGCGCCGATCCCGCTGACGGCGGACGTCGTCATCATCGGACGTCGACCGCACCGCGAGCCCGATGACGGCGATGTGCAACTCGTCGCGATCCCGGATGAGACACGGACGGTCTCGAAGACGCACGCGCGCATGGAGCTGACGCCCGACGGATGGATGATCGTCGATCTCGACTCGACCAACGGCGTGATCCTGATCGGTGAGGACGGTGCCGAGAAGGACGCCGCGGCGGGCTGTCCCGAGCAGCTGACCCCGCGGTTCCTGCTCGGCGATGCCGAGTTCGGACTGCGCCGGGAGGGCGAGTGACCGCAAACGGCGAGCCGGGCACGCCGGACGCGTCGGGCGCATCGGCCGAGGACATCCCCGGGGTCGACACGACCGTGCGCCGCCCGCGCGTGCCGGCACCGCCCGATCCGGTCGCCCTCGCCGCCGCGGACCACGCGGACGACACCGTCATCGTCCGGCGGATTTCGCACCCTCGGAAAACCGCGGCAGGATCCCCCGGCCCCACCCCGATCGCCGTCGCCGGTGCGGTCGTCGCCTTCCCCAGCCGTGTCGCCGCCCCCGTACGAGGATCTCGCAAAGGACACCCCGAGGCGATCAGAGAGCGCGCCGAGGGCGGCCAGCGGACGATCCACGATCCGATTCCGGATGCCTCGGGCATCCGCCGCTCGCTGCGCACGCGCGCGCGCCGACGGCTCGTCACCCTCGTCGCGACGATCATCGCGCTCGTCGCCGTGCTGCTCGTCGCCCTCGTCGCCCTGGTGTTCGCTGCCGGCGTGTGAGTGCCGTCGCCCTCGTTTGACCGCACGCCGACGCCGGGCGTATCATGGATGGGTGTGCGTTCGCGCGCGCCATGTGACGTGCCTCGGGTGTGAAGCGGTTCTCCGCTTCGTGTCCACGGGTCCGTGATGGGTCGCGACGCCACATCTCAGGGACGGGCCTGCAAACAGGTCACCCCCACGGCATACCCCCACCACACGTGACAGTCATCTGGCGCGTCGGAGGGTCGACGTGAACCCGAGAAGATCCCCGGATCGCATCGGGCGGAGAACACGCTCGCTGTCACCGTGCAGCACCATCAAGGAGAAGAAGTGCCAACTATTCAGCAGTTGGTTCGCAAGGGACGGACGCCGAAGGTCGTAAAGACCAAGGCTCCCGCCCTGAAGGCGAACCCGCAGCAGCGCGGCGTCTGTACGCGCGTGTACACGACCACCCCCAAGAAGCCCAACTCGGCGATGCGCAAGGTCGCCCGTGTGAAGCTGTCGAACGGCACCGAGGTCACGGCGTACATCCCCGGCGAGGGCCACAACCTCCAGGAGCACTCGATGGTGCTCGTGCGCGGCGGTCGTGTGAAGGACCTCCCCGGTGTGCGTTACAAGATCGTGCGTGGCGCTCTCGACACGCAGGCCGTCAAGAACCGTAAGCAGGCTCGTAGCCGCTACGGCGCGAAGAAGGGTTAAGCACCATGCCTCGTAAAGGCCCCGCCCCGAAGCGCCCCGTCGTCAACGACCCGGTATACGGCGCTCCGATCGTCACGCAGCTCGTGAACAAGATCCTCGTCGATGGCAAGAAGTCCCTCGCTGAATCGATCGTCTACAACGCCCTCGCCGGCGTCGAGTCGAAGAACAGCCAGGACGCCGTCGCGACGCTCAAGAAGGCGCTCGACAACGTCCGTCCCACCCTTGAGGTCCGCAGCCGCCGCGTCGGTGGCTCGACCTACCAGGTGCCGGTCGAGGTCAAGCCGCACCGCGCCAACACCCTGGCGCTGCGCTGGCTCGTCAGCTACGCGAAGGGTCGTCGTGAGAAGACGATGACCGAGCGTCTGCAGAACGAGATCCTGGACGCATCGAACGGCCTGGGTGCCGCGGTCAAGCGCCGCGAAGACACCCACAAGATGGCCGAGTCGAACCGCGCCTTCGCGCACTACCGCTGGTAAACCCCTCGACAGGCTCGGGGACCGGGGCGAAAGCCGCGATCCCCGAGCCCGTCCCCGGGCTTCGGCCCTGTACCTGGTCGCTCGGCCGAGCGACAAGCACCCCGACCGACCGAGTCGAGAAGTAAGGACATCCCCGTGGCACAAGACGTGCTCACCGACCTCACGAAGGTCCGCAACATCGGCATCATGGCTCACATCGATGCCGGCAAGACGACGACGACCGAGCGCATCCTGTACTACACGGGAACCAACCACAAGATCGGTGAGACGCACGATGGTGCGTCCACGACCGACTGGATGGAGCAGGAGCAGGAGCGTGGCATCACGATCACCTCCGCCGCCGTGACCTGCTTCTGGAACAACAACCAGATCAACATCATCGACACCCCCGGCCACGTCGACTTCACGGTCGAGGTCGAGCGTTCGCTCCGCGTCCTCGATGGCGCCGTCGCCGTCTTCGATGGCAAGGAGGGCGTCGAGCCCCAGTCCGAGACGGTCTGGCGCCAGGCCGACAAGTACGACGTCCCGCGCATCTGCTTCGTCAACAAGATGGACAAGCTCGGTGCCGACTTCTACTTCACGGTCGACACGATCATCAACAAGCTGAAGGCCAAGCCGCTCGTCATCCAGCTGCCCATCGGCACGGAGAACGACTTCGTCGGCGTGATCGACCTCGTCGAGATGCGCGCCCTCGTCTGGGCCGGCGACTCCAAGGGTGACGTCACCATGGGCGCCAAGTACGACGTGCAGGAGATCCCGGCCGACATGGCCGAGGTCGTCGCGAAGTACCGCGAGATGCTGCTCGAGACGGTGGCCGAGTCCGACGAGGCGCTGCTCGAGAAGTACTTCGGTGGCGAAGAGCTCACGGTCGCCGAGGTCAAGGCCGCGATCCGCAAGATGACCGTCAACTCGGAGCTCTACCCCGTGCTCTGCGGTTCGGCGTTCAAGAACCGCGGTGTCCAGCCGATGCTCGACGCCGTGATCGACTACCTCCCGTCTCCTCTGGACGTCCCCGCCATCGAGGCGCACGACCCGAAGAACGAAGAGATCGTCATCGAGCGCCACGCCGACCGCGAAGAGCCCTTCACGGCCCTCGCGTTCAAGATCGTCACGCACCCCTTCTTCGGTCGTCTGACCTACATCCGCGTCTACTCGGGTCACCTCGACTCGGGTAGCCAGGTGGTCAACTCGACCAAGAGCAAGAAAGAGCGCATCGGCAAGATCTTCCAGATGTACGCGAACAAGGAGAACCCGGTCGACGCTGTCACCGCCGGGCACATCTACGCGGTCATCGGCCTCAAGGACACGACGACGGGCGACACGCTCTCGGACGCGCAGCACCAGGTCGTGCTCGAGTCGATGACGTTCCCCGAGCCGGTCATCGAGGTGGCCATCGAGCCGAAGACCAAGGCCGACCAGGAGAAGCTGGGCACCGCGATCCAGAAGCTGGCCGAAGAGGACCCGACGTTCCGCGTCGAGCAGAACTCCGACACCGGCCAGACCGTGATCCGGGGCATGGGCGAGCTCCACCTCGACATCCTCGTCGACCGCATGAAGCGCGAGTTCAAGGTCGAGGCCAACGTCGGCAAGCCGCAGGTCGCGTACCGCGAGACGATCAAGAAGGCCGTCGAGCGTCACGACTACACGCACAAGAAGCAGACCGGTGGTTCGGGTCAGTTCGCCAAGATCCAGTTCGCGATCGAGCCGCTCGAGGTCACGGCCGAGACGACGTACGAGTTCGTGAACAAGGTCTCGGGTGGACGCATCCCGCGCGAGTACATCGCGCCGGTCGACCAGGGCTTCCAGGACGCCATGAACGTCGGTGTACTGGCCGGATACCCCATGGTGGGTGTCAAGGCGAGCCTGCTCGATGGTGCGTCGCACGATGTCGACTCGTCGGAAATGGCGTTCAAGATCGCCGGTTCGATGGGCTTCAAGGAGGCCGTCCGCAAGGCGAACCCCGTCATCCTCGAGCCGATCATGTCGGTCGAGGTGCGTACTCCCGAGGAGTACATGGGCGACGTCATCGGCGACCTCAACAGCCGCCGTGGTCAGATCCAGTCGATGGAGGATGCCGCGGGTGTCAAGGTCGTGCGGGCGAACGTCCCGCTGTCCGAGATGTTCGGCTACATCGGTGACCTGCGCTCGAAGACCTCCGGTCGCGCCGTCTACTCCATGGAGTTCGACAGCTACGCCGAGGTCCCCCGCGCGGTGGCCGACGAGATCGTCCAGAAGAACAAGGGCGAGTAGCTCGATTTCCGGTCCCTTCGACAAGCTCAGGGCAAGCCCTCGGCGGGCGAAGGGGCCGGACCACAACTTCACACAGAATCACTTCAACTCTCTCTACTAAGCTGAGAACCAATCCCCGTAGAGAACCGGTCGCAATCCAGCGCCCGGAGGATCTACACGAATGTCCTAGGAGGACCCAGTGGCTAAGGCCAAGTTCGAGCGGACCAAGCCGCACGTGAACATCGGAACGATCGGTCACGTCGACCACGGCAAGACCACGCTCACCGCCGCAATCTCGAAGGTGCTCGCCGACAAGTACCCGTCGGCCACCAACGTGCAGCGTGACTTCGCGTCGATCGACTCCGCTCCCGAGGAGCGCCAGCGCGGCATCACGATCAACATCTCGCACGTCGAGTACGAGACCCCGAAGCGTCACTACGCGCACGTCGACGCCCCCGGTCACGCCGACTACATCAAGAACATGATCACGGGTGCTGCCCAGATGGACGGCGCAATCCTCGTGGTCGCCGCAACCGACGGCCCGATGGCCCAGACGCGTGAGCACGTTCTGCTCGCCAAGCAGGTCGGCGTGCCGTACCTCATGGTCGCGCTGAACAAGTCGGACATGGTCGACGACGAAGAGATCCTGGAGCTCGTCGAGCTCGAGGTTCGCGAGCTGCTCTCGAGCCAGGACTTCGATGGCGACAACGCTCCCGTCGTCCGCGTCTCGGGCCTGAAGGCTCTCGAGGGTGACGAGAAGTGGGTCGACGCGATCGTCGAGCTCATGGAAGCCGTCGACGAGTCGATCCCCGACCCGGTGCGTGACAAGGACAAGCCGTTCCTCATGCCCGTCGAGGACGTCTTCACCATCACCGGCCGTGGCACGGTTGTGACGGGTCGCGCCGAGCGCGGTACCCTCGCGATCAACTCCGAGGTCGAGATCGTGGGTCTGCGCCCGACGCAGAAGACGATCGTCACCGGTATCGAGATGTTCCACAAGCAGCTCGACGAGGCCTGGGCCGGCGAGAACTGTGGTCTGCTCCTGCGCGGCACCAAGCGTGACGACGTCGAGCGTGGCCAGGTCATCGTGAAGCCGGGTTCGGTTACGCCCCACACCAACTTCGAGGGCACGGCGTACATCCTGTCCAAGGAGGAGGGTGGCCGTCACAACCCCTTCTACACGAACTACCGCCCGCAGTTCTACTTCCGCACCACCGACGTCACCGGCGTCATCTCGCTGCCCGAGGGCACCGAGATGGTTATGCCCGGTGACACCACCGACATGACGGTCGAGCTCATCCAGCCGATCGCCCTGGAGGATGGCCTCGGCTTCGCGATCCGTGAGGGTGGCCGCACCGTCGGCGCCGGCACGGTCACGAAGATCCTGAAGTAGTCTTCGCAACGCACTGACAAGGGGTCGGACCTTCGGGTCCGACCCCTTCGTTGTACACGGGGTCGGACCTTCGGGTCCGACCTCTGCGTCGTAGACGGCGCCTAGGGGCCCGTGTTGCCATCCACCTGCGTGGTGCCGGGCGCGTCGACCGCCGATTCGGTGCCCGAGATCGTGTTGTCCGTCACGCGCCCGGCACCGGCGTCAGCGCCCACGCGGATGCCGACCTCGGCACCGGAGCCTCGCAGCTCGTTCCGATCGATGAGGAACGAGGCGAGATTCCCGATGGCGATCCCGACGGCATCGAAGCCGTGGAATCGGTTGTCCGTGGCACGCAGCCCTTCCACACGCCCCACCGTCGCGAGGCCGTCCGCGACGGACCCGCCCTCGTTGTATCCGGTGTTGCCATCGATCGTGATGTCGGTGGGCACCTGATCGCCCTCGCCCTGGACCACGACGAAAGCACGCGCGACGGCATTCGGCTTGACGACGAGCGAGTTGTCCGTCACCTGTGCCCGCTGGACCCCGCCGTAAATCATGATGGGCGCGCGACGCGGGCTGTAGTTCTGGCCCTGCTCGTCGTCTGCCGTTCGGGTGTACAGGATCGTGTTGCCGCTGACGATGCTGTCGTGGGACTGCAGGATCACGGCGATGTTCCACCACGTGGCATCCGCGACCGTATTGCCCGTGATGGTGGTGTGCGCGACGTTCTCACTCACGATCGAGCGACGGAACGTCCCGTACACGACGTTGCCCGAGATCGTCACCATCGATGCGGAGTGGGGGGCGTCCTGCGCGTTCCCGAGTGTGATGCTCTCGGTATGGATGCCGACCCGGGCGTCGGTGCCCTCCTTCGCGTTGACGATGTTGCCGGTGACGGTCGCCTGAGCACCCCAGACGACGATCCCGTCGCCGCGGTCCTCACCGAGATTCTGAGAGGAAGCGGGACCGCCACCCACGCCGACGACATCCTTCACCCTGTTGTTGGCGATCACGATGTCGTGGAACTCGCCGCCATAACGTACGGCGATCCCGTTCTGGAACAGTTCGATGTGGTTCCCGATGACCCGCACGTCGGACGCCTTGATCTCGATGCCGTAATTGCGGTCACCCTCGGCGGTCCCCAGCTCGTTCGGGTTCGTCAGCGTGACGCCGGAGATCTCGACGTTGTCGCCGATCACGCTGATGGCGGCAGAGTTGGCGATGCCGGCGGTGAAGCGCAACTCCCCGCCCCCGCGCAGGATCGTGTCGGCCGGGATCTCGATCGTCCCGTCCAGCTGGATGATGCTGCCCGCCGGAACCTCTATCGCCCGCACACCTTCGGCGGGAAGTCCGGCGATGAAGGCGCGCACCCCGTCCGTTGACACCGTTTCTCCGGTGGGGTCGATGCCCGGGCCCGCGAGCACCGCCGACGTGCCCGCGGGAACGGTGGAGGTGATCAGGGGCACGATCGAGGTGACGGTGGGCGCCGGGTCTGATTGCGCCTGCACGGCGAGCGGCGAGAGCACCCAGATCCCCCCGGCCACGATGGCGCTGCCGCACAGGAGGACGGCAGCGGGCAACAGCCATGGTCGTCGCCATCGATGCGGAACGGTCGAGTCCTCGTTCTCGTCTCTCGCGCGGTCGTTCGTGTCCCCAGATGCCCCCAGCATGTGCTCATGTTACAAGGGTCGTGTTTCGGCGGGTTTCATCGAGGCTTCGCGGGCCGGGTTCCCCGGGGGCAGAATGGGGGAGTGATGCGTCCATCGGGCGCCGGAGGAGGACACCGTGGGCGTTGACGACATCGTGAACAAGGGCAAGCAGATGTTCGAGCAGAACCGCGACAAGATCGAAGAGGCGTTGAAGAGCGAGAAGGCCGAGGACGTCAGCGACAAGCTCCTCGCGGGCGCGGCCGATGCCATCAAGAAGGTCGTGCCCGAAGAGCACCACGCGAAAGTCGACGAGACGCGCGACAACGTCGACAAGCACATCGGCAACCAGTAGGGCGGCTCAGCCCTCTGGGTGTCCCGACAAAGTGGGACATGGCCCGCGGAGGACGGCTTGATGGTCGTGCGATCGGTCCGCCATCTCCGCGCGACACGCCGTAGGCGACA
>NZ_JBIITF010000008.1:0-152147 GCF_044340635.1 Microbacterium sp.
TCACACCCATCGAGAAGGAGAACGAGTACTACCGTGAGATCAACCCCCAGAGCCAGCCGGCGCTGGGAGAACTCGCCCTCCACTAAACCCGGGGCGATTCAGGGTGAGGTCCATTCCAGAACTCCGCCGCCGAGTTGGCGGACGGTCCACGCCGTTTCGCCCTTGAGAATGTGGTGTCGTTTGCAGAGACAAGCAAGGTTGCAGACGGCGGTTTCACCACCCAACGCGTAGTCGAGGGTGTGGTCCCGATCACACCGATGTGCGGGTTGTCGGCATCCCGGGAACCTGCAGTGCTGATCCCGCGCCCGCAAGAACCGTTTCATATCCGCCGAGGGCGTGTACCGGTCCACGGCGAGCACGCACCCCGTGATCGGATCGGCGAGAACTCGGTCCCACCCGGTCGCGTGTCCCGCGAGCTGGCGGGCGGTGGCGGGGTCGATCGGGCACCGTCCCACGAGCTCGGCGGGCTCGTCCGTCACGCCAGCCAGCGCCAAGGCGGGAACGGTGACGTTCACGATCCCGCGAATCGCCCCGAGACCGCCGAGCCCGTCGGAGAGACCGGCACCCGTTTCCACGGAAGGCGTCGTGGTGAGCAGCATGTCCGCCACCAGATCGGCACGGATCTGGTCCAGGGTCCGCGCATCCGTCGGATCGGCTTTCCTGATCGCCCGAGCCTGTTGGGTGATGCGGTCGTGCATCGCATGCGCCAGCACCGCGGGTTGGGTGGAAATGAACTCCGCCATCCCGTCGCCGATGTCTCGTACGCACGCGCCCCGTGACGTGCGTGCCTCCTTGTGGCGCTCCGCGAGCGGTCGCGGCTGCAGCGACTCCGCGAGCCGCGCCAACGATGCTCCGAGCCGCCCGGGCGTGGTCCCCTCGGCGCGAGGCAGTGCTTCGGTCTCGAACTTCGCGCGTGCATCCGGATCCGTCAACGGGAGTCCGTGTTCCATGATCACCGCGACATGGCCGCGAGCGATCCGTCCCTCTTCCCACGCGTTGAACGTCGCGGGAAAGGACTCCGCCAAAACAGCGGCGTCGTTCATGCGGCGTTGCACGGTCCGGTCGGACATATTCGCCGCAGCGGCCATCTCCGCCGCCAAAGAACGGAACGGCAACTCAGCTTCGCGTGAGGAGGGGGAGGCGAGTTCCGCGACCCGGTGCATCCCCTCCGCAGCCGCCTCCGCGAAGATCCGAGCCAGCGCGGCCTGCCCCTGCTCGGCTACACGCACCGCCTCGGCACACCGGACCGCGAAGTCCCGAGCCTTGGCATCAACCCCACAAGAAATCGAATGCATGTTCGAAACTCTACGGACGACCACCGACATCCACAGCCCGAAAAGCATCGAAAACGGGCCGAATCAGCCGAGCGAAAATGAGATTTCTCCCATCTTCGCATCGTGGTTTGGCGCGGCTCAGCCGTTGCCCCGGCCTCCGCTGTTTCCGTTCCCGTTCCCGCTGTTTCCGCCGCCGTTGCCGCTGTTGCCGTCGTTCCCGTTGCCGTCGTTCCCGTTGCCGCTGTTGCCGTCGTTACCGTTGCCCTGGTTGCCCTCGCCACTGTTGCCGCCTTCCCCGCCGTTGCCGTCACCCTCTTCCGGCTCAGCCACATCAGGAGCCACCGGGGCCGGCGCCTCGACGGGCGCCTCGGCGGGCGCGCTCGGCGTTGCGGATTCCACCGCTTGCACGAGGTCGGCGCGCACCGCATCGATCGCTGCCTGGATCGTCGCGGCCCGCTCGTCACTGACGTCGCCCTGCTCCCGCGCGGTGTCGAGCGCCGCCTGAAGCGCATCGAGTTCGACCATCGCTGCGGCATAGTCGCCCGTCGCGGCGGTCTCCGCCACCGAGACCACATGAGACTGGAGTTGTGTGGCGGACTCCCCGGCGAGGTCGGTGTCCGCCTGTGCGCACCCGCTGAAAACGAGCACGAGGGCTAGCGCCGGGGCGATCCATCCCGCCCGGCGCCTCACGGTGTCACCTCGTCGAGAAGATCCTGCAGGTGTGTATCGAGGGGCTCGCCCACCTGCGGCAGATCCGGCTGCGCCGGCCCGGACGGCAGGTTCGCGTTCCAGAGAACGACGGCGAGCACGCCCGCGACCAGCAGCGCGACGAGCGCCAGCAACCCCAGACGCGCGCGGCGCGAACGCGCGGGCGAGCTTGTCCGTCCCGCGTCCCCTCCGGTGCCGATCGGCGCGGGCTCGTGAGGCGCTGGCGAGACATCCGTCAGCGCTTCGGTCGGCAGCATGAGGGTGGGTGCGGGGGAAACCGAGCCCACGGATGAGATCGACGAGGCAGATGCGACGGATGCCTCACCCGCCTCTTTCTCGGAGACCACATCGACGGCAAGCGCGGTCACGCCCGGATCGCTCGGCTCGACATCGAGCAAGCGCGCCCGCGTGGCGACCTCGAGTGCGGTGGGGCGCTGTTCAGGGTCGCGAGCGGTCATGTCGGTGAGCAGCGCACCCCAGCCGGGTCCGAGAGAGGCAGGGATCTCGGGCTGGATCGACAGTCGCGCCGCGATCGCCTCGACCGGGGTCTGCTGTGCGAACGCGCGGCGACCCGTCAGCGCCTCGATCAGAACGAGGCCCAGCGAATAGATGTCGGACGCGGTCGTGGGCGCGGCACCTCGCACCTGTTCGGGCGCGAGATAAGCAGCCGTGCCGATCGCGGTTCCCGGCGCGGTGAGCCGGGTCGTGTCGATGAGGTACGCGATGCCGAAGTCGGCGAGCGTCGGGCGGAGGGGGCTCTGCGGCGTCAGTGCCGGACGCAGCAGGATGTTCGACGGCTTGACGTCGCGGTGGATGATTCCGGCGCCGTGCACGACGTGCAGTGCCTCGCCGAGCTCTCGCGCGAGAGAGGTCGCGTCCTCGTCGCCGATCACGCCGCCGAGAAGACGCGCGTCGAGCGTTCCCCCGTCGATGTACTCCATCACGAGGAACGCGTCGCCGCGCTCCGGCAGATGCGCGTCGAAGAGGGTGACCAGCGCGTGATGGCTCAGCGATGCAAGCAGCCGCGTTTCGGATACCTGGCGTGCCTCGTCCCCGCGGCCCGCGGTACCGGGAGTGAACAACTTGATCGCGACCGTGCGGCCGAGCGCTTGATCGGTGGCGCGGAAGACGGATGCCATCCCGCCCGCGCCGACGAACTCGTCGATCCGGTATCTGTCCGCGAGCACATCACCGGCCTGCAGGGTGTTCCCCCGCAGGCCGGCATGTGCGCGTGGAGCATCCGCCCCGCCGCGACGGCCATCACGGGCCCGTCGCGGGTCGGATGCGACATCCCCCGTCATACGCGCGTTCAGCTGCGGCGCGAGCGACGACCCGAGAAGGCGCCCCAGAGAAGCAGGACGATGATCGAGCCGATGAGCGCGCCGATGATGCCGGCCGGCTGGAAGAATCCATCCTGCGCGTCGGCGCCGAACAGCAAGAATCCGAGGAATCCGCCGACGAACGAGCCGACAATGCCGAGCAGGATGGTCATACCGATGCCCATGCTCTGCTTGCCGGGCACGATCAGGCGTGCGAGCGCACCCGCGATCAGTCCGATGACGATGATGCTGATGATGAGTCCGAGCATGTGTTCTGCCTCTCGTGCAGGGAAATGAGCAACTCAGATCATGCACCGCCCAGGCGCCGCGCGGAAGGGGGTTGCTTTTTCGTCCGCGGCTCGTCGTTTGCCGAAGTTCGTTGCGCGGGGCCACGGCGTCTGCGGTTCGCCGTAGCGTTCTCGGGTGCCGTTCGTCGTCCCACTTGCTGACCCGTGTGTGCTCTGCGGGGCAACGGAGGGCGAGCGCCACGACGGATGCCTGAGGTGCGCGCTCTGCCACTGGCGGGTCGGCGACTCGATCGACGCCGACCTGGAACGACCTCGGGTCGAGGTCGTCTACTATCTGCGCTATGCCGACCGCATCAAGATCGGCACCTCGGCCGCGCCTCGGCAGCGACTCTCGGCGGTCTGGCACGACGAGTTGCTGGCTTTCGAACGGGGCGGGCGGGCGCTCGAGCAGCAGCGTCATCGGGAGTTCGCGGGGCTCCGTGAGGGCGGCGAGTGGTTCCACGCAGGCCCCGAGTTGTTGTCGCATATCGGGGCGCTCGAGTGCGCGGACCCGTGGCAGTCCTACGCCCGCTGGGTGAGCGAAGCGCTCCGGTCGATCACGTGAGTCGACACCGTCGTGCGAAGGTTGAGATGACCGTCGTCGCGAGGATGCGACTTCGGGCGACGGCGAAAGACGCGACCGACGGGATGGACGGATGCCTCAGGCACCACGAAGAGACACCGGACCCAGCGCGTGGCGCGGGTGGTGGGCGACCCTGTCCGAAGCGATCGACTCCCGACTCTGGCCTGTCCCCGTCGGGACGGTCGTCGTCGCGGTGGTCATCGGCATCGTCCTCCCCCGTCTCGACCTCATCGTCGACCCGCAACTGCCGAACGCGGTCGATTCCGTCGTGTTCAACGGGGGCGCCGAGACCGCGCGCACCGTGCTGTCATCCATCGCCGGTTCGCTGATCACCGCGACGTCGCTCACGTTCTCGCTCACCGTCGTCGCACTGCAATTGGCGAGCAGTCAGGCATCGCCCCGCGTGCTGCGGCTGTTCGCCCGCGACCGCCAGGTGCATTGGACGCTCGCCGCATTCCTCGGAACATTCGCATACTCCCTCACCGTGCTGAGGTCGGTGAGGTCGGAGGACGACGATATCGCCGAGTTCGTGCCCCGGCTTTCCGTCACGCTCGGATTCGTCTTGACGCTCGCGAGCGTCATCATGCTCGTCTTCTTCCTCGCGCATCTCGCGGCGCAACTGCGGGTCGAGACGATGCTGAAAGAGATCCATGCCGAGACGGATGGCACGATCGATCTGATCGATGCGCGGAACGCCGACACCCCTGGCTACGTCGGCGCGATCCCGGTCCCCCCGGCGCACGAGACGGGGGTTGCGGACTCGAGCGGGTTCATCACACGCCACGACCACGATCTGCTCGTCCGATACGCCGCCGAGCACGGGATCGTGATCCAGGAGCTCCGCCGCGTCGGCGAGAACATCGTGACGGGATCACCACTGGCACGGTGGTGGCCGTCTGGACAAGCGGAGACGGTTCGAGAAGAGAGCGATCGGGAGGACGTCCATCGAGAAGACGTCGATCGAGAAGACGTCGAGCGCATCATCCGGAAGGCATTCCCCATCGGGTACGAACGGACCTCGGCGCAAGATGTCGACTTCGGGGTGCAACAGACCCTCGATATCGCCCTGCGCGCGCTGTCGCCCGGCGTGAACGATCCGACGACCGCCGTGCACGCTCTCGGTCACCTCAGCGCGATCACCGCGCGTCTCGTCGCGATGTCGCGCCTGCCCGCGGGACTCGCGGGACCCGATGGGCAGCTCTGTGTCGTCACGCTCCCACGACGCTCGGCGGACGATGTGGATGCCTCGCTGACCCCTCTCCGCCACTACGGCGCAGAGCATCCCGCCGTCGTCAAGCGTTTCGTCCAGGCCGTTTCCGAACTCTCTCTGACCTGCGCCAGTCGCGAGGTCGACGTCGCGCTCGTCGCTCAACTGGATGCGCTGGACGAGCAGATTCGCGGGCACACCGCGGACCCGGCGAGCAACTCGGCGATGCTCACGCTGATCGCCGAACAACGAGCACGTCTGATCAGCCCCAGGGCAACGACGAACTGAGCGATATATCCCGCCGACAACCCGATCCGGCTGAAACCGGTGGCAGGGTGGAATCCATGACCACGCAGCAGAGCGGCCGGGCGCGCCGCGAACCGGTGTACTCCCTCGCGGTCGGGTTCGGTCGGTTTGTCTTCGGCGGGGTTCTGCGCCTGAAACCGGTCGTGTCCGGGATCGACAAGATCCCCGCATCCGGATCCGCCGTCCTCGCTATCACGCATTTCGGATACGCCGACTTCGCGCTCGTCGAGTGGGTCACGTGGCTGCACAATCGGCGTCACGTGCGTTTTCTCGCGATGAAGGGCGCCTTCGACAAACCCGTGGTGGGCTGGCTGCTGCGAGCCATGCGACACATCTCGGTCGATAAGGCCGCGGGGAGCGCCGCATATGAACTCGCCGTGGATGCCCTCCGCCGGGGCGAGTTGCTGGGGGTCTTTCCCGAGGCCGGGGTCAGCGCATCCTTCACGGTCCGCGAGCTCAAGACCGGTTCGGCCCGGATGGCGGCCGAGGCGGGCGCACCGATCATTCCCATCGTCGTGTGGGGCGGGCAACTCCTGCGCACTAAGAACCACCGTCCGCGGCTGCGCGAGGCGTACAAAGCGCCCCTTCGCATTGCGGTCGGCGAGCCGCTCACCGTGACGACGAACGATGACCCGGTGCAAGCGACGGAAGAACTGCGTGAACGGATGCAGGCGCTGCTCGATGAGGCGCAGGCGTCCTATCCCCTCTCGGGTTCCGGTCAGTGGTGGCAGCCGAAGCACCTCGGCGGCACGGCCCCGACCCCCGGAGAGGCGGCCGTGGTCGAGGCCGAGCGTCAGCAGCGGAAAGCCGCCGCGCGCAACCGCTGAGGCGTCGCGCGCATGCCGGGACCCGCACGTACGATCGAAGGATGACCGACACTCCCCTCGTCCTCGTCGCCAATGCGGGCGACGGATCGATCAGCGTCTTCCGCCTCGCGGACCGCACGCTCGAGCGCCTCGCCGTCACGGACGGGCTGACGGATTGCTCGACGTTCGCCGTCGACGCGGCCCGCGGCCTCGTCTACGCCGGAGTCAAGGGCAGCGGACCGGGCGAACCCTCCGGCATCCTGACCCTGCAGCTCGACAGGGGCACCGGGCACCTCACCCCGCGCGGACGGCTCGATCTGCCCGACGGCGGCATGAACTACCTCGCGCTCGGTCGCGACGGAACCCTGCTGCTGGGAGCGTCCTACAGCGGCGGTTACGGCATCAGTTGCCCCGTCGATGACGGGGTGATCGGCGAGCCCGTCAGCACGATCGCGTTCCCCAATCTGCATTCCGTGCTCCCCAGCGCCGACGGCCGATTCGCCTACTTCGTCTCGCTCGGTGCCGACCTCGTCGCGCAGTACGCCGTCGACGATGAGCTGCACCTCAACCCGCTCGACCCCGCGACGGTTGCGGCACCCGAGGGAAGCGGCCCGCGTCACCTCGTCCTGAATGGGGCTCAGGACGCCGTGTACGTGATCACCGAATTCTCGGGCGAAGTCCTGCACTTCGCCCGAGACATCACGTCGGGCGAACTCGCGTTCCGAGGCGCTACATCCGTGGTCGACCCGGCACGGGGACTCGGGCACAGCGTCTTCGGCGCCGACCCCCGCGAGAACCATTTCATCTGGGGGGCCGACCTGCACTGGGGCCGGTCCGAGGCGACGCTCTGGACGTCCGAGCGAACCGAAAGCACACTCGCGGCTGCCGCCGTGGACACGGACGGCAGCGTTTCTGCGCCCACGACCTTCCACGAGACCGAACCGCAGCCGCGCGGTTTCGCGCTCAGCCAGGACGGGTCGCTGCTCGTCGCGACCGGGGAACGCTCGACAACCGTCTCGCTCTACGCGGTGGAGGGCGAGAAGCTCGAGCTGCTCCAGCGGGCCGAAACCGGTGCCGGGGCGAACTGGGTCAGATTCGCCTGACCGCCGGCGAATCGCGACGTGCCCGTACGGGAACACGGGGTTTCTCGCAATCCCCTGCCCGTGCGGGCGCTCGCGCGCAAGACTCGGCGTATGGTCTTCATCGGGTACCACGCCTCCCACGAACAAGTTCCGCCGAGCCGACTGCTCGAGGCCGTCGTCCGCGCCGAGGCCGTCGGCTTCGACGGTGCGATGTGCTCCGACCACCTCGCGCCCTGGAGCGTCGATCAGGGCGAGTCGGGCTACGCCTGGAGTTGGCTCGGGGCCGCGCTCGCCTCGACATCGTTCTCACTCGGAGTGGTCACGGCTCCCGGCCAGCGCTATCACCCCGTCATCGCGGCCCAGGCGATCGGGACGCTCGAGCAGATGTTCCCCGGCCGCTTCTGGGCCGCGCTCGGCAGCGGTGAGGCCCTCAACGAACACGTGACGGGCGATCCGTGGCCGCCGAAGGATCGACGCAATGCCCGGCTCGAGGCATCCGTCGAGGTCATCCGCGACCTGCTCGCCGGCCGCGAGGTCAGCCGCGACGACGAGGTCACGGTGCACCGCGCCCGCGTCTGGAGCCGACCCGAAACCCCGCCGCCCCTGCTGGGCGCCGCGGTCACCGCCGAGACGGCGGGCTGGCTGGCATCGTGGGCCGACGGGCTCGCCACCGTGGCGCAGCCGCGTGACGTGCTCGCCCGGGTCCTCGACGCCTATGGGAGCGCCGGAGGTCGTGGGCCTCGGGTTCTTCAGGTCCACGTGGCCCTCGCGGACTCGGACGACGAGGCACTTGCGGTGCTCCGGCAGCAGTGGCGCCACGCGACGATCGAGGGTTCGCTGTGGGATGTCGAACAGCCCGAGGAATTCGATGCGATGGCCGGCGACCCGACGGACGAGGAATTGCGTCGAGGGGCGCTCGTGGCGACCGATGCCGAAGCTCTCGCCGATCGGATCGCCGAGCTCGTCGCGCTCGGATTCGATCGTGTCTACCTGCACGGGGTCGGCACGGACCAGGCGTCCTTCCTCGACCGCGCCGAACGACACTTGCTGCCGGCCCTGAGGAGCGCGCTGTGAACATCACCGACACCAGCGACCTGTGGTGGAAATCCGCCGTCGTCTACTGCCTCGACGTCGAGACCTACATGGACGACAACGCGGACGGCGTCGGCGATTTCGCGGGGCTCGCACGTCGTATCGACTACCTCGCGGACCTCGGGATCACCTGCCTGTGGCTCATGCCGTTCTACCCGAGTCCCGACCGAGACGACGGGTACGACATCAGCGATTTCTATGGCATCGACCCGCGCCTGGGCAACCACGGCGACTTCGTGGAAGTCATCCGCACGGCGAAGGACCGAGGCATCCGCGTCATCGTCGACCTCGTCGTCAACCACACCTCCGACAAGCACCCGTGGTTCGTGTCGGCGAGGCGCAGCCGCGACTCGTTCCATCGGGACTTCTACGTCTGGCGCGACGAGCCGCCCGCCAACGAGCAGCCGACCGTCTTCCCGGGCGAGGAGGCGAGCGTCTGGGAGCACGATCCGCGAACGGATCAGTACTTCCAGCACGTCTTCTACAAGCACCAGCCCGACCTGAACATCGCGAATCCGCGCGTCCGCGACGAGATCGTCAAGACCGTCGGCTTCTGGCTCGCCCTCGGCGTCTCGGGGTTCCGTATCGACGCCGTGCCGTTCTTGATCGAGCCGCCCGAGGGGGTGGACCTCGGCGATCCGCACGACTTCCTGCGCGATCTCAAGCGGTTCCTGCAGCGACGTTCGGGCGATGCCGCTCTCCTCGGCGAGGTCAACCTGCCGTTCACCGAGCAGCTGGACTTCTTCGGCGGCGAGCGCGGCGGCGAGCTCGACCTGCAGTTCGATTTCATGTCGATGCAGGCGCTCTATCTCTCGCTCGCGCGTAGCGATCCGTCGCCTCTTCGGGATTCCCTCGCCGAGCGTCCCGCCGTACCGGACGGTGCGGCCTGGGCGAACTTCGTGCGCAACCACGACGAACTCACGCTCGACAAACTGTCCGACGCCGAACGCGACGAGGTCTTCGAGGCATTCGCGCCCGAGGAATCCCAACGGGTCTACGGGCGGGGCATCACTCGTCGCCTGCCCCCGATGCTCGACGGCGATCCCCGGCGGATCCGGATGGTCTACAGCCTGCTGTTCTCCCTTCCGGGCACGCCGGTGCTGTTCTACGGCGAAGAGATCGGTATGGGCGAGAACTCGGAGGTCGCGGGGCGCGGTGCGGTACGCACGCCGATGCAGTGGACGGACGGGAAGAACGGCGGATTCTCACACGCGTCTCGCGGGCGGCTGGTCGCCCCGATGCCCGCGGATGGTTATGCCCCCGAGCATGTGAATGTGCTGAAGCAGCGGAACGACCCGGACTCGCTGCTGCAATTCATCCGTCACCTCGTCCGCCGCTACCGCGTCTCACCCGAGATCGGCTGGGGTGAGCTGGAGCTGTTCGACACCAGCAGCGATGGCGTACTGGCCCACGGTGTTCTGTCGCCGCTCGGACGGATGATCGCCCTCCACAACTTCACGGCCGCGCCCGTACGCACGGTCGTGGAGATCGGCGAGGTCGAGGAAGGTACGACCCTTCTCGACCTGCACGGACCTGACCGGACACCCCTGGACGCGAGCGGACGTGTGGAGTTCGAGTTGGCGCCCTACGGCTTCCGCTGGATGCGGGTTTCGCCGCCCGGAGACACGCGGATCGGTTGACCTATACTGGCGCGGACCCACACCGGGTTCTGCGCCACGCACCTGGAGGAATAGTGAGCATCACGGCCGAATCCGATTCGATCCTTCGACAAGCGGTCGCCTGGGCATCCGATGGGTCGAGCGCACGGGACGACAACACGTGCGAGAGAGTCCGCTGACGTGGGCGAACGTATCGGCATCATCGGCGGGGGAATCGTCGGCGTCGCGCTGGCACGCGAACTCGCGCAATCGGGGGCGTACGAGGTGACCGTGCTCGAGAAGGAGCCACGGTTGGCTGCGCACCAGACCGGCCACAACTCCGGCGTCGTGCACGCCGGTCTCTATTACAAGCCGGGGTCGTTGAAAGCGACTCTCTGCGCAACGGGACGCGTCGCGATCCGTGACTACTGCGAAGAGAAGGGGCTCCCGTACCGCGAGGTCGGTAAGCTCGTCGTCGCCGTCGACGAGAGCGAACTGCCGGCGCTCGCTGAGATCGAACGGCGCTCGATCGAGAACGGCGTGCCCGACCTCGTGCGGATCGACGATGTCGCACGCCTGCGCGAGATCGAACCGCACGTCGCGGGCGTTGCCGCGGTGCACTCCCCCCACACGGCCGCGGTCGACTACGCAGCGATCACCGAAGCGATGGCGCAGGATGTCCGCGCAGCGGGTGGGCACATCGTGATGCAGAGCGAGGTCACCGCGATGCGCCTCGAGAACGGTGGGGTCCGCGTGATCACTCCGTCCGGTGAGCATGTCTTCGACAGGGTGATCGCCGCCGCGGGCCTGCAGTCCGACATCGTCGCGAAACTCATCGGCGCCGACCCGTCACCCAAGATCCTGCCTTTCCGCGGGGAGTACTGGGAGCTTGCGCCGGAGCGGGGCGACCTGGTGCGCGGCATGATCTACCCGGTTCCGGATCCGCGCTTTCCCTTCCTCGGGGTGCACTTCACCCGCGGTGTGTACGACGATGTCCATATCGGCCCCAACGCGGTGCCCGCCCTGGCACGCGAGGGATACCGCTGGCTCTCGATCTCGCCGAAGGACACGCTGGCCTCGTTGCGGTGGCCGGGAGCATGGCCGCTCGCCAAGCAACATTGGCGCATGGGGGTCGACGAGATCAGCGGCTCCCTCGTCAAGCCGCTCTACTATCGCAAGGCGCGCAGGTTCATCCCGGAACTGAAGATGAGCGACCTGAGCGCCAAGACGTCGGCGGGCGTCCGTGCGCAGGCGTGGGGACGCGCCGGCGAGCTGCTCGACGACTTCGCCGTAGACCAGGTCGGGCCGGTCACCCTCCTGCGTAACGCGCCGTCGCCCGCTGCAACCTCGTCGATCGCGATCGCGCGGTACGTGATCGAGCACTATCTCGATCGCGCCGCGTCCTGAACCGATCTGGCTCTGATCTCGCGCTGCGATCGTCAGTGCCGTAGGTCACCAGCTCGTAGCCGGTGAACAGGATTCCCTGGTCGACGCGAGGGAACGACAGGGCAGAACTGAGGCGCGAGCGGACTAGCGGTCCCGTGACCGTTCCGACCACCGACGGCGAGACGCCTTCCCGGCATCGTCGCGGACCGGGTCATGGACGACGCCGATCGAGGACGGGGCTCGTGAGCCGAGGCGTTCCTTCGCCCAGGCCACGAGCTCGTCCGCTCCGATCTCGGCGCCCGCGACATCCACCACGGCTTCGACGACCTCACCAAACGCCTCATCGGGTCGTCCGAAGGCCAGCGCGCTCCGGACGGAGGGATGCTGCTCCAGCACGCGCTCGATCTCGACGGGGTAGATCTTCTCCCCGCCGCGGTTGATGACATCGTCCGCGCGGTCGACGAGGTAGAGGTAGCCGTCGCGATCCAGCCGGCCGATGTCGCCGAGGGTGTCCCACCCCTCCGCGTCCCGGCGGGAGGTCGCGCCGAGATATTCGTAGGCGGGACGGAGGCCCCGGCGCATCCAGACCGCTCCGATCGTCCCCGTCGGCGCGAGCTTCCCGTCCGCGCCGCGGATCTGGATCTCGGTTCCGCCGATGGCCCGGCCGACGCTGCCCTCGTGGGTGAGCCATTCGTCACCGCGGATCATCGTCAGCCCGTTCGACTCGGATCCGGCGTAGACCTCGATGACCCGCTCCGCGCCCGCCCAGTGGAGGAACAACCTCTTCAGGGGCACGGCGCACGGGGCGCCCATGTGCAGCAAGGACTCGATGCTCCGCAGACGATCGGGATGGCGCTCGGCCTCGGGCAGGCGGAGGAGCCGGTGCATCATCGTCGGCACGACGAGGGCCCACGTGACGGCGTGCTCTTCGACGGCGTCGAGCCACGCGCGTTCGTCGAAGCGCGGCAGGATCACCAGGCGATGCCCGGTGAGCAGACCCCGGAAGGCGTAGGTGAACGTCGCCGAATGGGTCATCGGACCCGACACGAGCTGGGTCGCGCGCAAGGGGAGGAATTCGGCGACGGGCCGGGTCGGGTCGAGGATCGCCGGGGAACTGGCCCGGACCACCTTGGGGCGACCGGTCGAGCCCGATGTCGTGGGCGCCTTCCAGGACGATGCCGCCAGATCGGGGAGCGGCACGGACACGGCGGGCGCGTCGACCGACTCGATCCACGGAATGGACGGGTCCTGGGGGCGGGCACCGATCGCCGCCGCCGGTCGCGACACCTCCTCGACGGCGGAGCGCTCGGCATCCGTCAGCCTCATCGCCACGGGCTGCGGCGTCGCGCCGGCCCTCCAGACGGCGACGGTCGCGATGACGATGTCACGGTCGTTGGGCAGCGAGATCGTGACGAGGTCATCCGTTTCCACGCCCCGACCACGAAGGGCATGCGCCAGGCGGGTCGCCGACTCGTCGAGGCCGGCTGCCGTCAGCTCGCCGCGCTCGTCGATCACGACGACCTCGTTCGGCGCGGCGAGTGCCCGGTCGGCGACGATCGACGAGATCGATTGCCGCATCAGTCGCCCGCCGACGCGAGGAACGAGCGGTAGAAGTCCTCGTGGGCCCGAGCCGCCCCGATCCAGCTGTACGAGCGCGCCAGGTGCTGTCCCGGGACGGGATCGATCCGCGACGACGGATCGAGCGACGTGCTCAGGGCATCGGCGATGCCCGGGACATCCGTCGCATAGAGAACGGCCTCTCCGAACACCTCCCGGATCACGGGAAGGTCCCGCGCGACGACCGGGACCCCGGCGGCGAGCGCCTCCATAGCGGCGAGACCGAAGCCCTCCTTCGTCGAGACGAAGCCGAGCGTCGACGCCGCGGCCACGAGAGCGGGAAGATCATCGTCCGGGACGGTGCCGAGAATCGTCGGCTGGATCCGGAGCTCGTCCGCCCGCCGTTCGAACTCCTCGCGGTAGGGCCGGTAGTCGAAGAGCGTCTCGCCGCCTCCGAACACCAGGCGGAGATCCGGATGCTCCGCACGGAGCGCCGCGAACGCCTCGAGCAGGTCGATGGAGCCCTTGCGCGGCTCGATCCCGCCGAGGGCGAGCACGTAGTCGCCGAGCCGGCCACGCCACCGGGCGCGCTGCTCGTCACCGGCGGGCCCCGCGGCGGCCGCGAACCGGTCGGCGTCGACGCCGTTCGGGATCACGGTAGGGGTGTACCCGTACTCCGCCTCCACCTCTGCGGCGACCGCCCGAGACACGCAGATGCGGCCTGTCGGCCGGTGGATCGCCATCTCGTGGCACGCGATGAGGCGGGGTGTTGTGAAGGCGTCGAGGTGATGGATCGTCCGAACGCACGCGGATCCTGCGGAGATCACGGCGTTCGCCGAGATGCAGTCCTGTGCGTGCACGACGTCGGCGTCGGCCCCGAAGGCCGCGGCCATCGTCGTGATCGATCGCTCGATCCGGTCGCCGACGTCCTCGCCCTCGGGCGTGTCGAAGGGGACCACGCGGACGGAGACGGCCGGATCGACCTCGCGGAAGAACGCCGTGTCGTCACCGCGCCCGAGGGTCCAGATCTCGACCTCGTGACCGAGTGCCGCGAGCGCTTCGGACAGCGCGAGCGTGTGCACGACCCCGCCCCGAGGTTTCGTCGAATACGTGACCTGCGCGATCTTCACGAGGGTCCCCCGGGCGGTCTCACCGGCTCACGCCGGCGTGACGCGATACGCATGCTCGGCGCGCTGTTCGAGGTGGTTCAGGCTCCGCCGAGCGCGCGCCCGCGAGGCCTTCACGTCGGCCTCGGCGATCGCGAGACCGCCCTTGGCCCAAGTCTTGGCGATGATCTCGCCCGCGGGGTCGACGATCTTCGCCTGCCCGAGAAAGCGCAGCCCGCCCATCACGCCGGTCTGGTTGGATGAGACGAGGTACACCTGGTTCTCGGCGGCGCGCGCGCAGTCGTACAGATCGAACAGGTGCGCCTGGCGGTCGTTGCGGATGCGGTCGGAGCGATCGGTCACGCTCGCCGGCCACGCGCTCAGGCACGCGATGATCTCGGCGCCGTCGAGCGCGAGGGAACGCGCGGACTCGGGGAAGGTCTTGTCGAAGTCGATCAGCATCCCGAGGCGCCCGACCCGGGTGTCGAACGCCGAGAACTCGTCGCCGGCCCGGTAGACGTCGGATTCTCCGAGCGGCAGGTGGACCTTGCGGTGCGTCCCGAGGATGCCGTCGCCCGTCACGCACACGGCCGTGTTGTAGCGTACCTCGGTGTCTCCGACCCGCGCGCGCTCAGCGACGCCGAAGCAGACGGTCATGTCGCCGGCGAGCGCGATGACGGCGGCGATCTCCGGCCCGTCCAGGTCGACCGAACGGGGCGCGCTGTCGCCCTCGTCGGACGGATGCTGGAGGTCGAACAGGTACCCGCCGATCGTCGCATCCGGCAGGACGAGCAGATCGACGCCCTTCTCGCGCGCCTGCCCGATGATCCCGGGGAGTTTCGCGAGGGTGCGATCCACGTCGCGCCCGAAGTGCGCGGCGACCCCCGCCATCGTGACCGTGACCATTCGCTCAGCGTATAGCGCGATATCCGGATGCCTCAGGCGACTCGGACGCGTCGGTCTGCGGCCTCGGCGACCAGCCCCGCGACGTGCTCGGCGTCGCGCGCGATCGCGTGGAACCGCCCGGACCCCCAGGTGTGCATCCACGGCAGCCCGATGAACTGGAAGCCCGACACGTTCGTCGCACCCCGGACGTGGGCCGGGTGCCCCTCGTGGTCGAGCACATCGAGGTCTCCGAGCCACGACCAGTCCGCGCGGAAGCCGATCGACCACACGACGGAGGCGATGCCCGCCGCATCGAGCGTCGTGGGGACGTCTTCCGGCCGCCAGACCGGCTGGTACCGGTCTTCGTGAGGCGCGTCGATCCCCTCGCGTTCGATGTAGCGGTCGATGTCGTTCTTGATGGACTCGGCCACCGAGTCGGCGTAGTCGAGGTTGTCGGCCAGGGTGCCATCGAACAGGAAGGCACCTCCCGACATCCCGACCGCCCGGCCGTAGAGCGTCATCCCCCGCAGCGCGAACTCGCGCAGATCGATGTCGCGTCCCCCGTCGCGGCCCGTGACGTAGTGGTTCGTCGACTCGCGCTTGGCCAGCCCCCGCGCCTCGACGGCCACGTCGTAGACGCCCATGTCGGCGAGCCAGGTCATGCAGTCCCGTCCGCGGTAGAACCGCGCGACGCGAGGCGCGCGACCGAGGGCGAGATGCACGTCGCGCCCCTCGAGCAGCAGGTCCTCGGCGATCTGCGTCCCCGACTGTCCGGACCCCACCACGAGGACGGGACCATCCGGAAGCTGCGAGGCGTTGCGGTACTCGTGGGAGTGCAGCTGGACGACGTGGTCGGGGATGTCCGCAGCCCACACGGGCGTGACGGGCAGGTGGTACCCGCCCGTGGCCGAGGTGACCGTCTCGGCCGAGATCGTGCCCGCGCTCGTGTGGACGAGGAATCCGCCGCCCGGGCGCTGCTCGACCAGAAGCACGGACGTGTGCTCCGCCACGGGCGCATCGAAGGTGTCGGCATATCCGCGCGCCCAGGCGTACACCTCGTCGCGGGTCATGAAGCCGTCGGGCTCGGCACCGTCGTACGGATAGCCCGGCAACGCGCAATGCCAGTTCGGCGTCACGAGCGTGAACTTGTCCCAGCGGCCGTCGCGCCACTCGTGCACGACCGTGTCGCGTTCGATGACGACATGACGGACGCCCTTCCGGACCAGGTGCCAGCTGAGGGCGAGCCCCGCCTGGCCCCCACCCACGATCACGGCATCGAAATGGTCGCCGTCCCGCAGCTCGACGGGGATCATGCGCGGCCGCCGTCCGCGGCGGGCTCCAGGCCGGGCTCCATCGCGACGACCTCGACGTCACCGTCCGCGTACGAGGCGGCGGCCGACGCGATCGTCTGCTCCGAGTGCATCGCCGAGGTGCAGGCGAAACCGAACTTCGCCCGCACCCGTTCGCTCGCGATCGCCAGCGCCTCGCTCGTGCGTCCGACGAAGTCCGAGACCGGGTACCGCCCCCCCACCGTGAGGAAGTCGTGCATCACCAGGCTCGGCGAGTAGTGCGTGCTCTCGCGGCCGTCCGGCCAGCGCACCGCGAACGTCATCTCAGGCATGGGCGAGCTCCGTCCACCGGGTCGCGCTGTCGCTCCCCGTCTCGGCGACCGGGCCGTAGACATCCGGTCGTCGATCCCGCAGGTGGAACATGCCACCGCGCATCGCCCGGAACGTCTCGTCGATATCGATCTCGGCCACGGCGAGACCGGCTCCCAGCAGTGTCGTCGCGAGGATGTTGCCGCCCGGATCGACGACCTTGGCGTTGCCGACATAGCGCAGCGACCCGAACGTGCCCGACTGGTTCGACGCCATCCAGAAGACCTGGTTGTCGAGCGCCCGCGCGATGTCGAACTGGTTGAACCGGTACGTCCAGCGGTCGTCCTGCAGGTTCTCGGCCGTCGCGGTGCGCGCCGCCGGCCAGGCCGACATGCTCACGACGATCTCGGCACCGTCGAGCGCGAGCAGCCGTGCCGCCTCGGGAAAGGCTTTGTCGTAGCAGATCTGCATCCCGATGCGCGCGAGCGGGGTGTCGAACGCCGTGTACTCGGATCCCGCCGAGTACGACATGTTCTCGCCGAGCGGCTGATGCACCTTGCGATACGACCCGTAGATCTGCCCGCCGTCGAGGCACACGGCCGCGTTGTAGCGCGTCACCCCGTCGTCGTCGAGCTCGCAGAACCCGATCGTCACGATCGTGTCGCCCGCGAGCTCCTGCACGCGAGCGATCTCGGGGCCGTCGAGCCGGATGGCCGGCGGAAGCGAGCGCTTCGTGTTCTGCACGGTGTCGCCATGGTTGCCGAGCGATGAGAGATACCCCCCGATCGCCGCCTCGGGGAACGCGACGATCCGCGCCCCCCGAGCACGCGCGTCCTGGAGCAGCTGCTCGATGAGCGCGTAGTTCTGGTTCAGGTCCCGCGTGAAGTTCGCCGAGACCGACGCGACGGTGAGTGCCATGGCCGGGCCTAGAGGTTGTAGGTGGAGTTGATGATCGCGCCCTTGCGCGCGTAGTAGATGAGGGCGTCCTGGACATCGAGCGGGTGCGCCGGGATGACACCCTCGATCAGGTCCTCCTCGCGCATGCCGTGCAGGGCCATGCCGAAGCGGCAGCAGTAGACCGTGCCGCCCTCCTTGATGAACGTCTCGAGCGAGCCGTTCATGTTCAGCTCGCCCGGGAATCCGGCGTCCCCGGTGGTCGGGAATCCGCGGTTCGCCGTGCAGGCGAGCGTGCCGGGGCCGTAGAAGTAGATCGCCGATTCGAAACCCTTGCGGAGGGCCCGGGTCGCCTGCAGGATCGCAACGAAGCTGACCGAGGACTCGTGCGGGATGCCGTGGATCAGCGTGAAGTAGGTCTCGCCGTCCTCGGCCTGGAAGTCGGGGAAGATCTTGGTCGATCCGTAGATGTTCGTCCCCTTCGGCAGCGAGGGGTGCGGGATCTCGCCGAGCGACTTGGCGATGTTCTCGGCGATCTGGGCGTCGATGTCTTCAGGCATGGTTCATCTCTTTCGTGAGGTGGAGCACGGGATGGAACGGGGAGTCGAGCTGAAGGTGGAGCCGAGAGGAGCGTGCATTCACACTCGCAAGACGGTGTTTCGGTGTGGTTTCATCCGGAATGAGGTCACGTTACGAACCGGATGCTCCGAGGCCCGTTGCCGGCGCGGCACAGGCGGTCGTGGTGACGCCGTCCGGCCACAGCAGCCGAACGTCGGATCCCCCGTTGAGACGACCGATCACTGCCGTCTCGGCGAGGGGCGAAGCGACCCGCGAGCGCCCCGGACGGTCGGCCGTGAGCATCCCGAAGCCGGGGAAACAGGTGACCCAGTCGCCGAACGCGACGTCGCCCGGCGCGGGGATCGCCGACACGTCGATCGCGAGCCCGGTGCCGGATGCCTCGGCGAGCATCGCGGCGCTGCCGACGATGCCGCCCATGCTGACATCCTTGGCCGCGGCCGGGCGGGCTCGGCGCACGATCCCGCCGAGCTCGCGCAGCTCGGCACCGGTGCGGGCGGAGGTCGTGTCCCACTGCCTGCCCTCGAAGCCGCGGCGCCAGCGTCCGCGCAGGTCCACGGTCAGGCTGAGGTCGTCGCCCACCCGGCCACCGCCGCCGGGCACCGGGCGCTTCGTGCGCCCCATCGCGGTCACCGACAGCGCGGGGGCGACCCCGAGCTGGGTGTGACCGCCGAGGATCGGCACACCCCAGGCATCCGCTCCGCTGCGGAGCCCGCCCAGGATCCGCCGCGCGAACGAGGCGGTCGGTGCCGCCACGGCATCGAGCAGCCCGACCGGCTTCGCCCCCATGGCCGAGAGGTCGTTGAGGTTGACCAGCACGGCGCACCACCCCGCCCATTCGGGATCGCGCTCGATCATGGCAGGAAGGATGGCGTCGCACGCTGCGACAACATCGGTGCCCGGAAGGGGCACCCCGTCATCGCCGACGAATCCGCGACCGCCGAGGGCGTGCGGGTCGTCGTCGCGGAGGTCGCCGAGCAGGTCGCCGAGGACCCCCTTGGTGGACTGCAGGAGCCGCTCGATCCGATCGATCGGCCAGCGCATCCGCACGTGAGCCGCGCCACCGATGGTCGTGGCGCCCCACGACTCCCAGCCGAGGTGCCGGAAGAGCGGAGCGTTGCGTTCCTGAACCGTCGCCTCGAACCTCAGCACGCCGCTCGCGAGAGCGGTCGCGCACGCCTCGCGCACGAGCGCCGACCCGATGCCGCCCGCGCCGCGCGCGTCGCGGCGCACGACCAGCCGGCTGCCGGTCCACCAGCCGATGTCGCGACCCTCGACGGCGGGGGCGAGGCGAACGCCCCCGAGAACCTCGCCCCCGGGAGCGACACAGACCAGCACGATCGTGCGCGGATCCTCGTCGATCCGGTCGGTGTCGTCGCCGTCGAAGATGCCCTGTTCGGCCACGAACACATCGCGTCGGATCGCGCGATACGCGGCGATCTGCGCGTCCGTCGCCCGCTCGATCGTCCAGGCCGTCCGGTCGATCCGGCTCCGGCGCGACGTTCCGGTGATGACCGGCACATCGAGCATCTCAGGCCCCGGCCGTCTTCAGCGCGCTGCACGCACCGCAGGCCACGCAGCCCGCCCGCTGATCCTCACCGCGCATGCCCGCCTCTTGCAGCAGAACCGCGACGCGACTCGTGACCGAGTTGAGCACGGATCGATGCGGCGCCGGAACCTTGTCGACATCCGTCGCCAGGGTTCCCTTCAGAGGACGGAAGGGGACGACGAACGGGTACACGCCCATGTCGATGAGCTCGCGAGCACCCTCGACGAGCTCGTCGGGGTCCTCCCCCATCCCGACCAGCAGATAGGTCGAGACCTGGTTGAAGCCGAACACGCGGACCGCCTCGCGCCACGCCGCGCGGTACTCGTCCATGCTCACACGCGACTTCCCCGGCATCCAGCGCCGGCGCACGTCCTCGTCCATCGACTCGACGTGGATGCCGATCGAACGGGCGCCCGCCTCGTAGAGATCCGTGATCGCCTGCAGATCCGCGGGGGGCTCGCACTGCACCTGGATCTCGAGGCCGGGCACCGCACGCTTGACGGCGCGGACGCAGCGCGCGAGGTGCTTGGCACCGCGGTCCCAGCCGTTGGACGTTCCCGTCGTCATGACCATGCTCGTGATGCCATCGAGCCGAACGGCCGCCTCGGCGACCTCGGCGAGCATGGCGGGCGTCTTGACGGCGACGGTGAGTCCCGCATCCAGCGACGCCTCGATGGCGCAGAACCGGCACCGCTCGCTCTCGTCGTACCGCACGCAGGTCTGCACGACGGTGGTCGCGAGCACGTTCTTGCCGTGGAGCTTGGCGATCTTCTCGTAGTTGATGCCGTCGGCCGTCTCGAGGTCGTAGAACGCGGGTCGGACCACCGGCGCGACATCGAACCCGAGATCGGCGCCGTCGAGGGTGAGCCGACCGCCGGACGTGACGACGTACGGGCTGGCCGGGTTGAGAGGGACGGCGGCACCCTCGCCGTTTATGATGAAGTGCCCGTCGTCGCTGGGCCCGGCTCCGCCCGTCCTGCGCACCGGCGCATCGCTTCGGACACCGAGCAACGCGATGTTGACCCGGGTCGAGACGTGGGTCGCTGTGTTGGTCGCGGTGGGTGTCTCAGCAGCCGATGCGGGAGTCATGACTCCAGTAGACGGACATCCTGTTTCGGTGTGGCTACGAACGGATAGCGCTCGTGTTTCCGCCCGAGAAGATTGCGTTTCGGGCGATTAACCACGGGCAGCGACGTGGTGGGCGCCGAGGCGATGGCTGGTTACACCGGCTCCGTCGTTCGGATAAGGCCACAGTGGACGCACGACCACACGACCAGAAATCGCTCGTCATCGAGGATCTCGAACGAGAGCGCGTCGCCGCAGGTCGGGCACACGCGCGGGTCGGGCCCATCCAGGTTCATTCCGCCAGGCTACGCGCGGAGCCACGACTACCTCCTGGGCGGGACCGAGCCGGGCGAGACGACGCACGCGAGCTCTCGGAACAGGTCGGTGGCCCGGTTCGTGTCGGCCCCGGTCTCGTCGAAGGCCGTCTCATCAAATGTGACGACGACCGTAGGGCGATGTCGTCCTCGGGTAGGTAGTCCTCCACGGCCGCCGTGCCATTGAACATGGGGTTCTGGAGGATCCAGTCGCCCATCATCACGACGCCGATTCCATACGTGTAGATCATCGGAGTGCGGAAAGCACGCCGGGCATCCGTCGATGAGCGTGGCGATGGCGCGGGTGTCGAGATTCATCTGCAGCTCGTGCATGGCGGGCGACAGGAGCTCACCCGTTCCGACCGCTCGCGCCGTCCGCACGAGGTCGTCGACGTTCGTGTATTGGATGGCGCCGCGCGTAATGGTCCACGAGGGGTGCCAGAAGGTCGAGCTCGAGCGGATCGAGCACGCGTTCTGGCAGCGCCTGCTCCATGAGCTGGCCCATGATTTTCTCCAGGGCGAGCCCGAGCAGAAGGTAATTCGTGTGGGAGTAGTTCCAATTCGTGCCGGGCTCATGGACGAGCGGCTTCGAGGTGGCTTATGGGGCGAACTCTTCGGGCACCACTGGCGAAAACGGTTCGCTTCCAGCTGCTCGATCAGCTCGGCATCCCACAGATAGTCGGCATAGCCCGACGTCATCTGAGCGAGCTGCCCCAGAGTGACGCCATCGGTGTCGGGTACGTCGGGCAGCCATGTCGGCCGCCTGTCGTTGAGCGAGATCGTCCCCTCCCCTCCTCAACGAGGAGAACGAGCAGAGTGGCCACATACGAGATCGCCACAGCTCCGTTGGGAGAGTGCATGTCGGTAGGAGCGGGCACTCCGGTCATCGACTCCCAAAGGCCTCCGAGATGAACGGCCGCCCGTCACGCGTAGCCTTCACGATCACTGCGCGAAGGCCTCACTCGTCCATCCGTTCGGTGATCTCTTCCCGGATGGCGTCGGCAACCGCGTCGTCTTCGGGTGAGCTGACATACGGCGGCGGCGCGGGCGATCCGTCGTCTGTCGCGGGCGATCCGTCGTCTGTCGCGGGCGATCCGAACGTGCACGCAGAGAGGGTCACAAGGGCTGCGACAAGAACACCCAGCGTGGACATCGAACGCGCTGAGCTCCGCAGGGACCAGGGTGGTATCGCACGATGCGACGCAAGGCTAGTGATGAGGCATGCTGGTCACCCATATGCATCGGCACGGCACGTTCCCCGTGTTTCGATACGAGTGCGGCGCCATCGGGTCAATCAGAACCGAGTCGCCATCATGCAATCGGATGACCTCCCCGGACGATTCCAGTTCAAGTTCCCCGCTGGTTACGACGACGAACTCCTCTGCACCGACGTGCGAGTACGGAGTGCCCGAATCGAAACCCGGCTCAATCGTGGACTGGATAACTTGCATGGTGGTCGCCGCGACGGGCGTCAGCAGCACGTCGGTGGACTGGCCCACTCGCTGAGCGAGGAGGGGCCGCTCCGCCGCACGGACGACGTTGCCGACTGTTCGGGTTTCGGTGCGGAAAATGGTGCCGAGGGATTCGCCGAGCGCGTCGGCGATCTTAAGGAGCGTCGAGACCGACGCGTTGGTCTGATTCCGCTCGGCCTGCGACAGGAAGCTCTCGGAGATGCCGGCCCGCTCGGCGACCTGACGCAGGGTCAACCCCTTGTCCTGTCGGAATGCGCGCAGACGCGTGCCGAGATCGGCATCTGCGGTGCGGCGCGGTCCGCGCCCGACACCTCGACCCGCCGACAGCATCGGGGCGATCAACCCGTGTGCGCCCTCACTCGATTGCCCCGTCAACGGCTGCCTTTCGAACGTCTCGACTCATGCGGCACTCTCAGCATACTGGCGCGCATCGCGCGCAGTTCGGGGTCATTTCCCCCACAGCCGAGTCCGAACCCGCTCGATGGCGACCGCGGCGACGAGAACCGCGCCAATGACGAGTTCTTGGACGTAACTCGACACGTGCAGGAGGTTCATGCCGTTGCTCAGAACACCCAGGAAGAGCACCCCGAGGATTACCAAGCCGAGCTTGCCCTCACCCCCGAAGAGGGAGGTGCCGCCCAGTACCGCCGCGGCAATGGAGAGCATGACGAACGAACTTCCCAGCGAGGCTTCGCCCGACGCCACGCGCGCGGTCAGGAGCACCCCGGCGAGAGAGGCCAGCACCGAGCAGACGACGAACGCCCCGATAGTAGTCGCGGTGACCGAGATGCCGGCAACGGACGCCGCGGAGGAGTTACCTCCCACGGCGTAGACATTGCGGCCGAACGCGGTCCGATCGAGCACGATGAAGACGAGCACGGCCACGACGGCTCCGATGAGCAACGGCACGGGGATACCGAAAAGGGACCCGGTGGCAAGCGTGGCCGTGAAGATGGGGGGTACGCCGCTGACAGGTGCGCCATTGGACAGAATCAGCGCGAGGCCGGTGAGGATCGACGTCGTGCCGAGCGTCACCATGAACGAGGGCACACCAACCACCGCGACGAAAAATCCATTGAACAGTCCCACCACGATGCCCACTGCGAGGCCGGTCGCGAGTCCGATCAGAACGGTCGACCCGCCGTCCGACGTGAGTTTCGAGGTCACGGTCGCGGTGACCACGCTCGTGGTGGCGATGGTCGCCCCCACCGACAGGTCGAGCTGGGCGGCCAGCAGAACCACCATCTGCCCTAGCGCCACCAGGAGCAGGAATACCGACTGGCGGGCGATGTTGAGCAAGTTCGCTGGTTCGAGGAATTGCGATGACAACATGCTAAAAGTGATCAGAAGAGCTACGAGCAGAAGCGGAAGCAGGCCGGACCTGAACAGAACGGCGAGTGCACCCTTCGCGCGGGTTCGACCCGATGAGCCCGTTGTCTCGGGCTGAGGTGCCAAGGTAGTCGATGTCATGGAATTGTCCTTCCGAAAGCGGAAACGTCGGGATGCCCGTCCGTCGTCTGGGCGTGCGGACTGCCGAAGAAGTGGGACACGAGCGCGTCCTCCGAGGCGTCGGCACGGTCGACCTCACCGACGAGACGGCCCTCGTGCATGACGTATGTGCGGTCGCACATGCCGATCACCTCGCCGAGGTCAGAGGAGATAAGGACGACCGCCTTTCCCTCGCTCGCCAGCCGATCGAGCATCCGGTACACATCGACCTTTGCGCCGACGTCGATACCGACGGTCGGGTCATCGAAGATGTGCACCGAACACTCGTGGTGGAGCCCTCGAGCGAGCACGGCTTTTTGTTGATTCCCGCCCGAGAGCAACTCGACTCGGCGGTGGACTCCCGCCGGACGAATGGCAAGCGCTCCGACGATCGCCGCTGCCGACCGTGCCTCGGCTCGACGCTTGATGAAACCGAACCGGACCAGACCTCCGCCGCGCAAGGACCCCAAGCTGAGATTCTCGAGTAGCGGCCTGACGAGAACGAGGCCGTCGCGTTTCCGGTCGGACGGGTAGTACATCACTCCCGCCGCAATTGCATCCTTGGGCCGACGCGCGCGGTAGGGCCTACCGTCGACAGCGATGTTCCCCCGCGTGCGTTTCTCGAGCCCGAAGGTCACGAGCCCCACCGAAGACTTGCCCGACCCGAGCAGGCCCGCGACACCGACGATCTCGCCGGCCCGCACGTCGAGGTCGACGGAGTCGAGCGCTACGGAGCAGACCCCGTCGAACGACAGCATCGAGCCGCCGACTTCACGTGCGGAATGTGGGAACAGCTGCTCCACCGGGCGGCCGGTCATATGCTCAACGAGACTCTCATGATCAAGCTGCGCGTCTGCGGTGGTTATGAACCGACCGTCTCGGAGGATCGTCACCCGGTCCCCGATGGCGGCGATCTCGTGCATGCGGTGGGTGATGTAGATGACGCCAAGCCCCTTGGACCGCAGTCCGCGCACGATGTCAAGCAGGTTGTCGGTTTCGAGCGTTCCGAGCGAGGAGGTGGGCTCGTCGAGGATGAGGATGCGCGCATCACCGAGGAGCGCTTTCGCGATCTCGACCAGCTGCTGCGAGGCGCGGGGCAACGATCCGACCAGAGCGTCGAGGGGGATGTCGGCGTCGATCCGGTCGAGCGCATCGTGAGCCATCGCCTTCATCCGCTTCTTGCTGACGAAGCCCGCGCGGCGAGGCAGCCGGCCGAGGAGCAGGTTCTCTGCGACCGTGAGGGTCGGAACGAGGCTCAGCTCCTGGAACACCGTGCGGATACCCGCCTTGCGTGCCTCTCCGGCAGAGCGGAACTGCACCTCTTCACCGTCGAGGATCATCCGCCCCGAGGACGCCCCTTGCACCCCGGCCAGGATCTTGATGAGGGTGGATTTGCCGGCACCGTTCTCGCCAAGGAGGACATGCACCTCCCCCGCCTTCAGGTCGAGTGTCACGTCGTCGAGTGCGACGACACCGGGAAACCGACGGCCGACGCGTTCGACCACGAGGAGAACTGGACCCGCCGTCGGCGTGCCATGAAGACCTTGCTCCGTCGCCGTCGTCATGACTGCGCTCCTTCTGCATCGCCCGAGAACACTCGGTCGCCCTCGACGATGACCCGCTCGACGGCGATGTTCGGCAGATCGTCGACCTCGACCGCCCGCGGATCGCGGTCGAGCACCACGATGTCAGCGAGCTTCCCCACCTCGATCGAGCCGATGCGGTCGTCCATGCCGAGCGCCCTTGCCCCTTCGATCGTGTACAGCCGGAGTGCCTGGGCCACGGAGATCGACTCCTCCGGTTCGATGTGGAGGTTCCAGTAGCTGCGGCGGGCCACCGCGCACCAGATGTTGAACAGCGGGTTCGATCCGCCCTCCTCCGCACCGAGCGCGACGTCGGAGGTGAACACCGGCGTCACTCCCTCTTCGAGGACGGTCTTCGTTGCCATGCGGCCGGAGGTGCCGGGTGTTCCGAGAAGGAGCGGCACGAAGTCGCCGATGAAGTTGTAGAGGAACCCGGGCTGCATGACGGGGATCACGTTGGCCTCGCGCCATGCGGCCACGTCGGTCCGCGCGCCCATCACATTTCCGAGATGCTCTACCCGCACTGGCGGGTTCTCGAGTGCGCCACCGGCGCCCATCACACCGGCGAGGATCTCATCCTGCGCGCGGGTGCCGTTTCCGTGAACAGCCAACCGCACCCCTTGTTCGCGCGTCGCCCGCACCGCTTCGGCAACACGTGCGCGCGTGAGGTTGAGCTGGCCGGCATAGCCGCGTCGCGGAGCGTGTTCTGCCACATACGCCTGCCGGGTGGCGGCGTTTCGCGACGAATAACCGCCGTCGGCGAACATCTTGACGCCCGCGAAGTGGAACCGGTCGCGCCCGGCGGTGCTCGAAAAATCGGCGGCCCAGCGACTCGCCTCTTGAAGGGGCAGGAAAGAGGGTGCAAGGGCGTAGGCCGCGATCCGCCCGGCGATCTCGCCGCGACTCAGGAGTCCGTCGAGCACGCCGACGCTCTGGTGCGACTCCGCCATCTCCCCGATCGTCGTCACCCCGTACCGGGTGAAGAGCTCGCCGAAACCCACTCGGAGATGGGTCTCATGTTCCGAAGGATCGGGTTCGGAAATCGGCAGCAAGCGGTCGATCTCGCTGACCACGCCGCTCGGGTGTCCGTCTGCGCCGATCCCTATGACCGGCGCCCCCCACAGACCGGCAGCACCGGAGAGGAATCGCTCCGCTTCGGCAAGCTCGAGCGCGGGCGTGTTGAGCACCGAGGTGTGGCCGCCGCAGTGCACGACGATGGGCACCCGAGTGCTGACGCTGTCGAGTTCGTCCCGTCGCGGGAGGCGATGTTCGGCGAGCTTCTGGTCGAAGAAAAGATTGCCGTAACCGATCAGCCATCCGCCGGAGGTGCGTCCCGCCGCCAGACCCTCGGAGAGCCTCTCCAGCAGCTCCGGGATGGTGCGGATGCCGGGGACGCGGCAGTCGATACCGCGCCCCCGGCCGGTCGCAATGCCCTCGAAGTGCACATGGGCGTCGACGAACCCGGGCATGAGCACATGCCCCGCGGGCAGCCGCTCGGTGGGCAATCCGGCGGCCTCGGCCGTCGCGAGGACATCGTCGCCGCCGACCGCGGCGATACGCCCGTCGGTGATGATCACCGCCTTCGCGTCGACGGATCCCGCCATGGTGATGGTGCGGCCCACCAGCGCGTAGCTACCCGAGGTCATGTGGACGCTCCTATTCCGCGTCCGTGTCGACCCGCGATTTCGGGGTCCAGCCGTCAATCGCGAAGCTGGTCGTCGTGTCGAACTCGGCCACGTTGTCGGCGTCACCCGCCGCCGGTCCGCACACCAGGAGCGGTTGCGGTCCGACGCGCTCGGCGTCTTCGGCGATCGGTGTGCCCTCCAGGAGGCCCACCGCAACGTCGACGGCGATGCGCGCGGTCATCACGGGCTGCTCGGTGGGCGCACAGGTCGCCGTCCCCGCCGTAATCAGGTCGAGCGTGCTCGGGATGACGTAGGTGCCGTACAGCGCGACCGAGTCGGTGAGCCCACGCTCGGCGAGCACTGTCGCAGCTACGTCAAGAGTCACGGCAGTTCCCACGATTGCTTCGATGTCGGGGTTTGCGGCCAGGGTGTCCTCGACTAACTGCAGCTGCACTTCCCGTCCGGTGTCGCCGTACTTGACGTCGACGATTTCCACGTCGCTTCCGCTGACGGCATCCTGCACCCCGAGAAGCGAACGCTCGGCCCAGCCGGCTCCGGCCGGACCGGGCAGCACGCTGACTTTCAGCGATTCACCGCTGTCTGCCAGATACTCGCCGATCGTGCGACCCATGTCGTAGTAGTCCACGATGGCGTGCGCCGAGACATCCGGGGTAGTGACGCCGTTGGCGATGTCGAGGACGACCACGCCGGCCGCCTCGGCGGCTTCGATCGCGGGGTTCAAGGCGTCTGCGCTGACGGCGCCGACCAGGATCGCGTCGGCGCCCTGGGTGATGCAATCCTCGATCTGCGTGACCTGTTCGCTGACGTTCTCGTATCCTCCGACATCCGTCAGGGTGATCGAGACCCCTAGGCGCTCGGCTTCTACAGCCTGACCGTAGTTGTAGGCGACCCACAACGGATCTTTGAGATGGGGCACCGTGCTGCAGAGCTCCCACGGCTCGGTGACGTCGTCGGGCGACAGCGACTCGTAGGTGCCTTCGATCCCGGGGCCGATGCACCCCTCAGGATCGACCTCGGCCGATTCGCAGTCGATGAACGTCGCGGCCACGCTAAATCCGTCGAGAGCTTCTGTCTCGCCCCCGGGTTCGGTCGTGCCCGAACAAGCGGTCAGGGATATGAGAGCCACTGCCGTAGCTGTCACGGCAAAGAACTTCACCTTCATTGTGGAACCTCCGGTTGTGAGATGTATGGAGCGTCGAGGTGGTGCAGTGGTGGTGCGGTAGGGCAGTGGTGCGATGGGGAATGAGGCCGTCGTCAAGCCGACGATCTCGTCGTCGCGTACTCGGGAAAGTAGGTCGCGGCGAAGTTGATGCGACGCTGCACGGGCTTAAAGCTCCCGAGGCCACGGACGAGCACCGACCGGGCGCCGAGCGCCCAATCGGGCCATTTGGTGCCGATACGGCCGTACAGCCGGGAGAACCGCTGCACGTCGTCGGCGATCGGACGTTCGGTGAGCTCCCAAGCCGTGAGTGCCTCGGAAAGCGAGTCGTGGGCTTCGATCGAACGGGAGAGGGCGACCGCGTTGGTCAACGACACGCACGCGGCCTGGCCGAGGTTCGGAGACATGCCGTGGGCGGCGTCGCCGAGGATCGCCGCGCGGCCCCGATGCCACGCCGTCGTGCGGATGTCGCGGAACTTCACCCACCGACCGTCGCTCACGGCGGGGATGCGCCGCAGCTGCGACTCGAATTCGGGGAAGCTCTCGATCCAGGTTTCGGGGGTGAAAGGCACCTGATCGACCCCCCGCTCGTCATCGGCGCGACAGCACAGGAAGATATAGGTGAAGTCAGCCGAGACCGGCACGATGCCGATACGACGGCCGCCGTTCCATTGCTCGATGACTTCTCCGACGGGGTCGTCGGAGTTCCGCGGAATCATGTACCGGCCGCCGCCGTCGCCGAGGTCCACCGATTCGCGGAGTAGCCCGAGCGAGTCGCGCACGCGGGATCCAATGCCGTCGGCACCGATGACGAGGTCGGCCTCGAGGGTTTCCCCGGATTCGAGCTGGAGGACACCGTCTGTGGCCCCGGCGACCGGCGATCCGGTCACCAATTCGGCGCCGGCCTCGCGCGCGGCATCCACGAGACACGCGTGCAGATGCTGCCGACCCATCGTGAACAGGCGACCGTGGCGAAGCCACTCCCGCTGCAGGATGCGCCCCTTGTGGTCGCGCAGGACCGGGGACGACACCGCCTCGGCATTTGCGACCGCCGCCGAGTAGGCTCCCACCGCCTCTAGCGCACGCAGACCGTTTTCCCACATATAGATGCCGGCCCCGATCTCGCGCAGTTCAGTGCCGCGCTCGTGCACTCGGACGCTCCAGCCGAGGCGGCCAAGGGCAGCAGCGGCGGTGAGCCCAGCGAGGCCTGCCCCTGCGATTTCGGCGTGCTGTTTACTCACTCGACAATCTCCTTCAGACCGTGTGTTCTCCGGAATGGACTCCGGGCTTCATAAGGACTTCACAAAAACTTCGATATAGGTTCAGAAGTCGAGCAAAGTGCATCCCTTCGATTGTGCAGGTGGGTATCCCGTCGAGTGTTTCATACGAGTAAACGCTGACTAACGAAAGTTAACAGCTCATTTCGCGAGTCGATCCCCGCTCGCCGTGCGATGCCGGCATGCCCATGGACGGCGCCCGCGACGAGGTTGCACCGAAACCGCGCCCGTACGCAGGGATATACGCCTCCTACGCTCATCTGCTTTGACCCACCGTCGATTCACGATGATGAATGTTCTGCAACACGATTGCATCGTGGTAACCTCACTTCGTCCCTAGACAGAGAAGGTCAACCGACTCCTATGACACAAGTCGACGAGGTCACCGCCTCCCCCGCAAGCACCACCACCACCACCACCGCAACCGCCGCCGCAACCGCGCAGCCGACGCTGCGCACCCTCGCCGAGGCCGATAATGTGCAGTTCATCCTGGCCCTGTTCGTCGACATGAACGGCAAGCCGTGCGCGAAGTTGGTCCCGCTCTCTGCCGTCGAAGAACTCGAGAGCGGAGCATTGGGTTTCGCCGGGTTCGCGGCTGGCGCGATCGGGCAGCAACCCCAGGACCCCGACCTGATCGCGATGCCCGACCTTGATTCCTACACGCCGGTGCCATTCATCCGCGAAGGCCTCGCGATCGTGCACTGCGATCCTCATGTCAACGGACAGGCATGGCCATACGCACCCCGGGTGATCCTCAAGCGACTCCTCGCCCAGTACGCCGAGCGCGGCCTCACGCCAAAGGTGGGGGCCGAGGTGGAGTACTTTCTGGTGCAACGCGACGGACCCGGCGAGATCAGCACCGCCGACAAGCGGGACGACGGGATGCGGCCCTGCTACGACGCCCGCGGCGTCACACGCATGTACGAGCACCTCACGGCAGTCAGTAACGCAATGAACGCCCTCGGCTGGGGCAACTATGCCAACGACCACGAAGACGGCGCAGGCCAGTTCGAGCAGAACTTCGACTACGCCGATGCCCTCATCACGGCCGATCGCGTCGTCACGCTTCGCTACATCGTCAGCATGCTGGCGGAAGAGCGAAACATGACCGCCACGTTCATGCCCAAGCCTTTTTCTGACCGCGCCGGCAACGGCCTGCACCTGCATCTTTCTCTCTGGGAGGGCGAGAGTCCCGCGTTCCCGTCGGACGACGACACCCGCTCGCTGGGCATCAGCTCGCTTGCCTACTCGTTCGTGGCCGGCGTGCTCGATCACGCCGCGGGTTTGTCGGCCTTCCTCGCACCGTCTGTCAACTCGTACAAGCGCCGAGGAGCGCGCACCACTTCGTCGGGCGCAACGTGGTCACCGACCAAGGCAACCTACGGTGGCAACGACCGGACCCACTTCATCCGTGTGCCCGATGACAAGCGCATCGAGCTTCGAGGTGGTGATGGTTCGGCAAACCCCTACCTCGCCGTCGCGGCGACTCTCGCCGCCGGTCTGCATGGCATCGACAACGCTGCCGACCCGGGCGACCCGTGCGGCCCCGGCGAGTCTCGGGACGGCGCGGTGAGTCTGCCCGCCACACTCCTGCACGCGGTGGAGGCTCTGCGCCGCGACCAGGTGCTGCTTGACGCCTTCGGCACCGACCATCCGGTCGTCGAGTACTTCGCACAGATCAAGGAAGAGGAATTCCTCACTTGGCACAACGAGGTCAGTGACTGGGAGATCCGCTCGTACCTGACCGCCTACTGACGACACCCGACCTTCAAGGAGAAGAACTATGTGCGGCATTGCAGCACTCCAGCTGAGGAACAGCGCGCTCGAGCCGCGCCTCGGCGAACTGATGGGCACGATGCTCTGCGAGATCGTCGACCGTGGCACCGACTCGGCCGGCATGGCTCTTTACGGCGACCCGGAGCTGACCTCTCCCGGCGGGACGACCGTGACGGTTCTCGATGCGGCCATCACCGGGGACGCGCTCGTCGAGGCGCTCTCCAAGCGGCTCCCGGACTCCGCGCTCCCCGCAACCCAGACCCTCGGCGAAACGACGGTCATCCGTGCGACCACTGATTCCGCGACCCTCGAGGCCGCGATCGCCTGGGTGCTCCCCGGAGCGGCGATCGCCGGCCGCGGGGCGCACGTGGCGGTTTTGAAGGGCACCGGCCACCCACTAGAACTGGCCGAGCAGTACGCGCTCGCAGGGCGTAGCGGCACGCAGGGAGTCTCCCACACGCGCATGGCCACCGAGTCGGCGGTCACCGCGACGGGCTCGCACCCCTTCACTGTGTCGGATGACCTGTGCCTCGTTCACAACGGCTCGTTCAGCAACCACGCCTCGATCCGGCGACAGCTGCGAAAAAAGGGTGTCGAGTTCGATAGCGAGAACGACTCCGAGGTTGCCGCCCGCTATATTTCTTGGCGCATGCGCGAAGGAGACACTCTCACGGATGCGCTGCATGCGCTCGCCGAGGTCTTCGACGGCTTCTACACTCTCGTGGTGACAACGGCCGACAGCATGGCCGTGGTGCGGGACCCCATCTCGTGCAAGCCGGCGATCATCGCCGAGACCGATGACTGGGTCGCCATGGCGAGCGAGTACCGGGCTCTCGCCGGGCTGCCCGGTGTGGAGAACGCGCGGATCTTCGAACCCGAACCCGGGCGCGTCTACATCTGGACCGCCCCCGTACGAGAGCTGGTGAGCGCATGAGCACGACCACTCGCACCGCAGACCAGGCCAGCGACCTGATCTCGATCGACCTCGCCCACGGCGTACGGGCGCTGAACGCGCGGCTGCACGAGGCGACTGGCGGTGAGGCGTTCACTGTTGCGAATCCCGCGGGACAGCACAACATCGCCGTCGGCATCGACACGGCCGTCGACGTCACCGTCGAAGGTCACGTCGGGTATTACTGCGCGGGCATGCACCAGCGCGGAACGGTCACGGTGCACGGCAACGCCGGAACGGGACTGGCCGAAAACATCATGTCGGGCACGGTGCACGTCACGGGCGACGCCTCGCAGTCCGCCGCCGCTACCGGCCACGGGGGGCTCGTCGTCATCGACGGCAATACCGGTGCTCGGTGCGGCATTTCCATGAAAGGCGTCGACATCGTCGTGGGCGGCGACATCGGCCACATGTCAGCTTTCATGGCACAAGCCGGCACCCTCGTGGTGTGCGGCGACGCCGGCGAAGCGCTCGGCGACTCGATCTACGAGGCCCGTATCTACGTCAAGGGCACGGTCGCCTCGCTCGGCGCGGACTGCATCGAGAAGCCGATGAAGAGGGAGCACCTCGAGCAGCTGCGCGAGCTGCTCGATCGCGCGGGCCGGAACGACGACCCCGCCGATTTCACCCGGTATGGGTCGGCCCGCACGCTCTACCATTTCCAGGCCGAGAACTCGTCCAGCTACTGACCTCGCCGACCAACCAGAGGAACACCGTGAACAGCAACACCGCCGCCCTCGGCCTGCGTGAATCCGCCACGTTCGACCGTGCCACGATCGCCGACATCCAGCGCTCGGCGCAGACGGGCGTCTACGACATCCGGGGCTGGGGCGCCAAGCGCGCCCTCCCCCACTTCGACGACCTGCTCTTCCTCGGCGCCAGCATGTCGCGCTACCCCCTCGAGGGGTACCGCGAGAAGTGCGGAACTGATGTGGTGCTGGGTTCTCGTAACGCGCTCGAGCCGCTGCACCTGGACATCCCGGTGACGATCGCCGGCATGAGCTTCGGCGCCCTCTCGGCCAATGCCAAAGAGGCGCTCGGCCGTGGCGCGAGCGCCGTGGGAACCTCGACAACGACCGGCGATGGCGGGATGACGCCGGAGGAACGTGGGCAGTCGAAGAATCTTGTGTACCAGTACCTGCCCTCGCGTTATGGCATGAACCCGGACGACCTCCGTAAAGCCGATGCGATCGAGATCGTGCTGGGCCAGGGAGCAAAACCCGGCGGCGGAGGAATGCTGCTCGGGCAGAAGATCACTGAGCGCGTCGCCGGCATGCGCACCCTACCAGTGGGCATCGACCAGCGCTCGGCGAGCCGCCACCCCGACTGGACCGGACCGGACGACCTCGCCATCAAGATCGCCGAGCTGCGCGAGATCACCGACTGGCGCAAGCCCATCTATGTCAAGATCGGCGCCTCGCGACCCTTTTACGACACCGCGCTCGCGGTCAAGGCCGGTGCCGACGTGATTGTGCTCGACGGCATGCAGGGCGGCACCGCCGCCACGCAACAGGTCTTCATCGAGCACGTTGGCATCCCCACCCTCGCGGCCATCCCGCCCGCTGTCGCGGCGCTGCAAGAGATGGGCGTGCATCGCGATGGCGTGCAACTCATCGTCTCGGGCGGCATCCGCTCTGGCGCCGACGTCGCGAAAGCCATCGCCCTCGGCGCGGATGCGGTCGCCATCGGCACGGCGGCGCTCATCGCGCTGGGTGACAATCATCCGCGCTACGCGCCCGAGTACGAGGCGATGGGTTCGGCGGCGGGCTTCTACGACGATTTCCAGGACGGGCGTGACCCGGCCGGGATCAGCACTCAAGATCCCGAGCTTTCGGCACGGTTGGACCCTGTTGAAGGTGGTCGGCGCATCGCGAATTACTTGCGGGTACTTACCCTCGAAGCCCAGACCATCGCGCGCGCGTGCGGCAAGTCCCACCTGCGCAATCTCGAGCCCGAGGATCTCGTCGCCCTGACCGTGGAATCCGCGGCCATGGCGCGCGTGCCGCTCGCCGGCACGTCGTGGATCCCCGGCTCGTCCTGAGCGTGAGGACCGTCTCGCTCGACGAGCTGCGCCTACTGCCCGCCGAGCCATGGGCCAACGGTCTCGGCTCGACGCGGGTGGTCACCGCGGCGGTGAACCCCGGCGACGGAACATTCGACTGGCGGCTGAGTCTGGCCGAGATCGACCTTCCTGCCGACTTCTCGCCGTTTCCGGGCGTCAACCGCCACCTGCTCCTCGTCGAGGGCGACCGGCTCGAGATCGAGATCGACGGGCAGGTCATCCGAGCGGCGCCCGAGGTCGCGATCGCGTTCCGGGGCGAGCAGGCCACCCGTGCCGTCACAGTGACGGGCGCCGTGCGGGTGCTCAACTTGATGACCCGACGGCGCTCCGGTCCCTCACGTAGCTCGCTCGAGATCGAACACGAGTCACCGACCGACCCGGACTCGGTGGTCGCCGCGGTCCGCCTGAGTGAGCACCGGGTCGCCGTAGCCCGCGTGGTCTGAGACCGCCCGCACCCGAAACCCGCTTCCGCCTCTCGATCAGAAAGATCCCGCATGAAGCCCTCCTCCTTCCTCGTCATCGGCGCCGGCCTCGCGGGCGCCGCGACCGCCTGGCGCCTGGCGCAACGCGGACACGACGTGACCGTGCTGGAGCGCTCGGAGCCAGCCAACGAGATGAGCAGCTCGCACGGCTCGGCCCGCATATTCCGCTACGCCTATGCCGACCCGTTCTACGTGGGTTTGGTGAAACGGACACGACCGGGATGGGATGAACTCGAGCGGGCGGCCGCGCAAACGCTGATCTCGAGCGGGGGCTGCGTCGACTTCGGCGCGCTCCGCGATCCGGTCGGGCTGGCCGGGGTCCTCGAAGCGCAGGGCGTCGAGCATCAGCTGCTGTCGTCGACGGAGGCGGCGGCGCGCTGGCCGGGCATCGCCTTCGACTCCCCGGTGCTCTGGCACGAGGCGGCCGGCGTGATCGACGCCGAGAGCAGCGTGCACGCCATGCTCGCCCAGGCCGTCGCGCACGGCGCGCGGGTGCGGAGCGATTGGACCGTGGCGCGGGTCGAAAAGACCGCGCACGGGTATCGCGCGCGCTCCACCTCGGGCGACACGGTCGAAGCGGAGCGGGTCGTCGTCGCGGCCGGCGGGTGGCTACCCGATTTACTCAGCGAGATCGATCTACCGCAAGCATTTCTCGAGGCGCTACCGACGTTCACCGTGCGCCAAGAGCAGGCCTACCATTTTCCCTACGCCGACTCGGATGCCGCGGGCTCATGGCCGACGCTGATCTCCAAGTCGGACCAGATCCAGGTGTACGGGCTACCGGGCGGGCGAGACGCCGACTTCCGCGGGCAGAAGATCGCCGAATACAACGGCGGCCGGGCGATGCCCTCGGCGGCGCACCAGGACGGGCGTATCGATCCACGCAATCGGGAGCGGGTAGTCGCGTATGTGAAGGAGTTCCTGCCCGGGCTCGTGCCCGAGCCCTACGCCGAAACGACTTGCCTGTTCACGAATACCCCGCACGAGGACTTCGTGATCGACGGCGTCGACGGTATCACCATCGTCTCCCCCTGCTCCGGGCACGGTGCCAAGTTCGCGCCGCTGGTCGGAGAGTTCGCGGCAGACCTGGCGACGGGCGAGGGCGGCGTTCCCGATCGCTTCCTCGTGGCCGCGTCGGGAGTGGCGGCATGACCGGGCTCCTCGGGGCCGGGCCGGCCGACACGGTCATGGGCCTCCTGGGCGCGATCAACTCCGTGGGCCGCGACCCGAGACGGGGCGGCTATAGCCGTCCCGTCTTCGACCCCTCCGAACGAGAGCTACGGGAGTGGTTCGTCGCCGAGGCCACCAAGCGCGGGCTCGATGTGACCACCGACCGCAACGGCATCATCTGGGCATGGTGGGCGCCGGCATCCGGTTCGTTCGAGGACGCGGTCGTGACCGGCAGCCACCTCGATTCCGTGCCCGGCGGTGGCGAATTCGACGGGCCGCTGGGAGTCGCCTCCGCGCTTGTCGCCGTCGATCTGCTGCGAGCACGCGGCGTCGAACCGCGCCGCGCCCTGGGAGTGGTCGTCTTTCCGGAGGAGGAAGGGTCACGGTTCGGTGTGGCGTGTCTCGGATCACGACTACTCTCGGGCGCAATTGATCCCGCTCGCGCCCTCAGCCTGAAAGACAGAGACGGCAACACGTTCGCCGAGGTCGCCGCTGCGAGCGGATTCGATCCGGGCGGCTTTGGGCACGACCCCGCGTCCGTCGCGCGCGTCGGGCGGTTCGTCGAGCTACACGTCGAGCAGGGCCGCGGTCTGGTGGATCTCGACCGACCGGTGGCGATCGGGTCCTCGATCCTCGGCCACGGCCGCTGGCGACTGAGCGTCTCGGGCGAGGGCAACCACGCCGGTACGACGCTGATGTCGGACCGTCGCGACCCGATGGTCGCCGCAAGCCGGATCATCGTCGACGTGCGCGCCCAGGCGCGTGGCCAGCTCGACGCCCGCGCGACCGTCGGGCGAATCGAGGCCGTGCCGGGTGGCAGCAACGTCATCGCCTCAAGGGTCGACCTCTGGCTCGACGTGCGGCATCCCGATGATGCGGTGACCCTGGGGCTGGTCGAGAGTATCCGGGCCCGGGCCATGGCTCTCGCCGCGGGCGAGGGATGCACAGTCACCGTGGTCGAGGAGTCCTTCAGCGCCACGGCGGACTTCGACGGCGCTCTGCGCGACTGGCTCGGCGAGGTGCTGCCCGACGCGCCCGTCCTCGCCACAGGGGCAGGACACGATGCGGGTGTACTGGCGGCCTCGGTGCCGACCGCGATGCTGTTTGTGCGCAATCCGTCTGGGATCTCGCACTCGCCCGAGGAGTACGTCGAGGGGTGGGATGCTGAGGCGGGTGCGGAGGACCTCGCGACCATCCTCGAGCGCCTGCTGATGCAAACATAGGATGGTGAACATGCTGTCGAACCCCAAGCGTGGCGAGGCCTCAGGCCCCGAGGACGCGGGGGCCGACGAGCAGGGCGCCACCCCGGAACACGGCGGCGCCGAGAACCTCGAGCGAGTAATCGGCCAGCGCCTGCGCGAGTACCGCACCGCGGCGTCCATGACCGCCGCTGATCTCGCTGGCCTGACCGGCCTGTCGCGAGCCATGATCTCTCGCATCGAGAGCGCCACGACATCCTGCAGCCTCACCACGCTCCAGAAACTCGCCGACGGGCTGAATATCCCGGTCACGGCCCTGTTCCGCGGTGTTGATACAGACCGCGAGGCGATTTACACCCCTAGCGGTCACGGAGCGATCACCGTCCGCACCGGTACTACGCATGGGCACGAGTACGCGTCTCTCGGTCACCTCCGCAGCAGCGCCGGCCCAGCCCTCGAACCCACCCTCGTCACGCTCAACGAGGCATCGATGGTATTCCCCCTGTTCCAACACCCCGGCCCCGAGTTCCTGTACATGCTCGAAGGTCTGATGATCTACGGCCACGGTGCCTACGAATACCGTCTCGCACCCGGGGACTCGCTCCTCATCGACGGCGAGGGGCCCCACGGACCACTGAAGCTCCTGGAACTTCCCATCCGTTTTCTCGCCGTCAGCCAGGACTACTCCTGACCGTCAAACTTCCGAGCGGGTACGCGGCCCGCACGTCCCCGTCCGCGATCGTCGCCTAGGGCAGGGAGTTCAGTTCAGTCCAGCTGAAGTTCACACCGGGTCTCGCATACGCGATCGATGCAAACTGCCGCGTCGACGGGGCGAGGCGACTCAGAGCGCAAGGGCCGGGCGAAGCCGCTCGAATGTGGGCAAAGCGCACCCCAAGCTGGCGATAAACGGGACTTAACCTGCCATTTCGTGGAGCCACCTAAGGGAATCGAACCCTTGACCTATTCATTACGAGTGAATCGCTCTGCCGTCTGAGCTAAGGTGGCGCGCGCCGCTTGCGCGATGCACAAGCAACGATCTTACAGGCTGCCGGGTGCACTCGTGAACTTCGCGCTCCAAGCCCGCGAGTGCATTACTTCGTACCGAGCGCACGGGTTCCGTACGGTGCGTACGTCGTGCACTCGCGCGCACGTCGTGCACTCGCGCAAGCGTCAGCCGCAGAGGCCGTCCGGCGGCACGGTGCCGTCGATCAAGTACGCCTCGACCGCGTCGTCGACGCACGCGTTGCCCTTGTTGTAGCCCGTGTGCCCCTCGCCGACGTTCGTCACGAGGGTGCCGGACTCGAGCTGCTCCGCGAGCGCCACCGACCAGGCGTACGGGGTCGCGGGATCGCCGGTCGTGCCGACCACGAGGATCGGCGCCGCACCGGCCGCGGCGATCGGTCCACGGGTTCCGGTCGGCTCGTACGGCCAGACGTCGCACGGATCCGGGCCCGCCCAATACGGGGCGATCGTCGGGGCTTCGGCGGCGATGAGGGCATCAGATGCATCCTGATCCGCCTGCGAACCATCCACCGGGTAATCCATGCAGTTGTACGCACGGAACGCCTCGGCCGAGTTGTCGGTGTACACGCCACCCTCGCGACCGTTGTAGAAGTCGGCGAGCAGGAACGCCGTCTCGGGATCGCCCTGCAGCGTCTCGCTGAGCGCCTGGGTCAGAAACGACCAGTTCGCCTGCGAATACAGCGCGGCAACGATCGCCGTGACCAGGCTGTCGGCGCCGAGCTCGCGCCCGTCGCTGGCCGGCAACGGTGTGCGGTCGACGCTCGCCAGCAGCGCACCGAGGTCGGCCATCGCCTGGTCGACCGAGCCGCGGAACGGGCATTCCTGGGTCGTGAGACAGTCCGCCATGTACGCGCGCAGGGCGTTCTCGAACCCGACCGCCTGCTCGGTGCCGACCTCGAGACCCGAGATGGACGGATCGATCGCGCCATCCAGCACCATCCGTCCGACGTTCTCGGGGTACAGCTCGGCGTACGTGGCGCCCAGGAAAGTGCCGTACGAATAGCCGAGGTAGTGCAGCTGGTCATCGCCCAGCACACCCCGCAGCAGGTCCATGTCCCGCGCGGCGTTGGTGGTCGTGATGAACGGCAGGATGCCCTGACTGTTCGCCTCGCACGCCTCGGAGAACGCGGCGTTGCGCTCGGTGAGTTCGGCCTCCCACTCCGCCGACCCGCGCGGGTTCGCGGGGATCTCGTAGAGGTAGGCGTCCATGTCCGCCGCGTCGAAGCATGCGACTGCCGTGGACTCCCCCACCCCGCGCGGGTCGAAGCCGATGATGTCGTACGACTCCTGTAGAGCGGAGCCGACCGCGAAGTCGAGCGAGTCCCGCACCAGGGCGACACCGCTCGCGCCCGGCCCGCCCGGATTGGTCAAGAGCGACCCGATCCGCTCGGACCCCGTCGCCCCCGACCTGATCACCGAGAGGCCGATCGTGCCGGCGGCGGGATCCTCCCAGTCGAGCGGCGCCGTCACCGTGGTGCACTCGAACTGACCGCAACCGGTCCACGAAAGCTGCTGCGCATAGAACGCGTCGAGATCGCTCGGGTCCTCGATCGCCGGGGCGGACGAGGTCGGCTCTTCGGGGATGGCCGCGTAGAGGCATCCGCTCAACATCACGGATGCGGCCACCAGGGCGATCGAAGCGCGCAGAATGCGGCCGGCGTGACGCGCGGGGTGATGTGCGGGGCCACGGCGTTCGGTGCGGGTCACGAGATCCTTCCGGTCGCCGCGGTCACGAGCATGCTCTCGAGGGCGAGGGCGGGCGCGGCGTTCTGTTCAAGGTTACGACGAGTCATCTGCAGCTGATCGAGCACATCGAGTGTGCGCTGCGGAGTCCACGCGGATGCGGCAGCCCGCAGCTCCGGCTCGAGTTCGACGTTCACGAGGTCGCTGTCGCGGCCGTACTGCAGCATGACGATGTCGCGGAACATCGACTGCAGATCGGTGAGGACCCGGTCGATCCCGTCCCGGAGGCTCCGTGTGGCACGCCGTTTCTGGTCGTCATCGAGCGCGCTCAGCTGGGAGCGCACCGACGGCGGGACCGCCTGCCCCTCGGTCACACCGATGGTGCGGAGGAACTCGGCACGCTCGGTCGCGTCGCGCTCGGCGGTGAGAGCCTTCGCGTCGTCGGTCGCGACCTCGACGATGCGGGCAGCGACGGCCACGACGTCACCGACATTGCGGACGGCGAGCACCGCGCGAAGGGTTTCGTCGCGGCGCGCGCGAGCACCGTCGTCAGACGCGAGACGCTGGGCCATACCGATGTGCCGTTGCGCGTGGCGCGCGGCCTGCTCGGCGATCTCGGGGGACGCCCCGGTGCGGTCGGCGACGAGCCGCGCGACGTCTTCAACCTCGGGCTCGCGCAGCCGAACCGAGCGGACGCGCGAGCGGATCGTCGGCAGCAGGTCGGCCTCGCTCGGCGCGCACAAGACCCACACGGTGCGCTCGGGCGGCTCTTCGAGGGACTTGAGCAGGACGTTGGAGGTGCGCTCGGTCATCCGGTCCGCGTCTTCCACCACGATCACGCGGTGGCGGCCAAGGGAGGGCGAATATGCCGCCCGTTCGACGAGCTTTCGCGCCTCGTCGATCGTGATGATGACGCGTTCGGTGCGGAGCGCCGTGAGGTCGGGATGCGTGCCGGCCAGCACCTGCCGCATCGTGCCCTCGTCGCCCTCGTCGTTCGCGATGAGCGCCGCGGCGAACGCGTAGGCGAGGGTGGAGCGACCCGAGCCCGGCGGGCCGGTGAGGAGCCAGGCGTGCGTCATGCCCTCGGAGTCGCCGCGCGCGGCCGCGGAGAGCGACGCGACGGCGGCGTCCTGACCCCAGACGGCACCCCACGGAAGGGCGGAGGGGGCGGGCGTCGGCACTTCCCCAGACTAGCCGGGGCTGCCGACGCGACCGGCTGGCGGACAGTACTCCGGATGAGTTGCGTATCCGGACGCCACAAATGACGGTTGGGCCCCGACGACGCCAGAAGCTCCGGAGTACTGTCCGGACATGGGCGCACGCGGAACCGCGGCCGACCCGAGCGGCTAGAGCAGGGGCTCGATGCGGGCCCGCACGGCCGCCGCGAGCTCGGCCGCCGGAAGGGTCGCGTCGAGCACCAGGAACCGCTCGGGCTCCGCCGACGCGAGGTCGAGGAACGCCGTGCGCACCCGGGTGTGGAAGTCCTCGCGCTCGGCCTCGAGCCGATCGAACGGCTTGTCGTCCGCGTCGAGCCGCGCACGGGCCGCCGCGGGGTCCAGGTCGAGCAAGATCGTCACGTCCGGCAACGCGCCGCCCGTCGCCCACAGCGACAAGTCGCGCACCTCGGTCGCGTCGAGCACGCGTCCGGCCCCCTGATACGCGACGGATGAGTCGAGATACCGGTCCTGCACGACGACGTCGCCCCGCTCGAGCGCGGGAATCACCAGCGTCTGCACGTGCTGCGCCCGGTCGGCGGCGTACAACAGGGCCTCGGCGCGCGGCGCGACCTCGCCCCGATGGTGCAGCACGATGTCGCGGATCAGCACGCCGACCTCGGTACCGCCCGGCTCGCGTGTGCGCACGACGGTTCGACCGGATGCCTCGAGCCACTCCTGCAGCAGCGCCGCCTGCGTGGTCTTCCCGGCGCCGTCGCCGCCCTCGAGCGTTACCCAGAGACCCGGGCGCGGACCCGGGCGCGACGTTGCCGCCGCGCCCCCGGCATCCGTCATCACTTCTTCTTCGCCGGTGCCTTGCGGGCCGCAGGCTTCCGCGCGGTGCGCTTGGGGGCGGGGCCCTTGGCGCGCTTGTCGGCGAGGATCTGCACGGCACGCTCGAAGTCGATGTCTTCGACGCTCTCACCGCGCGGGATCGTCGCGTTGGTCTCGCCGTCGGTGACGTAGGCGCCGAAGCGTCCGTCGCGGATGCGGATCGGCTTGCCGCTGAGAGGGTCGGCCTCGAACTCCTTGAGCGCGCTCGACGGGCGGCGCGCGCCGTACTTCGGCAGGGCGTACACGGCGAGCGCGCCGGGCAGGTCGATGTCGAAGATCTGCTGCTCGTTCTCGAGCGAACGCGAGTCCGTGCCCTTCTTCAGGTACGGACCGTACCGGCCGTTCTGCGCGGTGATGACATCGCCCGACTCGGGGTCGGTACCGACCGTGCGGGGCAGCTCGAGCAGGCGCAGGGCGGTGTCGAGGTCGATCGTGTCAACCGACATGCTCTTGAACAGCGAGGCCGTGCGGGGCTTCGGCGCGACTTCCTTCTTCGTGCCGCGCTTCTTCGGGGCCGGAGCGTCGACGACCTCACCGGTCGCCTCGTCCACGCCCGCGGGCTCCTCGGGCTCGAGCTCCTGCACATAGGGGCCGTAGCGGCCGTCCTTGACGACAACGAGCTTGTGGGTCTCGGGGTGCTCGCCGAGCACGCGGTCGCCGGCGACGGGCGCCTCGATAAGCTCCTGCGCCTTGGCGGGTGTCAGCTCGTCGGGCGCCAGGTCTTCGGGCACGTTGACTCGGCGCGGGTCGGCCTCCGGGTTCTCGGGGTCGACGACCTCGAGGTACGGGCCGTACTTGCCGATACGGAGCGTCACGCCATCCGAAATAGGGCGGGAGTTGAGCTCGCGGGCGTCGATCTCGCCGAGGTTGTCGACGATGTTCCGCAGGCCCGCGTGACCCTCGGAGCCGAAGTAGAACTCCTGCAGCCACGCGACGCGACCCTGCTCGCCGCGGGCGATCGCGTCGAGGTCGTCCTCGAGCGCGGCCGTGAAGTCGTAGTCGATCAGGTCGGGGAAGTTCTCTTCCAGAAGCCGGACCACGCTGAAGGCGATCCAGCTCGGCACGAGGGCCTGGCCGCGCTTGGTGACGTAGCCGCGGTCGAGGATCGTGTCGATGATGCTCGCGAACGTCGACGGGCGGCCGATCCCCTTCTCTTCCAGCGCCTTGACGAGGGATGCCTCGGTGTAGCGCGGCTTCGGGGTGGTCTGGTGGCCCTTCGGCTCGACCTCGGTGACGGTAAGCGCGTCGCCGACGGCGACCTGCGGCAGCGACTGCTCGTCGGCTTTGTCTGCGTCTCCGCGCTTTTCGTCGCGCCCCTCTTCGTACGCCTCGAGGAAGCCCTTGAAGGTGTAGACCGTGCCGGATGCGGTGAACTCGACGCGGCGAGCGCCGGCCGCGACCTCGAGGGTCACGGTCGTGGTCTCGTACTTGGCGTCGGCCATCTGGCTCGCGACGGTGCGCTTCCAGATCAGGTCGTACAGGCGCTGCTCATCGCGATCGAGCGATCCCGTCAGCGACGACGGGGTGCGGAAGTGCTCACCCGAGGGACGGATCGCCTCGTGCGCCTCCTGCGCGTTCTTGCTCTTGCTCTTGTAGACGCGGGGGTTGAGCGGCACGGCCGCCGAACCGTACAGCTGAACGGCCTGCTCGCGCGCCGCCTGGATCGCCTGGGTACCCAGCGACACCGAGTCGGTACGCATATAGGTGATGTAACCCTTTTCGTACAGGCGCTGGGCGACGCTCATGGCATGCTTGGCGCTCATCGAGAGCTTGCGGCCGGCCTCTTGCTGCATCGTCGAGGTCGTGAAGGGCGCGTAGGGGCTGCGGGTTCCGGGCTTGGCCTCGACCTTGCTGACGGATGCCTCGCCCGCCGTCTGCACGTCGGTTGCGAGTTCGCGGGCCGCGGCCTCGTCGAGCACGACGACTGCCTTCTTCAGCTGGCCCTTGTCGTCGAAGTCGGTTCCGCGGGCGATGGCGGCACCGTCGATGCGGACGAGCTTGACGCCGAAGGCGGAAGCATCCTTCGCGACCTGAGCTTCGATGTCCCAGTAGTTGGCGCCGACGAAGGCGATGCGCTCGCGTTCGCGGTCGACGACGAGGCGGGTGGCGGCAGACTGCACGCGGCCGGCCGAGAGGGCCGCACCGTTGCTGCCGGATCCGATCTTGCGCCAGAGGACGGGCGAGACATCCCAGCCGTACAGACGGTCGAGGATGCGGCGGGTCTCTTGCGCGTCGACCAGGTCGTGGTCGAGCTCGCGTGTCTTCTCGACGGCGGCCTGGATCGCGTCCTTGGTGATCTCGTGGAAGACCATGCGCTTGACGGGAACCTTGGGCTTGAGCGCCTCGAGCAGGTGCCACGCGATGGCTTCGCCCTCGCGGTCCTCATCTGTGGCCAGCAGGAGTTCGTCTGCACCCTTCAGGGCGCGCTTGAGCTCGGCGACGGTCTTCTTGCCGCGGTCGCTCTCGACGTAGAAGGGGGCGAAGTCGTTCTCGATGTCGATCGAATACTTGCCGACCGAGGTCTTCTTCAGATCGGCGGGGATGTCCTTCTTGTCGGCGAGATCACGGATGTGTCCGACAGACGACAGCACCTCGTAGTCGTCACCGAGGTACGACTGGATCGACTTCATCTTCGTCGGAGACTCGACGATGACGAGCTTCTTGCTGGTGGCCACGGGGGTCCTTTCTCCGATGCACACCATACACACCGCACACTGTGAGCCGGGTCGGGACGGCGCGGAACCCCCTCCGTGACGAGTCGGTGGATTCGGGCCGACGCGGCGGATCCGATCCACAGACTCAGCCCGAATCGACCGAGTCGCGGGGCGGTCCCGCCCGGGCGCGCGCCGCCGCCGCCATGCCCGCAAACGACACCTCAACGGTGACGATGGCGTCGAGATCGTCGGTCCCGCACGAGACCAGCCGCGCACCGGATGCCTCGGCCACCTCCGCCGCGCGTTCGCACGGCTCGCCCGGCAGCGCACCCGACACGCTGTCGGCCGCGGCGATCGCGGCGTTGTCGGCAGCCCCCGCGGCGCGGCGAGCAGCCACGGCTGCGCCGCCCGTCGCCGCGAGACCGATCGTGAGGGTGGCGCTGACGAGCATCGACCCGACGACGAGCATCGCACCCGCCATCAGCCGCGCTCCACCATCGCACCCGCCATCAGCGGCCTCCCGCCTCACCGCGAGGCATCAGCGGCGCTCCAGGACAGCGCAGGGCATCAGTGGCCGCCCGCCGCGGCGCAGGCGCTGGCGGAGACATCCAGTCCGGCCGCGGCGAGGGCGGGCACCGCGACGGGCGACGTCAGCGTGACGCAGACGAGCCGATCGCTCTCGGTGATCCGCATAATGGTTCCGCCGGCAAGGCGGCCGACCAGGGCATCCGCGGGCTGTAGCTCCCCGCGCGCGACCAGGCGGGCCGCATCCGCCGCGGCTCCCTGCAGACGCACCGTCTGCGACCCCGCCGCCAGCGCACCGACGCCCACCACGATCACGAGCAGAGCGGCGGGAAGGGTCACGGCGAACTCGGCCGCGACGGATCCACGCTCATCGAGCGGGACTCGTGCGCGACGCTGCCCACAGCGACATCGACTCCGGCGACAACCGCGGCGGCGACCCCACCCGCGGCGCACGCTCACGCCACCGTCAGAGCACGTCGGACGAGATCGGTCAGGATGCCGCGCACCTCGTCGCTGCGCATGATCACGACGAGCAGCCCGGCGAAGGCGACGGCCGCCATCGTGGCGATCGCGTATTCGGCGGTCGCGGCTCCGGCGTCGTCCTCGAGGAGGCGGCGCCGGGCGGTCCGAACGGCGCGAGGGCTGAAGGGGTCTTTCATGATGTACCTCTCTATATGTGGTCAGTTCGAACATGTGGTCAGTTCGAATGGTCAGTTCGATCCATGGCCCCGGAGTTACGGGACGCAGGATCGGTTTGCCTGGCACTTATTGCGACGACCGCTCGCCGCGAGGGACAACACGTGCCAGGCGAGCGGTGAGGTGGGTCCTTCCTCTAGAGGGCGGGGAGGTCGGTGGTTCCGAGGATCGACAGCACCAGCGGTGCGACGGCGAGAAGCAAGAAGGACGGCAGGGTGCAGATTCCGAGGGGCAACAACAGTCGGGTCCCGAGTTTCGAGGCCCGCAGCCGTCCGTCGACGCGGGCGCGATGACGGGCGCTCGCGGATTCGGCGCGGAGCAACTCGACCGCAGGAACACCCGCCGCACGCGATAGGTCGAGGACGTCCCGCACACCGGGAGGGATGTCCGTCTGCACGTCGTCACGGCGAGGGTCCACGGCCGCACGTGCGCGGCCGATGTGCACCGCAGCGGCGTCTATCGATGCCCCGCCGCTCAGGGCGATCGCGAACAGTTCCGCGTCGAGACCCGGGAGCCCCGGATCGGGTCGGGCGCGCATGATCAGGCGGGCCGTCCACACCCGCGCACACACGACGAGCGCCAGTCCGGCCGCGAGGCACGCGACCCCCCGCGGATCGGTGAACAGGATGCCGAGAGTGTCGAACCCCAGAGCCACACCCATCAGCAGACCGACCGCCGGCAGCCACAGCATGAGTCGCGCGGTGGCGGCGGGCTCGGCGAGGGCGACGGTGACGTCGTCGCGCGCCTCGGCGGCATCCCTCAACCCGAGGGCGAAGGAGCGCAACGCTTCGGCGAGCGCCGCACCGACCGCGGACGCCACCGCCCACGCGACCGCCAGCTCGCGCCACGACTCGCCCCGAGCCGCGATCGCGGCCGCCACGGGCACGCCCCGGTCGAGGTCGGCGAGCACAGCCGCCGCCGAGGCATCCCGCTCGGCCAGGTACCGCCAGGCGGCGAGCGGCGCGACGCCCGCCTGCAACAGGACGGCTGCACGGCGCGCGACCTCGGCGACCTCGGCGGGACCGGCATCCTGAACGGTCGCGGTTCGCCGCCTCACGAGAGCCACGGCACCTGCTCCACGATCGCGAGCCGCCCGCTCTCGAGGCTGAGGCGACCCGCGCCCACGAGAGTGCGGGAGCCGTCGGCGGCACGACCGACGTGAACGACCGCCCCGATCGCGCTGACGGCCTGCCGGGCCAGGGCGGCATCGTCGAGGCCCGCGAGCGCTCCGAGAGCCTCGAGCCGGGCGGGCACTTCCCCCAATCCGCTCGCGTGAACCGTGCCGGCCCCGCCGTCGTGGCCCGTGTTGAGCGCAGCGAGAAGCTCGCGAACCTCCTCACCACGACACTCCCCCAGCACGAGCCGGTCTGGACGCATCCGCAGTGCTTCCCGGACGAGACGCGCGAGCCCGATCCCGCCCGCGCCCTCGAGGTTCGGCTGCCGAGCCTCCAATGCGATGTGGTGCGGGTGGGCGATCGTCAGCTCGGCGACGTCCTCGATCGTGACGATGCGCTCGGAGGTGGGGGCGGCAGCGAGCAGCGCGGCCAGGAGCGTCGTCTTGCCGCTACCCGCGGCACCGGTGACGAGCACGTTCACGCGGTCCGCGACCAGCGAGCGAAGCCAGGCAGCACAGCCCGGGTGGACGCGGAACATCCCCCGCGCTTCGAGATCGTCGAGCGTCGGCCGCACGACCCGCGGTATGCGGATGGAAAGCGTCGTACCGGCGGTCGAGATGGGTGGCAGGACCGCGTGGACGCGCATCCCGGAGTCCAGCCGGACGTCCACGCACGGACTCGCCTCGTCGACGTGTCGCCCCCCGAGCCCGATCAGTGCGAGCGCGAGTTCCCGCACTGCATCCTCATCGGCGCGCCAAACCGGGTCGCGCACCGCCCCCGCACCCCGGTCGGCCCAGAGCCCGCGTGAACCGTTGACGAAGACATCCGTCACGTCCGGATCGTCCAGATAGGCGGCCAGCGGCGCGAGTTGCGACGGATGCTCGGATGGCGCGTATACCGCGGGCACCTCGGCCTCGTGCATCCCGGCCGAATCCCGTTCGCGCACGAAACCGGTGCCGGGGGGACTGCTGATGTGCTCGAACGCCGGCACGAACCCGCCGGTCCGCCGATCCGGCTCACGGTGCACGGAATCAGGCCGCCGGAAATCGGCGGAGAACCTTTCGTGCCCGGCCGCGCGCCCGACGACATCGGGCGGCGGCGCGGGCACGAAAGGTGGGGGCATGCAGCGAGGTTAGGAGAGCCCGCATCCCCGCTCCCGCGCCCACCCCCCATTCCGGGGACCTGCCCCTGAATCGCCTGCTGGGGAGGACCCTCAAACCCTTCGAGCTGTCACAGAACGCTCGATCTCGCGATCGGATGCAGCGGTTTGTGACAGCTCGACCGCGAGAATGCCGCGGGGGAAGAAGAAGGCGGCATCCCGTGGGGGGAACGGGATGCCGCCGTGCAACGTCCGCACATGGGGACGCCGCGATGCCAGAATCGAATGTTCGGCCGCGAAAAGCATACGCATGAACTCGAGCACATCTCGCCGATTCGGGCAGATCAGGCGGTATATCAGCGCGCGGATGTCAGGAGCCCTGCGATCGGACGCGCCGAGCACGACCCACAGCACCCGCGACACCGACTTTCGGCGGTAGTCGCCCCTCCGAAAGCGCCGGTACATTCGCAGAGACGATCCCCGGCGGCCCCGAGCGCCGGAGTGAACCGCACAAAGGAGCGCGCATCAATGTCCAGCCAGATCGACCACCTCTACAACGAGACGCGGCACTTCGCCCCGCCCGAGGGTTTCGCCGACAAGACGGCGACCGAGGCCCTGTACGAGCGTGCAGCCGAAGACCGCGAAGGCTTCTGGGCTGATCAGGCCCGCGTTCTGCACTGGTCGAAGCCGTTCACTCGGACGCTCGACTGGACCAACCCGCCGTTCGCGAAGTGGTTCGACGACGGCGAACTGAACGTGGCCTACAACTGCCTCGACCGCCACGTCGAGGCCGGCAACGGCGACCGAGTCGCTCTTTACTGGGAGGGCGAACTCGGCGACGAGCGTCGCATCACATACGCCGAGCTGACGGACGAGGTCAAGCGCGTCGCCAACGTCCTGCAAGAACTCGGTGTCGAGGCCGGAGACCGGGTCGCGATCTACCTGCCGATGATCCCCGAGGCCGTCGCGTCGATGCTCGCCGTCGCGCGCCTCGGCGCCATCCACTCCGTCATCTTCGGCGGTTTCTCGGCCGACAGCCTGCGATCCCGCATCGACGACGCGGGCGCAAAGGTCGTCATCACCGCGGATGGCGGCTACCGCAAGGGCAAGGTCTCACCCCTGAAGCCCGCGGTCGACATGGCCCTCGCCGACCGCAACGGCTCGGGCGTACAGGCGAGTGTCGAGCACGTGCTGGTGGTACGTCGCGGCGAGAACGAGGTGGACTGGACCGAAGGGCGCGACGTGTGGTGGCACGATGCCGTGCCCGAGGCATCCGGTGATCACGAGGCGCAGCCCTTTCCCGCCGAGAACCCGCTCTTCATCCTGTACACCTCGGGCACGACGGGTAAGCCGAAGGGCATCCTGCACACATCGGGCGGATACCTCACCCAGGCCGCCTTCACGCACCGGAACGTCTTCGATCTGCGCCCCGAGACGGACGTCTACTGGTGCACCGCGGATGTGGGATGGATCACGGGACACTCCTACGTCGCGTACGGCCCGCTCGCGAACGGCGCGACGCAGGTCATGTACGAGGGCACGCCCGACACCCCGCACCCGGGGCGCTGGTGGGAGGTCATCGAGAAGTACGGGGTGACGATCTTCTACACCGCCCCCACCGCCATCCGCTCGTTCATGAAGCTGGGGCGGGCGATCCCGCAGAAGTTCGACCTGTCGAGCCTGCGCGTGCTCGGCTCGGTGGGAGAGCCCATCAACCCCGAGGCGTGGATGTGGTACCGCGAGGTGATCGGTGCGGGCAAAGCTCCGATCGTCGACACGTGGTGGCAGACCGAGACGGGCGCGATCATGATCTCGGCGCTGCCGGCCGTGACGACGACGAAGCCCGGTAGCGCCCAGGTGCCGATCCCGGGCATCTCGATCGACGTCGTCGACGACGCCGGCGAGCACGTCGGCACCGGCAACGGCGGCCTGCTCGTCGCGACCGAACCGTGGCCGAGCATGCTGCGCGGCATCTGGGGCGACCCCGACCGGTACGTCGAGACGTACTGGGAGAAGTTCGCCGACCAGGGCTTCTACTTCGCGGGCGACGGCGCGCGGCTCGACGACGACGGCGACATCTGGCTGCTCGGCCGGGTCGACGACGTCATGAACGTTTCGGGTCACCGACTCTCGACGGCCGAGATCGAATCGGCGCTCGTGGCGCACGAGGCGACGGCCGAGGCCGCCGTGGTCGGGGCATCCGACGAGACGACCGGACAGGCCGTGGTCGCGTTCGTCATCATCAAGCAGAGCTACCTCGACAAGCACTCCCCCGACGGCCTCGCGCAGGGACTGCGCGCCTGGGTCGGCGAGCAGATCGGCCCGATCGCGCGTCCTCGCGACGTCTACATCGTGGCCGAGCTGCCCAAGACCCGCTCCGGCAAGATCATGCGGCGCCTGCTGCGTGATGTCGCCGAGGGTCGGGATGTCGGGGACACCACGACGCTCGCCGACACCGCGGTGATGAGCGTGATCAGCGCGCAGGTGCGCTGACTCGACGCGAGGCGCTACCCGCGCCCTGACGCTCGGCGCAGGTCGGAGATTCGGCGAGGGTCGGATGGATTGGATGCATCCGACCCGACGCTCGCCGGATCTCCGACGCCCACGTCGGCGCGCGCGCCCGGCCGACGCCTACTTGCCGTCGATACGGCGCAGCTGCGACCCCACGACCACGAAGAACGCGCCGAGCCCGGCGACGAGCGCGCTGACCCCGTACGCGAGCACGGACGTCATCAAGGCGGTGCGAAGCGAAGCCGCGGTCGCAAGCGAGGCGCTCTGACCACGCAGCTTGCCCTCTTCTTCGCTGCCCTTCTCGACGGTGCGGAGCGCGTCGCTGATGTCGGCGAACGTGCGTCCACCCGCGCCGCGCTCGGCGTTGCCCTTGATCACGACGGCCTCGACGTAGGCGGAGACGGGATCCTGCACGGTTTCGCCCGCCAAGATCGGCGCGTTGCCGGGAACCGTGATCTTCTCGGCGCGCAACTGCTTCGTCACCGCGAACCAGGCCCCTGAGCCCGCGACGGCGAGCAGTGTGCCCGCCGCGACCGTGAGTCCACCGACGCGGCGCAGGACAGTGAGCGGTGGGAGGGAGGCCATGGGGGTGTCCTTTCGGGCGCGGATGTCTCCACGCATCCTGACACGCGCCGCCCGTTCTCCGCTCAGCCGGTGACGTCAGCCAGGTAGGCGAGCGCCTTGCGCGCCTCGGGCAGATCCAGATGGAACTGGTACTCGTGCGGCAGCGCCGGGCTGTGTTGCGCGGGCCAGAAGAGCTCGGTGACATCGACGCCGACATCGCGCAGACGCTGCGACATCGGTATCGACTGCAGCCACGTCAGCCCGTCGCCGTTGCCGCCCGAGATGTAGGTGGGCGGGAAGTCATCCGTCACCCATTCGATCGTCGACATCGTCGCTCCCTCGTACGAGGCCGACCAGTTCTTGGTGCCCGTGTACGCCCACAGCGCGACCTGAAAACCCCACGCGGTGATGCCGTCGAGCTCGGCCATCGCGGGCAGGCTGTAGACGCCGCAGTTGAGGATCGCGCCGACGAGCTGATCGGGTTCGAGCGCCGGTTCCATGCCCATGATGTCGGCGTACCGCGGATTGGTCATCAGCACGGCGAGCTGGCTGGCGAGCTGCCCACCCGCCGAGTCGCCGGCGAGGACGATGCGGGATGCGTCGACCCCCAGCTCTTCCGCGTTCGCGTCGATGTAGGCGAGCGCCTCGTTCAGCTGGGTGATCGCGATCGGGTATGCCCCCTCGGGCCCGAGCGTGTAGTTCACGCCGATCGTCGTGTAGCCCTCGTTCGCGAGGATGCGCAGATACGGATCGACGTTCTCTTTCGAGCCCGAGATCCAGGCGCCGCCGTGGACCCAGACCACCGTCGGCAGCACCGCGCCAGCGGCCGCCGATGTGAAAACGTCCATCGTCGTGTCGGCGGCGGCGATTCCCGCCGTGGCGGGGGCATAAACGACATCGAGCTGTTCGCGCAACGGGGTGTCGGGGACGTAGGGCTGCATCTCGGCAACAGTGGCCGCTCCCCCGCGCTCGAAGACCGAGCGGATGATCATCGCGGAGGGCCACGGCGTGACCGACGTGACGATGCTGATCACGACCAGGATCGCGACGAGCGGGACACCGATCCACAGGACGACCCGCAACCAACGATGCCGCGGCTGGGCCCGCTCGGTTCGGGTGTCGTTCTGCTGCACGTCTTCTCGTGACACCTCGTGCTCTGCCATGTGCGCCTCCGGCGTCAGTGTGGCACAGCCGAAGCGGCAGCCCCGGGAGGCCCGGATGCTCCGCTACAACGCGTTCCACAGACCGTCAAGCCCCGGCATCCGTTCACACGGATGACACACCCCGCTGGCATGATCGACGGATGAAGCGAGACGTCGGCGCACACATGACACTCACGGTCACCCAACCGGCCGAGCTGATCTTTTCCATGGCGGTCGCGAAGGGTGCGGAGTTCGCATCCGAACGACTGCTCGTGAGCCTGGACGGCGCGGCCGTCGAGGCCGAAGAGCTCGTCGACTCGCACGGCACGCGCCTGCATCGGGTCGAGGTCGGCACGGGCGAGCTCGAGGCGAGCTACACCGCGACCATCCTGGGGCAGACGCCGGAAGAGGAGCTCATTCCGACCGACCTGATCCGCTACCTTCGGCCCAGCCGCTACTGCGAGTCCGACTCGCTCGCGCCGACCGCGGCCGCCGAGTTCCAGGGGCTCGAAGGCGTCGACCTGCTCGACGCGGTCAGCTCGTGGGTGGGCACGCGCCTCTGGTACGTCAGCGGCTCGAGCCTGCCGACCGACGGCGCCGTGCGCACCTTCCTCGCCCGCCAGGGCGTCTGCCGCGACTACGCGCACCTCTGCGTCGCGCTGCTGCGGGCACGCAATGTGCCCGCGCGCCTCGTTTCGGTCTATGCGCCGGGGCTCGCGCCCATGGACTTCCACGCCGTCGCCGAGGCCTATGTCGACGGAGCCTGGCACGTCGTCGATGCCACGACGCTCGCACCCCGCAGCACCATGGTGCGGATCGCGACCGGGCGCGACGCATCCGACACCGCGTTCTTGACCACGCAGCGGGGCGGCGTCGACTTCCACTCCCTCGAGGTCACGGCCGTCGTGGACGAGCTGCCGAACGACGATGTGACCGCGCTGGTGCGCCTGGGCTGAACACCCCCACTCGCACCCCGGGCGAGCGCGTGGCACCCTGGACGCATGCGCAAGTGGATCGTGCGGTTCGTGTCGCTGTACCTCTTCAACCTCGTCGTGCTGTGGCTGATCGGGCTGCTGCTCGCGTCGGTGTCGGTCGGCTGGGCCGCGTTCTGGGCCGCGATCGTGCTGACTGCCGCGACGCTGTGGATCAAACCGTTCATCACGCGGTGGTTCCGGGGTATGGCGGCGCGCTCGGCGCACCAGCGCACGAAGATCGGCGAAAAGCTGACGCAGTACGTGCTCGTGCTGCTCGTCGCGGCGATCGTGTGGGTGCTGGTGGTCGTGCTGACGTCGGTGCGCGTGGAAGGGTGGTTCTGGGGCTGGGTCCTGCCGCCGATCGCGCTGCTGATCGCGTGGGCGATCTACGACGCGATCGATGACCGCGTTGAGGCGCACGCGGGGGTCGTGTACGACTCCGCCGCGGCGAAGCTCGGGCGCACACCGAAGGTTGGAGGGACGACGGATGCCTCGACATCACCGAAACCCGGCGCGGACGCATCCGCCCGACGGGAGCTGAAGGACGGGCTCACCGACGAGCAGCGTCGCATGCTCGACGAGCTCGGCTGACTCGCGCGGGCCCGCGAACCAGAGCGGGTCACTTCGACAAGCTCAGCGACCGACCCACCACCCCCGCCGAAACACCCCGGGCGCGACGAGACACCCCCAGACACAGGGTGTTTCGCGGCGCCAGGGGTGTTTCGGTGTCAGGACAGCGGATGTCACGGGCCGACCGGGCCCGCCGGGTCAGGCGACGGAGCGCTCCGCGGCCTCGACGACGTTCGTCATGAGCAGCGCGACGGTCATCGGTCCGACACCGCCGGGGTTGGGCGAGAGCCATCCGGCGACCTCGGCCACGGCCGGGTCGACGTCGCCGTAGACACGGGACTTGCCCGTCTCGGGGTCGGGCTCGCCACGGGTGACCCCCACGTCGAGCACCGCGGCCCCGGGCTTGACGTCTTCGGCGCGCACGAGGTGCTTGACGCCCGCGGCCGCGACGACGACGTCCGCTTGGCGGATGAACGACGGGATGTCCGGGGTGCCGGTGTGCGTCAGCGTGACGGTCGCGTTGACCTCGCGGCGTGTGAGCAGCAGTCCGATCGAACGCCCGATCGTCACGCCGCGGCCGACGACGACGACGTGCTTGCCCGCGAGGTCGTAACCGCTCCGCTGCAGCAGCTCGATGACGGCGCGCGGGGTGCAGGGCAGGGGCGACGTGATCTCGCTGTTGACGTTCAGTACGAGACGCCCGAGGTTCGTCGGGTGGAGTCCGTCGGCATCCTTGTCCGGATCGATCCGCTCGAGGATCGCGTCGGTGTCGATGTGCTTCGGCAACGGCAGCTGCACGATGTAACCGTGGCACGCCGGGTCGGCGTTGAGGTCGTCGATGACCTTCTCGACGTCCTGCTGCGTCGCGTCGGCGGGCAGCTCGATCTGGATCGAGTTCATGCCGATGGCCTCGGATTGACGGTGCTTCATGCCGACGTACAGCTGCGATCCGGGGTCGGCCCCCACCAGCACGGTCGCGATCCCGGGCGTGACGCCCCGCGCCTTGAGCGCCGCGACCCGTTCCGTCAGCTCGGCCTTGATCGCCTCAGCCGTTGCCTTGCCGTCCAGCTTCTTCGCCGTCATGATGTCTCCCGTCGTCGGTCGTCCGCGCTTCTTCGCTGCGGGACTGCGCTGTATCGCCGATGCACTGTTCCCAGTCGGGCGAAATACCTATGTCGATAGTTATTGTAGGCGCGCAGGTGCCGCGGCCACCAGGGTCGAAGGCCCGTGACCGGGACGCCGGCTGGACATCATTCCGGTGGAAGGTGGCCCAGCCCGCGCAGGAACCGGGCGGAACCGCGGGAAACACGCGGAAGCGGCGCATCCCTCGGAGCAATCCACCGGAGTTCTGTCCGGCACCCCGTGCCCTCCCGGAGGCGCTACTGCTCGAGCCCCGGGTACAGCGGGAAGGCGGCCGTGAGCGCCGAGACACGGGCGCGGAGCGCCTCGACATCGGCATCCGGCAGCAGCGCGAGCGCGATGATGTCGGCGACCTCGGTGAACTCCGCGTCGCCGAAGCCGCGCGTCGCGAGCGCGGGCGTGCCGATGCGCAGGCCCGAGGTCACCATCGGCGGCCGCGGGTCGTTCGGCACCGAGTTGCGGTTGACCGTGATGTGGATGTCGTGCAACAGATCCTCGGCCTGCTGCCCGTCGATCTGGGCATCGCGCAGGTCGACGAGCACGAGGTGGACGTCGGTTCCGCCGGAGCGGACTCCGATGCCCGCGGCCGCGACATCCGGCTGCGTCAGGCGCTCGGCGAGGATGTGCGCGCCGCGGACGGTGCGCTCCTGGCGGTCGCGGAACGCGGGGGTCGCGGCGAGCTTGAAGGCGGTCGCTTTCGCCGCGATGACGTGCATGAGCGGCCCGCCCTGCTGCCCCGGGAAGACCGCGGTGTTGATCTTCTTCGCCAGGTCCGCGTCGTTGGTCAGGATGAAGCCCGAGCGCGGTCCGCCGATCGTCTTGTGCACCGTGGAGGACACGACGTGCGCGTGCGGGAACGGCGACGGGTGCAGGCCTGCGGCAACGAGCCCCGCGAAGTGCGCCATGTCGACCCACAGGTACGCGCCGACCTCATCGGCGATCTCGCGGAAGCGGGCGAAGTCGAGCCGACGCGGGTACGCCGACCAACCCGCGATGATCACCTTCGGCTTGTGCTCGACGGCGAGCGCGCGGACCTCGTCCATGTCGATGAGGGATGTCTCGGCGTCGACGCCGTACGCGACGATGTTGAACAGGCGGCCCGAGAAGTTGATCTTCATGCCGTGCGTGAGGTGTCCGCCGTGGTCGAGCGAGAGGCCGAGGAGCGTATCCCCGGGGCGCGCGATGGCGTGCAGCACGGCGGCGTTCGCCGTGGCACCCGAGTGCGGCTGGACGTTCGCGAACGCCGCACCGAACAGGCTCTTGGCCCGCTCGATCGCGAGCTCTTCGGCGACGTCGACCTCTTCGCATCCGCCGTAGTAGCGGCGCCCGGGGTATCCCTCGGCGTACTTGTTCGTCAGCACCGAGCCCTGCGACTCGAGCACCGAGACCGGCACGAAGTTCTCGGATGCGATCATCTCGAGGTAGCCGCGCTGGCGGTCGAGCTCGCGCTGCAGGACCTGCGCGATCTCGGGATCGACTTCGGAGAGCGGGGCGTTGAAGAGCGGATCGATCACAGCAACCTCCAGGACGACGGCATCGGCAGAAATTCCGCATCGGCCCAGGCGAGCGGTCGAATGCCGTTGTCAGTCGCTCCCCGGTGGTCACCCACCCGAACGCCAGTCGCGACACCGCGAGTCTAGCGGATGCGCCGGCATCCGCTCTCGCCCGATGTCCTCCGATGACGGCTGCGAAAACCGCGCCGTAGCGGTCGGACCCGGGGTTTGTTAGGTTTCCTTACATGATCCCCTACCCCGCTCGCGTCGAGCCCGACGACGGGGCGCTTTCACTCGACGCGGGGCTCGTCATCCACGCCGGGCCCGGGGCATCGCACGAGGCGCACGAGTTGGGCCGGGCCATCGCGGCGCGGACCGGGCTGGCCCTGAGCGTGCGGGACTCCCCCACCGGGGACGCATCAGAACCCCGCCCACAGGCGATCCGACTGCGTCTCGACGCGGAAGCGGGGTACAGGTCAGAGGCGTACCGGCTGCGGACGGATGGCTCGGGTGCCGAGATCGTCGCCGCAACGAACGCGGGCCTCTTCTACGGGACGCAGACGCTCGCCCAGGCGCTCGAGACCACCACCGATGGCACGGGCGCCACCTGGCATCTTCCTCACCTGTCGATCGAGGATGCCCCGCGCTTCACCTATCGCGGCATGATGCTCGATGTCGCGCGGCACTTCTTCTCGGTCGAGGACGTGTGCGCCGTCATCGACCGGGCAGCGAGCCTGAAGCTCAACCACCTGCACCTGCACCTCAGCGACGACCAGGGATGGCGGCTGCAGATCGACGCCTGGCCCCGGCTGACCACGCCCGAACCCGACGCGTCCACGAGCTTCTACAGCAAGGCCGACTACCGGCGCATCGTCGAGCACGCCGCCACCCGACACATGACCGTCGTGCCCGAGATCGACATGCCCGGGCACACCCACGCGGTCGGCATCGCCTACCCCGAGCTGGTCGAGGCACCGGTGATCTCAGAGGAGCTGCGCGCGCAGGTCGCCGAACTGGGCCAGACGTTGCCCGAAGCGGGCGTGCCGTTCACGGGGTGGGCGGTGGGGTTCTCGTCCCTGCGGATCGGCGATCAGACGGTCGACCGGTTCGTGCGCGATGTGATCCGCGAGCTCGGCGAGCTGACCCCCGGGCCGTACCTGCACATCGGGGGCGATGAGGCACTCGGCACCGCGCCCGCCGACTTCGCCGCTTTCGTGAGCCTCGCGGCCCGGGTCGTCCGCGATGTCGGCAAGGTCCCGATCACGTGGCAGGAAGCCGGGGCCGTCGCCGGGCTGCCGGTGGGCACGATCGGGCAGTACTGGGGCTTCGTCGCCCCCCAGGAGGGCCACGACGACCTCGCGCGGGACTTCGTCCGAAACGGCGGCAGAGTCATCCTGTCCCCCGCGGACGCGACGTACCTCGACATGAAGCCCGACGCCGATAGCACCCTGGGGCTCACCTGGGCGAACGGGCCGACGAGCCTACGCCGCGCATACGAGTGGGAGCCGCTCGCGGTCGTCGAAGGGCTCACCGAGCACGACATCCTGGGTGTCGAAGCGGCGCTGTGGACCGAGACCGTCGAGACCCTTGCCGACATCGACGCGCTCGTCTTTCCGCGGATCGCGGCTGCCGCGGAAATCGCGTGGTCCAGCCCGCCCGCGATGTCCGCGGCGCGCACGTGGGAGTCTTTTCGCGAGCGGGTCGATGCTCTCGCGCCCCTCTGGCGGGCCGCCGGGATCGGTGGGGCGCGATGAGCTTCATCGTGCACTCGGCCCGGCTGGTGGCGCCCACCGCCGGGGCCGCCGCATCCGGCGGCGCGCCCACCCGCGGCGCATCGTCCGTCGTCCGAGATGAATCGGATGCCTGGCTGCGCGTCGACGGCGGGCTCATCGCCGCACAGGGAACAGGTGACACCTGGCGCGCTGCCGCGCAGGACGGCGACCGGATCGTGGATGCCGCGGCGACCGCGGGCGCGGGCGCGTTACTCACGCCGGGCCTCATCGACATCCACGTCCACGGCGGCGGAGGCGCGTCCTACGACGGCGTTCGCGCCAGCCCGCACAGAGCCTCCTACGGCGACGCTCGCAGCGGCGGTGGGGGCGAGGACGAACCGGATGCCGCGATCACCCACGCCCTCGCAACGCACGCCGCACACGGTACGACGCGCGCGGTGCTCTCGCTCGTCACCGCACCCGTGGCCGACCTCGAACGGCGCGTCCGCCGCATTGCGCGGCTCCGCGAGAGGCACCCCGGCATCCTCGGCTCGCACCTCGAGGGGCCCTTTCTCGACCACGACCGCCGCGGCGCGCACGACCCCTCCGATCTGCGGGCGCCGAACGCCACCGACCTCGAGCGACTGTTGGCCGCGGGCGAGGGGACGGTGCGCCAGGTGACGCTCGCGCCGGAGCATCCGGGCGCGATCGAGGCGATAAGGCGGATCGTCGCGGCCGGAGCGGCCGCCGCGATCGGACACACGGGCGCAGATCTGGCGACGGCCCGTGCCGCGTTCGACGCGGGCGCCACGATCCTGACCCACGCCTTCAACGCCATGCCGGGCCTGCACCATCGCGAACCGGGGCCCGTCGCCGCAGCCGCGCTCGACGAACGGGTCACCCTCGAGGCCATCGCCGACGGCGTTCACCTCGACCCCGACGTCGTGCGCCTGCTGTTCCGCATGGCGCCCGGACGCATCGCCCTCATCACCGATGCGATGGCGGCGGCGGGCGCCGACGACCGCGACGGGGACTGGGTGCTCGGGTCACGGTCGGTGGAGGTGCGGGATGGCACCGCACGACTGCAGGGCAGCGACACCATCGCCGGATCGACCCTGACGTCGGACCGCGCGCTGCGGGTCGCCATCCGATCCGGCGTGCCCGTGACGGAGGCGGTACGTGCGCTGACCGCGACGCCCGCGCGTGCCGTCGGACACCCCGAACTCGGGACATCGGATGACGGGGGCCCGGCGGATCTCGTCCTCTGGGATCGGGACTTCAGCGTGCGCGCCGTGTGGCGGGCGGGCGAACCCGTGCCGCGGGCCGGCGCTTCCTGACACCGTCTTCAGCATCCCCATGCCTCGGGTCGGGTTCGCGCCGGCTGCTTCCCCATGAGTCCCGCGGCGTCGAGATGAGGCGGAGCGTGGATCCGGATCGGCCTCCCCCCGGATGACCGTCCGAAAGCCACGCCCCGCGGCTGCGACGTCCAGCGCCGCAGCGACTTCACACCGTCCCCCGGAAGGAACGAAGCGCGTCTCTCACCCAAGAGATGCCGATCGGGGGAGTTCATTACGCAAGTTCGGGAAACTTTTCCGAACCGCTTATGAGGACACCCGCCCCTCGAGCCTCAGGACGGGGAGAATGGGGAGAACTGCGTCATGAAACGGTGGTCCCCGCGTCTCTCTCATTGAGGGGGGATACGGATGCCCGTCCCCTCGGACGGGAACGACTGATCCGACGGGGACTCCCCATCCGGGGGCGGGGCGTTCGAAACGGCCGACACGACGAGTACGGGGATTCTGCATGGAGAGCGACGAGGTCGACACGACGCCGACAGGCGACGGCGACGCCGACCTCGTTCTGCGCGCCCGCTCGGGCGACCGCGAGGCCTACGCCGAACTCTGGAGACGTCACTACCGGTCGGGCATCACGGTCGCGCGCTCGATCACGAGTTCGCTCGACGCCGATGACCTGGTGCAAGAGGCGTATGCGCGGATCTACCAGTCCATCCGCAAGGGCGGCGGGCCCACGGGATCGTTCCGCGCTTATCTCTTCACCAGCATCCGCAACACGGCGGCGGGGTGGGGTCGTGCCCGCCAAGAGACCGCGATCGACGAGCTCGAGGCGATCGAAGACCCCGCGTCAACGCCCCAGGCGACGGCGGACGCGCTCGATCGCGGATTGACCCATCGCGCCTTCCGCAGCCTTCCCACACGCTGGCAGGAGGTGCTCTGGTACTCCGAGATCGAGGGCATGAAGCCCGCCGAGATCGCGCCCCTGCTGGGGCTCAAACCGACGGCCGTCGCGCAGCTCGCGTTCCGCGCCCGCGAAGGGCTGCGAGAGGCCTGGATCCAAGCGCATCTGCAGAGCGTCGAGGACGGCTCGGACTGCCAGTGGACCATCGAACGACTGGGCGCCTACGCGCGTGGCAACCTGGGGCCGCGCGATACGCGTCGCGTCGAGGAGCACCTGCACGACTGCGCGCGGTGCGCCATCGTCGCGGCGGAGGCGAAGGATGTCTCGAACCGCCTCGCGCTCGTGCTGCTCCCGCTCACGATCGGCATCGCCGGCGCGTCGAGCTACCTCGCAACGTTGCAGGGCGGAGGCGCCCCGATCGTGGCCCTCGCGGCCATGCCCTCGACCCTGATGCCCGGGGCGGTCACCGTCGCGGGCGGGAGCGGTGCGGCCGCGAGCGGTGCGGGCTCTTTCGCGGGTGGGTTTGCGGGCGGTGCGGCGGGCGGCGCTGCTGCTTCGGGCGCCGGGGGCGCGGCGGCAGGAGCCGCTGCCGCGGGCACGGCGACGGCGGGTGCGGCAGGGATGTTCTCGGGCGCAGGGCTCGCGGCGGCGATCGCCGTCGGCGCTGTCGTGACCGGCGGAACCGTCCTCGGGGTCACTGTGGGACCGTCCATCTTCGCGCCCACGCCAGCCGAACCAGGTTCGACCGCGGGCGTGGCATCTCCCTCTCCGTCGTCCGCTCCCTCCCCGTCATCCGCTCCCTCACCGTCGGCTCTGCCGTCCGCGGAGACCACGGATGTGCCGATCGACGGCTCACGCCGTCCCGCCACAGAACCGGCCGTTCCCGTCTCGCCCCCGAGCCGTCAGACCCGCCCGCCGGCACCGGGACCGGCGCCGCGCGCCGACCCGGTACCCCCGGCGACATCCGTTGATCCGGTCGACCCCGTCGATCCCGCAGACCCGGTAGATCCCGTCAACCCGGATGAGCCCGTCGACCCCGCAGACCCGGTTGAGCCCGTCGACCCGATTGAGCCCGTCGACCCCGTTGAGCCGGTAGACCCGGTAGATCCCGTCGAGCCGGTAGACCCGGTAGATCCCGTCGAGCCGGTAGACCCGGTTGATCCCGCCGATCCCGACCAGCCGACGATCCCGCCGGGCGGTCTCGCCGAGTTCTCCGTCACGAGCTCACTCACGCTCGCCGGATCCACCCTGAACATCTCGGTCGTCGGAGAAGAGGGCGCCACCCTTTCCGTGGACGTCGACGGCGCCACACGTTCGACCGTCATGCTCGGCCCGGGTGGCGTCGGCGAGCTGTCGGTGCCGTTCTCTCCCGTCGAGTACACGCTCGCCCCCGTCACCGTCCGTTACGTCCCGACGAGCGGTGACCCCATCGAGGTCGCGGGTTCGTCCGCACTGGTCTGGGATCTGAGGTACTGACCCCCGCTCGTAGACTGGGACGATGACCGATTCGTCCGCGCTCGACGGCGCACCTCAGCCCGCAGCGACCCCCGCGGCTGGTGCGGGACGTACGCCCGGGATGGTCGAACGGCCCGGCGTGATCGATGTCGTACGGCTGCTGACCGAACTCGTCGCGTTCGGAACCCTCGCGCTCTGGGGCCTCCTCGCCTTCGCCTTCCCCTGGAACCTCGTCTTCGGCGTCGGCGCGCCCGTCTTCGCGATTCTTCTGTGGGCACTCTTCCTCTCGCCTCGGGCGGTCATCGCCGTGCATCCGTTCGTCGCCGCCTTCATCGAACTGTTGATCTTCGTCAGTGCGACGCTCGCCTGGTGGAGCATCGGCCAGCCCTGGATCGGCCTGGCGTTCGGCGTCGTCGCGGTCGCCACGGGCCTCGTGGTCGGCAGACGGCGTTTCGCGTGACATCCGATCTCGACGTCGTGGTCCATCCCGACACCGCACCCGAGGGCGACGTCGTCGCGCGTCTGTGCGCCGAGTTTTCGCACCGCGTCGACACCGTTGTCGACACAGTTGTCGACACAGTTGTCGACACCACGGATGCCTCGCTCGAGGCCGCCCGCGCCGACAAATCCGGACATCGCTCGTCGGGTCGACCCCTCGCCGTCGTCCATGCGGCGTCGGTCGAGGATGTCCAGCGGACGATGCGGATCGCGACCGCGACGCGGACCCCCGTCGTCACGCGCGGCGCCGGCACGGGTCTCGCGGGGGCCGCCATGGGCGGACCGGGCGAGATCGTCCTGTCGATGCGGGCGATGGATGCGATCCTCGAGGTGCGTCCCGATGACCTCCTCGCCGTGGTCCAGCCGGGCATCATCAACGCCGATCTGAACGCCGCCCTCGCCGAGCACGACCTGTGGTGGGCACCCGATCCCGCAAGCCGGGCGATCTCGACGGTCGGCGGCAACATCGCGACGGGCGCCGGCGGGCTGCTGTGCGCGAAGTACGGCGTCGTCCGCGACGCGGTGCTGGGCCTCGACGTGGTGCTGGCCGACGGGCGCCTGCTGCACCTCGGGCACCGCACCGTCAAGGGCGTGACCGGCTTGGATCTCACGTCGCTCATGATCGGCTCCGAGGGAACCCTCGGCGTCGTCGTGGGAGCGACCCTCAAGCTCCGCCGCCTCGTGCCCGGTGACGTGTGCACGATCGCCGCGACTTTTCTGGACGTGCGCTCCGCCGCGCAGGCGTCGGCGGCCGTGACCGCCTCGGGCGTGCAGCCCGCGATCATGGAGCTGATGGATGCGACGAGCCTCGCATCCGCACATTCCTATCTCGGCATACAGCCACCCACCCCCGGCGCCGCGCAACTGATCGTGCAGACAGACGGACCGGCTGCGGCGACCGAGGCGGAGGCCATTGGCGTCATCCTGTCCGCGAACGGCGGCAACGTCACGGTCACGCGTGATCGGGAAGAGGGCGAGCGGCTGCTCACGATCCGTCGATCGATGCATCCGGCTATGGAGGCACTCGGCAAGACGACCCTGATCGAGGATGTCTCGGTGCCCCGCAGCGCGCTCGCGACGATGTTCGACGAAATCGCGCGCATCGAGCGCGAGTACGACGTGACCATCCCGACGATCGCGCACGCGGGCGACGGCAACCTGCACCCGAACTTCGCGTTCGACGGCGAAGAGGTGCCCGACCACGTCTGGGCGGCGGCGGACGCGCTCTTCCGCGCCGCGCTCGCGCTCGGGGGCACACTGACCGGCGAGCACGGCATCGGCACGCTCAAGCGACGGTGGCTGGCCGACGAGCTCGGCGACGATCAGTGGGCCCTGCAGCGCGACATCGCGCGGGTGTTCGACCCGCTCGGCATCCTGAACCCGGGCAAGGTCTTCGCGCCCTGAGCGCCGGGTCGAGCGCCAAGCGGGGCGGGTTTCGTACAGTGGGGCAGGTTCCTACGTGCCCCACAGCACCGCGGGTGCCCCACATCGTGTCAGGCGGTGGCGTCAGGGGGCGGTGTCCGGGCTACAGCCCCTGCCAGGCCGGCTTGTGCGCCCACGCCTCGCGGTAGTACTCCGCGAAGCGCAGGGCGGATGCCGCGGCCTCGTCCACCACGACGGTCGCGTGCGGGTGCAGCTGAACCGCCGATCCGGGCAGCGACGCGGTCACCGGCCCCTCGACCGCACCCGCGACCGCCTCGGCCTTACCCGCGCCGAACGCGAGCAGCACCAGGTGCCGCGCGCGCAGGATCGTGCCGAGGCCCTGCGTGATGCAGTGCACCGGAACATCATCGACTGAGGCGAAGAACCGCGCGTTGTCGTGCCGGGTGCGCCGCGTCAGGGTCTTGACACGCGTACGCGACGCGAACGACGAGCCCGGCTCGTTGAACCCGATGTGCCCGTCCGTGCCGACGCCGAGCAGCTGCAGGTCGACCCCGCCGGATGCCTCGAGCTCGGCCTCGTACGCCTCCCCCGCCCCCTCGATGCCCGCGAGCGACCCGTCCGGCACGCGCACGCGCTCCGGATCGAGCCCGAGCGGTTTCACGACCTCTCGCTGGATCACGCTCCGGTAGCTCTGCGGGTCGTCGGGGTCGAGCCCGACGTACTCGTCGAGCGCGAACCCGCGCACGCGCGAGACATCCCTGCCCGCCAAGCGGTCCACCAGCGCCCGATAAACCGGTAGCGGGCTCGAGCCGGTCGCCAGTCCGAGCACGGCGTCGGGCGTGCGCGCGATGAGCCGCACGATCTCGTCGGCGACGAGCGCGCCCGCCGCCGCGGCGTCCGGAACGATGACGACCTCAGCCATGGATCAGAACCCCCTCCTCGGGCGCGCCCGCCAGGGCCGCGCCGAAAGCGGCCGCGGGCGAACCGGGCGCAAGCAGCTCGACACGCTCGGCGAGCGCGAGCGAACGCAGGAAGACGGATGCCTCGGCCACCGCCTCGAGTTCGCGCCGTACGTCGTCGTGCAATCTTGCGCCGAGCGCGGTCAGCCCGCCACCGAGAATGACCGTCTCGACATCCGTCGTGAGTACCAGTATTCGCACCGCCGCGGCAACACCGCGCGCGAGTTCGCCGCGGAGCGTCAGCGCAAGGGGATCGCCCGCCTCGGCCGCCTCGAAGATGTCCCCCACCGGGTGCGTGCCGGGTCGCCCCCACCGTTCGGCCAGCGCCGCTCCCCCGGCGAGGGCCTCGATGCACCCGCGCTGTCCGCACCGGCAGACCGGTCCCGCGGGATCGACGCTGATGTGACCGACCTCGCCGGCCGCCCCGCGAGCACCGCGCCAGACCGTACCGGGCTCCGCCTGGCGCCGGGCGCCATGGCCCGCTTCCGGCCCCGTCACGATCCCCGCCGCGATCCCGGTGCCGAGGTTCAGGTAGGCGATCGAGCCCGACCCCCCGCGCAGCACGGCCGCGCCGAGGGCCGCCGCGCGCACGTCGTTGTCGACGCGCACCTGCACCCCCAGCGCCGACGCGACGGTGTCGCCGAGGTCGAGCGACGCGGCGCCCGACGCATCGGCGCCCAGCTGAGCCCCGAGGTCGGCGACGACCCCCAGGATCGTCTCGACGACGGCATCCGGACCCCACCCCGTGTTGCGGCGCACCCGGGCGATTATCGAACCGTCCGACGCGACGGCGACGCCCTCGGTCTTGGAGCCACCCACGTCCAGCCCGACCCTCATCGCCTGACTCCCGAGCGGGCGCCAGCCTGCAGCAGGTGTTGCATCAGCCCTTGACCGCCCCCGACACGAGGCCGCTCGTCATCCGTCCCTGCACGATGAGGAAGAAGATCACGACCGGCACGGCGACCAGCGTCGACCCGGCCATCAGCTCGGCCCAGTTCGTGCCGCCGTTCGGATCGAGGAACGTCCGCAGCCACACGGGCAGCGTCATCGCCTCGGGGCGCGGGTTGAGCACGAGCGCGAACACGAACTCGTTCCAGGCCTGGATGAAGCCGAACACCCCTGTTGCGACCAGCCCGGGCGCGAGCAGCGGAAACGTGATGCGCCAGAACGCCTGCGAGCGGCTCAGCCCGTCGATCATCGCCGCCTCTTCCAGCTCGACGGGCACGCCGTTGACGAAGCCCCGCAGCGTCCAGATCGTGAAGGGCAGCACGGTCGCGATGTAGACCGCCGAGAGCCCGATGATCGTGTTGAGCAACTGCCACCCATCGATCAGTCGGAAGGTCGAGATGATCATCGCCTCGGCGGGGATCATCTGCACGATCAGGATCGTCGCGATGAACGAGCCCCGAGCCCGGAAGCGGAATCGCGTCACGGCGAGCGCCGCGAGGAACGCGAAGACGAGCGCGACGATCACGGTGATGAGCGCGATCTGCAGCGAATTCAGCAGGGCCGGCACGAACGGCGCGCGGCTCTGGCCGAGGATGATGCTCGCGTAATTCTCGAGCGTGCCGTTGTCGGGCCACAGGTGCAGTTCGCTCCCCCGCACCTGCCCGTTCGGCTGGAACGAGGTGTTGACCATCCAGTACACCGGGAAGACCGAGAAGAAGAACACCACGAGCGCCGCAGCACCGGCGAGCAGCGACCCCACGCGGCGGCGCGCGGAGATCCTGCGGCGGGGCGAACGAGCGGATGCCTCGGCATCCGTCCCCCGGATGTTGCGCCACGTCGACACGGCGCTCATGCGCTCTCCTCCCGCAGGCTCCGGCGGACGTAGAACAGCGAAACCGACACGAGCAGCAGCACGACGATGACCGAGATCGCGCCGCCCGCACCGAAGTCGCCCGAGCCGAGCGAGACGCGGTAGATGTACACCCCGAGCGTGTTGGTCTGGGACGCGAGGCCCCCGATCGACTGCAGCGCGTAGATCTGGGTGAACACGCGCAGGTCCCAGATCACCTGCAGGATCGTGACGATGATCAGGATCGAGCGGATGTACGGCACGACCACGAGCCGGAACCGCTGCACGGCTCCCGCCCCGTCGAGTTGCGCGGCCTCGAGCACCTCGTCGGGCACCTGCGTCAGCCCGGCGTAGACCGTGAAAGCAACGAACGGCACGGCACCCCAGACGATGATGATCGTCGCGACGAAGAAGAAGCTGAGCGGATCGATCAGCCACGAGTGCCCCTCGAACGGCAGACCGAGGGCGCTGAGGAACGCATTCAGCACCCCGTACTGCGTGTCGAAGATCCAGCCCCACACGATCGTCGCCGACAGCGGCGGCATGGCCCAGGCCAGCAGCAGGCCGACCGAGACGAGGGTGCGCAGGCCCGTGCCGAGCCGCCGCATGAGAAGCGCGACCAGGATGCCGAGCAGCATCGTCAGCACGACGCACACGGCCGCGAACAACACCGAACGCCCGAGCACCTGCCAGAACTCGGCGTCGGTGAGCACGGCGAGGTAGTTGGCGAAGCCGACGAACTCCGGCGGTGCGCCGAACACCTGCGCCCGCCCGAACTCCTGAAACGACATCACGAACAGCTGCACGAGCGGCCAGCCGGTGATGACGGCGAGGACGAGCAAACCGGGCACGAGGAGTGCGTAGGGCGTGAACCCGCCGGGCCGACGGGGCCGACGGCGACCGCCGGACGGTGATCCGGGCGCGGAAGGCTCGGGGGCGACGAGCCGCTCTCCCTCGACCGCGCTCACGGCCGGGGCGAGTCCGCTGGGCACGCTCGACATGGGATCTCCTGCTCGGGAAGCGAAGGGGAAGGCGGATGGGCGGGGCCGGAGGAGCACGCGGCTCCCCCGGCACGCCCGATCAGCCGTTGAGGATCGACTCGATCTGCGTGTCGACCTCGGTGGCGAGCGCCGCGACGTCGCCGCCGAGCGCGATCTGGACGAAGAAGTCCTCGAGGACGCGCGATGCCTCGACCTCGGCCCAGTTCGGCGATGCGGGCGTGAGCTTCGCGTTGCCGGCAGCCTCGGTGAAGGCCACCGCCTCGGGGGTGTCGCCGAGCGTCGACGCCAGGGACTTCTTCGCGGGGATGAGTCCGTTCTCGCCATAGATGGTCTGGAACTCATCGCTCAGGATGATCTCGAGTGCGCTCTTCGCCAGGTCGGGGTTGGCCGACTGGGCCGAGATGCCGATGTTCGAGCCGCCCGCGAAAACCTGTGCGGCCCCGCCGGCCATACCCGGGAGGGCGTACACGAACGGCGCTGCCGGCGGGGTCGCCGTCTCACACGCGCTCGCCAGGCCCAGCGCCCAGTTGGGCGCCGAGAACTGCACGGCCTGGTTCTCGCAGTACGGAGTCCACGGCTCGGCGTTGTCGCCGTCCTTCGGCGCGAGCGAGGCGTTCATCATGAGATCCTGCACCTGCAGCAGACCCGCGACCGAGGCATCCGACGACAACTGCGCGTCCCAGCTGTCGCCATCCGGAACGGCGATCTCGCCGCCGTTCTCCCAGATGAAGGGCAGCGCGTTGTACCAGTCCTGGCCGGCGAAGTAGATACCCGACTTGCCGGGGTTCGCTGCGGCGAGCGCCTTGGCCGTCGTGACGTACTCGTCCAGCGTGGCGGGGGCCGCGGTCACCAGTGCGGGGTCGGCGAAGACCACCCGGGCACCGGAGTAGAGCGGCGGTGCGTAGAACTTCCCGTCGTACGACCCCGCCTCGACGAACCCGGGCAGCAGGTCGTCGCCGCCGAGCGCCTCGTATTCGTCGGAGATGTCGAGCAGGGCGCCCACCGAGGTGAACGCGGGTGCCTGCGTGTTGCCGAATTCGACGATGTCGGGGCTGTCGGAGCTCGACAGGCTCGTCGTCAGCTTGTCGACGAGGCCGTCCCACGACTGCTCTTCGATGACGAGCGTCGAGCCGGGGTTGTCCGCTTCGAAAGTCTCGACCAGGTAGTCGCGGGCTTCCTGCGGCGTGTCCGTACCGACCAGCCAGACGCGGATCTCGGCGGATTCCGAGGATCCCGCGGTGCAGCCGGCCAGGACGAGGGCGGATGCCCCCAGCAGGGCTATCGCCCCGAGCGTCTTCTTCATGGTGTTCCTTCGTGTGTTGAGTGGTGTGTGCGTTGTGGGTCGTGCCGTGTCGATCAGGTGGGGCGGGTCACGAGACGCCGAGCTGCCCCGAGAGCACCATGACGGCGGCTCCCCGCAGGACGATGTCTTGGCCGTGCTGGGTCATCCGCACGCGCACGCCGTCGTGGAACTCGGCGAGCGTGCGGGCGCGCAGGGTGTCGGCGGTCTGCTGGAGCAGGGCCCCGTCGAGGAGTTCGGGCGGTCCCGACAGGACGATCTCGGACAGATCGAGCGCGCCGACGATGGGCGCGACCGCGATGCCGAGTCGCTCGCCCGCGTCTCGCAGGATGCCGTTCCGGTCGGTTTCTGCGGATGCCTCGGCCAGGCGGGCTTCCAATGCCGGCACCGACAGCCAGGCCTCGAGACACCCGACCTTGCCGCAGGCACAGCGCGGACCGCCATCCGTCCCGATCGTCACGTGTCCGATCTCGCCCGCGGCGAAGCGGCTGCCGCGGGTGGGCCGCCCCCCGGTGAGCAGGCCCGAACCGACGCCCGCGCCCACCTTGATGAGCATCATGTCGTCTTCCGCGCCGCCGAACGTGTACTCGGCGAGCGCGGCCGCATTGGCGTCGTTGGCGACCAGAACAGGGAGCTCGAGGGCTGAACGGAGGCGCGATTCGAGGTCGAAGGCCGTCCACCCGAGGTTCGGGGCGCTCAGGACGACACCACGGTCATCGACGATGCCGGGTGTGCCGACGCCCACGCCCAGCACGGGCGCGAAGGAGTCGGCGATCAGGTGACGGGCGAGCTCGATGACGGCCGCGGCGGCAGCCTCTCCCCCGCCGGGCCGCGGCACCTCGTGACGGGCGACGATCTCGCCATCGAGCGTGAGCACCGCGCCGAGAAAAGCGGTCGGTCCGGAGAGGTCGATGCCGACGATCCGGTGCGCAGCGCGATCGATATCGAGCAGGATCGCCGGCTTGCCGGGTCGCGAGCCCTCGCGCACGCCCTGTTCGATCACGAATCCGTCGGCGATCAGTTCGGCGACCAGGTCGCTGATCGTGACACGGGTGAGCCCGGTTTCGCGCGACAGGTCCGCGCGACTCAGGGGCCCGCGGTGGAAGAGAGTCTGCAATACCAGGGAACGGTTCTGCCCGCGGCCATGCTCCGGCAGGACCTTCTTGCCGGGACGCAGAGAGCGCCCGCCGCCGAACGCGCGAGGGGACGCCGTGGCCGGGGCCATGGCGAGCTGCGCGTGTTCGGACGCGGGCTCGGAAACCGTGCCGGGGGGCTGCTCGGGGGTCGACATGTTTGTTAGTAGACCTTACTAACACCCCAGTTCGCAACCCTCCGTTCGCAGTTCGTTCAGATCATTTACAAAACCGTCATCAGACGTCCTCGCGACTCCGCACGGAGAGCGCACATAGGCTGGGACCTTCACCGAGGGGAATTGTCATGAATCGACGACTGATCGCGCTCGCGCTCGCCGCGACAGCAACGTTCGGACTGACCGCGTGCACCGGTGCCGGGCCCGAGTCCCCCGAGGGCACCGAATCTTCGAACCCCGCAAGCGCACCCGAGTCGCAGACGGTCGACGAGGCGTGCGCGTCGGTCAACGACACGATCCAGAGCGTCTCGGACGACTTCGAGGGCGTCACCGCCGAACAGCCCGAAGACGCCGCCGCCGCCTTCCAGGCCGCGGCGGACGCCCTGGGCGACGCGACAGCAGAGGTCGGAAATGCCGAGGTCGCCGCACTGCTGCCCGACATTCAGGCCGTCTTCGAGGCTGCCGGAGAAGCGATGACCGCCCTCGCCGAGGGTGATGCCACCAAGGTTGCAGAGCTGCAGAACCTCGGCACCGATCTGCAGGAGAGCTTCACGGCCTTCCAGGAACTCTGCCTGGAGTAGGTTCGACCACTCCTCGCACCGCGTCGGCGCCACCTTCGCCATCCGCAAACTTGCACACGCGCGCCGGGCACGATAAAGAGTTGTTGCGCCTTCGTTACCAAGCCTCGCCTACAATCGAGGCACACCCCTCCGCGGGTGAGGGGGGCCCGTGACTGATCTCATCTCGACGCCATCGTCCACTGACGGCGATGCGCCGCTCACTGCTGCGCCGCGCGCGGAGTGGACTCCGGCGCCTCCGCGCAAGCGCCGGCGCTGGCCGCTCGCGCTGTGGATCGGTATTCCCGTCCTCGCTCTTGCGGGCATCGGCCTCTTCTTCGGCACCATCCTGATTGCACCGGGCGTGACCATCGCGGGAGTTCCCGTCGGCGGCCTCACCGTGGGCGCCGCAGCCGAGAAGGTCTCGCAGACCGTCTCGGGCACGGGTGTCGACGTGTCCGTGGCCGGCACCACCGCGACCATCACGGGCGCCGATCTCGGCGCGGCGATCGACGCGGATGCGCTGGCGCAGACCGCCCTCGAAACGCATCCGATGTGGCAGGTAGGCGGATGGTTCCCGAGCCCTGACCGCGTCGCGCCCGAAGTGGACGCCGCCGAATCCGAGGCCGCCCTCGCCAATGCCTTCTCCGCCGACTGGGTGGAACCGGTCGACGCGGTCGTCGCGTTCGATGCCGCCACCGGCTCCTACGTCGTCACGCCGGCCGTGCCGGGTCGTGGCGTCGACCACGCCGCGATCGAGCAGGCCTACCAGGCCCGACTGCTCGACCCCTCGCTCACCCCGGCATGGGACGGCGAGCTGGTCGCGCTCGAGGCCGACATCACGACGGATGCCGCGACATCCCGCGTCGAGCAGCTGAACGCCATGGTCGCGTCGGCGGGCTTCTACGTGGGCGAGGAGCGCACCGTCCCGATCGCCGCCGATGTGCTTGCTTCCTGGCTGACCCTGACGCCCGATCCCGAACAGGGCACGATCGACATCTCGGCCGACCGCTCCGCGATCCAGACGGTCGTGGACACGCTGCCCGCCGCGGTCGACCGCGCCCCCGTCGACGGCGTCCAGGTCGTCAACAAGGCCGGCACGGTGCTGCGCACCGAACAGGCCGGGGCCGACGGCCGCGTCCTGGCCGCAACGACCGGGATCGCCGCGGGTTTCGCGTCGCAGCTCGCGGCCGGTGAAGCCGCGTACGCGCTCGATGTCGAGGTGACGACCGCGCAGACGACGTCCGTGGTCCGCCTGCTCGAGGTCGACCTGTCCGAGCAGCGCCTGTACGTGAAAGAGAACGACGTCGTGGTCGACTCGTGGCTGATCTCCAGCGGAGGACCCGGCTGGGCCACCCGCCAGGGCAATTTCACCGTGAACGCCAAGGTGCGGATGCAGGACATGGGCAACAGCGAGGTCGGCTATCTGCAGCCCGACGTCGAGTGGGTCATGTACTTCAGCGGCGACCAGGCCTTCCACGCCGTGTACTGGCGCAACATCTGGGGCACACCCCTCAGCCACGGGTGCGTCGGAATGCCGACCGGACTGGCCAAGCAGATCTATCAGTGGGCCGACGTCGGCACCGACGTCTGGGTGCACGCGTAAGCGCGACTGCCGAAACAGAAGAAGAGCGGATGCCCGAGGCATCCGCTCTTCTTCTGTTTCACACGCCTACAGGGCGTCGATGATGCCGTTCAGCGTCTTCGAGGGACGCATGATGTCGTCGACCCGCTTCGCGTCGGGGTGGTAGTAGCCGCCGATCTCGACGGCCGTCCCCTGCGCTGCGGCGAGCTCTTCGACGATCTTCTGCTCGTTCGCGGCGAGTTCCGCAGCGATCGGCGCGAACCGCGCGGCCAGCTCGGGGTCGCTGGTCTGCTTCGCCAGCTCCTGCGCCCAGTAGAGCGCGAGGTAGAAGTGGCTGCCGCGGTTGTCGATCATGCCGACGGCGCGTCCCGGCGACCGGTCGTTCTCGAGGAACGTTCCGGTTGCCGCATCCAGCGTGTCGGCGAGGACCTTGGCGCTGGCATTTCCCGTGCGGTCGGCGAGGTGCTCGAACGAGGCCGCCAGGGCGAAGAACTCGCCCAGCGAGTCCCACCGCAGGAAGTTCTCACCCACGAGCTGCTGCACGTGCTTGGGCGCGGAACCACCGGCGCCGGTCTCGAACAGCCCGCCTCCGGCGAGCAGCGGAACGATCGAGAGCATCTTGGCGCTCGTGCCGACCTCGAGGATCGGGAACAGGTCGGTGAGGTAGTCACGCAGCACGTTGCCCGTCACCGAGATGGTGTCGAGGCCGTGACGCATGCGCGACAGCGTGTAACGCGTCGCCTCTTCGGGCGAGAGGATCGACAGCTGCAGGCCGTGCACGTCGAGGGTCGCGAGAGCCTGGTGCACCTTGGCGATCAGCTGCGCGTCGTGCGAACGGTTGACGTCGAGCCAGAACACGGCGGGCGAACCCGTGGCACGGGCCCGCGAAACGGCCAGACGCACCCAGTCGATGACGGCGATGTGCTTGGTCTGCGTGGCGCGCCAGATGTCGCCGGCCTCGACGGCGTGCTCGATCAGCACCTCGCCGGAGCTGCCCTGGACCTGGACGATGCCGTCGGCGGCGATCTCGAACGTCTTGTCGTGGCTGCCGTACTCTTCTGCCGCCTGGGCCATCAGGCCGACGTTCGGGACGGTGCCGATCTTCGCGGGGTCGAGCGGGCCGTTCGCGATGACGTCGTCGATCACAGCCTGGTAGACGCCCGCGTACGACGAGTCGGGGATCACGGCGATGGTGTCGTCTTCGCCGCCGTCCGCGCCCCACAGCTTGCCGCCGTTGCGGACGAGGGCGGGCATGGATGCATCGACGATGACGTCCGACGGGACGTGCAGGTTGGTGATGCCCTTGTCGGAGTTGACGTACGACACGCGAGCCCCGGCCGCGAGGGCCTCGTGGAACGCGGCGATGATCTCATCGCCCCCCTCGACGCTGCCGAGACCGGCGAGGAGCGCGCCCAGCCCGTTGTTCGGGTCCAGGCCCGCCGCCGCGATCTTGTCGCCGTAGCGCGCGAACACATCGGCGAAGTACGAGCGGACGACGTGACCGAAGATGATGGGGTCGCTGACCTTCATCATCGTGGCCTTGAGGTGCACCGAGTAGAGCACGTCGTCGGCCTTGGCGGCATCCTGCGCCTCGGCCAGGAAGGCGTCGAGCGCCTTACCCGACAGAAAGGTCGCGTCGATGATCTCGCGCGGTAGAACCTTGAGGTCGCTCTTCAGCACCGTCTCGGTGCCATCCGTCGCGGTGTGACGGATCGTCAGCACGTCGTCGTGGGCCGCGACCCACGACTTCTCGTTGCTCACGAAGTCGTCGTGGCCCATGGTCGCGACGCGTGTCTTCGACCCGCCGGGGAACGGCTTGTTGGTGTGCGGGTGCTTGCGGGCGTAGTTCTTCACCGACAGGGGCGCGCGGCGGTCGCTGTTGCCCTCGCGCAGCACCGGGTTGACGGCCGAACCCTTGATGCGGTCGTAGCGCGCACGCACATCCTTCTCATCGAGGCTCGTGGGCTCGTCGGGATAGTCCGGGAGGTCGTAGCCCTGCGCCTGCAGTTCGGCGATGGCCGCCTTCAGCTGCGGGATCGAGGCCGAGATGTTCGGCAGCTTGATGATGTTCGCCTCGGGGAGCGTCGCGAGCCCGCCGAGCTCGGCCAGGGCGTCGCCGACCTGCTGCTCGGGCGTCAGCTTCTGCGGGAATGCCGCGAGCACGCGCGCCGCGAGCGAGATGTCCCGCGTCTCGACGTCGACGCCGGCCTGACGGGCGACGGCGCGCACGATCGGCAGGAACGATGCCGTTGCGAGGGCCGGGGCCTCATCGGTGTGGGTGTAGATGATGGTCGATTCGGTCACCAGGAAGTCTCCATTCACGTCCTTTCCACCCTAGCCCACACGGTCGAAATGTATCTCGACGTCAAGATAGTTGTCCGTCGCAGATGCGCTGTCGGAGGCTCCCCTGGCCACGCGTCCCGTGCCGGATGTTCATCACGCAGACACATTCGACGACATGCAGTTGTGGGGCGCGGGGGGATCAGCCGTTAGCCTGTCGCTATGGCTGAGCTGCGATTGGTTGAACTGTCCGCTTCTACGATCGTCGCGGTCAACAACTTGTCTTTGAAGCCCGGGCAGGAACAGTTCCTCGCACCGGTCTCGTACGGTGTCGCGGCCACCGTCGCCGATCCGACCACGTCGTGGCAGCGGGTCGTCGCCGACGGGGACGAGGTCGTCGGCTTCGTCAGCGCGAACTTCGACGACGACGCCTCGATCGACTACTTCCGCTCGGTGCTCTGGCGCATCAACGTGGACGCCGACGATCAGGGTCGCGGTGTGGGACGCTTCGCCGTGCAGTCCCTCGTCGAAGAAGCCCGCTCGCGCGGACTCGACCACGTCAACGTCATCTACGAGGCGGGTGAGGACGGCCCCGAGGCGTTCTTCCGCCGCGTCGGCTTCACGCCCGTGGGCGAGACGGAGTACGGCGAGGTCATCGCCCAGATCCGCATCTAGCCCATCCCCACCGAGCGCACGACGTAGTGCCGAACGCACGACTTCCGCACGGTATTCACCCGGTGCACTCGGACGTAGGCCGTGCACTCGCGGTGAGGGCGCCGGTCAGGGGGCGGTCAGGAACTCCAGCGCCGCGTTCCGGAAGTCGCGCGAGCCCGGCGTGTTGAAGTGGTGCCGGCCCGGGATCTCCGCGAATCGACCGTTCGGTGCGGCTTCCGCGAGCACCCGCGAGCGCTCGAGGATCGCATCGTCGCTTCCCGTGGCGAAGAGGATCGGCTGGCTCGGCGGATGCGTGGGGTCGGGATCCGCATCGCCGAGCCGCATCCCCTCGGCGAGCGCGATGAGCGAGCGCAGGTCGTTGCCCGCCACCCGTTCCGACAGCGTGACGTAGTTGCGCGTGACCTTGTCGGTGATCTCCACGCCGTCTTCGACGAACGCCCGCGCCTGATCGAGCTTCAAGCGCCCGAGCGGTGTGCCATCCGGGATGCCGCCCAGCACCGCACGCGACACGCGGTGCGAGGCATCGACCGCGAACTGCCAGCCCACACGCGCGCCGAGCGAATATCCGACGTAGCGCACCTCCTCGACCAGGTAGGTGTCGAGGACGATCTCGAGGTCCGCGAGGAAATCGTCCATCGTGTAAGCCCGCGGCTCGTGGGGTTTGTCGCTCGCCCCGTGGCCGCGCTGATCGACCCCGATGACGCGGAAGCCAGCTCGGGTGAGGTCGCGGACCCAGCCGGTGTCGACCCAGTTGTCGCGGCAGCTCGACGAGAAGCCGTGGACGCAGAGCACGGGCTCCGCGTCTTCGTCCCCCCACGTGTATGTCGCGATGCGGTAGCCCTCCACCGACATCACGAACTGCGGATCGGGCATCTCGGTCAGCAGCGACGAGGGAGCGGTCATGGGACACAGCATCCCATGCCGCCAGCCGCCGCGGAGAACGCTAGACGAGGGTCTCCCGCCAGGCCTCGTGCAGCTTCGCGAACCGACCCGTTCCCGCGATCAGCGCCTCGGGGGTGTCGTCCTCCACGATCCGGCCGTGCTCCATCACCAGAACCCGGTCGGCGATTGCGACCGTCGACAGGCGGTGGGCGATGATGATCGCGGTGCGGTCGGCGAGCAGGCGCTGCAAGGCATCCTGAATCAACCGCTCACTCGGCATGTCGAGTGAAGCCGTCGCCTCGTCGAGGATCAGCACGGCCGGGTCGGCGAGGAACGCGCGCGCGAACGAGATCAGCTGACGCTGGCCCGCCGAGACGCGGCCACCGCGCTTGTTGACGTCGGTGTCGTATCCGTCCGGGAGCGCGCGGATGAACTCATCCGCCCCCACCGCACGCGCAGCAGCCTGGACCTCGTCGAACGTCGCCTCGGGCTTGCCGAACGCGATGTTGTCGGCGACCGAGCCGCTGAAGAGGTACGCCTCTTGCGTGACCATGACGATCGCTCGGCGCAGGTCCTTCGGATGCAGGTCGCGCAGATCGACACCGTCGAGCGTGACATGGCCCCGCGTGGGGTCGTAGAAGCGCGACACGAGCTTGGCCAGGGTGGACTTTCCCGCGCCCGTCGTGCCGACGAGCGCGACCGTCTGCCCCGCCGGGATGTCGAGCGTGAAGTCGGGCAGGATCGTGCGGTCGCCGCCGTAGCCGAACTCGACGCCGTCGAAGCGCACGTGACCGCGGGCCTTCCAGAGGTCGACCGGCTTGGTCGGGTCGGGCACCGTCGGCCGCTCTTCGAGCACGCCCGACACCTTTTCGAGCGCCGCGGTGGCCGACTGGTACGAGTTCAAGAAGAACGCCACCTCCTGCAGCGGCGAGAAGAAGTTGCGGACATACAGCACGGCGGCCAGCAGCACACCGACCTCTATGCCTCCCCCGGCGATACCGGCGACGCGGAGTCCACCCCAGAGCAGCACGAGCGCGACGGTGGTCGCGGCGACCGCCATCAGGCCGGGCTCGAACGTTCCGAACAGGCGGATCGAGCGCATGTTGACGTCGCGGTATTGGCTCGCGAGTTCGCCGAAGTCCTCGTCGTCGCGCTTCTCGCGGCGGAACGCCTTGACGGCGCGGATGCCCGTCATCGTTTCGACGAACTTCACGATGACCTGAGCGCTGACGACGCGCGACTCGCGGTAGACCAGCTGCGAGCGGCGGTAGAACCAGCGCATCAGCAGCCAGAGCGGCACACCCATCACGACGAGGATGATGCCGGACTGCCAGTCGAGCAGGATGAGCGCGACGAGCGTGAACCCGCCGTACAGCAGGCCCGAGACGAGCTCGTTCAGGCCGCCGTCCAGCAACTCGCGGATGGAGTCGAGGTCGCTCGTCTGTCGCGAGATGATGCGCCCCGACGTGTACGACTCGTGAAACTCCAGGCTGAGTAGTTGCGTGTGGCGGAAGATGCGCATCCGCAGGTCGAGCATGATCGTCTGCGTCAGACGAGCCGTCACGACGACGTACCAGCCGATCAGCACCGCCCCACCGATCGCCGAGAGGATGAACACCGCGACGACGCCGATCGTCGGCATCCAGTCCATGCGTTCGGTCACGGCCGGAAGTGCCGTGTCGATCCCGTACGCGATCAGGGCGGGACCCAGAACGCGCAGTGCCGTCGAGACGATCAGCACCGAGGCCGCGAGGATCAGGTTGGCGCGCACGGGCGAGAGCAGCGAACCCAGGAGACGCAGCGACCGGCGACGGATCTGCCGGCTCTCGGCCTGGGTGTAGTCGGAGCGGTCTTCGCCCTCGGTTCCGGCGACGGTACTCACGGGTTCACCCCTCCGAGGCCGGCGGCGCCGGGCCCCTCACGTTCGACGATCGATGCGGATGACAGGGGGCCGGGTTCGGCGATAGAACCATCCGGAATCGGGGCCGACGCATCCGTCTCGTCCGCGGCGGCGGTGTTGGATTCCGATTCCAGGCTCGAGATCACATGCCGGTAATGCTCGCTCGTGCGGAGCAGCTCGGAGTGCGTGCCGACGCCCGTGATCCGCCCGTCCTCGAGCAGCGCGACGCGGTCGGCGAGCGCGACGGTCGAGGGACGGTGCGCGACGATCAGCGCCGTCGTGGTCTCGAGCACGCGACGCAGCGCGGCCTCGACGAGTGCCTCGGTGTCGACGTCCAGCGCCGACAGCGGGTCATCGAGCACCAGAACGGCGGGTTTGGCGGCAACCGCCCGGGCGAGGGCCAGACGCTGACGCTGACCGCCCGACAGGCTCAGGCCCTCTTCGCCGATGATCGTGTCGACGCCATTCGGCAGGTCGTCGACGAACCCGGCCTGCGCGACGTCCAGCGCCTCGCGCAGCACGCGCTCGGCCTCGGCGCTACCGGGCTCGAGATCTTCGCGCCCCAGCAGGACGTTCTCGCGGACGGTCGCGGAGAACAGCGTCGCGTCTTCGAAAGCCATCCCGATGTGACCGCGCAGCTCGTGCAGCGTGAGCTCACGAACATCGACGCCATCCAGCTCCACGCGCCCCGCCGTCACATCGTAGAGGCGCGTCGGCAGCGTCGTCAGAGTCGTCTTGCCCGAGCCCGTCAGCCCCACGAGCGCCATCGTCTCGCCCGGCCGAAGAACCAGGTCGATGCCGTCGAGGATGTCGCGATCGGTTTCGGGCGCATCCTGATACCGGAAATGGGCGCCGCGGAACGCGAGCTCGCCGCGAACCTCTGCGGCACCGCGGGGCTTGGCGGGATCGACGATGGTGTTCTCTTCGTCGAAGACCTCGAACACGCGATCCGTCGCCGTGCGCGCGTCGAGGAGGAACGAGAACAGAAATCCGATCGACTCCATCGGCCAGCGCAACACGGTCGCCATGGCGAAGAACGCGAACAGCTCGGCAACGCTCAGCTGGCCGAGCTGCGCCAGCACGATTCCGGCCGCGAGGCAGAGCGCGAAGGCGATCTCGGGCAGCAGCACGAGCCAGAACCAGATCGTGCCGACCGCGCGAGCCTTGCTGAGCTCGGTCTCGCGCAGGCCCTCAGCCTGACTCGCGAACTTCTTCAGCGCGTGCCCGCCACGACCGAAGGCTTTGAGGACGCGGATGCCGTGCACGCTCTCTTCGACGGCGGTCGCCAGGTCGCCCGCCTGATCCTGACTCTGTCGGGTGAGGGATCCGTAGCGCTTCTCGAAGCGGAACCCGGCGATCCAGAGCGGGATCGAGCAGATCACGAAGATCGTGCCGAGCGCCCAGTGCCAGCGGAAGAGGATGACCGAACCGACCAGGATCGTCAGGACGTTGACGACGAGCAGCACGAGACCGAACGCGAGCCAGCGCCGAATCAGGCTGATGTCCTGCATCATGCGGCTGAGGAGCTGCCCCGACTGCCATCGATCGTGAAAAGCCACCGGCAGGCGCTGGAGTCGCTCGTAGAACTGGGTGCGCAGGTCGTACTCAACCTTCGTCGCGGGGCCGAGGACGAACCAGCGCCGAGCCCACACCATGACGGCTTCGAGAAGCCCGAGCCCGAGGACGATGACGGCGCCCCACACGATCTGCGCGGTGTCCCTGGACGCGATCGGGCCCGCCACGATGACCTCGAGCGCGAGCGGGATCGTCAGCGCCAACAGGCTGGCGATGAGCGCGCTGAGGCCACCCAGCAGGAGGCGCCCGGCGACCGGACGGGCGAAGGGAACCAGGCGCGCCAGAGCGCGCGGGGTCGACAGCCGAGAGGTCGACGGTTGGGGCGTGGGTGTCGAAGCTGTCGAAGTCATGATCCTTTTGGGCGTGCAGAATCGCCTAGTCGGCGCGACGGTGCGGAAGAGCTGCAGCGCACGGATCCTGGTCGCCAGACGCGGTGCGGGCAGCCTTCCAGAGTATGCGCCCGCGAGGAACGGGGCAAGCATCACACCGCTTCCCTCGGTCGACATCCGGTCGCCGGCGCGCCGAGCGCACCGGCGGCGACCGGTACGGGGCGACTGCGTCGAGGGCTACGCCGCTCGGCGTTCGTGGGCGAGCAGGCTCGCCTTGACGGGCAGGCCCCACGCGAAGCCCCCGAGTGACCCATCGCTGCGAAGAACCCGGTGGCACGGTACGAACAGTGCGGGGGCGTTTCGAGCACAGATGGATGCGGCAGCCCGAACGGCGGTCGGGGACCCGAAAGTCGCGGCAAACTCGGTATACGTGAGCGGCTCCCCCGGCGCGATGCGGCGGAGCGCACTCCAGCCCTTCAGCTGCAGCTCGGTGCCCTGCTGCCGGACGAGGACATCGTCGAGGGCGTCGAGGGCGCCGCCATAGTAGGCGCGCGCCGCGTCGGCAGCGTCGAGTCGGGCCTCACGCACGGTGCCGGGCCGGAGGACCGGATGGATGCGAGCGATGACGGCCGAGGCATCCGTCGTCCAGCCCGCAGCGAGCACGCGCTGCTGTGCATCCGCGAAGATCACCAGCGGGCCGTCGGGGGTATCGACCGTTTCGATGAGGGCGGTTGCGAGGTCGCTCATGCGGGGGTGCCTTTCGTGCGGCGTACATCAGGGAGGAGATATGGGGCGGGATGTGACTCGAGGGACGGGATTTCGGGGCTTGAGGGATGCGGCACCTCTGAGATGTTCGCCCGACGCGCACGTCCCGTCCCCGTTGGGCCCGGGACAGCGCCGGCGGGCGCGGGCAGGTCCGCGGTCGCGCGCCACAGATGCCCGGTCAGGTACGACCGCCACGGCGCGAACGGTGCGACCCGAGCGGTCAACTCGCGCGGATCGCCCGGCAGTCCGGCGCGAACGGCGCCCGTCCGCACGGCGACGTCGCCCGGAAGGAACACATCGGGGTCGCCGGTCACGCGCATCCGCACATAATCGGCGGTCCACGGCCCGACTCCGGGTAGCGCGAGCAGAGTCGCACGCTGCGCGGCGGGGTCATCCCCCGGTCCGAGATCGAGTTCACCGGATGACAGGGCCGCGGCGACGGCCGTGATGGCGTTGATCCGCGCACGTGGACCACGCAGCACGTCGGCGCCGTGCTCGGCGATCGTGGACATCGTCGGAAAGAGCCGCCCCGTTCCCTCCCAGGCCTCCGTGGGTTCGCCGAGTTCGTCTGTCAGCCGAGTGAGCGCCGTCCGGGCGGCGACGACGGTGATCTGCTGACCGACCATCGCCCGGATCAGCATCTCGTGCGGATCCGCGGCACCCGGCACCCGCAACCCCGGCACGGCGCGCACGCGCGCGGCGATCAGCGAGTCAGTCGAGAGGGCCCCGTCGATCGCCAGGGGGTCGGCGTCGAGGTCGAAGAGCCGCCGCACCCGGGCCACGAGAGACGCGAGATCCGCCGGGCGGGCGACGCGGGCTTCGAGCACGAGCCGACTCTGCGCGGGAGCATCGCGCACCCGGAACCACGCCGGCCCACCCGGCAGCCGCAGGGTGCGAGCGAACGAATCGGGTGACGCGACCTCCACGCCCGCGATCGCTCGCGCCGACATCCACGAGAACAGTCCCGCGGCATCGAAGGGCAGCCGGTAGGGCAGCGCAAGACGGATGGTGCCCCCGCCCTCGGGTGCCGCTCCGGCCCGCGTGCCGCGCGCGCGCAGCTCGGTCGGGGTCATCCCGAACACCTCGCGCACCGTGTCGTTGAACTGCCGAACGCTCGAGAAACCCGCCGAGAACGCGACATCCGCCGCCGTCAGGTCGGTGCCGACGAGGAGCATGCGAGCGGTGTGGGCACGCTGCGCTCGGGCGAGCGCCAGGGGCCCGGCACCGAGTTCGGCCGCGAGCATCCGGGTCAGATGCCGGGGCGAATACCCGAGGCGCGAAGCAAGCCCCGGCACGCCCTCGCGTTCGATCACCCCGTCCGCGATCAACCGCATGGCCCGGCCGGCCGCGTCGCCGCGCAGGTCCCATTCCGGCGAGCCCGGCGCCGCCTCGGGCAAGCAGCGTTTGCAGGCGCGGTAGCCCGCCTCGTGTGCGGCGGCAGACGTGGCGAAGAACGACACGTTCCCGGGCTTCGGCGTGCGGGCGGGGCAGCTCGGGCGGCAGTAGATCCCGGTCGTCCGAACCGCCGTGACGAACTGGCCGTCGAAGCGGGTGTCGCGCGACGAGATCGCGCGGTAGCGCTCGTCGAAGGTCATCGACGGATGCCTCGGCACGACGCTTGCGGACTGCTTCATACCTCCAGCCTGACACGCGCCGGGACCACCCGCTCGCGGAAATCGGACACCGCCGCGCGGTCCCTTCCCCGAGCACGCCGAGAGGCTCGGCACCTGCCCCGGCCCGCGGGAGGATGCGCTCTCCTCGCCGAGCCCGGCCGTTGTCGTCGAGCCGCCCGAATCCGCGCGGCATAAGCGGCGGACTCGGCGAGCTGTGCCGAGCCCGGCGGAACAGCCCGGATGCTGGTGCGCGGCACGGCCCGACGACTACCTTTTCGACATGGCCGATTGGGGCGACGTGCGAACGATTGCGTCAGGTCTGCCCGGGGTGGTCGAGGGCACGACCTTCGGGTCGGTGTCATGGAAGGTCGGCGGCAAGCTGCTCGTCTGGGATCGCCCGCTGCGAAAGCCCGACCTGGCGGAACTCGGCCTCGCGAGTCAGGGCGGATCGGTCCTGGGAGCATCCGTTGAGGACGAACCAACCAAGCTCGCGCTGATCGAGGAAGAACCCGGGGTGTTCTTCACCACGGCGCACTTTGCGGGCTACGCCGCGATTCTCGTCCGACTCGAGCGCATCGCCCTGCCCCGGCTCGAGGAGCTGATCGACGAGGCGTGGTTCGCCCGCGCCCCCGCACGCCTGCGCCGCGAGCGCGAGGGCTGACCCGCGAGTGCACGGCTTGCACCCGAGTGCACGACCTCTGCGCGCGACGCAAGCCGTGCACTCGGCGCGAAGCCGTGCACTCGGCGCGAAGGCTCGGGCTCAGTGGAAGAAGTGGCGCTCGCCCGTGAAGAACATCGTCACGCCGGCGTCACGCGCCGCCTGGATGACCTCGTCGTCGCGCACGGAACCGCCGGGCTGCACGATCGCCGCGACACCCGCGTCGAGCAGCACCTGCGGGCCATCCGCGAACGGGAAGAAGGCATCGGATGCCGCGACCGAACCCCGCACGCGATCCCCCGCACGATCGACCGCGAGGCGGCACGAGTCGACCCGGTTGACCTGCCCCATCCCGATTCCGACCGTCGCGGAGTTCTTCGCCAGCACGATCGCGTTCGACTTGACCGCGCGGCAGGCCTTCCACGCGAAGATGAGGTTCGTCATGTCTTCGCCCTCGGGTTGCGTGCCCGACACGAGTTCCCAGTTCTTCGCGACGGACTCGATGTCGTCCGGGAACCGGTCGGCGTCCTGCAGCAGCAATCCGCCGGAGACGAGGCGGACATCCATCCGCTCCTGCTTCCAGTCGGCGGGCAGCTGCAGCAGCCGCAGGTTCTTCTTCTCGGCGAAGACCTCGAGCGCCTGCGGCTCGAAGCCGGGGGCGACGATGACCTCGGTGAAGATGTCGCGCAGGTTCTCGGCCATCTTCAGCGTCACGGGACGATTCGCCGCGATCACGCCGCCGAACGCCGAGACGGGGTCGCACTCGTTCGCGCGCAGGTGGGCGCTGGCGATCGGGTCGAGCGCATTCGGGGCCCCGACCGCGATGCCGCAGGGGTTGGCGTGCTTGATGATCGCGACGGCGGGCTTGACCATGTCGAAGGCGGCGCGCAGCGCGGCATCCGCGTCGACGTAGTTGTTGTAGCTCATGCCCTTGCCCTGCAGCTGCGTCGCCTGCGCGATGCCATGACCACCGGTGCGGGTGTAGATCGCGGCCCGCTGGTGCGAGTTCTCGCCGTAGCGGAGGGTCTCGAGGCGCTCGGCACGGATCGTCAGGTGACCCGGCAGCTCTTCGCCCTCGGCGAGAGTGCCCTCGGCGAACCAGGTCGCGACGGCCGAGTCGTAGGCGGCGGTGTGCGCAAAGGCGCGCGCGGCGAGCTCACGGCGCTGGCCGAGCGTCGTGCCGCCCGAGGCGACGGCGTCGATCACGGCCGGGTACGACGAGGGCGAGACGACGATGGCGACGTTCGCGTGGTTCTTGGCCGAGGCGCGCACCATCGCGGGACCACCGATGTCGATCTGCTCGACGACGTCGTCGGCCTCGGCACCCGAGGCCACGGTCTCGACGAACGGATACAGGTTGACCACGACGAGTTCGAACGGCGCGATGTCGAGGTCCGCGAGCTGACGCTCGTGGTCTTCCAGCCGCAGGTCGGCGAGGAGCCCCGCGTGCACACCCGGGTGCAGCGTCTTGACGCGCCCGTCGAGCGACTCGGGGAAGCCCGTCACCGCCGCGACATCCGTCACCGCGTATCCCGCGTCGCGGATGGTCGCGGCGGTCGAGCCGGTCGAGACGATCTCAACGCCCGCCTCGGCGAGAGCTGCCGCAAGAACCAGCAGGTCGGACTTGTCGCTGACGGAGACGAGCGCGCGGCGAACGGGAATGACATCGCGGTCGCGGTAGAGGGACTTGTCGTGGCTCGGTCCGGCCATGGGGATGCTCCTTTGCGGGGACGTTGGTCCGTGTTTGGTCGAGAAATAGAACGTGCGAAGAATCAGGCGGAGGATGCAGCGGCGAGATCCAGCTCACCGGCTCCGATGCGGCGGACGACATCGATCAACAGACGGCGTTCGACGGGTTTGATGCGCTCGTGCAGGGCGGCCTCGTCGTCGGTCGGCAGCACGGGCACACGCTCTTGGGCAAGGATCGGTCCGGTGTCGACCCCGTCGTCGACGACGATGACACTCGCGCCCGTCTGCTCCGCACCCGCGGCGAGCGCGTCACGCACGCCGTGTGCGCCCGGAAACTCGGGCAGGAACGCAGGGTGCGTGTTGACGATGCGCGGGGCGTACGCCGCGACGACGGCCGGCGGCAGCAGGCGCATCAGACCGCTCAGCACGATCAGGTCGGGGTTCCACACATCGAGCTGACGCAGCAGCTCGTCACCCCAGGCTTCGCGTGAGTCGAAACTCGACCACGGCACCAGGAAGGTCGGGATGCCGAACTCGTCGGCATGCGCGAATCCCTCGGCGTCACGATCGGCCCCGACGACGATGATCCGAGCCGGAAATCCGGCGCCGTGCGCGGCCTCGAGCAGCGCGCGAAGGTTCGATCCCGTGCCCGAGATGAGGACCGCGACCGTGAGCACCGGGCAAGTCTACCGGGGCGGAGGCGACGACCCCGGGGCGATCACCCCTGAGTGAGAGGCGCGATGGGGGTGGTCGGCTGATCGTCCTCGATGACGAAGGCACGGTCAAGCGTTTCGCGTGTCGGCGCGACAGGCTGATCCCCGCGCTCCCCGGAGGGGGATTCGTCGTGCGAACGCGCGTGCGAGAGGGGTGACAGCAACAGGATGGCTGCCCCCACGAGCACCTCGACGCCGACCGCGAGGGCGAGGGGACCGACCTGCGGGCCGACGTCCGCGAGTCGCCCGGGACCGATCGCACCCGAGGCTGCGATCGCCATCCCGGCCGCCGCGAGGGCTGACACCACAGCCATGGCGAGGGTTGTCATGAGGCGCGGTGCGATGGCATCGCTGGGCCCCTCGGTGACGGCATGCAGCCGCGAGCGGGCGAACCATCCGCCGAGCGCACCCGCCGCGACGGGGATGAGCGCGACGAGCAGCAGCCAGGCGTTGGATGCGTCGGGAATGGCGCCCAACACGGGGATCGATGGCACCACGGCCAGGTCGGTGCCGACCGGTGAGACGGTGCTGCCCGTGCCGATCGCGAAACCGGGGCCGGCGATCCACGCAATGGTCCACACGATGAGCGTCGGGACGTAGGCGAGCTGGCCGAGGGTGACGACGATCGCGCCGAGGATGTCGACGTTGCCTGCCTGGTAGAGCGCGATGATCTCGCCCCCCGACATGGCCAGGGCGCCCGCGAGTACGACGGCTCCCACCCCGATGAGCGTGGTCACGGTCACGGCCACGCCGAGGGCTGTCGCACTGATGACCGCGTCGGCCGCGCCGCGCCGCTCGAGGGAATCACGGAACGCGTCGATAGCCCCGTCGTCCCCGTTCCGCCAGGCCGAGACGATGCCGCCGATCAGCACCGATGCCGCGTACAGGGCCGCCGGGATGGCGATGGCCTGCCACAGGACGGAGGAGACGACGTCGGTGTTGGAGGTGAAGGCGATCACCGTCGAAAGCGCCCCCGCCACGAGAAGCGCCGAGACGAACCCGGTGAACCACGCACCCGAACGTGCCGCGCGCGCACCCGAACGAACGCCGAAGATGACGGTGAAGGCGGCGAAAGCGAGGGGGGCGAGCGAGAAGGCGAAGGATGCGGCCTCCGAAGAGATCCCGGCGGCGATGAGTGTGTCCGGCAGCGTCACCTGCAGCGGCACGAGGTTGCCCGCGTGCCAGACAGCCGCCGTCGAGGGCCAGAGCGCCGCCCAGTCGGCGTTGCCCCCCAGCCCGAAGACCCACAGGGCCGTCAGCGGTGCGGCGATCACCGCCAGTCCCCCCGCGACCTGGATGAGGGCGTCGAGCGCACTGAGCAGGGCGACGATGAGGCGATGCATGGCGCCCTCGACCCTACCCGCGGCCCCGTTGTCTCCCTCCCAGGCACGCCCGGACATTGCTCCGGTGTGATTGCGATGTGGAAGCCGTTCGTGCGGCATCCGGCCGGGATCGGCCACATCTTCCGGAGTTGTGTCGGCGCTGCCCGTGTGGCCGGTCACGACGAAGGGCGGATGCTGCAGCCTGAGCCGCGGCATCCGCCCCTCTTGCGTGTGAGTGCTAGAGCGCCTCGATGACCTCGCGCATGAGCGCGGCGGTCTCGCTCGGCGTCTTGCCAACCTTGACCCCGGCGGCCTCGAGGGCCTCCTTCTTGGCCTGCGCGGTGCCCGCCGAGCCCGAGACGATCGCGCCGGCGTGGCCCATCGTCTTGCCCTCGGGAGCGGTGAAGCCCGCGACGTAGCCGACGACCGGCTTAGTGACGTGGGCCTTGATGTAGTCGGCCGCGCGCTCTTCGGCGTCGCCGCCGATCTCGCCGATCATGACGATCGCCTTCGTCTCGGGGTCGGCCTCGAACGCGGCGAGCGCGTCGATGTGCGTCGTGCCGATGATCGGGTCGCCGCCGATGCCGATGGCGGTCGAGAAGCCCAGGTCCCGCAGCTCGAACATCATCTGGTACGTCAGGGTGCCCGACTTCGACACGAGGCCGATCGGGCCCTTGCCGGTGATGTTGGCGGGCGTGATGCCGACGAGCGCCTCGCCGGGCGTGATGATTCCGGGGCAGTTCGGGCCGATGATGCGGGTCGCGTTGCCCTTGCTCTGGGCGTAGGCCCAGGCCTCGGCGCTGTCGCCGACGGGCACGCCCTCGGTGATCACGACGAGCACTGGGATCTCGGCATCGATGGCCTCGAGCATCGCGTCCTTCGTGAACGCGGCGGGGACGAAGGCGATCGAGACGTCCGCGCCGGTCGCGGCCATGGCCTCGCTGACCGAAGCGAAGACGGGCAGCTCGACGGCGTTGCCCGAGGCATCCGTGTGCGAAACCGTCGTGCCGGCCTTGCGGGCGTTGACGCCGCCAACGACCTGGGTGCCGGCCTTCAGCATGAGTGCCGTGTGCTTGGTGCCTTCGCCGCCGGTGATGCCCTGGACGATGACCTTGGAGTCCTTGTTGAGGAAGATCGACATTTCTCTACAGTCCTTTTATCCGGTCAGACGTTGGCGAGCTCGGCGGCCTTGTCGGCGCCCTCGTCCATGGTCTCGGCGAGCGTGACGAGCGGGTGGGCGTATTCGCGCAGGATCGCGCGGCCCTCTTCGACGCGGTTTCCGTCGAGGCGGACGACGAGCGGCTTGGAGGCCGTCGCGCCGAGCGTGTCGAGGGCACCGACGATTCCGTTGGCGACCGCGTCGCAGGCGGTGATGCCACCGAACACGTTGACGAACACGCTCTTGACCTGCGGGTCGCCGAGGATGACGTCGAGGCCGGCGGCCATGACGGCGGCGGATGCTCCACCACCGATGTCGAGGAAGTTCGCGGGGGTCACGCCACCGTGGGCTTCACCCGCGTAGGCGACCACGTCGAGCGTCGACATGACGAGGCCCGCGCCGTTGCCGATGATGCCGACCTGACCGTCGAGCTTGACGTAGTTGAGGTCGTTCTCCTTGGCCTTCGCCTCGAGCGGATCGGCGGCGTCCTTGTCTTCGAGAGCCTCGTGGTCGGGGTGGCGGAACGCGGCGTTCTCGTCGATCGAGACCTTGCCGTCGAGAGCGATGATGTCGCCCTCTGCCGTCAGCACGAGCGGGTTGACCTCGACGAGCGTCGCGTCCTCGCCCTTGTAGACGTCGTAGAGCTTGACGAAAACGTCGGCGACCTTCGGGGCGAGCTCGGCATCGAAGCCGGCTGCCTCCGCGATCTCGAGCGCCTTGGCGGAGTCGATACCGGTCAGCGGGTTGACCTCGATGCGGGCCAGAGCCTCGGGCTTCTCGACGGCGAGCTGCTCGATCTCCATGCCGCCCTCGACGCTCGCGAGGCTGAGGTACGAACGGTTGGCGCGGTCAAGCAGCACCGAGAAGTAGTACTCGGTGGCGATGCGGGCGCCCGCCGCGACCATGACGCGCTTGACGACGTGGCCCTTGATGTCGAGGCCGAGGATCTGCTGAGCAGCCTCATATGCCTCTTCGGGGGTCTTGGCTACCTTCACGCCGCCGGCCTTGCCGCGGCCTCCGACTTTCACCTGGGCCTTCACGACGACGACGCCACCGATCTTCTCGGCGGCCGCCTTCGCCTCCTCGGCGGTGTCGGCGATGATGCCCGCGAGAACCGGCACCTCGTACTTCTCGAATAGGTCTCTTGCCTGGTACTCGTAAAGATCCACGTTGCAGTCCTTCGCTGTCGCGCCGGGGAATTTCTTCGAAAAGAGTCTTGATGTCGAGAGATCGACCAGTCCCCGAGCCTACTACGGGGTGGTGCGAACGGCAGACGCCGGGCACCCACGCGGGGCCTCGTTCGCCGGCGCGTCCGACGGCCCATCGAGGGGTGTGAGGTCGTCGACCGCGGGGCCCTCGATGCGCGTCCCGTCGGGCGCAAAACGCGAGGCGTGGAGCGGACAATCCCAGGTTCGGTCGGCGTCATTCCACGACACGACTCCGCCCAGGTGCGGGCAGACGGCGCTCACCGCGCGCGTCTGTCCGTCGACACTCGACACGGCCACCGGATGCCCGGCGCGCTGGGCGATGACACCCTCCCCCTCGCCGGGGCGCAGCACGGGCACGCCCGCACTCTCCGCCCGCAGCCAGCCCTTCGCGGCTTCGGCGCCGACGAGGGCGTTCTCTCGCGCACCTCGGGCCAGGTCGGCCGGAACGGTCAGGCGCGTGCCGAGCGCGATCATCCAGGACGGCCGTTCGCGGAACGGCACGCGCATGATCTCGGACGTGAGCCGGATGGCGGCGGCCGGTCCGTTCGTCAGGCCCCACTTGGCGTATCCCGTCGCGAAACGCACGCGCCCGAGGGTACGGGGCATGACACCGACGAACGGCACGAGGTTGTGCGACTCGTAGTCCTGCGCCGACCAGCGTGCGACTTCGCGCGCTCCGGGGAAGTTCTTCTGTGCCCATGCGACGAGCTCGTCGATCTCTGCCGCATCCGAGTGCGAGCGACCGACCGGATGACCGTTTCCTCCGACGATCAGACGGGCTGCGCCCGCGGGCCCGTCATCCGCGGTGACCGAGCGCACCGAGCGAGCGGGTCCGTCGATGGAGAGGAACATGCCGTCGGGGATATCGCCGTCATAGTCGAACGCGACGCAGTGCGATCGCAAGCCGCGAGTCTTGGCGAACGTCAGACCGCGGTCCATGATCGCCGTGCCGGTCGCGAGCACGATGCGATCCGCACGGAGGGCTCCCGCATCCGTCCGCACGAGGGGTTCGGGAACGGCGTGCACGGAGCGCACGCGCGTGCCCGTGTGCAGGGTGCCGCCCGCGGCGACGAAGGCCCGAGCCAGGGCGTCCGCGAGAGCGACCGGGTCGATCGCGAGTTGACCGTCGAGCGCGGCTGCCGCCATCGCGGGGAAGGGCGTCGCGAGCTCCGCCTCGTCGGCACGTCGCATGTCGAGACCCGCCTCGCGTCCGGCTTCGATTTCTGCCTCGACGGCTTCCACACCGGACCGCGACGGCGTGTACGAGAACGCGGTGCGGGTGGTCGTGGGCACTCCCGCGCTCCCCGCGAACTCGGTAAGCCACTCGGCTCCCGCCCGGTTCGCGTCGACATACGCGCGCACCAGCGACGCGGGGTGATGCCTGCGCAGCGTCGAGAGCGTGCTGCCCTGCAGCAGCGACACCTTGCCCGTGTTCGAACCGGTCGCAAGTTCTGCGATCTCGCCCGCCTCGACGATCGCGACGTCCTGCCCGAGGGCCGCGAGCATGAGTCCGGTCGACAGCCCCGTGATGCCGGCCCCGACGATCACGACCTCGTGCCGCGCGGGAGCGAACGGTACGGACAGGGACGGCGTGGTGCGGTCGAGCTTCCAGAGCGGGGGCATGAAACCAGCACACCCCGCGGTCCCCGATGAAGCAACGGGGTTGACAGGGAGGCGGGGTTCGCGGAGCGCGCGGGGCCCGCGGGTCTAGGCTGCTGTCGACATGAGCGAGACACCGTCACCGTCCGCCGCGCGCACCGTCGTCGTCGCCGCGGCCCTGGAACTCTTCGCCCAGCAGGGGTTCGAAGCGACGTCGGTCGAGCAGATCGCGCGGGCCGCGGGCGTGTCACGCAGCACCTTCTTCCGGCAGTTCGGGGGAAAAGAGGATGTGGTTTTCGCAGATCACGAGATCCTGCTCGCGGACCTCCGCACCTGGCTCGAACGCGGTCATGAAAATCCGTGGGTCGCCGTCTGTGAGGCGACCGAGCGCGTCTTCCGGCACTTCGCGAGCGACCCGAAGGTCGCGCGTCGCCGCTATGAGATCGTGCGGCAGGTTCCGGCGCTTCGCGATCGCGAGATCGTGACCGTCTTCCGCTACGAGCGCCTGTTCGACGAATACCTGCGGTCGGCTCTGCCCGGCATCGACCCGCTCGACGCGGTCGGGTTCGCGGCTCTCGTGACGGCTCTCCACAATCACGTGCTGCGGCGCCTGCTGCGCGGAACCAAGCGCGTGCCGCTGTCGGAGTTGCAGGCCGCGCTCGATGGCGCCCTCCGCCGCTACGGGGTCCACCCCGACCCGGCGCCGGCGGCGGCGGACGACGTCGTGATCGCCGTGTTCCCGCGCGCGACGCCGGCGGCCGAGGTGGCGCGCCGCATCCGCTCGTCCCTCGACTGATCCCGCGCGAGAGTGCCCGTTTCTGGGCGCGAGGGTGGAACTGCGTCCCAAAAGTGGTGGAACCGGATGTCGCGAGAGTACCTTTGAGCGCATGAGCAGCACCGCACCCACCACGGCATCGGGCGACACCTCCGGCGACGACACCTTCCCCGGCGAGCGCGTCCCGCACTACGACGTCTCGCAGCGCCTCGACACCGACTACTACGCGGTGTTCGCCGATATCCCCGCCGAGGACCGCGCCGTCTGGGATCGGGCGAAGACGCTCGTCGACGAGGTCGCGCCGACGATGCGCGAGGCCTGGGACCGCGCCGAGTACCCCCTCGAGGTCGCGCGGCGCATCGGCGAGCTCGATCTGCTCGGCGACGGCATCGACCACCCGGACATCACGCACCTCTCGCCCCTCGCCGCCGGCCTGGTCAATATGGAGGTCTCGCGCGGCGACGGATCGCTCGGCACGATGCTCGCCGTTCAGGGTGGCCTCGCACTCCGCACGCTCGCGCTGTTCGGCAGTCCCGAACAGCAGGAGCGCTGGCTGCGCCCCCTCGCAACCTCTGAGGTGCTCGGCGCCTTCGCGCTGACCGAGCCCGACCACGGGTCCGACTCGGTGTCGCTCGAGACGACGGCCCGCCGCGACGCGGACTCCGACGAGTGGGTGCTTCGCGGCGCCAAGAAGTGGATCGGCAACGGCGCCTCGGGCGGCATCACGTTCGTCTGGGCACGCGTGGACGACCCGGATGCTGCAGAGCACGGCGCCGTCCGCTGCTTCCTCGTCGAGCAGGACCGCGCCGGGTACAGCGGCACCCCCATCCTTGGAAAGGTGTCGCTGCGCGGCATCCATCAGGCGCACATCACGCTCGATGACGTGCGCCTGCCAATTGACGCGGTGCTGCCGGGTGCGAAGAGCTTCAAGGATGCTTCGACCGTGCTCTACGCCACCCGCTCGGGTGTCGCGTGGTCGGCGCTCGGGCACGCAACCGCCTGCTACGAGGCCGCCCTGTCGTATTCCCTTCAGCGCATGCAGTTCGGCAAGCCGCTCGCGAAGTTTCAGATGGTGCAGGAACGCCTGACGCAGATGCTTGACGAACTCACCGCCATGCAGCTCTACTGCCGCTATCTCGCCGATCTGGAGGCATCCGGCGCCCTCCGTCCGACGCAGGCGTCGCTCGCGAAGTTCCACAACACGCGGGCCGCGCGGCGTATCGCCTCGACCGCGCGAGATTTGCTCGGGGGCAACGGGATCCTGCTCGAGAACGTCGTCATGCAGCACCTGGCCGATATCGAGGCGATCCACACCTACGAGGGCACGGAGTCGATCCAGGCCTTGCTGATCGGCCGCGACATCACCGGCATGAGCGCCTTCGTCTGAACCGGCGACCACGGGACGACCGGAAGCTCCGGAACCTTAACCGTCACGCGCCCCTCGGACGCAAGGGCGGGCAATTCCCCGACACCCGGGGTACCGTCGTGCCATGGGACTCTTCGGCAACAGCTCGTCCGCGCCGCAACGGCCGGAAACACCGAGCCCCCTCGATGACATAGCGACACCCGTGAGCCTGTGGTCTGACGGCTTCGGACGTCTCGCCATCCGCGCCGTTCAGATCATTGTCGTGCTGCTGGTCGTGATCGGCATTATCTGGGGGATCCAGCAACTGACGCTCGTGACGATTCCCGTCGTGCTCGCGCTGATCCTGGCTTCGGCCTTCAACCCGATCATGCGCGCCATGCGAAAGCGTGGGGTGCCCTCGATCATCGCGACTCTGATCACCCTGCTGACGATCGTCGTCGTTCTCGGCGGCATCGGCTGGCTCATCGTCTGGGCAGTCCGCGACCAGTGGGACACGCTCTACAGCCAGGCGCAGGACGGCCTCCAAGATGTTCTCGCGTGGGTGGGCACCCTGCCGTTCGAATTCGATCAGGCCCAGATCGACGAATGGATCGCGACCGCGACCGACTTCGTCACGAGCGCGCAGTTCGGATCGGGTGCTCTCGCCGGAGTCGGGGCCGTGGCGAACTTCATCACCGGATTCGTGCTGCTCGTCGTCGTGCTGTTCTTCTTCCTGAAAGACGGCCCCCAGCTCTGGGAGTTCTTGCTCCGCCCGTTCCGCGGACGCAACTACGCGCGCGCCCGCCGCGTCGGCGACAAGACGGTGACGACGCTCGGTTCGTACGTCCGAGGCACCGCGGCGGTCGCGTTCGTCGATGCCGTGGGCATCGGCATCGGTCTCTGGATCCTGCAGGTGCCCCTCGCGCTGCCCCTGGCCGTGCTCGTCTTCCTGCTTGCGTTCATTCCGATCGTCGGTGCCACACTGGCCGGGATCCTCGCCGCCCTGGTGGCGCTCGTCTCGAACGGGCCCGTCAACGCCCTGATCGTCGTCGCGATCGTCGTCGCCGTCAACCAGCTCGAGGGTAACTTCCTGCAGCCCGTGCTGATGGGACGTTCACTCAAGCTCCATGCCTTCGTCGTGCTGATCGCACTGACGATCGGAACCGTGGTCGGCGGCATCCTCGGGGCGGTCCTCGCGGTGCCGATCACCGCCGTCGTCTGGGGTGCGATCCAGGTGTGGGACGGCCCCCACAAGCCCGCCCGGTGGGCACGTCAAAAGCGAGCCGAAACGGTCTAGCCTCGGCGGGTCGAGCGCTCGACCCGCGCGGACGGTAGGAGGGAACCCATGTCACACGACATCCCCGCGCCGATGCTCGCGAAGGCGGTGCCCGCGATCCCCGATCGCGCGGGCCTGAGCTTCGAACCGAAATGGGACGGCTTCCGCGTCATCGCGTCATGGGACGGCGAGTCGGTCGAACTCGGCTCGCGCGGCGCCAAGCCCCTGACGCGGTACTTTCCCGAACTCGTCGAGGCGCTCGCGCGGCTGTTGCCCGAACCGTGCGTGCTCGATGGCGAGATCGTCGTCGCCGTGGGACCGGATGGCTCGCAGCGCCTCGATTGGGAAGCCCTGTCTCAGCGCATCCATCCCGCCGACTCGCGTGTGCAGAGGCTTGCCGCCGAGACTCCGGCGATGATCATCGCTTTCGATCTGCTGGCCGTCGGGGGTGAATCGCTCCTCGACACGCCCTTCGCCGAGCGTCGCGCGCGGCTCGAGACGTTGCTGGGCGGGGTGCCGCATCCGATCCACCTGACGCGGACGACGACGGATGCCTCGCTCGCGCGCCGCTGGCTCGACGAGTTCGAGGGCGCGGGTCTCGACGGCGTGGTCGCCAAGCCGCTCGACCAGCCGTACGCGCCGGGAAAACGCACGATGCTGAAGATCAAGCACGCGCGGACCGCGGATGTCGTGGCCCTCGGGTACCGCATCCACAAGAGCGGGCAGGGAGTCGGGTCGCTGCTGGTCGGGCTCTACGATTCGTCCGGTGTGCTGCGAGGCGTCGGCGGGGTCGCCGCGTGGAGCGACAAACGGCGGCTCGAGCTGGTCGATGAACTCGCCCCGCTGGTGGAGCGCGACGATGCCGGGGACGCGGTCACCGGAGAGACCGACCGGTCACGCTTCTCGGCGTCGAAGGATGTCTCGTTCGTGCGGCTGCGACCCGAGCGCGTGCTCGAGGTGCGGTACGACCAGCTCGAGGGCATGCGCTTTCGGCACACCGTTCAGTTCAAGCGCTGGCGTCCCGATCGGGATCCGGCATCCTGTCGCTTCGATCAGCTCGAGCAGGTCTCGGCCTACGACCTCGGGCGCGTGCTCGACTGACGCTCCGTGCGTTGAGCGAGAGCGGCAGCGACGAGACGAAACGCGGCGCTCAGGCGTCCGGCTTACGGGCGCGGCTCGGCTGCACGCGCGGTGGCTCGCCCGGCATCTTCGGAAACTCGGGCGGGAACGGCAGTTCGCCGAGTCCCGCATCCAGATCCCGCTGCCACCACTCGAGCAGCACGTCGATGCGGCCGCGACGATCGATCGGGCCCGCCCACGGGTCCCCGGTAACGGAGAGCCGTTCGGGAATCGAGCGGACGGTGAAGGATGCCGGGTCCACCTCATCCAGCTCATCCCAGGTCACCGGGGTAGATACCGTCGCCGTCGCCAACGCGCGGGGACTGTATGCGCCGGCCATCGTGCGATCGCGGTTGGCCTGATTGAAATCGACGAAGATCCGCTCGCCGCGCTCTTCCTTCCACCAGTTGGTCGTGACGAGGTGGGGCATCCGGCGCTCCAGCTCGCGCGCCGCCGCGATCACAGCGTGGCGCACGTCGAGGAACTCGTGGGTAGGTTCGATCGGGCAGAAGACGTGGAGCCCACGGTTGCCGCTCGTCTTGATCCACGGTTCGAGCCCGGCCTCGCGCAACACCTCGCGCAGGCCGTGGGCCGCGACGACCGCATCGGCGAAGTCGGTTCCGGGCTGCGGGTCGAGGTCGATGCGCAGTTCGACGGGGTTGTCGGTGTCGCCCGCGAGCGACGCCCACGGGTGAAACACGATCGTGTTCATCTGTACGGCCCACAGCACGGCGGCCGTCTCGGTGAGGACGAGCTGCGGATGCCTGCGGCCACTGTTGTACGTCACGGTGACGGACTCGACGTAGTCGGGCGCCCCCTTCGGCGGGTTCTTCGAGAAGAAGCTCTCGCCCGCGACAGAGTCGGGGTAGCGCTCGAGCGACACGGGACGGTCGCCGTTCGCCGCGAGGAACGGCACGGACACCGCGATCATGTACTCGGCGAGCTCGTGCTTCGTAATGCCGACCTCGGGCCACAGCACGCGGTTCGGGCTCGAGAGCCCGACCTCGCGGTCGCCCTCCGGTCCGGGAACGGTGATGGTGATGCGCTCGCTGGCCATGGTTTGACCCTAGGGCGGTGCCGCAGCATCCGTCACCCCCTTGCGTCGGATCGACGGATGCCGCACCCTCACACCCCATAGACGCGGGACCGGAAGGTGCGGGTCCGAGAGAGCGGCTACGCGGACGGCGCCTCGGGAGAATCGGCGGACTGCGCAGACGGGGCATCGGGCTTCGGGGGCGCCGGCAACGCGATCACCGGCGCGAGGGCGTCACGATCCAGGATGATCCAGGGCCCCGCCGCGTCCACGATCACGCCCGCGACGGACGGATGGTCACGCAGCGACGCACCGAGTTGTTCGGGCAGGAACGGCATGGGTCGATCGCCCCGGCCGCGCGCGATCACCTCGAGCGGGTGCGAATAGACCTCGATCAGGCGGCGGCCATCGGACGTCCGCGACTCGGCGATGCCGAAGCGGGGCGCCTCGCCCTCGGCCGTGGGGCCCGTCTCGTTCACGGCGACGAACAACGGCGCCTCGGTGAGCGCCGTCGCAACCGTCGCCGCGGTCTCGGGGGTACGGGGCGCCGCGAGCGCGGTCTTGATCCGCAAATCGGGGTCGGCCTGATTGACCGCGGCCTCGATGACGGCGCGGGGCAGCACAGCGCGCGCGGGGCCCGACGATCCGTCGACGATCAGACCCGCGTACGTGCCGGCGACAACGTGCTTGAGGATCGTGAGCGCCGGCTGACCGACCGCCGAGGTCCCCGAATCGCCGTCGGCCGACAGCGCAGCCTGCAACGCCGTCCCCGTGCTGTAGACGAGCACGTAGGCGTCGTCGCCGCGGCGGGCGACAGCGAGCGGAAGTTCGCGGCCCTCGGCGAGCATCGCTCGGGCATCACCCTTGATCCGCAGGAACAAGTGGTTCTGGAGCAGCTGACGCATCACGTCGAGCAATTGCTCGGGCTTGGCGGGCGAATCGAGCTTGCCGAGCGCCTGGGCGAGCAGCACGTTGTCGCGCAGACCCGGCACCGTCTCGGTCTGAGGCGGGGCCTCAGCGGGCCCGGCTGGACTACCCGCTCGTAGGTTCGGGACGGAGCCCGCGGCGGGAGCGGCGGGAGACCCTGCGGCAGCCGGCAGTGCGGAAGCATCCGGCAGCGTCGTCGGACGGCCGACCTCTCCCCCGCCGCCGCGATAGGTCGACACCGAGATGCCCACCTGAGGCACGGACTCGGACGCAACGTCCTCGGCGGGCGCTGCGTCCTCGGCGGATGACGCAGCTGGGGACTCTTCGCCGGGTTCCACGGCCGCCGACGAGGCGTTCGTGGTGTCGGCCGCGGCATCGCCGCGCTTCGGACGTCTCGAGAACACAGCCATCGGACCAGACTAACCCGGGCATCACTTCCCGCCGCGGGCGATCGCGACCCACCGAGTCGAGGCAGCCGAGGCACAGCGGGTCGCTTCGACAGGCTCAGCGACCGCGGGCTGTATCCGCTAGATCTTCTCGATCGGCGCGATCTTGATCAGGATCTTCTTCGCACCGACCGTGTCGAAGCGGATGTGCGCCACGCGCCGCGCCCCCTCGCCCGTGACGGCGTCTACGCGGCCTTCGCCGAAGTCGTCGTGCCGGATGCGGTCGCCACCGGCGAGTTCGAGGTCGCCGTTGTCGCGCACCCGTGCGGGCACGCGGTTCGGGAACCGGTCGAGCGCGGTAGACGTGGGCACCAGATCCGAGCCGTACCGGTTGCCGCCGGTCGTCCCACTCGAGCGACCACCACCCGTGAAGCCACCACCGCCATACCCGCCACCGAGCGCCCGGCCCGAGCCACGTCCGCGCGAATTCACGTCACCGGGCGACTGCCGCCAGTCGATCAGGTCGGCCGGGATCTCTTGCAGGAACCGGCTCGGCATCGCGACCGTGACCTCGCCGAACTGCGCGCGTGTCATCGCGAGCGACAGATACAGGCGCTTGCGCGCACGCGTGACGCCGACGTAGAAGAGGCGTCGCTCCTCGGCCGGGCCGCCGGGCTCGTTCGCGGACATCCGGTGCGGGAGCAGGTCTTCTTCAACACCCGTGACGAACACGGCGTCGTACTCCAGCCCCTTGGCCGTGTGCATGGTCATGAGCGAGACGGAACCCGAGGCATCCTCGAGGTCATCCGCATCAGACACCAGCGCGACCTCGGCGAGGAAGTCGATGATAGTGCCGTCGGGGTTGTTGCGCGCGAACTCTTTGGCGACCGAGACGAACTCGTCGAGGTTCTCCAGCCGGGCCTCGTCCTGCGGGTCACGGCTGGCGCGCAGCGCATCCATGAAACCGGACTTGTTGAGCAGCAGCGCAAGGCCGTCCGCGACAGCCGAGGCGGGCGCGAGTTCGCCGCTGGCGGGCAGCATGAGAGCGGATGCCTCGGCCAGCACCGCGTCGAGCTGCACGATCGCGGCCTGAATCTTGGGCCCGACGCCGAGCGCGGAGGCATTGGCGAGGGCGTCGCGGAACGAAATACCCTCGCTGCTCGCGTATCGCGCGATCGCCGACTCGGTGACGTCGCCGATGCCCCGGCGCGGCTTGTTCAGGATGCGCCGCACGGCCATGTCGTCGGCGGGGTTGGCCACGGCCACCAGGTACGCGAGGGCGTCCTTGATCTCGGCGCGCTCGTAGAACTTGGTGCCACCCATGATCTTGTAGGGAAGCGCCGAGCGGATGAAGATCTCTTCCAGCGCACGGCTCTGCGAGTTGGTGCGGTAGAACACGGCGACATCGCCGTAGGCGAGGCCTGCGCGGTGCAGGGTCTCGATCTCGTCGGCGACGAACTGGGCCTCGTCGTGCTGGGAGTAGCCGGTGAAGCCGACGATCTTCTCGCCCGCCCCGACATCCGTCCAGAGCTTCTTGTCCTTGCGGTCGAAGTTGTGCGAGATCACGGCGTTCGCGGCGTTCAGGATCGTCTGCGTCGACCGATAGTTCTGCTCGAGGAGCACGACCTTGGCGCCCGGGTAGTCGCGCTCGAACTCGCTGATGTTGCGGATGTCGGCGCCACGGAACGCGTAGATCGACTGGTCGGAGTCGCCGACCACGGTGAGCGACGCGGGCTCGAGACCCTCGGATGCTCGAGGCGCCGGCGCCTCGAAGATCATCATGCCGCCGGAGCCCTCGAACGGCTCGTGCTCGTCGGATGACAGGGGGCGCGTGAGCTCGTGAATCAGGGCGTACTGGGCGTGGTTGGTGTCCTGATACTCGTCGACGAGGATGTGCCGGAAGCGGCGGCGGTAGGTGTCGGCGATCTTCGGGAACGCGCGGAACAGGTACACCGTCTGGGCGATGAGGTCGTCGAAGTCGAACGCGTTCGAACGCTGCAGCGAGCGCTGGTAGTCGGCGAAGATCTCGACGAAGATGCGCTCGGCCGGGTCGCTCATGTTCGCTGTGCGAGCGTAGGACTCGGCATCCGCGAGTTCGTTCTTGAGCTTCGAGATGCGGCTCTTCACTCCCGCGGGCGTGAGCCCGAAGCTGTCGCCCTCGTGCTCTTTGATCAGGCGCTTGACGAGGGCCCTCGAGTCGCCGGAGTCGTAGATCGTGAACGACGACTTGAAGCCGAACGCCTCGGCCTCGCGCCGCAGGATCCGCACACACGCCGAATGGAAGGTCGAGATCCACATGCCGCGGGTCGCTTCGCCGACGAGGGTGTGGACACGCTCGCGCATCTCGGCCGCGGCCTTATTCGTGAACGTGATGGCGAGGATCTGGCTCGGCCAGGCCTCTTTTGTGCGCAGCAGGCCCGCGATGCGGTGCGCGAGCACGCGAGTCTTGCCCGAGCCCGCACCCGCCACGATCAGCAGCGCGGGGCCGCGGTACAGCACGGCCTCCAGCTGGGGCGGGTTGAGTCCGTCGAGCAGGTCGCCCAGGAGGGGGTCGGGGGACCCGATTGCGAGGGGCGAGGAGGCTTCGGTCATGTCCGCTCAAGTCTAGGCTGGCGCGCCGACACCGCCGCCGGCCCGGGCCTCAGCCGCCTTCCGCGGACATCCGGAAGGAATGTCGAGCGCCCGAGGCCGCGAAACCGCCTCACCAGCCCCATCTGGCCCCACGGTTCCTTCCATATGTTCGCGAGACCCGGGCCCGGGCTGGCCGGGCGGTCGCTTCGACAAGCTCAGCGACCAGTGCGCACCACGCGGTCCCTGAACCGGCAGCGCCCCGAACCGCGCCGAGCCACGTGTGGCGTTAGTCGCGGATCACGAAGTTCTCGAGGATAGGCGGCGCCGCCAGCACCTCGCCGAGGCGCGGAATCGCGCCCTCGGGCGTCGCGCGGAAGGCGCGATAGACGTCTTCGGACTCGCGGTCCGTCCAGATCTCGTACAGCGTCCACGTGTCGGGATCGGAGTCGTCGAGAAGGATGTCGAGCCGCTCCAGACCCTCGAAAGTGCGGGTCGCCCGCAGCATGTCGTCGACGAGATCCGGGATCTCGTCGCGCACCTCGGGCCGGAACGTGAAGCGGACGATGCTCGCGACAGCCACGTCAGTGGGTCTGGTCGTCGGGGTACTCGAGGCTGATCTTGTCGGCCGGGACATCGAGCGCCTTGGCGAGCATCCCGGTCAGCACGACCTTCGGCACGAGGCAGTCGCTGCAGATGCCCTCGCCGGCCGTGATGACGGCGTTCGTCCTGTCCTGGTCCGTCTCCACGGACAGCGTGTAGCCGTCCACCGAGAGCATCTTCTGCAGGTCATCGAGTGTGGTGGTCATGTTCGTTCCTGACTCCGAGAAAAGTGATCGAGGATCCGGCCTCGCGGCCCGACTCCTCTTCTATGAGGTCGTTCTCTATTAGGCTCCCCGGCGCCCGCACGCCGCCAAGAGCTTTCCGACTGGTGGAAGACTGCGTCCGAGACTCGAGGAGCGAGCTCACGCCGCGCTCGGCGGTCGTCCCATCGCGGAGGGCGCACCCAACCCGCGCGAGATCGCTCGGGCCGTCGCGGAGAGCGCGGGGAGCACGGCGTGCGGGGTGGGTGTGGACGAGGGAACCGTCACCGCGACGGCTCCGACGATGCGGTCACGCGGGCCGCGGATCGGAACGCCCACCGAGGTGCAGTCCGAGGTGATGGAGTCCTCGACGATGCCGACGCCCGAGCGACGCACATCCGCGAGAACGCGGCGCAGCTCATCCGGGTCCGTGATCGTCCGATCCGTGAAGCGCTGCAGCCGACTCGTCAGCACCTCTTCACGGAATTCGTGCGGCGCGAACGCCAGCAGCACCAGGCCTGTGCCCGTGGCGTGCAGCGGCCACCGACCGCCCAGTCGCGAGAGGACCGTCGCCCCGGCCCGGGCTCGCAGCGATTCGACGTAGACGACATCGTGACCGTCCCGCACCGCGAGGTGCACGTTCGCATTCGTCGCCGCCTGCAGATCTCCGAGGAAGGGCAGGGCGACGTCGCGCAGGCGCATCCCCTGCGGCTCGAGTGAACCCAGTTCGAGGATGCGCATGCCGATCGCGTAGCGGCCGTCGGCCGAGCGTTCGAGCGCACCCCAGTCGCGCAGCTCACCCACGAGCCGGTGCGTCGTGCTCAGACTGAGCGTGGATCTGCGGCTGAGCTCGCTCAGCGTGAGAAGCAGGTGGTCTTGGTCGAAACACTCGAGAATGGCGAGCGCGCGCTGCGCCGCTGTCATTCGTTCGGAGCGTGCGGACCTGAGTTGGCTGATGGTCACCGTCGACCCTCTCCCGGAGGCTATATGCGGGCCAAGCTACCTCGAACTCCCGCGGTGCGAAAGGTTTTGCACACCGTTTTCCGCGATCCGATGCCGGTTTTCTCGGCCGTCTTCCACCGGGTGAAAGTTGCCTTCCGTCGCGTGTTCGAACGCCTTCAGCGAACCGCGCACGCGCGGGTGTGCGCTACGGCAGTCGCGGCGCGGGCGCACGATTCTCGGCGGCGTACACCGGCGACGAGATGAGGAACGGGATGGCGGCGGCCCGGACCTCGTCCACGGGCTCATCGGGGAATGCGTTCTCGATGGCGCGATGGCGATCGATCACCCCGGCCGCGAATTCCGGATGCGTGAGGATGAACATGTCGCCCCGCCGGACGCCCAGCAGCACCCGCTCCCCCGCCTCGTCCGCGCTCATGTACGGCTGCGACTTGGAGAACTCGGCGAAGGCGGGGTCGCGCGGGGCGTACCCCGACTCGCCGTAGCGCTCGGGGCGCTGGGCGGCACCCTCCGAGATGTTGCTGTGCACCGGCCCCGGGCAGTATGCCGAGACACCGATCCCCTCGGGCATCAGTTCGATGTGCAGCGCCTCGGACAGCGCGATCACACCGGCCTTCGTCATCGAGTACAGCCCCGCGACGATGGGCAGCAGCCCGGCCATCGACGCCGTGTTGACGATGTGCCCACCGTCGCCATGCGCGCGGATCTTCGGCAGGAAGGCCTGGATGCCGTTGCCGACGCCGCGGATGTTGACGTCGATGATCCAGTTCCAGTCATCCGGGGTGGCATCCGCGACCGGACCCGTGAGTCCGATGCCGGCGTTGTTGACGAGCACGTCGATGCGTCCGAACTTCGCTTCGATCTCGTCCGCGGCCGCGCGCATCGCGGCGAGATCGGTGACGTCGACGCTCAGCGCGCGCACGTCGAGTCCTTCGGCGCGAAATGCCGCGGTCGTCTCGTCCAGGTGATCCGCACGGCGTCCCGTGACGACCACGCGCATCCCGGCGCGGGCGAACGCCAGGGCGATGCCGCGCCCGATACCGCTCGAGCCGCCCGTGATCACCGCGACCTTGCCTGCGACGTCTTCCATCACGAGAGTCCGAACAGTCGGGCGGCGTTGTCTTTGAGGATCATGGGGCGTACCTCGTCCTTGATGTTCAGTGCGTCGAAATCGCGCAACCAGCGCTCGGGTGTGATGACCGGGAAGTCGGAGCCGAACAGCATCTTGTGCTTCAGCAGAGTGTTCGCGTACTGCACGAGCTGCGGCGGGAAGTACTTCGGCGACCACCCCGACAGGTCGATGTACACCCGCGGTTTGTGGGTCGCGACCGAGAGCGCTTCGTCCTGCCAGGGGAACGACGGGTGCGCCAGGATGATGTCCATCCCCGGGAAGTCGACGGCGACGTCGTCGACGTGCAGCGGGTTCGCGTATTTCAGACGGATGCCTCCGCCACCGGTCTGGCCTGCGCCCACGCCGGTCTGCCCGGTGTGGAACAGCGCGACCAGGCCGTATTCTTCGATCACCTCGTACAGCGGGTAGGCGATCGGGTCGTCGGGGTAGAACCCCTGGGCGCTCGGATGGAACTTGAATCCGCGCACGCCGTGCTCGGTCACCAGGCGCTTCGCGTGTTCCACGCCGGCCCGACCGCGGCGGGGGTCGACACTCGCGAACGGGATGAGAACATCCGCGTTCTCGGCGGCGAGCCGCGCGATCTCTTCGTTGGCGGGCTCGGGCTCCTCACCCGTGCGGGTGTAGGAGTCGACGGTGAAGACGACGGCCATCATGCGGCGTTCGCGGTAGTACGCCGCGAGTTCGGGCACCGTGTAGGTCGGCATGGTGCCGATGCCGAAGTACTCCCCCATCGCTTCGCTTCCCTCTTTCGCATCGGCCTGGTGGTCGACGGCGCGGTGGACATGCGTGTGCACGTCGATCGCGACCAACTGGTCCAGGGGAAGGCGTTCTGCGGGCGAAGCATCCGTCATGCTGCGAGGTCCTCCGTGTAGGCAGCCGTCGTCCGGGCTCGGACATCGGCGGGGGTGATGCCGGGCGCGCACTCCGTGAGGACCAGCCGCCCGCGCACCACGTGGAAGGTGGCGAGATCGGTGTAGACCCGCGTCACGACGCGCGCCCCGGTGAGGGGGAACGAGCAGGAGGGCAGGATCTTCGGGTCACCCTTGCGATCCACATGCTCCATGCACACCCAGACCTCGCGCGTTCCGACGACGAGGTCCATGGCGCCGCCCACGGCGGGGTTGCGACCCGGCACGTACCAGTTCGCCAGGTCACCGTTCTCCGAGACCTGCAGCGCACCCAGGATCGTCACGTCGAGGTGCCCGCCCCGGACGATCGCGAACGACTGCGCCGAGTCGACGATCGCGGCGCCGCTGCGAAGACTGATGGGTTTCTTGCCCGCATCCGTCAGGTCCGGATCCTCATTGCCCGCCCCGGGGTGGGCGCCGAGCCCGAGCACCCCGTTCTCGGCGTGCAGGACGACCTCGACGTCGTCCGGGATGTATCGCGGCACGGCCAGGGGGATCCCGACGCCGAGGTTGACGGTGTATCCGTCGACCAGGTCGGCTGCGACGCGCTGGGCGATCTCCTCCCGCGTCCGGCCGATGAGGAGGGGTAACGACGTCTCCGTGGTGCTCACGGGGCTCCCTTCGTTGACGCACCGTCCGCGACGGTGGCGGGAATGGGCGGCGCCGTCATCACGACGTGCTGCACGAAAACGCCCGGCAGGTGGATGTCGTCCGGCGCGAGGGCGTCGACCTCGACCAGTTCCTCGACCTCGGCGAACGTCGTCCGCCCGCTCATCGCCGCCAGCGGATTGAAGTTTCGGGCCGTCATGCGGAATCGCAGGTTGCCCTTGCGGTCGCCGCGATACGCCTTCACGAGACCGAAGTCCGCTGTGATCCCGTGCTCGAGCACGTGCGGCCGCCCGTTGAACTCCCGCGTCTCCTTGGCGTCGACATACGATTCCGCCTCGCCGTCCCGGTAGCCGAGCGGAAACGTCCCGTCCGCGAGCATCGTGCCCGCGGCCGAGGGCGTGAAGAACGCGGCGATGCCGGCACCCCCGGCGCGCAGCCGCTCGGCGAGCGTGCCCTGGGGAATCAGTTCGAGCTCGATCCGCCCGTCGAAGTAGCGGTCGTAGAACTCCTGCAGGATCGGGAATGACCCCGTGAAGCGGCGCACGCGACCCTCCACCACGAGGCGTCCGATGCCGGTGAAGTCGTCCCCGACATTGTTGACGAACACGTGCAGGTCCCGGCGATCCAGGTCGCACAGGGCGTTCAGCAGAGCGTCGGGACGACCGGAACTGCCGAAGCCCCCGACGGCTATCGAGGCTCCGGATGGAATGACAGCGAGCGCCTCCATCAGGTCCTCGCGGTACTTGTCGATCACACTGGCCCTCTCTCGGTGCGGCACTGCACGGCACTACTACGTGGTCAGTCAATCGAGTGGGGATGCTCCTGCCACGCCCCTTTCCGTCGAGTAGAAGCCCGCGGTGGATCCGGTGATGGGGCACCGCCGAGCGCGCTCCGCCGTCGCGGCGGGAAAGTCTTCCACCGAGCGAAAGTCCCATGGTCCCGCGCGACGGCTCAGCCCAACGTGGGGGATGTGGCGGAGTGGCCACCCGCCGACGACGATGCATGTCGCCTCTGGGACCTCTCCGCGCCGCATCGGAGCACGTCACGAGAGGGGTCGCATGAGTATGACGACACGGGCGGCCGTCTGCCGCGAGGCCGGACAGCCGTGGGAGATCACCGAGCTGGAGCTCGACGACCCGAAGGCCAACGAAGTCCGCATCAAGTTCTACGCGGCGGGAATGTGCCACTCGGATGACCACATCCAGAAAGGCGACGCGGCGATGCGGATGCCGGTGGTCGGTGGACACGAGGGCGCCGGTGTCGTCGACGCGGTCGGCGAGGGCGTCACCCGCGTCAAGGTCGGCGACCACGTCGTGTGCTCCTTCATCCCCGCGTGCGGCAAGTGCCGCTACTGCTCGACGGGCCAGCAGAACCTGTGCGACGAGGGCAAGAACGCCTCGACGGGGCAGTTCCCCGATGGCACGTTCCGCTTCCACCAGGACGGTGTCGACTTCGGTGGGCTCTGCGTGCTCGGCACCTTCTCGCAGTACTCCGTCGTGTCGGAGTACTCCTGTATCAAGATCCCCGACGACATCCCGTTCGAGATCGCCTCTCTCGTGGGATGCGGCGTTCCGACGGGCTGGGGATCTGCGGTTCACGCCGCGGGGGTGCGCGCCGGCCAGACCGTCGTCATCTACGGCGCCGGCGGGGTCGGCAGTAACGCCGTACAGGGAGCGGCGTTCGCGGGCGCACAGCGCGTCGTCGTCGTCGACCCGGTGGAGTTCAAGCGCGACATGGCGAAGGTGTTCGGGGCGACCCACACGTTCGCGACGGCCGAAGAGGCGGCAGAGTTCGTCACCGCCGAGACGTGGGGCGAGCTCGCCGACCACGCGATCATCACGGTCGGGGTGCTGCACGACAAGGTCGTCCACGACGCGCTCGCGATCGTGGGCAAGTCGGGTCAGGTCACCGTCACAGCGGTCGGCAACGGATGGATCGACGAGCATCCGGGAATGTTCATCGGCTACCAGCGACGCATCCAGGGCGCGATCTTCGGCGCCTGCAACCCGCTGTACGACGTGCCCCGCCTGCTGAGCCTGTACAAGACCGGTCAGCTCAAGCTCGACGAACTCGTCACCAAGAAGTACAAGCTCGAGGACGTCAACCAGGGCTACCAGGACATGCTCGACGGCAAGAACATCCGCGGCGTCATCATGATCGAACACTGAAAACGGAGACCGATATGACCATCATTTCCGACACCTCCACGGCGCTCGACCAGGACCTGGTCGTCGACGGACTCCAGCTGATCGGCGGCGAATGGGTGCCGTCCGAGAGCGGCCAGACGATCGAGGTCGTCAACCCGGCGAACCTCGCCGTCCTCGCCCGCGTCCCGCGCAGCGGCGCGGCCGACGTCGACGCCGCGGTCCGGGCTGCCGAGCGCGCGTTCCCGGCCTGGCGTGACCTCAACGCGACCGAACGCGGACGGATGCTGTTCCGCTGGGCCGATCTCATCGAGAAGAACGCGGCCGCGATCGACGAACTCGAGCGACAGGAAGTAGGCCGGCCGAGCTGGGGTCCGCTCGGCACGCCCGGCCAGCTGCGCTTCATCGCGGGACAGGCCGACAAGGTGCAGGGCGTCTCACTTCCGACATACAACCCGGGCACCCTCGGTTTCACCCTCCGCGAACCGTACGGGGTCGTGGGCGGGATCATCCCGTGGAACGCACCCGGTCCGATGTTCGTGACCGAGGTCGGCGCGGCCATCGCCGCCGGCAACACGATCGTCATGAAGCCGGCTGAGGATGCACCCCTCACCCCGCTCGCCCTCGCGAAATTGGCGATCGAAGCGGGAATTCCCGCGGGCGTCATCAACGTCGTCACCGGCTACGGGCACGAGGCGGGCGCGGCCCTGCCCGCCCACCCCGGCATCCGTCGGATGGGCTTCACCGGTTCACCGCAGACGGGCTCGCTCGTCATGGAGGCGTGTGCCAAGAACCTGACGCCGCTGCATCTCGAACTCGGCGGCAAGTCACCCCAAGTCGTCTTCGCCGACGCCGATCTCGACGTCGCGGTGCCCGCCATGGTGACGGGCATCACCCTCAACACCGGCCAGATCTGCGCAGCGGGATCCCGGGTCGTCGTCGAGCGCAGCATCCATGCCGAACTCGTCGAGCGCCTCGCCTCCCAGATGCAGAAGGTCACGGTCGGTCCGTGGAACGAGCCGGTCAACATGGGCCCGCTCATCAACGCCAAGCAGCACGAGCGCGTGCTCAGCTACATCGACATCGGGCGGGCGGGGGGCGCCGAGGTCGTCACGGGCGGCGCTGTGCCCTCGGGCGAGCAGTTCGGCAACGGCTACTTCGTCTCGCCGACCCTGTTCGACAACGTCGATCCCGGAATGCGGATCGCGCAGGAAGAGATCTTCGGGCCCGTGTTGTCGGTCATCGCCGTCGACGATGAGCACCAGGCGATCGAGGTCGCGAACGGCACGGACTACGGCCTGGTGGCCTCGGTGTGGACGCGCGACATCGGACGCGCCGTGCGGCTGAGCCGCGCCCTGCAGGCCGGTCAGGTCGGCATCAACAACGCCCTCGGCGCCGGCGTCATCGGCGGCCCCTTCGGCGGCTACAAGAACAGCGGGTTCGGGCGCACCATGGGTGCGGATTCGGTACTCGATTGGACGCAGGTCAAGACCGTGTCGATGCGCGAAGCCGCATCGCCGGTGCGCTGAGGAGTCGACGAACACCCATGGCAACCATCACCACACACGCCGCCATCGCCCGCGCACCCCACCAGGGGTGGGAGCTGACAGATCTGCAGCTGGACGACCCGAAAGAGCACGAGGTCCGCATCACGTTCGCGGCCTCGGGTATGTGCCATTCCGACGACCACATCACGGCGGGCGACGCGCCCGTGCGATTCCCGGTCGTCGGGGGCCACGAGGGCGCGGGGATCGTCGAATCCGTCGGCCCGAACGTCCGCCGCGTGAAGGTCGGCGACCGCGTCGTGTGTTCGTACATCCCCGCGTGCGGGGCGTGCCGCCCCTGCTCGACAGGGCACCAGAACATGTGTGTCAAGGGACTCAACGCGGGCACCGGCATGTTCCTCGACGGAACCTTCCGCTTCCACAAGGACGGCGAGGACCTCGGCGGGTTCTGCTCGCTCGGAACCTTCTCGCAGTACGCGGTGGTGTCGGAGTGGGCGGTCGTGCCACTCGCGGACGACATCCCGTTCGAGATCGCTTCGCTCGTCGGATGCGGCGTGCCCACCGGCTGGGGCTCCGCGGTCTATGCGGCGGGGGTTCGAGCCGGTCAGACGGTCGTCATCTTCGGCGCCGGCGGCGTCGGCAGCAATGCCGTCCAGGGCGCGCGCTACGCGGGAGCGAAGAACGTGGTCGTGGTCGACCCGATCGACTTCAAGCGCGAGAAGGCCATGGAATTCGGTGCGACGCACACGTTCGCCGACCCGCAAGAGGCACACGACTTCGTCGTCGAAACGACGTGGGGCCAGCTCGCGGACCACGTCATCCTGACGCCGGGGGTCGTGACGGAAGACGACGTGCAGCGCGCGGTGGTCATGACCGGCAAGGGAGGCAAGGTCACGATCACGGCGGTCGGGCACCTCGCCGAGAAGGCGGTCCACGTGCACGCCGGGATGCTCATCGGCTACCAGCGCCAGATCCGCGGCGCCCTGTTCGGCGACTGCAATCCGCTGTTCGACATCCCCAACCTGCTCGGGCTGTATCGGTCGGGCGACCTCAAGCTCGACGAGCTCGTCACGCGCACCTACGCGCTCGACGAGGTCAACGACGCGTACCGGGATCTGAACGCCGGCAAGAACATCCGCGGCGTCATCGTCCACGACATCTGACGCCTGGCCGATTCATCCAGCCTGGAAGGACACCGCCCCATGAGCAATGCCATCCTCGATCCGACCGGACGAGCGTCGCGCACCACCGCCGCGACGCTCGCGGGGCTCGCACGACGGCCGGATGGCCTCACCGGGCTGCGCGTAGGTCTTCTCGATAACACCAAGCACAACGCGCTCCTCTTCCTCCGGGAGCTCGGAGAACTGCTCACGAGCGAGTACGGCGCGGCATCCGTCTCCATCGTCGAGACCAAGGCCAACTTCTCGGTTCCGGTCGACGCCGAGATCGTCGGGCGATACGCCGACGCCTGCGATGTCGTGATCACGGGAGTCGGCGACTGCGGTTCGTGCAGCGCCGCGGCCGTGGCGGACGGGATCGCCTTCGAGCGTGCGGGGCTGCCCGCCGCCGTCGTGCTGACGGATGCGTTCCTGACGACGGGGCACATGATGGCCGAGGTGCAGGGGGCACCCGACTATGAATGGATCACGACCGAGCACCCGATGGCGTCGCTGACACCCGACGAGGTTCGGGAGCGCGCTCGCACGCTGCTTCCCCAGGTCGTCGGGTCGCTCGTCGGGAGCAACGCGTGAGCGGGGCGACCCTCGACGCGGACGCCGCGCAGCTCGCGATCGAGCACACCTACGAGCAGGGATGGTCGGATGGCCTTCCGCTCGTTCCCGCGACACAACCGCTCGTCGACCGATTCCTCGCCGCGGGTGGGCGACCGGGCGACGAGGTCATCGGCCACATGCCTCAGCTCGACCGCACGGTCACCGTCGAGCTGGCCGCGATCAACGCCGCCATGGCGGGATGCCTGCCCGAGTACTTCCCCGTCGTGCTGGCCGCATGGGAGGCCCTCATGAACGAACGGGCCGCGAAGGGCGGCGGCTGGCAGTCGACGAGCGGTCCGGCGCCGCTCATCATCGTCAACGGTCCGATCCGCGAACGCCTGGGGTTCAACAGCACGGGCGGCGTCTTCGGCCCGGGCTTTCGGGCCAACGCCACCGTCTCGCGGGCGATCGGGCTGATTGTCCGCAACGTCTTCGGCGTCCATCCGCACGAACTCGAACAGGCCACACAGGGACTGCCGGGTCGGTGGGCGATCTGCATCGGCGAGAACGAAGAGGAGTCCCCGTGGGAACCCCTCGCCGCCAGCCGCGGTGTCGAGGGCGACGCGGTGACGGCGACCCTGCTGCGGACGTCCGAGTACATCGACAACCGCCACACGACCGACCCCGAGCAGTTACTGTCGGATTTCGCCGACACCATCGGCCGGTCGGGTTCGTGGATCTTCCGGCACGCCATGGCGGGCGTGGTGTTCTGCCCCGAACACGCACGGCTGCTCGCCGACAACGGCTTCACCCGGGCGGATGTCGCCGCTTGGCTCGCCGAGAAATCCGGCCGGACGACCCAGCAACTCGCGCGCGCCGGCAAGGATCACGCATCCGAGAAGGGGGTCCGCTCCCCCGGAGACGCGTCGGACGCTGTCGATCCGGATCGGTTCCAGCCGACCTTCGCGCCCGGAGCATCCGAGAAGATGCTGATCGCCGTCGCCGGTTCCCGGACGGCGGGCATCTCGATGGTGGTGCGCTACTTCGCCGACTGGTCGGGCCGATCCTTCCCGATCACTGTCCCAAGCACGGGGGACGTCGCGTGACCGGCACCGAACGCGTGAGCGACCTCGACCGCGACAATCCCCTCGATGACCCGCTCGCCGATGCCGGGGAGCAGTGGATGTCCGGACGCCGCGCCCTCGTGACCGGCGCGGGACAGAACGGGGACCTGCCGGGCGTCGGATACGCCATCGCGACGCTGCTCGCCGCGCACGGAGCATCCGTCGCCGTCCTGGATCGCTCGGCCGAGGCGGCGGAGCGCACCGTCGAGCGCATCCGCGCGCGGGGCGGGCACGCGATCGCCGTCGTCGCGGACGTGACCGACGACGTCGAGTGCGAGCGCGCCGTCGCGGAGGCGGCGGACGGACTCGGTGGCCTCGACACGCTCGTCAACAATGTCGCGAGCGGCGACCGCGCCGGGATCTTCGATGTCACACCCGAGCGGTTCGAGGAACTGCTGCAGATCAACCTCGTCTCGGCCTGGTACGTCACGCGGCACGCCGCGCCCGTGCTTCCCCGCGGCAGCGCCGTCGTCAACATCTCGTCGGTCGGCGTGCGGGCGCGCGGTCCGGGCATGCCCTACTGCGTGGCCAAGGCGGGCGTCGAGAACCTGACCGAGGGGTCTGCCACGACACTCGGGCCGCAGGGCATCCGCGTCAACTGCATCGAGGTCGGCGGGATCTGGGGGTCTTTCGCCGCCGCGAACATGGACGAGAAGATGCGCGAGCCCCGGCGGAACGCGACGACCCTCAAGACCGAGGGGTCGGCGTGGGACATCGCCCATGCCGCCTTGTTCCTGCTGAGCGACCGCGCCCGCTGGATCACCGGCCAGATCCTCGCCGTCGACGGCGGTCCCCCGAGCTACTTCCCACCCCCGCCCCCGGTGACCTCGGTCCCGCCCAGCGCCAGGAGCACACGAGAGAGACGAGACGACACATGACAGAATCCGTTCGCGCCGCCGTGCAGACCGGCCCCCGCCAGATCGAGATGCGCGAGTTCCCGCGCCCGCAGATCGGTCCCGACGACGGACTCATGCGCGTCGAAGCCAACGGCATCTGCGGCAGTGACGTCGAGATCTACCGCGGCCACATGGGCTCGAACCCGAACCCGTTCATCCCGGGTCACGAGCCGATGGGCATCATCGAAGAACTCGGCGAGCGCGCCGCTGAACGCTGGGGCGTGCAGGTCGGCGATCGCGTCGCACTCGAGGTCATCGTGCCGTGTCGTGCGTGCAACGACTGCCTGACGGGTCGGTACCAGGCGTGCCGCTTCCGCAAATACGGACACGGGGTGACGGGCATCGACGTCGAGCCGAGCCTGTGGGGCGGGTTCGCCGAGCACCTGTACATCTCGCCGAACTCGGTGCTGCACAAGATCGACAACACGCTGCCGGCGGAGATCGCGGCGATGTACAACCCGCTCGGCGCGGGGGTTCGGTGGGCCGTCGACCTGGGTGAGGTGGGGCTCGGCGACACGATCGTGATCCTGGGCGCGGGTCAGCGGGGGCTCGCGGCGGTCATCGCGGCGAAGTCGGTCGGCGCATCCACCGTCATCATCACGGGCCTGGAATCCGATCGGCACAAGCTCGCCGTCGCGCACGAGCTCGGCGCGGACCACGTCGTGATCGTCGACGGACCGAATGGTCGCGACATCGTCGAGGCGGTCACCGAGATCACCGACGGCCGGATGGCGGATGTCGCGCTGGATCTCACGCCCATGGCGGCGGGGCCGGTCACCGACGCCCTGAGCGTGGTGCGCCACGGCGGCCGGGTCGTGCTGGCGGGGCTCAAGGGCCGCACAGAGATCCCGATCGTGACCGACCTGATCATCAACCGCGGCCTCACGATCAAGGGCGCGTTCGGGGTCGACTCGGGCGCAAACGAGAAGGCGATCCAGCTTCTCGAGTCGGGCCGGTTCCCGCTGGAGAAACTGCACACCCACACCTTCGGGCTGGATGATGTGGGCCTCGCGATCGAGACGCTCGCCGGCGAGACCGACGACAAGACCGCGATCCACGTGTCCGTCCACCCGGGACTGGTGACCGCATGATCATCGACGCACACGCCCACCTGCTGCCGAAGGACTACCCGAGCGACGCCCCCGAGTGCTTCCCGCACATGGAGGCCGTCGAGGGCAGCACCGACCGCCTGCTCGAGTTCGGGGCCATGTCGTTCCGCGCGAAGGACGTCTTCTTCGAGGCGGAGCGCCGCATCGAGGCCCAGGATGCGTCCGGGGTCGATGCCGAGGTCGTCAGCCCGATGCCGCCGCTGTTGCGTTACGACCTGCCGGCAGCCGACGGGCTCTCGCTCGCGCGGCACGTGAACGAGTTCGCCGCCGAACTCGCGTCGCACAATCCGGGGCGCTTGATCGCTCTCGGCATGGTTCCGATGCAGGATCCGGATGCGGCGACCGCCGAGCTGGCGGCGATGAAGGATGCGGGGCTCGCCGGTGTCGAGATCGCGTCCAACATCCTCGGCAGCTCGATCGGGGATGAGAAGTTCTTGCCGTTCTTCCAGCAGGCGGAACGTCTGGGGCTCTCGGTTTTCGTGCACGCGATGCCCTCGCCGATGGACCGGTTGCCGAAGTCCGCGATGGGCACCTACGTGGTGGGCATCGAGGGGATGTTCGCCGCGGCATCCATGATCCTCGGCGGCACCGCGCTCGCGTGCCCGGATCTGCGGATCTCTTTCAGTCATGCCGCTGGCGGGCTCGCCATGATGCTGCCGCGCGCCAACTACTTCTGGGGCGGCTCCTGGAACGAAGAACCGAAAGATCTCGCCCGGGCCGTGATGCCGGACGACGGCCCGTCGCCCCTGGAGCTTGCGCGCCGGTTCTACTACGACTCGATGGTGTTCGACCGGCGAACCATCCGGTACCTGATCGACCTGCTCGGGGCGGACCGACTGCTCGTGGGATCGGACTTCCCGGCGATGCTGCGCGAAGAGCCCGCGGCGAAGACCCTGCGCTCGATGGAGCTGCCGGACGACGACTGGCAGGACATCGCGTGGCGGAACGCGCTGCGGTGGCTCGGCCGGCCCGAGCACGCCTGAGGGGCAGCCCCGAACCACGTACGCATCCCCGTCGGCCCTCGCGCCGGCGGGGATGTTCGCGTGCGCCGCGCTGGTCGATCCGGTGGGCGTTTCGTGGTTTCTGCCGCCCGATGGAAGGGGTGTGGATCGGGCCCGACCCACGGGCGAGAGTGAGGTCGGAGTTGGTTCCGGCTCAATGACGACCACGGATCACCGAGTGCCGTCACAGCCCTACACAAGGGAAGTGTTCACATGACAGCAAGACGCACAGGCGGGCGATCAGCACTGCGGCTGATCGGCTCGCTTGCGGCGGCCGCCGCGCTCGCCATCTCGGCGGTGGCCTGCACCGCCGACGGAAACGGTACCGACGGGGGCGGCTCGGCCGGCGAACCGACGCCCGGCGGAGACCTCACGGTGCTGCTCGACGCGGGCTTCGCGGGCGGGTGGGCCACGGGGCTCGACCCGGCCACGAGCAACACGGTGGGCGCGAACCTGCCCCAGAACGCCGCGATCTTCGGCGGACTCTTCACCCTCGAGCCCGACGGCGACGGCGGACAGATCGTCCCCAATCAGGCCGAGGGCTACGAGTGGTCGGATGACGGGCTCACCCTCTCGGTCACGCTCCGCGACGGACTGACCTTCTCGGACGGCACCCCGCTGAATGCCGAGGCGGTGGTGTGGAACTGGATCCGCGCCCTGAACTCGGGCAGCACCGGGGCCCCTCAACTTCAGCTCGACCGCACCATGACCGCGCCGGATCTCAGCGCCGAGTTCATGGACAGCCTCTGGGCCGCACTTCCGGAGGACGTCGACCGCGCAACGGTCGAATGGCAGCTCGGCACGATCGTCGCCGAGGACGAACTGACCGTGTCGATGACGCTCACCGCCATCAACGGGTCGCTGGTGAACGGGTTCCCGACCTCGAGCCTGAACCTGATCGCCTCGCCGACGGCATACGCCGAGATCGGCGCCGAAGAGTTCAGCTTGGCTCCGGTCGGCGCGGGCCCCTTCGTCGTGGTCTCCGATCAGCTCAACGAGCGCCTCGAGTTGGAGAAGAACCCCGAGTACTTCAAGGACGGCCTGCCCTATCTCGACGCCCTCACGTTCCAGTCGGTCGCCGGTGACCAGGTCGCCTATCAGACACTGCTCGCCGGCCAGGGCGACGTCATCGAGGGGCTGAGCTCCGTGCCGCTCATCACCGAGGCCGAGAACAATCCCGATGTGAAGGTCGTGCTCGGAACGCCGACGTCGCCGTATGTCGTGCAGCTCAACACACGCACCGCGCCGTTCGACGACATCCGGGCCCGGGAAGCGATCTACTACGCCACCGATTTCGCCGCGATCAACACCGGTCTCTTCAAGGACCAGGGTGAGATGAGCCAGTCGTTCACGGCGTCGGGGGGTCTGTTCTACAACCCCGAGGTTCCCGACTACCGGACCTACGACCTCGACAAGGCGAAGGCGCTCGTGGAGGAGCTCGGCGGTCTGACCGTCAACCTCGGCACGACCGATATCGTCACGGCACGCTCGGTCACCACGGCACTGCAGACGCAGTGGCAGGAGGCCGGCATCGACGTCACGATCGAGGCTCAGCCCCTCGGCGACGTCATCACCGACTTCATCGCCGGCGATTGGGAGGCCATGCTGCAGACGGCGGGAGCGTGGGATCCGTCGGTCGGCATCGGTGTCTCGGTGCGGTTCGGCTCCACGTCGCCGTTCAGCGGCGCTCCGCTGCCGGAGGGCGCGACATCCGCGGCAGACGCGATCCAGCGTCAGCTGACGACCGACCTGGATGTACTGCTCGCGGAAGCCATCGGCACGGTCGACGACGACGAGCGCGCCGCCAAGTACGAAGAGATCGCCAAGTACATCTCGGACGAGGCGTATGCGCCCTTCGGTATGGCGTTCTCGCCCGCCCAGGTGATGCGCACGGGAGTCCATGGACCGGGTCTTGACGAACCCATCCCGGCCCTGTCCGTCAACCAGGGCGTCCTGTACGACCGGGTCTGGGTAGAGAGCGGCCAGTGACGGTCACCGAGACGACGACGAGCATCCGGACCGAGGAGCGTCAGAGCTTCCTCGGCCGGGTGTTCGGTTCTCCGCTCACGCGGCTGGTGGGACGGCGCGTTCTCGTCGCCGTCCCCCTGCTGCTGGCGATCAGCATCCTCGTGTTCGCCCTGCTCGAGGCGATCCCGGGCGATCCCGCCCGCAACCAGGCGGGGATGGATGCCACGGAGGAAGAGGTCGAGGCGGTCCGTCGTCAGATGGGCCTCGATCGTCCGGCCGTCGAGCGGTATCTCACGTGGCTCGTCGGCTTCGTCACCGGGGATCTCGGACGATCCTCGGTGAGCGGACAGTCCGTATCGTCGCTTCTCGCGACGCGCGTCCCCGTGACCGTCGAGCTCGTCGTTCTGGCGTTCATCGTGTCGCTGGCCATCGCGATCCCGGTCGCTCTGCTGGCCGCCCGCAAGCCCGGTGGCGTCTTCGACCGGATCGTCATGGTCATCTCCATGACCCTGCTCGCCGTGCCGAACTACGTGATGGCGCTCTTGCTGGTTCTGGTGTTCGCCGTCGTCCTGCGGGCTCTCCCCGCCATCGGCTACGTCCCGATCGAGGACGGGCTGCTGATGAATCTGCGGTCCGTGACGCTGCCGGTGCTGGCGCTCGCCGTTCCCCTCGCGTGCTTCTATGCCCGGTTCCTGCGCGGCGACCTGGTCGAACAGCTGAACTCGGCGGACTACGTCGAGACCGCGCGGGCCAAGGGGGTGAGCCCGTGGAACGTGCTGTGGCGTCACGCGTTCCGCAACTCGTCCTTCGGGCTCCTGACGCTCGTCGGCCTGAACGTCGGCGGACTCGTCGGCGGAACGGTGATCATCGAGCAGATCTTCGCGATGCCCGGGCTCGGCGTGCTCATGCTGCAGGGCGTGATGTCTCGCGACACCGCCGTCGTGCAGATCTGCGTGTTCATCTTCGCCGCGGTCGCCGTCCTCGCCAATCTGGTGGTCGACGTGATGTACGCGGTCCTTGACCCGAGGGTTCGTTATGGCGCTCGCTGATGCAACGATCGGTGTCGCTCTCGCACCGGTCGAAGGGATCCCCCGTAGTGCCCGGTGGGCGAAGCTGCGGCGACGGCTCGTGGTCGGCATACCCGCCGGCTTCGTGTTCCTGCTGCTCTTCCTCTGTTTCGTCGGTCCGCTGATCCTGCCCCTTCCCTCTCCGATCGGCGGGAACGTGCTCGACAGCGGACTGCCGCCGGGTTCGCCGGGACATCCGCTCGGCACCGACGTCAACGGCAACGACGTGCTTTCACGACTGATCTACGGGGGCCGGGCATCGCTTCTCGTCGCGATCGCCGTGAACATCATCGGCCTCGTCGTCGGCGGAGCGATCGGCGCGATCTCGGGATTCCTGGGCGGCAAGGCCGACACGATCATCATGCGCGCGCTCGACGTGCTGATCGCGTTCCCCTCGCTCGTCCTGACGATCGCCATCGCCCAGATCCTCGGCCCGAGCCTGCCCAACACGATCCTCGCGCTGTCGGCGTTCAGCATCCCCGCCGTCGCCCGCATCGCCCGCTCCGCCACCATCCGGGTCGTGAACATGCCGTTCATCCAGGCGGCTGAGCTCAGCGGCAGCACGACGACCCGCACGCTGCTCCGGCACGTCGCGCCGAACATCATCCCGCAGCTGCTCAACTTCGCGCTGCTCGGGATGGGCATCGTGATCGTCACCGAGGGTGCGCTGAGCTTTCTCGGGATGGGCATCCCCGCCCCCGCACCGAGCTGGGGAAACATGATCTTCGAGGGGCAGCAGTCGCTGTCGGCGACGCCGCTCCTCGTGCTGTGGCCGAGCCTGGCGCTTCTGGTCACCGTGCTCTCCTTCAACATGCTCGGAGAGAACCTCAGAGACGAGATGAGCGGCCGATGAGAACACTGCCCGAGCCGACCGTTGCCGATGCGGCGCCGGATGCGTCGACCGCCGAACCCCGGACGGTGCTGTCGGTCGAGAACCTGCGCGTGACCTTCACGCGGGGTGCCCGGCCCGTCCACGCGGTCAACGGCATCTCGTACGAGCTGCAGGCCGGACGGATGCTCGCCATCATCGGCGAATCCGGGTCGGGCAAGTCGGTCAGCGTGCGGGCCCTCATGGGCCTGCTCCCGCCGAGCGCGAGCATCACGGGTTCCGCACGACTCGACGGACGCGAGCTCGTCGGCCTCGACGAGAGGTCGCTGCGCGGTGTGCGCGGCAACGACATCTCGGTCGTCTTCCAAGACCCGGCACGCTCGCTGAACCCGACCATGAGCGTGGGGCATCAGATCACCGAGGCGATCCGCACGCACCATCGCGAGATCGGCAAGAAAGAGGCAGCCGAGCGGGCGATCGAGCTGCTGCGGATGGTGCGTCTGCCCGCCGCGGAACGCCGCTTCCACGAGTATCCGCACCAACTCTCGGGGGGCATGCGGCAGCGCGTGATGATCGCCATCGCGCTCGCCGGCAACCCGAAGGTGCTCATCGCGGACGAGGCCACCACGGCGCTCGACGTGACGACCCAGGCACAGATCATGGAGTTGCTGGTCGATCTGCAGGAGAGGCTCGGCACCGCCGTCATCCTGATCAGCCACGATCTCGGACTCGCCGCGAGCTATGCCGACGAGGTCCACGTGATGTACGCCGGTCGCATCGTCGAACAGGCCGACACGGACGTGCTGTTCCGGAACGTGCGCATGCCGTACACGAAGGCCCTGCTCGGCGCGATCCCCCAGCTGTCCACTCCCCCGCACTCGCTGCTGCCGGTCATCGGCGGCCATCCGCCCGACCTGTCGGCTCTGCCGGTCGGATGCTCGTTCCGGCCCCGTTGCCCGCGGGCGACCGAGAAGTGCGAAGAACGCCCCGAACTCATCGAGGCCGAATCCGGCCACAGCTACGCCTGCTGGCACCCGCACCTCGAGGGGGCGAAATGACGACCTTGTCATCGACCGACTACGACGGGCCGCTGCTCTCGGTGCGCAACGTCGTCCAGGAGTACGTCAGCCAAGGACCCGGCGGGGTCAAGGCGGGCGTCGTCCACGCCGTCTCGGATGTCTCGTTCGACCTGGCCGTGGGGCAGACGCTCGGCATCGTCGGCGAGACGGGGTCGGGCAAGTCGACCCTCGCGCGCGCCACGATCCAGGTCGAGAAGCCGAAGTCCGGCGAGGTCTGGTTCAAAGGGCAGAACCTGGTGGGGATGTCCAAGCGCGACCTCAAGCGCGCGCGCCGCGACATTCAGATGGTCTACCAGGATCCGTTCGGGTCGCTGAACCCGCGGTGGCGCGTCGAGGACGTGGTCGCCGAACCCCTCATCGGCCACACGACGATGGGTGCTCTCGAGCGGGGAGCCCGCGTGCGGGAGCTGCTCGAGCTCGTCGGACTGAGCCCCGACATCTACCTGCGTCGCCGTCCGCTGGAACTCTCGGGCGGTCAGGCGCAGCGTGTGGCGATCGCCCGAGCGATCGCGACGAATCCGGCGCTCGTGGTGTGCGATGAGGCGATCTCGTCCCTCGACGTGCTGATCCAGGCCCAGATCATGAACCTGTTCGAGAAGTTGCGGGCAGAGCTCGGCCTGTCGTACGTGTTCATTGCGCACGATCTCGCCACGGTCAAGCAGCTCAGCGACCAGGTCGCGGTCATGCACCTCGGTCAGCTCGCCGAGGTCGGTCCCGCCGAGCTCGTCTACGGTTCACCGAGGCATCCGTACACGTCCGCGCTGCTCGGCTCGATTCCCGGGCTCGACCCGGTGACCGGCATAGCGCGTCGCCCGGTCACGCTCAAGGGCGAGCCGCCGTCGCCGCTGCATCCGCCGTCGGGATGCCGGTTCCGCACGCGCTGCCCGCGGGCTCAGGAGAAGTGCGCGGTAGAAGAGCCGAAGCTCGTCGACTTCGGCGCCGGGCACAAGGCGGCATGTCATTTTCCGCTCGACGCGGTGCCCACGGTCTCCGTCGATGCGCTGCGTGCGACGATGCCGGAGCCGGCGCTCGCGTCATCCGCCGTCGCATCCCGAAACAGGGCGTAAAACACCGGACAGGAGGATGTCAGGGCCGCTACGGTAGCGGTATATCGCGACGTTCCGGGTGGTCCCGGGCACCGGTTCATACCCGGTCGTGTTGCGGGTTCGACTCCCGCCGTCGCGTCTATTTTGAAGGGCCCGAGATCCCCGTAATTACGCGGATCGCGGGCACTCGCATTCTCGGCGAAGCGCGTTTTGCCCACACTTTGCCCACATCTCAAGAGGCCAGACGCCGCTGGACTAGTTCGACAAGTCACTAGCAGGATGACGAAGTTGGGCCGTCGATGAGGTCCTTGTTAGCGCGGACTGGACCAAATCCAATGCGAAATGGGAACGGAGAATTCGCGGGCCCGGAGGTCTGGCAGCAACCAAGGTTGGCGGTGAAGGTCCGTGCCGTTGACTCGCTCTGGGGGCAATGACTCCATGTAAGCGAGCAGGGCAGGATTCTGCGCATCAGCAAGGTTCATCATGAAACGCACCCGCACCTCACCGGCAGGCGGATCGCCAAGCGGGAAAGCTGCAATGTACCCCAGAGGAAGATCGATCTCGGCCGCAAGGCGACCGAGCTCGAGCAGACCTAAGGAGTCTGGCCACCACGCTTTCACCACTTCGTACGCCTGCTCACGAAGCTCGATCGAATGAAGCTCGACCTCGCCAGAGACGAGGTGTTCCCAGTGGGGCGTTACTGAGCGAGGTTCGCCGACTGCGTACCGCCGAGCACTGTCAGCGCCCCCGTCGGCGGCCCAATTTGAGATCCAGTCGGCATCGTACGTGGACAGCGTGCTACCCGCACGGACTCGGACCGGCGCTAAGAATGCCGAGCGGAACCCATCCCACTCAAAGGCGGCCCGTTCCGCCTCTTCCCGGGTTGGGAAAATGTAAAGCCCTCTCAAGCGAGATACGGCACCAGGATTATTCTTAGCCCTCGCTCTCTCGAGAGCCATTTCGCGATCGAAGAAGACAGGGCTTTCGCTCACCGCCGACGTCAACGTCGCGACCTGCCACACCGACAGGAAACTCGAGTCGACCGCGTCCACCGAACTCAAGAGCCCTCGGTATGCGAGCCACGCGATCATCGGATTATTGATCTGCAGGTGGATGAACCCGACGCGGGGCTCCGCCAGTACTTCCGTGTTCGATGTCACACTGCAATATGAGCACATGCTCGCGCTGCCACCGATCGGCGTTGGGTCACTCGTACCCGCCACCTCGACCGAAGTAGATTTCTCCTCCCACCAAACGGTCACACACGCCGCGAAACAGCCCTGTTCCGAGCAGCATTAAGCGAGGCAGAAACTGTGTCGAGGTCGTCGTCGAACAGGTCGGCGTAGACATCTAGCGTCATGGCCGCGGACGCGTGGCCGAGCATCCGCTGCACCGCCTTCACGTTCGCGCCCGAACTGATCGCGAGCGATGCGGCCGTATGGCGCAGGTCGTGCACGGTCATCCGCTCGAGGCCTGCCACGTCCAACGCGGTCGTGAACCATGAACGCGACTTCCCCGAGGCGCGCGGGCGCGGCAGATAGTCGAGACCGTCACCGAACAGGATCGCATCGCGCAACTTCCCCTCGCACAACTGCGCGATCGGCAGCTCGAGAAACTCGGGATACGGCACCGACCGTAGTTCGTGCGTCTTCGGCGTACCCACGTGGATCTCTGAACCCACGCGCACGGCGTTCTCGTTCACGGCGAGCCGCCGGCGCAGGGCATCAACATCGCGGACGCGTAGCGCTGTCAGCTCGCCCCAACGAAGACCTGTGTACGCCGCGAGGTAGACGACGGTCGAGTGGTCTCCAGACGCTAGAGCAAGCCGCTCGATCTCTTCGTGACTGAGGTATCGATGCGCCTTCCTGCCCTTCCGAGGCAGGTTATCGACGCCACGAGCCGGGTTGTGCGGGATGCGGCGATCCTTGACGGCGATGTCGAGGACGGATGCGAGCACCCCGTGTGCGCGGATCACGACCGTTGCGCTCTTGGGTCTCGCGCCTTGCGCACGAGTGCGCGGATGGTCGCGCCGGTTCGTCTTCGCAGTGCCCGCGGATAGCTGAGAGACCCACGTTCGCACGTCGCTGTGCGCAATCGCCGAGACCGGAGTGGTTCCCCACCGCGGCAGGACGTAGACGCGCCATGCGTCTTCGAGCGCCTTGTAGCTCGACGGCTTCAGCCGCGACTGCTTGGCCTCGAGCCATCCGACTCCGAGTTCGGCGATCGTGGTGCGCGCCCGCGCCGGTTCGATGTACTCCCCCGTTGCCTTCGAGACTTCGACGGTCGCGAGAAAGAGATCGGCGTCGCGCTTCGTGCGGAAGCCACGTTTGTCGGTCTGGCGGTGATCGGGCGTCCGATAGCGAACGCGATATCGCTTGCCTGCTCCGGTCTCGTAGGCCTCAATCGTTCCCATGGCGACCTATCAGTGAGTCGAGAAATGCCTGGTGCTCCTCGTCGGAGATGTCGGGCTCGACTCCCATCTTCTCCATCAGGCCCATGGCGATGCGTCGCGCGCCGGGCTGATCGACGACTGTCGTCATGTAGCCCGACGCACGGGCGCGAGCGATCCAGTTCGTCGCCGTCCGCTGCTTCAGCCCCATCGTTTCGGCCACAGCGAGCGCCGGATTCTCGTTCGAGATCTCTGCGATGCGATACACCAACGCCGTGAGGTGAAGGGTCTCTGGATGCGTGGGCTCCAACGGTGCGAAGTCCTCAAGCATCCCGAGCCGCTGTTTGTCGCGGAGCATGATGACGCCGATGGTCCACAGCGGCAGCGAGTAGGCGATGGCGCGTCGCGCGATGGTGTGAACGCGAACGGTGCGGAGCAGCGACCCACCGATCTCGAGCGGCAACTGTCCCCGATCGAGTGCGAACTCGGCGATCTCGTACCTTCCGGCGTCCCCGGAGTATTCGAGTCGCAGGCGGACGCGGACCTGCTCGTCGTCTTCGAGCCCGACGACGTCTTCTCGGCCGACGAGCATGTCTGCTTCGATAATCGGCTTTAACGACAGGCCCGGCGGCACCAGGATGCTGCGGCCCGAGAGTCTGATCGGCTTGCTCACATCGACATGATGCCACACGGTGCGCGCTATTGACATAGCTACGCAACTAGTTCTAGCTTGTGCGTATTGATGACATGGTTACGCAGAAGGAGTCAGAGGATGGATGCCAAGGATGAATGGCTCGACCTCGATGAGGCTGCCCAGATGATGCACATGACACGCGCGGCTCTTGCGCAGCTGCGCTACCGCGGTGGCGGCCCCATCTTCTACCGCATCTCTGCGAAGACGATCCTCTACAAGCGCTCCGGCATCCTCGAATGGATGGAGAGCCGGGCCTGCACGCGAACCGACGACGTAATCACGGGTCGCTGACCGCTTCGTTCCGAAGCCTTCCACAAATAGCGGCGTTCCACGCAACGTGGAACACGGAACGTGAAACACGGAACGTTTGCTAACTCGCCAGCCTGCACGGTCCTAAGTTCAGGATCTCTCGTCGAGTTCTAGCTCCACACCGTCGTCGCCTACGACCAGAGCTTGTCAACAAGGCGGCGGATGCCTGTCATGAAGTCTTTCTAATTGGTGCCTTCGACGCACCTATCTGAGGAAGTGTCGGACGTGTCGATCAACGTGACCGAGAAGCAAAGCAGACGGCGGGCATGCCGGGATGTTGGAGCAGGTACTGGTGTATCTGCGATCAGCGAAGACCGCACCGGCGAGGAGAGGGTGTCGAGCGACAGCGTGACGATTGCCTGGCGCTGTGTAGTCGGCTCGGTCTGAGGGTGCCTTCGTCGGATATCTTCATGGACGATGACACGTCGGCCTGTCCAAAAAAGAAGCGGCCCGGTTTCGCAAGCATGTTGGAGGGTCTGCGCCGACCTCGACGAGGACGTCGCCGCCTTCCGCGACCGTCCGCGGGCGGTCACCGCCTGATCTAGCAGCACGACGAATGGGACGGCGCCGACCGCCGCTACTTCAGCGAGCACTCCATCAAGCTTCTGTTCGCCGAACCCGAGGCGGTGGGGATCCCTGAACTGACCACGGCATAATCACAATCAGCTGATCTCGCACTGTGTCGAGAAACTTCACCACTGAGCGGGGCGCCACCTTCATCAGGTACGGGACGAGGCGCTGAAGCCACCTCCCAAACTGCGTTCCGACGCTGAGAGCGATGTCGCGACAATGTTTTCGGACATCGGGCCCTTCGGCGGGCCGGTATCGCTGATCGCGGATGTCGCGCCTGAAGGCGTGCTGGCGGAGGGCGGTCCTGCGCGCACTTCCCGGCCGACATTTACCGTCCCGCAACTGCTCTCGCAAGGGCCCTCAACTGGGCGACGGCCAACTCGATCTGATCCGGTGTAGCGGCGCTCTTGAGCAGCGAACCGCTGACCGCATAGGGTCGCGCGGGGTCAATGGCCGACGACAACGGAACCGCGATGCACACGATTCCCGGCGTCGTCTCCTCATCATCAATCGCCCACCCGCGCTCGGTACACAGGGCCATGTCGTCTTCGAGTGCGGCCAACGTAACAAGCGACTTCGCCGTGAACGACGCAAACGGCTCTTCCCGCTGCGAGACCAGACGATCAAATTGCGGGCGCTTCATGCTCGAGAGCATTGCCTTACCTAGAGCGGTGCAGTTCGCGGGTAGCCTGCCGCCCACGCGCGACGCGATCGACAAGGGCTGATCGCCCACGTGCTTCGCGAGGTACACGACGTCGAAGTCGTCCAGCGTACCCAACTGCACCGTCATCGACATTGGCGGCGTGAGCGACTGGCAGTAATCCGTGAAGCCCCGCACAGGTGAGAAAGTATCGAAGTACGACTGCCCTAGATCGCCCAGCCGCGGCCCGAGCGTGTAGCCGTTGTCGCCCTGATTGAGAAAACCGATCTGCAACAGCGCAGCACAGATGTTCACCGCCGAGGAGCGCGGGATCGTTAGTTCTCGGGCGAGCACCGTCGCCTTGACCGGTGCCCCATTGGCTGACGCCACGATGCCGAGGATCGTTCCCGCACGCAGAATCGCTGGCGGCGGCGCGGCGCTTCCTCGCACCGGCGGTGATTCGTTCATAGCCGGAACCATACTTCTCGCGGAACGCGCATTGTCAACATTTTGATAGAATAACACCATTTTGACTTTTTCGGGGAACGATGCCTACTCTTAGTGCCGGACGGATGACCCCTGTGAGAGCACCCGTCTTTCAATCCGACAATGAAGTTGAGAGGTATCATGCCCCGCAGTGAGTCTGTTGCTCCACGGATACCGCAGGACACCATCCCGCCGAAGCACAAGCTCAGTGTGTCCGGACTGACGGTCTCCTACGCCACCCGGGGCAAGTCGGTGACACCGTTCGCCGACGTCAACTTCGAGGTGCAGGATGGCGAGTTCATCTGCATCATCGGGCCTTCGGGCGCTGGCAAGAGCACGCTGCTTTTCGCACTCGCAGGTCTCGTCGCGCCCACCGCCGGTACCATCGAGCTCGCCGGCCGGCAGATCAACGGGCCAGGTGGAGACCGCGCCGTCGTGTTTCAGGACGACGCCGTCTTTCCCTGGTACACAGTGGAGAAGAACGTCGCCTACGCGCCGGCCGCAGCCGGCTGGCCGGCGGCTGAACGCGAGCGGGCTGTCGAGGAATCCCTCCGTCTCGTTGGCCTGTCCGACCGCCGTAAGTCCTACCCCGGCCAGCTCTCGGGTGGCATGCGCAAGCGGGTCGACGTCGCACGTGCTTTCGCGGGAGACCCCGAGACCATCCTTATGGACGAACCGTTCGGCGGACTCGACACCATGACGAAGGAGGGTCTCCAGGAATCCATCCTCCAGATCTGGGACACCAAGAAAAAAACCATCATCTTCGTCACCCACGATCTCGAAGAGGCTGCATTCCTGGCCGACCGCGTGTTCGTGCTGCAGAAGGGCGGCGGCCTCCGTATCGTTCCCATCGACCTTCCCCGGCCCCGAACCGCCACGATGCGGACCGAACCGGCACTCCAGAGCTACCGCCGAATGCTCGGCGAACTGATTCGCGGAGCGGAGATGGTCGCTGATGGCCACTGACATCCGTATCGCCAACCCCCGGCGCGATCGCACCCGCCGCATCCTGTTGCAGACCGGCACAGTCGTAGTACTGATCCTGGTCTGGCTCCTCGTGACCGAGGTGGTGGGCATCGACCCGCTGTTCGTACCGGGCCCCGACGACCTCGTCAGCCGCTTCGTGCAGATGGCCCCCCAGCTGCCGAGCGCTCTGGGTTACTCGCTTGTCATCATTCTCGGCGGCTTTCTCATCGGATGCGCGGCCGGCGTGCTAGTCGCCCTCCTGATGGCATACAGCGCGGTGGTGCGCGAAAGCGTCGAGCCGATCGTCAACGCGCTCCGGCCGATGCCGATCTTCGCCCTCATTCCCCTCTTCCTGCTCTGGTTCGGAATCGGCTACGGCTCGCAGATCGGGCTAGTCTCGTTCGGCTGCTTCGTGATCCTCGTGGTCAGCACGTCCGAGGCGATCAAAAACGTGCCAAGCATCTACGTGAACGCCGGCCGCACCCTCGGCGCCAGCCGGGGCCGTCTCTTCGCCACCGTGGTCGTGCCAGCCATCGTTCCGAACCTCGTCGGGGCGCTCCGCGTGGCTGCTGCGGCATCGTTCGGGCTCGACGTAGCCGCCGAGTTCATCGGCGCCCAGGACGGGCTCGGTTACCTGTTGATCAACAGCTCTGCCTATCTGTACACCGACGGAATCATCATCATCATCATCATCTACACGATCTTGGCGTTCCTGCTGGACCGCCTCGTCCTGGTATCCACCAGGGGGCTCACCCGATGGGCCGGACGAACGCAGCACTAACCATCGCGACTACCCTCACCAACCAAATCACAAAGGAAAGAAGCAATGAGTTCAATGACGAATATCAGGCGCAGAATCACTCGGGCCGCCGTTGGCATGGTCGCAGTCGCTGCGGTCGCCACAGGCCTCGGCGCGTGCGCCTCCGGCTCCGGTTCGACCGACGCAGCGGATGGCGGTCTCACCCCGTTGCGCGTTGGAGTGCTGCCGTACCTCGATTATCACCTGTTCTATGTGGCGCACGAGATGGGCTTCGACAAGGAGCTCGGCTACGACATGAGCTTCACTAAGTACCCGCTCGAGCCGAACGAGACCCAGTCGCTCGCCCGAGGTGACATCGACATCGCCCAGGGCGCGATCGGTTCGCTGGTGTCGCAGCTGCCTTCGCAGCAAGACCTGCGGGTGTTCCTCAGCCTCTCGCAGTACAAGGGCTTCGCTTTCGTGGTGCGCGAGGACTCGGGACTCAAGACATACCAGGAGTATTTCGACGAGCTTGGCGACGCCGACGCGGCCCGCGAAGCCGTCGTCGCAGAGATGGTCGGCAAATCGCTCCTCACCACCGAGTCGAGCTATCGCGCCACGATTGCCGGTCTGATGGATGAGGGTGGCAAGAACTACGACGATCTGAACGTGCAGAACTTCGCCGAGGCCTCGCAGGGAGCGGCCGCCTTCATTCAGGGCACCGGCGACATCTACCTGGGCGCGGTCGCCCAGACGGTGAAACTGGTCGACCAGATGGAGGGCTACGAGGTGCTGATCCAAGATGAAGAGATGGGAGCGCCCGGCCTCTGGTACAGCAACGCCTACGTCACCCAGGGCTACCTGGATGAAAACTATCAGCAGCTCATCGACGTAACCGCCATCTGGTACCGCACCGCTCGCTACGTGGCCGAGAACCCGGATGAGGCGTACCCGATCATCCTGAAGACGCTCAACCCAGACACCGCCAGCAACCTAACGGTAGACGACCTGAAGAGCCAGATTCCCGACACCACATACTTCCCTACGGCGGAAGAAGCTCAGGAGTTGACCTTCAACGACGACACCGAAATGAGTTGGAAGAAGTTGACCGACTACCAGTTCGAGCAGGCTGAAGCACTCGGTACCGATCTCAGCGGAATCACGTCCGACGAATTCATCGTGCAGGACGAGATCTTCGACGAGTTCATGGCAGACGACAAGCTGCAGGACTACGTGAACGCGGACTTCTGAGCCCACGGATCCACACCGGGGATGGAAAGAGAACGATCATGAACGTGCGACATGACGGCCTGGAGGTTGCCCTCGACATCCGAGCCGACCTCGGTGAGGGCCCATGGTGGGACATCGCGACCCACTCGTTGCTGTGGCTCGATTTGTTCGAAGGGCGCATTCACTCTTTCGATCCCGCCAGCGGTCAGAACACGTCGATCAGTGTGGGGCAGCCCATCGGCTGCTTCGCGCTCCGCACGGACGGCGGCATCCTCGCCGCCGTCCGTGACGGGCTGGGCTTCGCCGACCGCGGTATAGACGGACTCGAGCTGGTCTCTCCGGTCGAGATCGACAACACGGCGAACCGGGCGAACGACGGAGCGTGCGACGCGGCGGGACGGTTCTGGTACGGCACCATGGCCTACGGCCAGACCGCCGGTGCCGGAACGCTGTACCGCGTCGACGCTGAGCTCACGGTGACTCCCGTCATCCACGGCACCACCACGTCGAACGGAATCGACTGGAGCCCCGACAACCGTCGCATGTACCACGCCGACACCGGCACCGGTGCGATCACCGCCTACCACTTCGATCTCGCCGCCGGGACGCTGTCCGATCCCGTAGTGGTGTTCACCGCTCCCGGCGGCACCGGGTCGCCCGACGGGCTGTGCGTCGACTCCGCCGGAGACCTCTGGGTGGCGATGTGGGACGGCTTCTGCGTGCTGCGGCTCTCCGCCGAGGGCGAGCTGAAGCAGCGGATACCCCTTCCTGTCGCCCGAGTGACGAGTGTCGCCTTCGGAGGCGACGAACTCGAAGACCTCTTCATCACCACGGCACGACGGGGACGCAGTTCTGAACAGCTCGCCGATGAGCCCCACGCGGGCAGCATCTTTCACCTCAGACCAGGCGTGGCCGGCCTTGCCCCGCACCGCTTCGGCGGCTGACGACTTCACCCACGTCGACACCAGACGACACAACCCAGAAGACCCCACCGAGACGACAGAGAGTGATCATGAAACTTGACGGCAAAGTAGCGATCGTCACCGGCGGTGCACAAGGGATCGGCGCGGCCATCGCCACGCGGCTCAGCGAACACGGCGCTCGTGTCGCGATCGCCGACCTGCAGACCGACGGAACTCTCGCCGAGCAACTGCGCTCGGCGGGTGGCGTCGCTACAACGACTTTTCTGGATGTCGCCGACGAAGCGTCGGTCGTGCAGGCGTTCGACAGCGTCGAGAGCGAACTCGGGCCCGTCGACATCCTAGTGAACAACGCGGGCATAGGCACGCCTGTCGCCTTGCTCGTGGACACCACCACCCAGGACTGGGAGAGGACTTTCCGCATCAACCTGACCGGAAGCATGATGTGCACAAGAGAGGCCTTCCGCCGAATGATTCCTAGGGGCGGCGGCACCGTGCTGAACATCGCATCCAACGTGGCCAAACGCGGGGTTCCCCTCCGCAGCGCCTACACCTCGTCGAAGTGGGCGATGCTCGGACTAACCGAGACCGCTGCGCTGGAAGGCGCCCCGCACGGCATCCGAGTGAACGCTCTCCTCCCCGGCAACGTGCAGACCCCGCATCTTACCGAAGTCGTGCAGATGCACGCCGACGCCGAGGGCAAGACCTTCGATGAGTACACCGAGATGCTGAAGGGCTTGTCGCCCATGGGTCGGTACGTCGAACTCGACGAGATCGCCGACGTGGCCCTCTTTCTCACCAGTTCCGACAGCTCGGCGATGACGGGCCAGTCCGTCAACGTCACCGCAGGATGGATCATGCATTGATGCCCACGATCGTCGATGTCCAGACCTGGGTGCTGCGTGCCGAGGTTCCGACACCCTTCTTCTTCGCCCAGCCCGGGATCGTGACCCATCGCTCGAGCATGGTGATCGCCATCACCACCGACGACGGCCGGATCGGATACGGCGAGGCCCTTTGCAACGGGCACCAGCCGGCCGACATCGCCGCGGCGACGGTCGACTCGTCTCTCAAACCGCTGCTGATCGGCCGAGATCCGCTCCACACCGGGGTTCTCTTCGAGGAGTGCTACAACCGCACGAAGGACTTCGGCATGAAGGGCGCCGTCGTGGGCGCCATCAGCGCCATCGACATAGCTCTCTGGGACCTCAAAGGCCAGATACTCGGACGGCCCGTGCACACGCTGCTGGGCGGCGCCTTTCGGTCCACGCTCGCTCCCTACGCCACCGGGTTCTACCGGGTGGAGGGGGGCGCCTATCCCGAGTTGCTGGCGGAGGAGGCGCAACGCCATCTGGACGCCGGCTTCACCGCGATGAAGGTGAAGATCGGATTCGGCATCGATTCCGACCTGCGCAGCATCACGGCCGTGCGCGAGGCCGTCGGCGACGGTGTCCGCATCCTGGCTGACGCCAACCACGCGTATAACGCCGGCACCGCGCGGAGACTGGTGCGCGAACTCGACGACCTCGATGTCTACTGGCTCGAGGAGCCGATCTCGCCCGAGGACGTCGACGGCTACCGCTCGCTGGTCGACATGGGGCCGAAGCTGCTGATCGCCGCCGGTGAGAACGAGTTCTCGCGCCACGGCTTCTGGCCCTGGGCCACGACGAGGGCGGTCGACATCCTGCAACCCGATCTCGCGGCCGCGGGCGGTTTCACCGGTGTGCAGCAGATTCAGACCCTAGCGCTGTCTGCGGGGCTCGCACTCAACCCGCATGTCTGGGGCACGGCGATCGGACTAGTCGCTGCGATTCACTTTCTCGCGACGATCCCGCCGGTTCCGATCTCACGGGCGGGGCAGGAACCGATGCTCGAATACGACCAGTCCAGCCACCCGTTCCGCCAACACCTGGTTGAAGAGCTTCCGACGATGGCGAACGGGCGCGTAATGGTGCCCGATCGCCCGGGTCTCGGCATCACAGTCGATCGGTCGGTGCTTGACCGTTTCGACCAGAAGTCACCCGTCAGATAACAATTCACCATTCGGAGAACCATGAAGACATTACTTTTCCCCGGCGATCGGCGCGTCGAGCTCGCGGAGGTGCCGACGCCGACCCCGGCACGCGGGCAGGTGCTCGTGCAGGTCAAGGCTGCCGGCCTCTGCGGAAGCGACCTGCACCAGCAGTTCCGGGTGCCCGCCTCGGAACGGGAGGGGATCGTGGTGGGGCATCACACGAGTCCCGACACGATTCCGGGCCATGAGCCTGCCGGAGTGATCGTCACCCTCGGGGACGGCGTCACCACCCTGGCCGTCGGCGACCGCGTCGCCGTCGCGCACGTGACCGGATGCGGCCACTGCGTCGCGTGTCGCCGCGGCCGCGACATCGACTGCCCCGAAAAAGTGTTCTACGGGCTCGACCGCGACGGGGCCATGGCCGACTACATGGTCGCCGAGGCCAAGGACTGCGTGGTGTTGCCCGAAACCGTGTCATTCGTAGAGGGCGCCTTCTGGGCGTGCGGTGCGGGCACCGGATATGCGGCACTGACGCGTGGCGGACTGGTGGCCGGTGAAACCGTCGCGGTGGTGGGACTCGGGCCCGTGGGCACCGCGGCGGCCTTCTTCGCCGCGAAGGCGGGCGCCCGGGTGGTCGGATTCGATCCACTCGATGAACGCCGCGACCATGCTCGAGGGTTGGGAGCGCACCACACTATCGATCCGACCGACCCCGGGGCCATGGAGCAGCTTGCAGAACTCACACGCGGTGAAGGTGCCGACCTCGTGATCGAGGCATCCGGTGTCGCGCCGGGGCGAGCTTCGACCATCCAGATCGCCGGAGTCGGAGGCCGGATCGTGTTCGTGGGCCTCGGCAACAGGACGGTCGAATTCGACATCGACCAGGTTATCCAGAAGCAGATCACTTGCATGGGCTCATGGGTCTTCAGCACCCCCGACCTCCAGGACATGATCGACAGCGCGGTCGACCTCGGCATCTCGGTCGAGAACATGGTCACCTTCCGGTACCGGCTCGATGAGGCCGAAAAGGCCCTGTCCGAATTCGATGCGGGATCGCTAGGGAAAACGGTGTTCGTATGGGACTGACCACCGCTGACCCGGTCATCGAAGCACATTCCGCCATGCCCCTGAGCATCGTGATCACCGACTGCGACCACGACTCGATCACCTTCGAAGAAGAAGTTGCCCGGGAGTACGGCATCAGCCTCGAGCGTCGGCAGTGCGTGACCGAGGATGAGGTCATCGAAGCCGCCCGCGACGCGGATGCAATTCTCGTGCAGTACGCCCCGATCACTGCCCGAGTGCTCAAGGCCCTGCCTAAGCTCCGCGCGATCGGCCGTTACGGCGTCGGCGTCGACACCGTCGACGTCGAGGCGGCGACGAGGGAGGGCGTGGCGGTGTGCAACGTTCCCGACTATGGCACCGAAGACGTGAGCGACCACGCCATCGCGCTCACCATGTCCATGGTGAGGAGCGTGCCGCGCCTGGATCGACAGATCCGAGCGGGTGGCTACGACTACGCGGAGGCCCACCCGCTGCATCGCACCGTGGGCCTCGTGTTCGGCGTGCTCGGTCTCGGGCTCATCGGCACCGCCACTGCCCGCAAAGCGAAGGGCATCGGCTTTCAAGTCATCGGATTCGACCCGCTGCAGACCGTCGGCACCGTCACCGCGGGCGGAGTCGAGGTCGTCGACCTGGACACCCTGCTGGCACAGGCCGACATCCTGTCGCTGCACGTTCCGCTGAACGCGGCGACCGAGCACATCATCGGCCCGGCCACTCTTCAGTCGATGAAACGCGGAGCAAAGATCGTGAACACTGCCCGGGGCGGTCTGATCGACACGGATGCCCTGGTGGAGGCGGTCACCAGCGGGCACCTGTCCGGCGCCGCCCTCGACGTGTTCGAGCGCGAACCGCTCGCGATCGACAGCCCCCTTATCGCATTACCCAGCGTGGTGCTCACACCGCACATCTCCTGGTATAGCGAGGAGTCGTACGGCGAATTGAAAGACCGAACAATCCGCAACGTGGTCGACGTTCTCGTCGGCGCAGTTCCGCGCAACATCATCAACCCCGAAGGATTCCGATGACCCCCGTCCCCCCTGAGATGACGGCAGCGGTACTCACCGCCCCCGACACCATCGACGTGCTGATCGTGCCAGTGCCAGAGGTGCGGGAGGGCTGGGCGCTGATCAAGACCGAATACACCGGACTGTGCGGCAGCGACTTCTCGATCCTGCACGGCACGCACCCGCGGGCCGGGTTTCCTCTCGTCATGGGGCACGAGATCACCGGCATCGTCGAGGTCGCGGCTGGCACCGGACCGGCGGCCGGAAGCCGCGTGGTCATCGAGCCGCTGATCAGCTGCGGCGTCTGCGCGCCGTGCCGACGCGGCGAGACCCACGTGTGCCAGCGTTTGGGTCTCTACGGCATCGACGTGGCAGGCTCGCTGGCTGAGTATGTGACTGTTCCTGCCGATGCGCTCATTGCAGTGCACCCCGCGGTGCCTGTGCTGCAGGTCGCGCTAGCTGAGCCCCTCGCCGTGGCGGTGCACGCTGTCGAGCGATCGGGGCTCTCGCGCGGCGATACGGTTGCTGTGTTCGGTGCCGGACCGATAGGCATTCTGACCGCGTTGGTCGCGAGGCACCAGGGGGGCGACGTCGTGCTGGTGTCCGAACCCAGTTCGGCCCGGAGGGACTTCGCAAGCTCGCTCGGATTTCCGGTGATCGAAAGCGGAGAAGACCCCGTGGAAGCCGTCACGGCTCGAACTGACGGAGACGGAGTCGATTTCGTATTCGACACGGCCGCCCATCCCTCTGTGGCGGCCGCGGTCACCCGCGTCGCGCGGGTGCGCGGAACCGTCGTCACCGTGGGCGTATACAAGAAACCCGTGGAGGTCGACCTCCAGACAGTGACGTTTGCCGAGCTCACCGTGATCGGCGTGCGCGTCTACACGCGCGCCGACCTCGAGCAGGCCGTGAAGCTGATCACCGAGGGCGACCTCGGGCTCGAGCGACTCCCTGTCGACGTCTTTCCTCTCGCCGAGACCGCTCAGGCTCTCGCGAGGGCGATGGCTGCCGGACCGGCGCTCAAGATCCTCGTCGCCTCAGGAGACGGGGCGTGACCGGGAGGCTCGCGGCCTTCGACCTGGTGGGATCGACTGCGGTCGTCACCGGGGCATCCCGTGGTATCGGGCACGCGATCGCCGAGGCACTCCTGAGGGCAGGCGCGGATGTCATCGTCCTTCAGCGCACGCCTCCCTCAAGCAGTCTCCAGAGAGCCGCGCGGGAGTGGAAGCAAGACCTGAAGCACGTGGTGGTGGATCTCGAAGAGGAGGAGTCGATCGCCGCGGCGATTGAGGAGAGCGCGCGGATCGCACCGGTCGACATCCTCGTGAACAACGCCGGAACGCAGATCCGGCACGACTCCCTTGACTTTCCCCTGGCAGATTTCGACCGGGTGCTGAACGTGAACACCCGCGCCGTCTTCCAACTGTGCACCGGTTTCGCATCGGGAATGGTGCAACGACGACGAGGCAAGATCATCAATCTCTCGTCGCTGCTGGCGTTCCAGGGTGGACTGCGCGTGCCCGCCTACGCCGCCTCGAAGGGAGCGGTGACCCAGCTCACCAAGGCATTCGCCAACGAATGGGGAAAGCACGGCGTGAACGTCAACGCAATCGTTCCGGGATATTTCGCGACCGACATGAACTCGGCGCTGGTTGAAGACGAGGACCGCAACGCCCAGATCACGACCCGCATCCCCGCTGGTCGCTGGGGCCGCCCCGATGACATCGCCGGTGCCGCGGTATTTCTGGCGTCGCCGGCGTCTGATTACGTACACGGCATCACGCTCCCCGTCGACGGAGGGTGGCTGGGCCGATGAACGGCGAACGAATCCCACGCTCCGCCGTGCTCACGCGCGATCCGATCGTCGCGGTGCTTCGCGCAGACCATGCCGTTGAGTATCCTCCAGTCATCGACGCGCTGCTATCGGGTGGAGTGCGGTCGATCGAGCTAACGCTGAGCACTCACGGCGTCTTTGATCACCTCGAAGAGCTCGTTGCCCGGGTGGGGTCCGACGGCGAAGTCGGGGTCGGAACGGTGACGACGCTCGCTGAGGCCGAACTCGCGATCGCGAGCAACGCCGCCTTCGTCGTGACCCCGGTGATGAATCCCGACGTGATCGGCGCGTGCGTCGCCGCGGGTCTGCCCGTCTATCCAGGCGGCCTCTCCCCCACCGAAGTCCAGCTCGGCTGGGCTGCAGGCGCCACGGCGGTCAAGATTTTTCCCGCGTCGGCGGTCGGACCGGACTACGTCAACCAACTCCGCGGACCGTTCCCCGACCTGCAGGTGATTCCGAGCGGAGGAGTCGACGAAGCAGCTGCCATCGCATGGCTCCAAGCGGGGGCGGTGGCGGTGAGCATCGGCGGCCCGCTGATCGGCGACGCGTTCGCCGGAGGCGATCTCGTCCTGCTCACCGACCGCGCTCGTCGTCTGAGCGAGAAGGTTCTCGAGACCGTGGCCGCCAGAGGTCCGGCGTGATGGGCGCCCGGGTGTCCGAAACCGATGTCGTGTGCATCGGCGAGACGATGGCACTCTTCAGAGCGGAGACATCCGGACCGCTCACCCACGCGCGCGGCATGACTCTCGGCATCGGAGGGTCGGAGAGCAACGTGGCGATCGCGCTCACAAGGCTAGGCAGACGAGCGACCTGGGTAGGGGCGCTCGGCGCGGATTCGCTGGGTGAACTCGTGCTGCACGAGTTGCGGGGAGAAGGGGTGCATGTAATTGCACCCCGGCACCCCACCGCCCCGACAGGGCTGATGATCAAGGCGCGGCGCACGCCGTTGACGCAGCAGGTGAGCTACTACCGAAAGGGCAGCGCCGGTTCCCTCATCGAGCCTGACGACGTTCCCGGTGACATCATCTCCCGCGCACGGATACTCCACGTCACGGGCATCACACCGGCCCTGTCGTCGAGCGCAGCACAGGCGATAGACCACGCCATCGCTATCGCTCGGGACAACGGTGTGCTGGTCTCGTTCGACATCAACTATCGCACAGCGCTCTGGCGTGACCGCGATGTCAGAGCCGAACTCCGACCGCTCCTCAAGTCAGCGGATGTGGTGTTCGCCGGCGCGGATGAGGCGGCGCTGGTGGTCGGGCCCGGAGCGCCCGAGGAACTAGCCGCCCGTCTCGCCGAACTCGGACCTCAAGAAGTCGTGGTCAAGCTGGGCGGGAAGGGTGCTCTAGCACTCGTCGACGGCACGTACCACCAGCGCTCCGCTGTGCCCATCACGGCCATCGACACCGTCGGCGCCGGGGACGCCTTCGTCGCGGGCTATCTCGCCGAACTGCTTGAAGGCGAGCGTGTGGATGAGCGACTCCGAACCGCGGTGCGGGTCGGTGCATTCGCGTGCCTGGTGCCGGGCGATTGGGAAGGTCTGCCAACACGGGCCGACCTGGAACTCCTGGATTCCGCGGAGACTGTCGCACGATGAGTACCACGGCGTTCACGGTCGAACCGGCACTTGTGGCGGGCATCCCGTCGATTATCGTCTCAGGTCAGGGGGTCACTTGCTCGATCGCATTACGTGGCGCAACCCTCTTGAGCTGGATTTCTCACGGAGACGAAGTAATTGACGGCTACCTCGACGCCGACGAACTCGAGGATCAAGATGGAGTGCGAAGCGGCGTGCTCGTGCCGTTCGCCGGGCGCGTCCGGGATGCGAGATACGAGTTTGGCCGCATAATCCACGATCTGCTACCGGATGAGACCGACCGCACCGTCTTTCACGGCTTCGTGCGCGAGGTGGACTTCGAGCTCGAATCGGTGACCCACCTAACCGGCGCCGTCAGGGTGCAGTTCGTGGCCCGGACCAACGGGATCGATCATCCGGGGTACCCCTTTCCACTTCGCACTCAGGCGGAGTACGAGATCCGTGAAGACGGCGTCACGCTCGATCTGGCCGTCACGAATCTCGGTAAGACGGATGCCCCGGTCACCCTGGGCTGGCATCCCTACTTCACCGTGCCATCGGCCAGCTCGGTCAACGAATTACGGCTCGTGCTGCCAGCGTCATCGACACTGCCCACCGATGCGGACCTGCTGCCGTTGCACGAGCCGAGGACTGTAGCCATCGCGGACTCGGCCCTCGATATTCGAGAATCGACGATCATCGGGTCAGCCGCGCTCGACGCCTGTTTCACCGATCTGCACCGAACTGGGAGCCGCTTTGAGACTCTAGTGAGCGGGCCAGGAGGTGAGCAGCTGACCGTCTGGCAGACGTCGGGCGAGATCTATGTCTACACTGGCGACCGACTTGATCGTGATGCGCGGCGGTGTCTGGCCATCCAACCCATCTCACACGTCCCCGATGCCTTCAACGACAGCACGCTACATACTGAGATAGCGCTCTCCGGCGGCTTGACCCGCACCTTCACCTGCGGGTTTGACTACGCGAGAGGCGGACAGGCACAGACTGGCTAAGGCGGGGCTCCGCAGTTCGGGATGAACGCGGCTGACATCGTGGTGCCCGTGTCGCTGACCGCCATCATCCAGGCACCTTCGCGGTACGCCCTCTACACCGCCAGTTCCGGAGGCGGCTGTGCATCTCCAGCGCGATCTGTCCCGGTCGGACACCTAAAGCTCTTCGATCGCCGTTGCGAACCGCTGGTAGACGACCTCACGACTTGGGCGTCCTCGTCCGAGGCGCTCACCTGCTGAATTTGTCATTGCCAGCCCTCATTAAGTTCACAACGACAAACGAGCATTCTGTCATCGCTCATGTCGATAAATACAACAACGACATAAACAGACCCGCATCACGCACGGGGAGCGGACGTAGCGATCGGCCCGCCCGCGTAGGGATCGATTGTGGGCAAGCTTCGCGCCGCTCGCGACAGATCCAGCCGCGCAGCACTTCGCGAGTCCTCGAGGGTCAACTCTGGGCTGCCGCGGCGCATCGCTTCGGCGAGTTCGCAGAGCGCCGCATCCTGAGACCCCGCAACAACTACGGCCTGGTTCCAGGCTCGCCCGCGGGTGAGTCCGACGTAGAGTCCCGCCGCATCGACGCCCGGGCCGACGACGGATGCATCCGCGGTATCGCCTTGAATGCCGTGCACCGTCGACGCATAGGCGAGGTGCATGTGGTCGGATGCGTATTCGGCCGAGACGTGTCGGCGCTCGGTGGTGTCGGCGAGATTCCGGAGTTCGATGCGCTCCGGCCGGATCGCGGTGATGACCCAGGTCGCCCGATTCTGCACTCCGGTGCTCCGGTCATTCCGCCGAGTCTGCACGACATCGCCGACGAGCAATTGCTGACCGTCACGACCGTGAGCGACGGCATCCGCGCGGAGTGCGCCGGTCTCGACGCGACGCCGCTGGATTGCTTCGCTGATCGCGGCGGCATCGTCGTTGGTGGCCGTCACGAGCGCGACGCGCTTGCCGCGGTCAGCCCACTCGAACCAGGCCTCCACCATGAGGTCGTGCGCCGCATCCGTGCCAGCGACCCGTGCGACGTGCCCTCCGTCGTCGAGAGCCCCGGCGACTCCAACCGCGTCTTCCGCCGTCGCGACGTCGCGCAATCTCAGCGTGAGATCCCCATAGCCACGGTCGGTGAAGCGGTGAACTTCACTCAGCTCGACGACGTTGTCGGCCACCTGGGTCATCGCGACCATCGCGCCCGCGTGGCCAACGGGCGCAGCCTGGCGCGGGTCGCCGATCATGGCGATGGCGGCGCCGGTCTCCCCCGCGACAATCGCGAGCGCATCCGCGGTGTGGAGGTCAACCATTCCGGCCTCGTCCACCACGATGCGATCGCCCCGGCTGAGTCGGAAGTCGCGCGGGCCCCGGTACGTGCGGCCGGTCGCCGCATCCGTCTGACCGACCTGCAGGCGGGTCCACACAGTCGCTCCCGCTTCGTCGATTCCCCAGCGCCAACCGTGGTCGGCGAGCAGCGCGTGCAGGCTGGATGCCGTGGCCCCGATCTCGCGCTCGGCTACGGCAGCCGCCTTCTTGGTTGGCGCGACCACGATCATGCGTCGCCGCTGCAGTCGCAGGGCGTGGAGTGCGACGCGCAACAGCGTCGTCTTGCCCGACCCGGCAGGCCCCGTCACCGACACGAGACGTCCAGTCCCGGCGATGGCGGAGGCTGCGGCGAGCTGCGCATCAGCGAGCTCGGCGCTCTCCCCCACAAAACGCCGTGCGACGGTGCGCATCTGTCGTTCGTCGGGCAGTTGCCCCGGCGCGGCGAGCGCCGCGAACCTATTGGCGACGCGCAGCTTGAGCAGCACCGTCGCTTCGGCCATCAGCGCCTTGATGTGCGCAGGCTTGGCGGGATCATCGAGCACCAGGTCAATGGTGTGCCCGGTCGCCCGCGACGCGACGTCGTTGATCAGCTCGTCGAGCGCGGCTCTCTCGGCGACGACCCCGCTTCGAGAGATGGCCCGGATGGCGCTGGCACGCAGATCCCATGACGAGAACCGGCCGCTGCTCGAGACCGAACGGGCATCGGCCTCGACGAGTGCCATCCGCGCGAGCAGTTCGCGATCGAGGGCGGCGATCGGGGTGGGGCCGAGCCGGGCCGGGTTGCGCTGCCAAAGCAGGATGGGATCGATGTTGGCGAGTTCGCTACGGACCCTCTCCTCCCACTCGGCCTCGTCGAGATGGGCGGGCTTGCCCGGCCGTCGCTGAGCCCACGCCAGCTCGTCGATGTGGCGAAGCTCTTCGACGCCGGGTTGCCGTCCGGGATGCTCGTCGCGCCACTCCGCAATCAGCCGAACACGGTTGGCTTCGATCTGGTTCGACCGTCGCGAGAGTGGGCGCACGACGTGGGCGAGCTGCGCGATCTCGCCGTTCGCGTCGAGAGTGTAGCCGTGAGCGGCGAGTGCTGCTACCCAACGCGGGTCGCTGCGAGCGGCCAACTCGCCCTCAGCGTTGACGACGTTGTGGAGCTTGAGCGCTACCCGCGAGTCCAGGCTCGACCACTTGCCATCGGCCCCCTGCACCTTCATGTTGAGCCACAGGTGTCGATGGATGTGCGGGTCGAGCGCCCGCGACCGCCGATGCTGCAGCTCGACGACTTCGAGCCGAGCGATGTCTTCACGGACGCGGCCACCCCGGCCACGCCGCGCGTTTAGCTCGCGCTGCCAGCGCAGGATGGTGCGGTCACGCATACGGTCCTGCAGCAACTCGAACTCGTGGGCCAGCTCCGGGTCGAGGAGCGACGCGACGCTGTACGACTTCGGGAAGTTAATTGTCCCGTCCAGAAGCAGGTCGGTGTTCTCCGATCGATGCATCAGCCCGCGCGGCTCACCGGTCTCGGGATCCTCCCCCTGGATCCACCGCCGCAGCGCCGGGGCGTCCAACTCGTCGCGGGTCAGCTCCCCCGCTACCGCAACGAACCGCGTGACTGTGGCTTCATTGATCACGCCGTATTGCTCCGCAGATTCCACTCCGGTCGGAGCGCGATGCGCATCGCATGTGCCGTCGAACGCGTACGAGACCGCATTGCGGATCCCGCGGGATTCAGCCCCGCGCTTCCAACTCCGCAATCCCCCTCGCATGACAGCAGAATACATGCGCAGTTGTGTCACCACCAGGCATGGTGCCTACGTGCATCGTCGTTTCGTCACTCTGGTCGCTTTAGCGTCGTGGCTCGTATCGTCAGCGACCCGTTCCATCGATCGTCCCGAGGTGTCTCGACGTGTTCGCATGAGGGACCTTCATCGGGCACGTTCGCGGGCGGGTCTTACGAGAATCGCCCACTCCTCAGCCCGGGGGCATCGTCGATTCCCCAGCATGGCCACGCGCATCGCTCGAGGCAGGACCGTGAACGCGCCGGGGTCAGAAGTGCTTGGGCAGTGGCCCCAACGGGTCGTCCGGCTCGATCTTCGCGACTTTGCCGGACACGTGCGCTATAGGCGGTGGCGCGAGCACCGCCGCGTCCCGGTGCCAGTCGTCGCGCTCGTCCCGGTATTGCACCGTAAACCTGACCGGCATACGCCCTGTAACGCTCATGCGCTGTCCCGCGAACACGTGGACGCCCATGTACGGGCCGTCCCAGCGCGCAGAGCTGTCGAACGAGAATTCCCCCGGGTCCGCGGAGACCGTCACGTCGGAGGCGTCGGCTCGTGGCTCTACGTTCTCCAGCGTGAAGGTGCCAGGAGCCCCCTTGTTAGCGCGGATACGCCACACCGGCAGCGGTATCGGCACGGCCCTTTGGGCGGCGACTTCTCGCATCGCCCGCGCGTGCCCGTCCTGCTCGCCGGACCTGCGAGCCAACTCGATCTGCCCCTCGCTGATCCGTAGTTGCTCGGCCATCTGATGCTGGGCTAGGGACTTGACGGCGGCAACCTCGTTCTCGAGCTTCGACCGCTCGGCCGAGGCTTCGAGCTGCACGCGCGCCGCCTTCGTGAGCTCCGCGGCCGCCGCGTCGGCGGCTTGTTGCAGCTCCGTCGCCGCGGCGTCCCTACGGCGCTTCTCCCCCGCAACAGTGCTCACCCGAACGCGGATGGAGAACGGCCACTTCACTGCCCACGAGGCGGCGCGCCATGCCGGGCTCCAGATCTTCTCGCGGAAGGTCTCACTGAGAGCGGCGATCACCGCAGCCACGATCAGCCCGGCGATCGCGCCCCCGATTATCTGCAGCCAGAGCTGCTGCCACCACTGGTCCCCGGTCAACACGACTCCGAGGCTACTGGCAGGGCACGACGAAGCCCGGAGGCCGTCGTCCCGGGGGCCGTTTGTGTCACACAGTCGTTACTTTGCCGCGGCGCCTCGTTTCAGCTGGCCTCGTGTCGCTGGACGATGGAACCGTAGGTTTTCAGAACCGTTGCGAAGCTCATCAACAGCTTGGATGCTGTTGACAGCCGCCTCGAGAAGCGGGAGTAGCGCATGGCTCTTCGGGAGGCTTATGTTCTTCACGCGGCCAGCGAGGGACGTCGTTAGCACCATCGTTCACCTTTCCCATTCTCGTCATCACTGAATCGACGGTCTTGGACACTTCTCGGGCAACGCCGCCCTGACGAACTGCCCGCGGAAACGCGAAATCTGACCCCACGACAGGCAACGCGCGGATGCAGAAGGCAAAGGCCGCGCACCCGAGTGCGATCCATAATGTCCGCAGCAGAGCGCTACATCAGCCCTGGGGTTGCCAGGTGCAGCCGAAAGCCGATGTCTCCCAGCCTGTCGGCGCCGATCCTTCCGCACCGCCGGCCCCGTGAGCGATGGGAATCGGTGCCACCGAACGAAGCTGCTCACACGCGACCAGCCCCTTCCGGGCACTGCCCGGAGGGCGACCGGCTTCCGACCCGTCGCGGATGGCGAAGCCGGGCAGCGCCGACCGGGTTGTCGGCTGGAGTCGGCAGAATAGGCAACATGCCCACAGACGACGAGATGAAGTTCCAGACGGGAGCCAGCAACTTCGGCGAGGACTGGACGCTGGAGGGCGAGGAAGCTGCGCTCCATATTCTGCTCGTCAGGAAGCGCCGCGATCCAGAGATGCAGGGGGCTCTCGCCGAGGCGCTCGGCCGGACGCTGAACGGCGTCGACTGGAAAATCGACGGCATGGCCTCGAACTTGGACGAGTTCCGCACGGCGAACGAGAACTCGCTCGGCCTGAACGTGACGGAGGTGAAGCTGCTCGCTGATTATCGGCGCGATCCGGCTAAAGTCGCTGAGCGGTGCCGCCTCTCATACGAACGCCTCGTGGCGGGCGAGAGCCCCGCAGCACTCTCTGCAGAGCGCCGGCGCGCCCAACAGGAAGCGAGCACCTGCGGCAGTTGCTTCACCGAGTTTGCGGCCGACGGCTCGTGTATGTGTATGTGACTGCGGTGGGTCGGCGCTCCAGTCGATGAGCAGCCCGTTCGGCGTGGGCAGTGACGACTGCCGCAGTGCACGCCTGACGTGGCCGTGCTACCCGCGGACCATCTCGGGTTCCAGAGCAGCGCGTACATGGTCGAGGACTTGCTCTCGGTGACAGTGGTGTTCGTCTTCTTCGAAGCAGAACACGGCGATCGTCCGCGTCCGGGCGAGCTCCACGAGTGCGCTCAGACTGCTGGCTGCTGCGTCGTCTGCGAGCGTGTTGCGGTACCGGTCGCGTGCCTGGCGAGCGGATGGGGATGTGGTTTCGGCGTATCCGTCCCGATTGGTGCGTGGGTTGCCTAGTGAGGGCATGTGACGGTAGTGGATACCGGCTTGCTCAAGCGCGTTGGTGAGGGCCTTCTTGGAGAATCCTGGCTTGCGTGAGATGGCGTTCAATCGCACGTCGACGAGGGTCTCTACGCCGCGGAGGCGGAGCCGGGAGATGAGCGCGTCCTGGGTCAGGCCTTCGTATCCGATACCGGTGATGTCCACGTTCGGCTTCCTCCTCGTTGTGCGTTTGCGGTGGGCTGCGACTCGGCATCGCGTGCCGCAGTACTGTGCGTCGCGCCGTCCGGGGAAGGCAGCGCCGCACCATAGGCAGGTGCGGGACGTGGGCCGACGAGCGCGCAGCTCACGGCTCACGCTGGCCGATAGTGCTTCGAGCTCCTCCAACGCTAGGGCTCGGACATCCTGCATGTAACGGATCATATCTGTTACATGCAGGATTTTGCGCAGCAGCGTCGGACGGACCCGTCCGGCCCTCACCCGCCCGGTCTGCCTTATCGCGATGGGTGAGGGGCGCGATCGTCAATGCCCGCGGTGAGCACGCCGGCCGCGAAGGATGTTCCAGCCGCCTACTAGATGCCGAGATCGAGGGTGGCGGCGAAATCGGATAACTTCGGCGGCGCGTAGACCCCGAGGACCGAGAAGTTGCGCCTCTTGGTGGGATCCGCGATATTCCCGACGAAGAAGTGCGTGCGCTTGTCGTCTGCGCAGAGTTCGTCATGGAACCGGCGGCGGATGCTCTCTGCTGCGGCGTCGTCGCTCATGTTCCGCAGGCGCAGCTGAAACGCGGTGAGTTCCCAGTCCAGGATTCGTTGCTTGTGCCCGGGGCAGTCAGCTGTCTCGCAGAAGTAGTGGTACTTGGCGATAAACCGCGGCGGCTTCAGCTCCGGGGGTGTCGCATCGCCGAACAGGCTTTCCTGTTGGAGGGCCCGGTCGATCTTGGCCTGTTGGGATGGTGTCCACGGCTGGCCGGGTTCCACGATCACTCCCTTCAGCGTCCGGACCCGGACCAGTCCCAGGGATGTGGCGTTCATGTTCTGCACGACGCCTGCACGCAGCTCGCACATCGTCGGCCCGATCAGTGGCTCGAGGATCGCGCCTCGTGCGCGAATGTCCTTGATCACTTTGCCTTCGCGGCGGACGGTGTCGATATTGAGCCGGTTGCTCTCCGGACGCAGGTCATTGATCGGCGGGATCAGGTCGACGTCGATGACGTCGTACTTCTTGAACTGCTGGTCCGTCGCCATCCACCGGAACGGCACGGGGTAAAGGCGGATGAACTCCGGCGCGGCCCTATCCAGGCGGACGCCGGCGACGCACACCGTGTCGCCATATTTCTCCGAGGGCTCTGGGGAGGCCTTGACTGTGATCAGGACGCGAGCGCTCTCTGACAGAACCACAGAGCCTCCTTCGCGTTGATCCCATGATGCCCGGGACCTTCATCGGGCACCGTGCGGCGCGCCCGACGTCAGCTGTGCGGAGGCGCGTAAAGGTCGGTTCCGGTCGTTCGCGCAAAGTCCTTGGCCCAAGCGAAGTCCGGTTGCCCCGAGACGACGTGGCGGGATGCCATGAACACCTGCGCGGAGTTCTCGCTGCTCGCCATGCCGTCGGTGAGCTCGACGGGCGAGATCTGGTTGTTGAACCGGGCGATCGACGCGGTTCCGTACCTTCCATCGGTCGGGTATCCATACATGATGACGTCCGGAGCGAGCGGATAGACGAGGTAGGTGCCTTCGGAGAGGATCGCTCCCCTCAACCACTTTCGATTGTCGTCGGTCCGAAACGCGACAGGGTTGTCCGACGTCGCCAAGGGAGTGGAGGAACCGTTCTTCGCGAAGACCCAGGTGCAGTCGATGAGCCGAGAGGCGATGCTGTCCACGAGGTCTTCGTCCCACAGCGCGTGCAGGTGTAGCTTGCGCGCTTCCTCGACTGTGGGTTCCGGCGCGCTGTCGCTGGAGGCGAACCTCGCGATGGTTTCCCGCGTGTCCGCGGAGCGCAGAAACTGCAGCGCGACGAACAAGCCGACCGTGTCGCGATCATCTGTCGAGATGCCGAGGGCGTCCCCAGGTTCGTGTGCGCGGATCCAATCAAGCCACCGCCCCGTGAGCCCGGAAACGGCGCCTTCCAGAGATGCGAACTGCGCCTCCATGGTCAACGGGTCGCGTCCCTGCTCTGCAAGTTCGTCGTGGAAGTAGAACTTGGTCTCCGCGGCGATCGTGGACGGGCTCGTCGCATAAACCCGATCAACGACGCGGTCCCACACCCAGAGCCTGCCTTCCGCGTCAGCGAAGCGCCTCAGGTAGAACCTCGGCACGTAGTGGTGCAGCTTCGGTGAACTCACGGGCTGCTCGGGCAACGCGCGACCAGACCTGCAACCTCCAACATCATGCTTCACCGTACTGGTCGTGCTGTCGGCGTGTGAGCCGACTGACCGCCACAGCGTGACGTCGAGTCGAGGCTCGGCAGTATTCGTACCGCGCTTGTGCGCCCACCGCGACGTTTTGTGCGCGCGCCGGGCAAACTAATCGGCATGCCGCTGGGCGCCGATGGGACTGCTCCCTGAGCGGGTGACATCCGACCTGGCTTGCACGAGGGGATCCGCTCAACGCGCCATGCCCGGAGATGGATCTCAAGGCGGCGGTTCTCCGTCGGTCTCAGTTCACCCGATCACCCCGCTACCCTTGCGTTCAGACAGGAACGCCGCTGCCCGGCTGTCGGCGAGTTCGCTCAGGAACACATGAGCCGCTCGCTGTCGAGTGCCGGAATCAACTTCATCGCTCAACATTGCGTCGGCAAGCTCGGCTTCGGCTAACCGTTCAATTGCTCGAGTCATGTCTTCGATTGCGCTCTCCCATTCCTTCCTTGGCTCGGCCATTGACCGCGGAGTCTCGCCATCCTCACGCTCGTAGTAGTTCGACGGCAGGTAGAAGCCGATGTCCGAGGTGACGAACTCGGACCCGCGCTTTCCATCTCTCCGGGGCACCGGTTCAAGGCCGTGCTCCTCGCTTGTCACGAAAAGAAGTGACTTCAGCCAACTTGGAGCGGGAGCAGCCGGGTCCGACGAGGCAGTCACATCGTTGTCGTGCGAGGCAGCTTCACCGATCGTCACATCTTCTCGCCTGCTCATGGTGCTCCATCCCGCATCGCGCGGTCGTATTCATTCGCGGCAACAGCCGAGCGCACCGACAGAACAAACAACAAGATCATCGATGCCGCAGCTAAGGCGATGCCGATCGCGGCATCCGCAATCGTTAGGGCCGCACCAAGGTCCCGGGCCACGGACCAGTCCGGCTCGATCATCGTCTCCGCTGTGCTCCTTGTGAGCAACCAAATAGACACGCAGATGGCAAGAACGGTCTGGCTGAACAGGGCAAACCGGGGTAAGAACGGAGAGTTGAAAACCTCCCGCTTTGCGGTTGTGTTGTCGAGGACGGCAGATCCGAGTGCCACCAGGGCGACAAGGAGCTCTGGCGCGATCAACGAGTCGGGAGCACCGTGCGTCATTGACCAGATGACGATCGCCGTCAGGGTGAACGCGCCGAGGGCGGATCCGGCGAAGGCACGGCCAGTTGCACCGGGAGGTACCTCTAAAAGCCGAAAAGCTGCATAGAGGCGGGCGTCCGATAGATGGCCGTTGCCTATAAATAGGAGGCCGGATGACCACCCTCCACGTCTTGTGGACCACCAAGTTTGGGTCGACACCGGGATATCGCTCACGTTGCTGGATCCGCGCGTGCTCTGCGGGGACGGATCATCTCCGCTTCGCAGCACGAACTGCTCTCGAACGTAATACCCATCGATAGCTTCTAGGCGGAGCTCGTAGTGAGGTGTTAGGCGTGCGAGCGGCGCGTGCACGAAGAACATGCTGGCCGGAGCGCGGAACCAACGCCTCAGCTTACGCACAAGGCGGAATCCGTAGGAGCGGGCCTCTCGCTCCTGGGAATATTCATAGCTCAGCGTCACGCTGCCGCCTGTCGAGGCTACCCACACGAAGCGGTAATAGCGGTCGGCCAATACCTGGCATAGCGCGTACAGTCGCTCGAGGTCGCGTCGGAGGTCCGACATCTTGCGTCCACGTGGAAAACCGATCAGCAAGCCGTTGGCGAAAAGGTGGGAGATGCTGGCCGGCGCCGACTGTGACTCAGCGGGGGCATCCACGATCTTCAGCAGCGCGTCAAGCACGCGAGGAGCGCGTGCATCCAACCGCGTGGGGTTCTTCACAACGGACCTGGCCCGTCGGAGAACGGCGAGGAATCGAAACATGATCATGAGCCGACTGAGACGATTGTGGGCTTCATGACTCAGAAGTTGCGCTTCCCCAGCTTCGCTAACTAGCCGGAGGTCTGAGAGGGCACCCTTGCGCGGAGTTTGGATGGCGATCAGAAGGTCGCCGCTCCCTGACGCGCCCTGCCGAGCTTTGAGCTGGATGCTCACCCTGCGGTGAAGCTCATCTTCTCGTACCTCGACTCGCTCCGAGATCCGTTCAAACCAAGCCTCCGGCTCCCGGAGAGCGCTGAGCGCGCGCGAAGCTAAGCGCCACTCAGACAAGAGAATGTCTCGTTGCGCCATTCCCGTGGTGCCTTGCGTCGACAAGTCGTCCTCCCAGTGCGCCATCAGTAGCGCGGCATGTCCCCCAACATGGGTCGCGCTGGCTTCGTGCCGGATGCTGCGCCAGCTCGTGAGCCCAGTCGACTCTGACGGCGAGTGTAGCGGTCCGAGTCGCATCCGCGCACGATTCGTGAACCAGCTCGGTGTCGCTGGATAGTGAAGGACAACTTATCTGGCTTGCACGAAATGGCCCGCTCAACGGGCGTCGCCCGAATACGGATCCAGCTCGGATGCCCACAGCGGTCCCCAACTCGCGTGTGGCCCGAATTGGGATGCGCTCGGGAATCGACTGTTTGCTGTTGTTGAGGACGTTGACGTCGATGAGCACTGGAAGGTCGCGACCATGATCCCCGTAGCGGCGAGTGAGGCGGTGCCGTATTTCGAGGCGCTCTATGCGTAGGGGCGTCCAGTACGCTCGCAGCCATGGACCAAGAGTGGCAGGTTGTCGAAGGTACCGGGTGGATCGTGCTGCCAGAGTTCGGCCGGATCAACCCACGACGTGACAACGTAGCCGGCGGACGCCAATACTTTACGGCCAAGCTGGAGAACGATGAGTATGCGACTGCGTCAGGCGCGGAGATCACTGGTGGACCCGAAACATACCACTTCGAATTTGATCAGCCGTTCCTGCTTGCGGATAGCAGCCGGCAGCGGTGCGTCGAGGTGTCAATCTCATTGCTCGTAGGGGGTCGCTACGCCGTTAGGTATCGCAGCGGTCAATGGCCGAGCGAGGGCGGCGGCGCCTGGTGATGGGCGGAGACCTCAGCTCGCTGTCGGACTCAGAGCTCGAGACCCAGCGTGAGGACCTCCGGCTGGAATATGTCGCCTGCCGGGACATCGACAAGGCGACGGAGCTGTACGACGAACTGCACGGTTATGACGAGGAAATGACACGTCGCGCAAACGAGATCTACGAGCGGGATAACCCGGACGCAACAACCCGACACCGCGAGCACGGCTGGTATCTGCCGAACGAAGACTAATGTCCCGCGTGCTCAGGCGACCCGCGGCGATCCGAGAGTCGTCGTTACCGAGACCTAGATGGTGGACGCACGCGAAGGGGATCGAGCGCACGCTCTCTCGAGCGCCACCACTGCACGGATCGGCCCCGCTCGCGGGCAGTGCCCGTTTACGGATCCTCACATCGGCGCCACCGCCGACGGCGAACCCACTCGGTTCACCGACCTGCTGTAGGCGATCGAGGGCATCTCGCAGAAGATGCTCACCAAGAACCTCCACGCCTCGCGCTGAGCGGTCGAGAGCAGTGACGGAATGCGCGAAACTGATTGCTGCTTCCGGAGGTGGAGATACTGTGCGAGTTGTGCAACCACTCCTTCAGCCGGACCCGATGGCACTCCAGGCTATGCAGATATCGATTGTCAGTCTCGTTATCGCCGTGTTTGCAGCGCTGACTGGAGCGGGCGCGCTCGCGTGGCAAGTCGCAACACGCAGACGCGGTACGCACAATGTCAAGGTATCTGTCGGGCCCTCGCGGAGTGACCTATCCGCTGATGGCGACATGGTGCATCTTGCGACGGCTGCAAATATTGGCGGATCCGACGTGGAGCTTAGAGGGTGGGGACTCATGCAACCCGGTCGGCGCTACTTCTTGACGCCCACCGCTCTGGAGGGGAGCACTCCACTGCCGCACGTCCTGAAGGCCGGAACTAGTGCGCGGTACATGTTCTCCTCGACCGACCTGCGGAGCGTACTGGCGCAAGGATCGAATATTGGGCCCGCTGACCTCAACGTGTTCGTGTCCCTAGGCACCGGCGAGAGAATCTACTCCAAAACGAAGGGCGTCGGGGCAGTCCTGGGACGGAAACGGTGACGCTCGCTCGGGGAGTCGCGGTGCGCGCGGACGCACCTGGTGGTCCGGCGACCGCTTGTTCGTGAGCGGGACCGTTCGCGAACTTCCCACGAACGGTCCGTGCCCGTACAGGGATTCCGACGCACGCTGCGATCCCTCCAACGCGCGATGCCCGCGTAGGGATCGGGCATCGAGAGTGCGGGGAGGCGTCGTAGCCGCGCTCGACCGGGTACGGCTAGCGCGTTCCCGATGTCATGCTCAGCTCGTCGGCCTCTTCCTCAGCAACGAGGCCGACAAGCTCGGCAATCTTGACGACGATGTCTTCCATGGGCTCTTCGGCGGTGCTGAACCCACCACGCGACGCGAGTGTGGGGGTGACCTGGTCGAGCTCCTCGAAAGTCACCCCATGCATGACCGGCACCAGCAGGCTTCGGCGCAGCAAAGCACTGAGTTCGTTGCTCGCAATACTTCTGTCGGTGGACAGTTTGTCAAGCATGGCGGGCGTGACCAGCACGATCCCCATGCGCGAACTGACGAGGCCCCTATCGATGGCGACTCGCATGTCCGTGCCAGGCCGAAGGCTCACCTCGCTGAACCATACCGAGACGTCTTCCGCTAGGAGCAAGTCGTAAACGTCCTTCGCGTCAGCCTGACGGTCGGGCCACGCGTGGCAGAGAAACACGTCGTGCGCTTGAAATCGTGCGATGGTCGCTGCGCGAACGGGTGTGAGGTCTCGCACTTGCTGCGGCGTGTAAGACACGGTCGACGTGCTTGGCTGCCAGGGCGGACGCGCGGTGCGACCACCACCGCTACTGCTCGCCGCGCTCCCGCTCCCGCTCCCGCTTCCGCTCCTGGGCCTCGGTCCGGATGGTGTGGAATACGACGGGTAAGACCGCGGTGGTGAGTAGTAGCTATAACCTCCCCCGCGTCCGTGAACTGGGCAGTCGGCTCCGCCGCCCCTGATATGGCCGCGTACGGGCGCCGTGCACTGAGACATGCGGCTGATCGTAACGCCGACGTCCGACATCCCGGGCCAGACTCGCGCAGCAGGGAGCGGGCAGAGGTAGACGAACGAACCTGCGAAAGCGTTGCTCCCTCATTTCTTGCCGACAAGTACGACTGCGGCTCGCCCTGCGGATTGTGAGCGCCCTACTACGATCAACGCATGGGCGAGGAGTTGGCTGGGTGGGCGGCGTTCGTCGGTGCGGTCCTTATGATCGGATTGGAGTTCTGGCGCGCACGCAAGAGCGTCGATTCAGGGAACACGCCGACCGCTGGGACAGACTCCACGCCGGTCAGCCGCGCGGACCGGTTCTTCCTTACGAGGGGCGTGTCGGCGCTTTCCGTTATCGGCGTGGTCTTGACGGCGCTGGGAGCTTTCGCCCTGCACGCCTTCTCCGTTTCGCTTCAATTGGACGCTCAGTACGTCCGCGACTGCATTGGCGAGACCTGCTTCGGCACAACGGCGGATCAACTCGACGCCGCCAAGCTCGACCTGTTCGTCTCCGTCATCGATCTCGCCGTAGTGCTGCTCTGGTGCGCCGTCGCGGTGCTGTGTCTGCGGGTAGTCCTTTACTGCCTTATCCGAGTTGCAGAATGGGCGACACCCGCGCTTCGCGAAGTTCGGGCGAAACACAACGCACGTACCGCGGACGAAATCTCGCCAGATGCGAAGCAGGTAGGCGGGGCCGACGCGGGGCCTACGCGCCGGTTACCGCAAAAGCGCAGCGCCGACAGTTAGAGATGAAGGCAGCGAGCTAGCGCACCCGTGCCTGATACTCCAGCTGGCCGATGCGTCGTATATGCCGATCCGCATCATGCACGCCTTAGGTGTGATGTCCAGGCAGGTTGTTCTTGATCCTGTTGCTGGGAGGGGCTCCGATTGCGGAGTGGTGCCTGTGGTGATTGTAGAAGTGGAGCCAGCCCGGTAGGGCTTCTCGCCGCGCGGTCTCAGACGAATAGAGCTTCGCGTAGGCCCAGCCGTCGGCGAGGGTGCGGTGGAACCGCTCGATCTTGCCGTTGGTATGTGGTCGGTAGGGACGGGTCTTTTTCGCAGTGATCCCGAGTTCCGCGCAGGCATCACGCCAGGCGTGGGACTTGTAGGCGGAGCCGTTGTCCGAGAGGACGCGTTCGACGACACCACCTTTCGCCTTGGCAGCATCGACACAATCCAGGAGCAGGACGAATCCCTCGGCGGGATCTTGTCCTGGTACTCCACATACGTCAGCAACGGCCGTCGACCCGGGCCCCGCAAGACCCTCTAACGTCAGCGATGTCCTGATACATCAACTGTCAGAGATGTCCTGATGCAGATTCGTCAGAGATGTCTTGATACATCACAGAACCAGGCGTTCCGTATAGAACTGACGGAGGTTGTTGACAGCCGGGTCTTCCAGTTGGGAGGAAGACTTCATGACATCAACTCTGTCCGCGTCTGCGTTGCGAGCTATCGAGCGACGGGCCAATCACAAGCTCGCCGTCCT
>NZ_JBIITF010000009.1:0-151752 GCF_044340635.1 Microbacterium sp.
GTGCCCGTGACATCGGCGACCTTGCTCGCAGCATCCGCCACGAAGCCAGCCGACGCGCCCCGGAACACCGAGTAACCCGAAACCCCGACGTTATCCGTCGAAGCCGACCAAGACAGCGCCACCGAAGCAGCCGAAGCGGAAGCCGCAACACCACCCGGCACCGACGGCGCCACCGTATCCGGTGCCACCGCGGTCGCCTTGACCGCCGCCGATGCAGCGCTCACGTTGCCCGCCGTGTCGACGGCCGCCACGCGATAGTAGTGGTCGCCCTCAGTCAGACCCGCTTCCGCGAAGCTCGTCTCCGAGACCGTGCCGACGACACTCGACTCGTCTGCGACGAAGTTCGACGTCGCGCCGCGGAATACGCGGTAGCCGCCGATCGCGATGTTGTCGGTGCTCGCCGTCCAGGTCACCTGAGCGTCGAGTCCCGTCGCGGCCACCTGCACGCCACCCGGAACGCTCGGGGCGATCCCATCGACCACGGTCACGGCGACGCTTGCGCTCGCTTCGCTCTGGTTCGATGCTCCGTCGTACGCGGCGACGCGGTAGTACCACGTGCCGATTCCCGGCGCATCGCCCTGGTAGCTCGTCTCTTCGACACCCTCGGCCACCATCGTGGAGGTGTCTGCGACGAAGCCCTCGGTAGCCCCGCGGAAAACGCGGTAGCCGACCACTCCGAAGTCATCCGTCGCCGCACTCCAGGCCAAGTCGACCGAACCGTCCGTGGCGATCGAGCCGGTCAGATCGACCGGCACGGTCGGTGCATCCGTATCGATATCGACGAGAGCACCGGCGGCTTCGCTCGGGGTGCCGACGTTGCCGACGGCGTCCACGGCAACCACCCGGTAGTACCACTGGCCCTCAGCGAGCGCGGAGTCGACGTACTCAACCGTGCCGGTCTCGGCGACAGGTTCGACGCCCTCGATCGAGAAGTCAGGTGTCGTACCGCGATAGATCCGATAGTGATCGACCGCGACGTTGTCGGAACTCGCATCCCACTCGAGCGAGACATCGGTTTCATTCGCGGTCGCGCTGAGACCCGTCACGACTGTCGGCGCCGTCACATCTGCAACGACAACCTCGAGCACGTCGCTCGCCACGCTCTCGTTGCCCGTGAGGTCGTAGGCGCTCACCCGGTAGAAACGCGTTCCGGGCGCTTCGTCGGGGTCGACCCAGGAGACACCCTGGACATCGCCCACGAGGCTCGTCGGGTCGACCACGAAGTCGGCGGTGTCGCCACCGTAGATCCGGTAGCCGGCGACTCCGTTCTCATCCGAGGACGCCGTCCACGTCAGGCTCGCGGTGTCGCTGCCGACATGGGTGACTTCAGCGGGCACGCTCGGCGCGACCGTGTCCTGCAACCCCAGGACATAGTGGGATTCGACTGCATCCGCGCTCAGCGCACCCTGGTAGATCGCCACCTCATCGATTCGACCCGAGAAGTAGTCGCTCGACGGCCGGTTCGCCCACGAGTTCAGGTTGCCGCCGCCGATGCGCCAGAAGCCGTCGAACGCCTGGTTGCCCGCGACGCTGTTCTGAGCCCGCAGAGCGCCGTCGACATAGAGGCGCATACCCGCGGCATCCTGCGCAGCCACGACGTGGTGCCACTTGCCGTCGTTGAGCGAACCCGACGTCGTGATCGTCTGAGCCGAACCAGTGTAGACACCGAACCGAACACGTCCGTCGTTCAGCATGAAGACCTGGCGGTCATACGAGCTGGCGTTGCCGGAGGCGACGTTCTCGAACCCGACGAGCTTGCCGCCCTGGGTCGTAGTCGTGTTGATCCAGAACTCGGTCGAGTAGGTCGAAGGACCGCTCGTCGATACGGAGCTTGCGATGACGCCGTTGTTCGCCGTGCCGGGGGTCTGCACCGCTCCGCCCTCGAACTTCAGGTTGTCGGTGACTCGCGTCACGGCAGAACCGATCGTTCCGGTCGTCTGCCCGATCAGGGACGCGTCCTCGGCGACAGCACCCTCGGTCTCGTCGAACCGCCAGTAGAGGCTCGGGTTCTGCTCGAAGACTGCGGCACCGTAAGCGTCGGCCGGAGCCTCATTGAGCTGAACATCTCCGCCGCCGGCCTGGTAGTGACCGATGACCTGAGCCTGGCTCAGAGGCTGCGAGTAGATCGCCGTCTCGTCGAGCTGTCCGTCGTAAAAGCGCGTGGCAGCGGAGTTGCCGCCGTTGTCGGGCCATCCGTTGAGGTTGTCCCCACCGACGTGCCACGAACCGAAGTACGACTGCGTAGCCGTGATGGAGTTGCGCCCCACCTCAAGCCCATCGACGTAGAGGCGCATACCGGTGGGACCCTGAGTCGCCACGAGGTGGTGCCACTGATCGTCGTTGTACGCCTTGGCCGAGCGGAGCGTCCGCTGCGTGCCGTCGTAGACGCCGAACCGGATGCGGCCCGTTGCGTTCTCCATGTAGACGAGGCGGTCGTAGTTGGTGCTCAGCACATCCACGCCGGTGTCCGTACGGGGGCGACCGTTGCCGTAGTTGACCATGACGCCACCGGTGGTGGACGCCGTCTTGAACCAGGTCTCGACGGAGTAGGTGCTCGGACCGGTCGCACGCTGATCGTTCCAGATGTACTGGCTCACGCCATCGAACACCGCGCTGCTGCTCGCATCGCCGGGGATCGCGCCGCCTGTGTACGTCACACCGTTCTGGGCCTGACCGTTCTTGCCCGCTCCGCCTTCACCCGAGCGATCGATGACCCATACGCCCTGGTCGTCGTAACGCCAGTAGACAGCGGGGTCGTCAGCCAGCACGGTCTCGGCATAGGCCGATCCTGACGCCAGCGCCGTTGCGCTGACCGAGCCCGAAAGCGCACTCTGGTTTCCGGCGCCGTCGATAGCTCGAATCCGGTAGGCATAGCTGACGCCGGGGACGACATTCGTGTCGACGAATGTGACCTGCGGGCGAACCCACCAGTTCGACGAGGCCGTGATCGGCTGACCGATCTGCACATTGTTGCGGTACAGCACGTACTGCAACGGACCGTCATCGGGATCGATCACGGCGCGCGTCGAGACCTGGATGGACCCGCTCGTGACCGCACGGGCGTTGATGCCCGGCGTGGGCGGGTTGCCGGTGTCGGTCGTTCCGAAACGGGTCAGGCCCTGCTGTTCCGTGCCGTTCACGCGCGTGAACTCGCCGCCGGCCCAGAAGTACTCCGCGCCGTTCGCTTGCGCGACGGCGAGCGCCCGCGGTCCGATGCCTTCGCCCGTACCGTCGTTCAGCGCCGGGAACCACGTGATCATCTGCTGCGTGGGATCGTTGACGTCCGTCACGCTCAGGTAAATACGGCGGCCATCCGGGAAGGACCCGTTCCACGAGCAGTCGTGGTGATGGTGCGCCTGGTACAGCTGGTTATCCTTCAGCGCCAGGGCCTGCACCGCACCCAAGCAGCGGTCGCGCCATTCCTGGTTGAACGACGACCAGCTGATGCGCGCCGCGCCGTCGAAGACGCCGCCGCCAGACCCCTCGTTGCCGATGTAGAACGCCGAGTTGTCGGACGTGATCGCCTTCGTGAACGAGCACGGGTGGATGAAGTTGCTGGAGGAGTTCCAGCTGTTCGGGTTCGCGGGGTAAGCGCGGGTGACAGCGCCCGTCGTCGCGTCGATGGCCGCGATGCTATGAGTGTTCACACCATTCACGGTGTAGAACGACCCGCCGAGGATCACCGTCGATCCGTCAGGCGAGATCTCGATCGCCGTTCCCTGAGTGTTCGCATCGACCTCGACGCGGCATTCCACGCCGGGCTCGGGGCGAGTGAGCATGTTGCCCACCGCGTCGGCGACGAAGTTCTGATCCAGCGCACCGGTGCGGTCCACCTTGGCGAAGCTGCGACGCTGAAGTCCCGCGACGCTCTGGAACGTGCCCCCGAAGTACACGGCATCGGCGGTCACCTCCAGCGAACGAACGACCGACGAGATGCTGCTGACGGAGAATGCACGCACGGTGCAGCTCGCCACATCGATCTCGGCGAGACGCGAACGCGAGACGCCACCGATGGACCCGAAGTCGCCTCCGACGAAGACGGTCGTCCCGTCCGGGGATGCTTCAACCGTGTTGACGCGGGCCGCGCCGCCCGAGACGGGGAGCTGGCAGGTCGTGGGTGCACCGGTCGCCGCATCAAGGATGGCGAGGCCGACCATGGCGCGAGCACTACCGCTCTGTCCGGCACCCGGGCGGATCTGTGTGAAGTCACCGCCGACGACGACTCTGCCCTGCGACACGGCGAGCGCACGGACCACACCGTTCGTCTGCCACGTCGGCAGGTGATCCGCACTGAAACTCAGCCCGGGCGTCAGCGCCTGAGCGCTCGACGCAGGTTGAACAACGACCAATCCGAACACCATCGCCAATACAGCCGTGATGCTCACAACGATGCGTCGACGCATCATGCCCCATTTCCCCAGATATCCCCGTGCGTCGGGCTCCCAGCCCGCGCAAATCTCGTGCGTTTCCTTCCCCCAAGAAGGTGCGATACGGAGACCGCGCTCGCGCACAAGATTGGTCTGAGGGTACAGTCCACCCACCCTGAGCGCAAGCGGACCGCCGACAATAGTGCGGGTGGGGCCGCAAGACACGGAGCAACACCCGGATACGGTGGGCGATTACGCCCCTCAGCGCGCTGCGGCGCCTCAGGGTGTCGGGGCGAACGAGAATACGATCGACGGCCGGTATTGCGCCTGGGAGGCTTCGGCCGACCAGAGGCGCACGTTGTCCGCCCCGGCCCCGGACATCCGCAAGGTGATGGTGGTACCAAGCGTCGCTTGCAGCGCTGTCGGATCCAAACCCACCTGATATGCGGTGTTCAGGGCTGTGGCCCCCGTCAGCGAACCCAGCACGCCGGACGAGACCGTCGTCGGACGGTTGTTCCAGGTGATCGCCGTCTCCACCCAGCTATCGCTCACGAGATGGAACGCATGGCTCTCGGCAGACGCGGCGGTGGCATCGTCCGACGTCCGCACGTTGAGCGTCGCCGACACCAGTTGGGTCCCGGCGGGCGCCGCCGGGACAGCAACTCGGATGAACGACTCCAGAGTCCCCTGCGTCAACCGCGACGAGAGCTGATTCGTCGTTCCATACAGCGTGGTCGGTACCGACTGAGCTGTCATGGAGTCCTCGGTGGGTACGACCGTGATCGAAGTCGGAGCGACCACAGGGTTCACGGTGGCGCTCACGGCGCCTGTGGCAGCCCCGAGGTTGCCGCTCGAGTCGACAGCGGCGACACGGTAGAACCATGTGCCCGCCGGCCGCGACGCGTCCACGTAGCCCGCCTGAGCGACGTCCGCGATCTTGGAGGCCGCGTTGGCCGTGAACCCCGCAGAGGTCCCCCGATAAACGGAGTACCCCGCGACGGCAACGTTGTCGGTCGCCGCGGCCCAACTGAGCCCGACGTCGGATGACGAGACCGTCGCCGCGAGTCCGGACGGAGTCGATGGCACGGTCGTGTCGGGAGCCCCGATGGTGACCGTTCCGGCCGTGGACGGCGCGCTCACATTGCCGGCGGTGTCACGCGCCGTCACCCGGTAATGCCATGTTCCGGCTGGGACGCCGTTCTCGACGAGCGAGGCTGTGGTGACGGAACCGTTCACCAGGTTCGCGGCACTCGGAGTGAATCCGGCGGTCGAACCCCGGTACACCGCGTACGAGGCGATGCCCGAGGCATCCGTAGACGCCGCCCACGAGACCGTTGCCGCGCCCGCTCCGGTCTGCACGGCTTGAACCCCTGCGGGCACCGTCGGTGCTTGCAGATCCTGGCCACCGACGGCGCCGTAGTGCGCCGAGACCTGCGCCGCTGTCAGCGGACGCGTGTAGATCGCCGTCTCATCCAGTTGTCCGTCGAAGAAGCGGTTCGCCTGCGCGCCGGACGTACCGCTGCTGGGGAATCCGTTGAGGTTGTCACCGCCTACACGCCACATGCCGTAATACGCGCGGTTCTGGGAGATCGCGTTCTGTCCGACGATCGCCCCATCTATATAGAGGCGCATACCCTCGGCGCCCTGCGTCGCGACCAGGTGGTGCCATTGGTTGTCGTTGTAGGCGGCGTCGGTCCGCAACGTCTGCACAGCGGAGGGAGCACGCACCCCGAACCGGATACGTCCGGTCGATGCCTCCATATAGACCACCCGGTCGTACGTGGATGTCGTCTGCGTCCACGGGTTGTCGCCGTGGTTGTAGGAGCTGCTGACGGTGTCCGCGTTCGTATCGGTTCGTGGGCGGCCGTTGCCGTAGTTCACCATGGAGCCGCCTGTTGTCGACGAGGTACGGAACCACGTCTCGATCGTGTAAGTCGCGGGTCCGAGCGCCGGCTGATCGTTCCAGATGTACTGGGCAAGCGCATCGTTGAACGTCGCGCTGCGGCTCGCATCGCCGGGGATCGCTCCCGCGGCACCTCTCGTCACACCGTTGTCCGCCGTGCCGTTCAGACCCTGGGTCGTCTGTCCGGAGCTGTCGAGCACCCACGTCGAACCGGCGATGTCGTCGTATCGGTAGTACAGACGCGGCCCGTCCGCAATCACTGTGCTCGCGTACGCGGACGCGGTACCCGATGCCGTGGCGGACGCCGCCGTGGACAGGCCACTCTGATTGCCCGCGCGATCGATGACTCGGACACGGTAGGTGTTGGTCGTCCCCGGAGAGACCGTGTCGACGAAGGTGATCTGCGGCCGGAACCACCACTGGGCACGGGCCGTTCCGGTCCATACGGGGGTCGTGGTGTTGGCGCCACGGTAGACCGCGTACGTCAGGTCTTCGTCGTCGTTGTCGTACACACCGCGGATGTTCACCTGGATCGCGCCGGGTGTGACCGCGCGCGCGGTGATGGCGGGCACCGGTGGGGCACCGGTGTCGGTGGGTCCGAACCGGGTCAGAGCCTGCTGGTTCGACCCGTTGACACGCGTGAACTCTCCACCGACCCAGAGATAGTCGGTCGACCCTGAACGCGCCATGGCCATCGAGCGCGGCCCGAGCCCTTCACCGGTTCCGTCGTTGAGTTCGGGCGACCAGCCGAGTTTCGCCTGAGCGGGGTCGGCCGTCCTGCTCACACTGACGTACGTGCGGCGGCCGTCCGGGAACATGCCCATCGCCGCGCAGTCGTGATTGTGGTGCCCGGAGAACAGCAGTCCCTGCGCGACGACCATCGTCTGAACCGCGCCGAGGCAGATGTCCCGCCAGACCTGGTTCAGCGTGTCCCACGAGACCGCGAATCGTCCGTCGAAAGCGTTGCTGCCCTCGTTGCCACCGTAGAAGTTGACGCCGTCGCTGACGAGGGATTGCGTGCGCGAGGTGTTCTGTACGAAGTTGGGATAGGTCCGTAGAATCCCGCCGTCAGTTCCGCTCACGACCGCTATCGAATGCGTGTTCTGCCCGTTGACGGTGAAGAAGTCGCCACCGAGCGCGACTTTCGCCCCGTCGGGCGAGACGGTCACGGCCGTGCCACGCGAGTTGGCGGTGGGAAGGATCGTCGGGGTGTACTTGTCCACCGTCGTGCCGGATGCGTTGGCGACCCAGCTCTGCAGGGCCCCCGCGCGGCTGACCTTCGCGAAGCTCCGCCGCGACTGACCGGCGACCGTCTGGAACGCACCACCGAAATAGACGGCGTCGGCAGTCGGGGCGATCGAGAGCACGGTGGATGAGATCGCGCCGGGCCGGAACGACGTCACGCGACACTGCACGACATCGATCTCGGCCAGCCGCGCAACCGCGACACCGCCAATCGTGGAGAAATTGCCCCCGACGAAGACGGTGTTGCCCGTCGGGGCGGCTGCCACTGCGTAGACGATCGGGTTGGAGGATCCGAAGGTGAGAGCGAACTGGCAGCTGTCGGGAACTCCCGTCGCCGCGTTGAAGATCGCGAGCGCACGTTGGGTCCTGGGCGATCCACTCTGCCCGGAGCCCGGCCGCAGCTGCCCGAAGGAGCCGCCCGCGACGAGCTTGCCGGCCGTCGCGGCCATGCCCCATACGACGCCGTCCGTCTGCCATGTGGGCAGGGCGTCGGCGCTCACCGGAACGCCCTGCGTCACTGCCGCGGCGGGTGCGGGGCTCTCGGCCACGCACAATCCCAGGGCCAGCACGGCCACGCTGAACGCCGCAAGAATCCGAACGCGCACGATATTGCCTCTCTCACCGTCGCCGATATCGAGTGGGCCCGAACGAGCACGCGGCTCCGCACGACGAAAGCGATTCATCCCCAACCGGAGTCGTCTTCGAGCGTCCGGCTATGCCGCGAAAGATACACCCGGATCGAGGCGCAAGGGAAGCAGTCCCTCGACCGCGCTCACACCCTCTGATCGGTGGGGGGCGTGGGCCGACGGGGGATCAAGAGCGCGGCGCCGACAAGGGCTGCCGCCCCTACCGCGAGAGCGAAGCCCCACGCAGCTCCCGAGCTTCCCCACCACAGAGCGAAACCGAGAGGGACCACGAGCGTGAAGGCCGCGAGGATAGCTCGCATGATCGTCGAGCGGTTGTTGAGTTTGCGCACCCGGAACACGGTGAGCACGAGGGTGTATGCCGCGAGCAGAAGGTACTGAACCAGGAAGGCCGGGCGAAGGCTTTCCGCTTCGACCCACGTCGCGCCGAGGAGAGCCCGCCCGATGTCCTCTCCGATGAGAAGGACGGCGAAACCGTAAACGATACTGCCGACCAGCAGAATCCCGCCGAGTTCTCCGAGACGAGCCCGATAGCGACGTGTTCCGGCCGCACGCGACAGCTCGGGGATCATCGCGATCCGAAGGGCCGTGAAGATCGTGTTCAAGGGAGAGAACAGGAGCTGCGCGCCGCGCAAGGCGCCTACCCCCGCCGACCCGATGACAGGGGCCAGCAGCACCCATACCGCCAGAGTGGACCCGTTCAGGCTCGCGAATTCTCCGAGGTACCGGAATGACGACGAAGCATGCGACCGAACCCATCGCCACCCGCCGGGTATGTCGGGAAGTGCACGGAGGGCCAGAGCGGCGACCACGATCGACAGGGCCGCGCCGGCGGTCCACGCTACGACGACCCACGGAGCCCCGGCCTGGGCGACGCTGAGGACCGCCATCGCCACGACCGCCGGGACCGTCCACACCACGTCCAGGACGAGCGCGAGAGTCGTGCGACCCTCGACGAGAGCAACGTAACGATACGAATCCTGCACGACGGCGAAGAATGTGCCCGCCGCCAAGGCCAGCCACACCATGCGCGCGTCCGGCGGCATGAAGAGGGCGATCACCGAGAGGACCAACGCCCCGATCAGGGCGGGCGGTACGGACGCGCCGACGATCTCCCTTCGGAGGCCGCCCTCCTGGCCCCGTGTTGCGCTGTCGTGAACGAGTGCCGTCTCACCCACCAGAGCGCGCGCGCCGCCGAGAAAGAACACCAGGAAGGCGTATGCCACAGCGAATCGGCCGAATTCCGTTGCGGAGCTCGCCCCGGCGGCGAACGCGACGAGAGCGAAATTGGACAGGGAGTTGACTCCCTGGTCCGCGATCGAAACGAACCGAGAACTCGAGCGCATCAGTCTGCTGGCACTGCGCGGAGTTCCCGGACCCACTTCGCCATGTAGACGACGCACAGGAGCACACTGAGGACAGCAAGGGCCACATAGGCCCAGAGGAAGACGTCGACGAGCGGTACGAGCACGAACACCACGCACGTCACGCCGTAGTCGACCGGCAGCAGGATGAACGCGCGCACGGCGACGGTCCGACTCATGCTCGTGCTGCGGGGTGCGCCAGAGCCTCCCGAGCGGACCTTGTCCACGAGCAGGCCGCCCGCGTAGACCAACGTGGCGGCGACGAGGAACACCGCGGCCCACGCCAGACTCTCGAGGGGCCACCCGGCGCGGATCATGTAGGCGGCGACCGAGATGTGCAGCAGGGCGATCCGTCCCGCGTCGAGCACATGGTCGAGCCATTCGCCCAGAGGGGTGCCGCCGCCGCGGAGTCGCGAGAGCTGTCCGTCGGCCGAGTCGAGGATGAATCCGATGATGAGCAACACCCCGATCAGGGCGCCCCAGGCGGAACCGATCGGCACGAACCAGAGCCAGACCAGGGCTCCATATGTGAAAAGCGCCCCGAGGAGGGTGATTCCGTTCGGTGTGAGCCAGGCCGGGGCGGCGGCGGCGACCCAACGACCCGCGCGACGATTCACCCACAGCGTGTATGCCGGTACGCCCTTCGGCACCTTCTGCGCCTTACTCAATGACGCATAACGTTCTCGGATCCCACTCACCTGACCGTGCCCCCCTCGAACTTCTTCACTGCGCCCGCCTCAGCTGAACCGTGAACCACGGGCACCATTCGATCCCCAGATCGTATTGGGGGGCACGTCGCGATCGACCACCGTCATGGGGGCGATGAGAGCGTTGGCGCCGATGTGGACACCGCCGAGCACCATGCACCGGCTGGTCACCCAGGCTCCGTCGCCGATGGTGATCGGGCGCGTGATCAGGGCCATGTCGCGCCGATGAGCGTGACTTCCGGTCGTGAGAAAGGTGTCCTGCGAGATGACGGCATCCTGACCGACGTAGATGTGGTCCTGGTTGTGGAACCAGGCTCCTTCGCCGATCCAGCTGCGCGCTCCGATGTGCAGCTTCCAGGGGAAGCGGACCCTCGTTCGGGGCCGGAAGATCACGCCCGCCGCGATCTCGGCTCCGAAAGCCCGCAGCACAAGAATCCGCAGACGCGAACTGACCTGGAGGGGGTTCGTCACGAGCAGAAGCTCGGCAAGACCCCAGGCGAAGACGACCCAGGAAGGTCTGTCCCAGCTGGAGCGCTCTCCCGGCGCAAGAGATAGGTCTATGGTCGCATCGCTCGTCATCGCCGGTCCCCCTGCCATCGCTCCCCCCACGGTCGCGAATACCCCATGCTAGCCAACGGTGCGGCTGGCGGCGGCCCCGAGGGTGCGCGTGCGTACACTGGCCGTTCGGGCGTCGGTGTGCCGCGGCAGGGAAAGGTGACGAATGAAGATCCTGGGAATAGTCACCCTGGTCAGCCCGAATGGCGAGTACGGCGGTCCTCTTCGCGTCGCTGTGAACCAGCTCGTGGCGCTGCGTGAACGCGGACACGAGGTTGTCCTCGGGGGCGCGCACCGCGGCTTCACCGGGTCACCCCCGGCAGACCTCGAGGGAGTTCCCGCCAAGCTTTTTCCGGCGCGCACACTCATCCCCGGTAGCGGCTTTGCGGGGCTGGCCGCGCCTGGGCTGTGGCGCGCGATCCGTCTTCACGCGCAGGAATTCGACGTCGTACACGTCCACACCGCCCGCGACCTCGTCACCCTTCCCGCGGCACGCATCGCCCAGTCGTTGGGCGTTCGAACGGTCCTCCAGACCCACGGAATGATCGACGAGAGCACGAATCCCCTCGCCGGACCCCTCGACGTGGCGCTCACGCGCCCGGCGCTGCGGGCCGCCGCACACGTCGCCTACCTGACGCCCGCGGAGCGCGCGTCGCTCGACGTCGTCTCGCAGGGCACGGCCCGACTGACCGAGCTGACGAACGGCGTACCGACCGAAGACCAACCGGATCGTCCGCCGATACCTGGTCGTGTCCTGTATCTCGCCCGCCTCGCCTCCCGCAAGCGACCAGGCTTGTTCGTCGAGGCCGCGGCGCAGCTCGTGCCCGAGTTCCCCGAATCCGAGTTCGTCCTCGTAGGCCCTGATGAAGGCGAAGGCCCGGCCGTCGAGGCGGCGATCGCCGCTTCCGACCACGACGGGCGAATCCGGTGGACCGGGCCGGTCTCGCCGAGCGACACCGCAGAACAGATGCAGCAGGCGTCGATCTTCGTATTGCCGAGCGTGAATGAGCCCTATCCGATGTCGGTGCTCGAGGCGATGTCCGCCGGACTTCCCGTGATCGTGACGTCGACGTGCGGGCTCGCGTCCTTCATCTCCGCCCACGATGCGGGGATCGTCGTCGACGAAACGCGGGAGTCGCTTGTGAGCGCCATCCGCCGCCTCCTCGCGGATCCCGTCGCGGCGGCCGAGATGGGGCGACGCGGACACGAGGCCGTCGTGGCGGAGCGCAGCATGGCGGCGGTCGCCGAGCGCCTGGAACAGCTTTATCGATAGGATCGGGCGCGGGGGGGCCATGGGGATGCCTCTTACAGCGTCGGGGCTCGGGACGATTTCCCGCGCGCTGACTCGATCGAGAGGACGACACGTGAAACGCGCTTTGATCACCGGTATCACCGGCCAGGACGGTAGCTACCTGGCCGAGCTTCTGCTCGGCAAGGGGTATGAGGTCCATGGGCTCATCCGCCGTGCCTCCACCTTCAACACGTCGCGCATCGACCACCTGTACGTCGACCCGCACGAATCCGACGCCAAGCTCTTCCTGCACTACGGCGACCTGAGCGACGGTGGACGCCTCGCGACTCTGCTCGCCAGCATCGACCCGGACGAGGTCTACAACCTGGCGGCGCAGTCGCACGTTCGCGTCTCGTTCGATGAGCCCGAGCAAGCGGCCACAACCGGCACGGGAACGATCCGGCTGCTGGAGGCGGTGCGCGCCTCCGGCATCAAGACCCGCTTCTACCAGGCTTCGTCCTCGGAGCTCTACGGCGCTACGCCTCCTCCGCAGAGCGAGACGACACCGTTCTACCCGCGTTCGCCGTATGCGGTTGCGAAGCTGTACAGCTACTGGATCACGAAGAACTACCGCGAGGCCTACGATCTCTTCGCCGTGAACGGCATCCTTTTCAATCACGAATCGCCACGCCGTGGCGAGACGTTCGTCACGCGCAAGATCACGCGCGCTGTCGCCGCGATCAAGCTCGGTCGGCAGGACAGCGTCTACCTCGGCAACATCGACGCTATCCGCGACTGGGGTTACGCCGCCGAGTACGTCGAGGGCATGTGGCGCATGCTGCAGGTCGACGAACCCGACGACTACGTCTTGGCGACCGGTGTGGGCATCACCGTCCGCGACTTCCTCGAGACCGCTTTCTCGCATGTCGGCCTGGACTGGCAGGAGTACGTTCGGTTCGACGAGCGCTACCTGCGCCCGACCGAGGTGGACGCCCTCATCGGCGACCCCAGCAAGGCCGAGGCGAAGCTCGGGTGGAAGGCCACGGTGAGCCCGCTCGAGCTGGCGCGCATCATGGTCGACGCCGACGTCGAAGCCCTCGAGCACTCGGGGAAGCCCTGGATCGACAAGGTGGCGCTCCCCGGATGGCCGTCGCTATGAGCGACGGCGTGGACTTCGCGCCTGGCGCGCTTGACCGCGACGCGACCTTTTACGTGGCCGGACACCGCGGCCTCGCCGGCAGCGCCGTGTGGCGGCGGCTGGAGGCTGAGGGCTTCACCGACCTCGTCGGGCGCCGCTCCAGCGAGTTGGACCTCATGGATCGCGATGCAGTCTTCCGCTTCATGCGCGAGACCCATCCCCGCTACCTGATGCTTGCCGCGGCCAAAGTCGGCGGAATCCTCGCGAACAGCACCTATCCCGTCGACTTTCTGAGCGACAATCTCCGCATCCAGACGAACGTCATGGATGCGGCGGTGGAGGTGGGCGTCGAGCGTCTCGTGTTCTTGGGCTCATCGTGCATCTATCCCAAGTTCGCTGAGCAGCCGATTCGAGAGGATTCGCTGCTCACCGGAAAGCTCGAACCGACCAACGACGCCTACGCGATCGCGAAGATCGCGGGGATCATGCAGGTGCAGTCCGTTCGACGCCAATACGGGTTGCCGTGGATCTCGGCGATGCCGACCAACCTGTACGGGCCGAACGACAATTTCTCTCCTCTCGGTTCGCACGTGCTGCCAGCGCTCATCCGTCGTTATGACGAAGCCCACGCGTCGGGTGCGCCTTCGGTGACGAACTGGGGCACGGGAACTCCTCGTCGCGAATTCATGCACTCGGACGATCTCGCATCCGCGTTGCTGCACCTGATGGAGCACTACGACGGCCCCGAACACCTCAATGTGGGAACCGGATCCGACGTGACCATCCGCGAGATCGCGGAGCAGATCTCCCAGACGGTCGGCTACGACGGTGTCACGGAATGGGACACGACCAAACCCGACGGGACCCCGCAGAAGCTCCTCGACGTTTCGGCGCTGCGCGACACCGGGTGGACCGCTGAGATCGATCTAGCGGAAGGTCTCGCCCGGACGGTCGAGTGGTACCGAGCGCACGCCAAGGACATCAGGGGCTGAGCCTCTCCGGCCCGGGATACTGGCGGCACGGACGAACAGGATGCAGACGATGGTGAGCGTCAGTGCTCCCGTCGCCTGCAGCAACGAACCCCGGAGCAGAATAGTCAGGTATACCGGCAGGATCGCGCCGACAATCCCCCAGACTCCTCCGTAGCGGAATGCCGGGACGATTCGCGTATCCATCGCTCGCAGTGCGATGCCGAGCAGCAGGAAGACGATGATGACACCCGCGATCCCGCCGTTCACGACTCCCTCCGCCCACATCGGCGCCGACAGGTTCTTGAAGGCGTAGCCGCGGTACTCCGCAAGCATCACCCCCGTGTCGGTGGGCTTGTCGGGCCAGATCGAGCGAGGAACCCAGAAGAGCACGCTGCCCAGGAACTGGCTGAAGGGCACGACGTGACCCTCGAGCCAGTACGACAGCGCATTGGCGATCTGCCAGAAGGCGTCGTAGTCGCCGTTGGAGAGATATTCGTCGAAGAATCCCGACCGGGTCACGCGGACCTCGGTGCGACGGAATGCATCCGCGATCGGGAACAGGAAGAGGAACCCGCAGATGCCCGCGAGCATCGTCAACCGCGCCGCCCGGCGTGTGGCCGCGGCGCCGGCATAGATGACCAAGGCGAACGCGACGGTACCGAACGTGTACCTGGCGCTCGATACCGGATTGACGATCAGGACCAGCACCGCGCCGCCGAACACCGCCGCCCCGAGCGCGATGCGTCGCGAAGTGGCGCTGGACGCTCGGCGGGCCAACTGCGCGAGCGCACCCACCGCGACCAGGAGCGGGTAGATGCCGCTGGGATAGACGAGCGCTCGTACCGCAGGGTCTGGCCAGGCCGCCTCACGAGCGGCTCCCGCGGCCTCGCGACTACCCAGCAGGGCCGTGGGCCCCAACCTGACGAGCACGTAGGCGCTGAGCGCGAGTGCCACCGCGTAGAGCAGGATGGTGCGCCAGCTGCTGACACCGCGAACGATGTCCGGCGTGACCGTCACGGGGCCGGCGGGACCCTTCCGTTCGGCGCGGGTCCGCTCACGCCATACCCAGACGAGCCGCCCCAGCTCGAAGCAGACGATGCCGAGCGCAACGACGCCGGCGGTGGCCATGTCCAGCGATGGATCAACGCCGGGGGTCGTGGTCGAGGTCAGTCCCGAACGAATCTGGGCCGTCGGAGCCAACCCCATGAAGATGTAGACGAAGAGCCAGAAGAAGAACTCGAACAGACGGGGCGTTCCGTTGACCCAGATGAAGGAGAGTCGGATGCCCGCCCAGATCATGATCAGCAGCGTGACGATCCACGCGTCACTGCGGGGCGCTTCCTGCACGTCCGCGATCAGGTAGGCGGGCAGAGCGGCCGAGAGGACCGCGATCGAGAGCACCCATAGGACGATGCGCGCGGCCCCGCGAAGGTTCGCACCCATCGTGTCTGTGGACCAGCCCAGGCGAGGCGTCTCGCTGGGCGCCGTGGCGCGCCGCGGACCGGGTCGGGCGGGGGCGTTGGACTGCGCCATGTATGGATCGCTCCGTAAGCGGATGGGGGCCCGCGCGCGTCCGCGCACCGGCCGCGCGGCCACGGGCGATAACATGCTATCGGGGGTTGGCTGGGTTTGTGCCGGCCCAGATCGGGATGGCATGGATTCGAAAAGCCTGCTGAGGCTAGTGCGTTACCACTGGGCAGTCGTTCTGGTGTGCGCGATCCTCGGTGTATTCGCCGGGCAGGTGGTCGCCGCGGTCACGCCACGCGAGTACACCGCGAGCGCGGACGTCTTCGTGACGGTCACCGGTGGCAGCACGACCGGAGAGGTCGCGCAGTCCGGCAATTTCGCGCAGCAGCAGGCGCGCAACTTCGGTGCCGTCGCGACACGCGAGGTCGTCCTCGCGCCCGTCGTGGAGCAGCTCGAGCTGCCGATGACGATCGGCGAGCTGCGCCGCCTCGTCTCGGCATCCGTTCAGTTGAACACCAGCGTCATCACGATCTCGGCAACGGACCGCTCACCAGACCGCGCCGCCGCGATCGCCAACGCGGTCGCGTTGAACCTGTCTGAGGTCGCCCCCTCCCTGACCCCTCGCGTGGACGGTGAGTCCCCCGTGCGCGTGCAGGTGATCGAATCAGCGACCGCGCCGGCCAATCCCTCGTCCCCGAACGTCACCCTTCTGCTCATCCTGGGGCTTCTCAGCGGCCTCATCGTCGCCACCATCATCGTCGTGCTCCGCGGCGTCATCGATGCGCGGGTGCGTTCGGCCGACCAGGTCACCGAGATCGCAGCGATCCCGGTCATCGGTTCGATCTCGTTCGATCGGCGAGCCCAACGTCAGCCGCTCGCGCTCACCTCGGACGCGCACTCGCTGCGCGCCGAGGAGTACCGCCAGCTTCGGGCCAACATGCGTTTCTTGCAGCCGGGCGAAACGCACAAGGTCTTCGTGATCACCTCGTCGATCCCGGGCGAGGGCAAGAGCTCCACGGCGGCCAACATGGCAGCGGCCCTGGCCGCATCGGGCGTTGCCGTCTGCCTTGTCGAAGCGGACCTGCGTCGTCCGACGATCTCGAACCTGTTCGACCTTCCCGAGTCCGCAGGATTCTCGGCGGTGCTCGCGGGTGACCGCACGATCGACGAGGCGCTCATCCCGTGGGGTGAGGACGGACTTCAGATCCTGCCGGCCGGCGACATGCCCCCCAACCCGAGCGAACTCCTCGAGTCAGCTGCCGCCGTCGCCACTTTCCAGCGCATCCGCGAACGGTTCGACGTCACGATCGTCGACTGTCCACCGCTGATCGCCGTCTCCGACGCCGCCGTCCTGGGCCGTCTGCTCGGTGGAATCATTCTCGTTGTGGGCGATCGAGTGCTTCGGGTCAGGGATCTTCGACGTGCTGTCGACCGCCTGGCTGCGATCGGGGCACCCGTCGACGGTGCTGTCTTGAACATGTCGCGAACAACCCGTGCGAGCAGGTACCGCTACACATACACTCCCCGGGACGGTCGGGCCGCATCCGCCGACCTCGCGGCTGGTGCAGGGGGCTCTCGTTCGAATGGCCCCCAGGGCGCGGAGGACGAGTCCGAGCACGAGATCCTCGACGACGCGAAGGAACGTGACGACGATGCGTACGCGGGGATCGAGTTCGAGGGCGAAAGCGACGGAGACGTCGCTGACCTCGACGACGTCGCCCTCGGCGCGGACGACGAGAACGAGGACGACGTTCCGGACGACGCGAGCGAAGCGGACGAGGACGACGTTCCGGACGACGCGGGTGATGACGACGACATCGACGAACCCGTGCGGACGGGGCGACCGAAGTCGCTCCCGCGGACGACCGATTTCACGCGTATGAGCGCCGCGGACGCCTCGACGGCCGCTCGTCCCGGTTCGGACGGATCGCGCTCCTGAGCGAGACCATCCTCTTCGTCTGCACCGGCAACATCTGCCGCTCTCCGTATCTCGAGTACGGGCTGAGGGCCCGCCTCGGCGGGGCGGCGGGTGATGTGCGCATCGAATCCGCAGGGACGGCCGCTCTCGTGGATCACCCGGTCGCACCGGCGATGCAGCGCATCCTTCACGAGCAGGGAATCGACGCATCCGATTTCCGCGCCCGCAGGCTGAACCGGGACATCCTCGATCGCGCCGGCCTGGTCGTCACGGCGGAACGCGATCATCGTGCTTTCGTGTCTCGACTGAGCCCCGAGCACGCCACGAAGAGCTTCACTCTGCGTCAATTGTCTCGACTGCTCGACGTCCCCGCCCCGACGATCGACGCCGGTACCCGCGTGGAGTTCGTCTTGGGACATGCGCGCGCGTCGCGCGGGATGGCGGGCCCCGCTTCAGCCGAGGATGACATCGACGATCCCTGGGGACGCCGAATGGGTGTCTACCGTCGCACCGCCCTGCAGCTGGACCGCGGTCTCGAGACGCTGGTCACCGCCCTCGTAGCCGCATCCTGATCCGTGCGGTTCCCCTTCGTCAGTAGCGGGGAACCGCACGGAACATCAGCTACCAGGTAGTGACGGCGTAGTACTGCAGGTCCTGCGTGTACGGGTTCGACACCACCGGGTGGGGCGACACCGCGGAGTCCACGGTGGAACCGTTCCGCGTGATCTTGGCGCTGATCGTGCCGAGTTGCAGCGGTGCGGTGAATGCCGTGACGCCCGCCGGCGCCGAGAAGGTCGTCGTCTTGCCGCCCGCGGTGATCTCGACCGTCGCCGGTGCCGTCAGCCAGACGAGCGCCTCGACGGTGTCGCGCGGCGAGAAGCTCTCACCACCCAGGTTCGGCGTCATGAGTCGATGCCGGTACGTCGGAGTCGCATTGTGGAACTGGATCCGGTGCGTCACAATCATCGCGTCCTCGGTGATCGCCGGCTGAGCACCGGAGTGGAACCACTCGGAGTAGTACCGCGTGAGGTCGAGGAACGACTCGCCATGAGCGACCGACGGATTGATGTGCGTCGATTCGCTGTAATCGTTCCAGGTGACGAGCTGGATGTAGTCCACCTGCTCCCGGATGGCTTTCGCCCATTGGGCCCGTACCGATGCGGTGTTGTACGAGTCCGCATACGTGTAGGACAGCGCCCGGACATCCTGGAGCGCGATCGGCTCCATCCACGTCTTGCCGTGCGCAGCGGCCCGCGCGTCGTTGTTGGGCGTTCGAAGAATGTTCGCCTCGGTTCGCATCCCCCAGTTCCCGAAACCGTCCGCGATCCCTGCAAACGCCTGCATATTCCTCTCGCCGGCGTCGAGGAAGACGGCCTGGAAGGTAATGGGCAGCTTGTATTCCGACTCCAGCAGTCCGATGACCTCCGTCCACCACGCAACCGACCGGCCCTCCGCTTTGAACGAAGAGAGGAAGTACTCACCGTCCTCGACATAGACGGAGTCGTACGCGTACAGAGAGGCGAGCAGCTGGGCCACCGTCTTCGGCGATTCTTTACTGAAGCTCGCCGTTCCATCCACCATGGGAACGACAAGGAATCCGCCGACTCGATCGGCAGCCTTCATCATGTTGATCACCGCTTGCCAGTTCTGCCCTGAAGGCGACAACAGGTCCAGGGTCCAACCGTCGATCCCCGCATCCTTGGCCTGTCGGATTTCGGTCATGAAGTTGCGCACTTGCCAGTCCGAATACGAGGAGACTCCCGGGGACAAGGGCCGATCCCTGAGGCGACCTCCCGACTCGGCGGCCTTACCGTTCTCACCCTCGGGCTTGAGGTAGTTGCGTGCGTAGTAGTCGTTCTCGGCGCGCTGGTTGTCCAGAGAGAGCGGGTACGGCACGAAGTAATGCGCGAAGACGAGTGGCCCATCGAGGTCGGGCGTCGTCGAGTCCACGGGCACCGTCGGCGGGGCGGGCGCGGGCGGCTGGGTCGGCGTCGGTGTCGGCGTGGGCGTAGGAGTCGGGGAGGCGGACGGCGTCGCCGTCGGCGTGGGTGACGGTGACTGAGGCGGCACCGGAGTGGCGCTCGGTACCGAGGACGGCGTCGGCGTGACACTCGCGGTCGGCGCGTCCTGGTATTCAACCAGGAGCTTCGGCGCTTTGGATCCCGTCCGGTAGAACTTCAGCTGGATGTACTTCTGCGAGTAGGCGACCGAGAAGGAGAATGATCCCGACGTCGAGATGGCCGCGGGGTCGATCGGAACCTCTACAGTGCGGCGCGGCGCCACCGCGGGCGTCTCGCGGGACACCTTGCCGCCATCGCCCGGCCGGTCGACGTGCGTCAACGTGCGGGACTGCCATGACGTGGAGGTCTTGGCGACGACGACGCCGGCCTTCGTCGCGGTGGTCGCGTTGACCGTCAGCACGAGTTTCGCGGACGTGATGACTTTGCCCTTCAGGGACGTTCCGGAGAACTTCAGAAACGTCCGATCTTGAACGGCGGTCGCGCTCAGATAGGTCTGGCGCTGCGGCTTGTTGGGCTCGCGGGACGTCGTCCATCCGGTATCCACGGCACTGAGCGTGGTGGTCGCCGACGCGGCAGCGCCGGTTGCGACGACTGTCGTCGGAATCAGAAGTGCGACGACCGCAACGACCACGGCGAGGGCCGATGCCCTGCGTGACCGCTTGCGCACAACGGGTGGCGCGGCATGCGCCGGGCCCCGTCGCGCATATCGATGCATCGGTTCTGCGTGCGCGGAATCGCGGCGTCTCTTGGTCACGGTGGAGGATTTCCTATCGGTTTCGCGGCTTTGAGGCAACACTTCTGCCCATGCATCACGGCCCCACCCACCGATCACGCGTCCCCAGACGTTCCGTGAACCATAGCCGCTGCGGGCGACGATCGCCAGTTTCGACTCAGCGGGTCGTGCGACCAGGCAGGGAGAGATTGTCGACCGTTATCCAAAATCGCCTACGATTACGCGTATGCACCGTGACTCTGGGGGCGCGGCGCGGTTCTTCACCCGGGATATCGGGGGTATGCCGCTGTGGTCTCTCTTCCTCGTCGCCGCCGTCGTATGCGGCGGCGCCATAGCCATCTCCTCGGGAGGCGTGGCTTCCGCCCGCCCGGCACCGACCTTCGCAGCGCCCACGTCGGCGCCCACGCCGCAGATTCCTGAGCCCAAATCACTCGCCGTGTTCCTCGGTGACTCGTATACGCAAGGCGTCGGTGGCGAAGGTGTCCGATGGCCCGACCTCGTCGGCGACGAGCGGGGATGGGACGTCGCGAACCTCGCGCTCGGCGGCACCGGGTACATCGCGACATCCGATGCCAACGGCTGCGGACGGCCCTACTGCGGCACGTACCTCGAGGCGAGCTCCGAGATCGTCGGCAGTCCGCGATACATCTTCGTCGCGGGCGGACGCAACGACCTGGGAGCCGCGCCGGCGGATGTTCTCGCGGCGGCTGACACGCTCTTCGCACAGCTTCGGGAGCGGTATCCCGACGCACAGATATTCGTCGTCGAACCATGGTTCGACGACGATGCGCCGCCGAACGCGCTCGGCAACCTCTCGGTTGCGATCGACGAAGCGGCGGCAACCAACGGCGTGACCGTGATCGAGACGAATCAACCGCTCCGCGCACAAGAAGCCCTGATTTCGGAGGACGGCGTCCACCCGAATGCCGAGGGCTACCGGGCGCTCGCCGCCGAAGTCCAGGCGGCTCTCGCCGCCGCCCTGGGCGCCTGAACCACTCGCGGCCTGCAGGAACACTCAATTCGCTGAGGCGCAAACTCGCGTTCGACCAGGGGTAGTTGTAGTATCGCGCTAGCAGAACACCGACTTGGGGTGTGTTCTCGTGTAGTACCGGGCTGGGGAGCCCGATCTGATCTTGGGGAGATCATGACGCAACGTATTGGCTATGCCGCAGGCGCTTTCGACTTGTTCCACGTCGGACACCTGAACATCCTTCGTCACGCGAAGGAGAACTGCGACACTCTGATCGCGGGTGTCGTGAGCGACGAGATGCTGCGTCAGGTCAAGGGGATCGAATCCATCATCCCCACTGCTGAGCGCGCCGAGATCGTGCGCAACATCCGCTATGTCGACGGCGTCTACGTCGAGACCGGACCCGACAAGCTCGACGCGTGGCGCGAGGTCGGCTTCACGCACTTCTTCAAGGGTGATGACTGGCGCGGCACCGAGAAAGGTCTGCGTTTGGAGCGGGAATTCGCTCAGGTCGGCGTCGAGGTCGTGTACTTCCCGTACACGGCCCATACTTCGAGCAGCGCCCTTCGCCGTGCGCTCGATGCCATCACGACGCGCGGTGTCACACGCCAGGGCGAGCGCGTCGCGCAGGCGTGACCACTGCGTGAACGGCGCCACTGCTGCAGGCCGGTTCTAGGCTTGAGGGATGACTACCGAGACTCCCGTCGAAACCATCACCATGTTCGGAGCGGACTGGTGCCGCGACTGCATCCGCACCAAGAAGCAGCTCGACGGACTGGGCATCGCCTACACGTACGTCGACCTCGTCGCCGACCCGTCGGCTGCGGATGTCGCTCGTGACATCTCGGGACGCACCAACATCCCCGTCGTTCTGTATCCGGATGCCTCGTTCCAGGTCGAGCCGTCGAACGCCGACGTCGAGTCGAAGCTCCGTGAGCTCGATCTCGTCTGACCCCGTCGCTGCCACCCTCGACGACGACATAGCGGCCCTGCAGACCGGGCTTCACTCCTGGACTCACCTCACGCTCGCGCAGCGTGCTCGCCTCCTCGAGCGCGTGCGCGCGAGGGTCGTCGCCTGCGCACCGGAGTGGGCCGAACAGGCCGCCCTCATGAAGGGTCTGGACGGTCGGCACCCGCTCCGGGGCGAGGAGTGGCTGAGCGGCCCGTACGCGGTGATCGTCGCGCTCGATGCGTTTGTTCGCACCCTCGGGGAACTGAGCGCGGGACGGAGTCCCATCGACGCCCTGGCCCTCGGCACCGCTCCGGGCGGACGCGTGACGGTGCCCGCGTTCCCTGCGACTCCCACCGATGCGCTCCTGCTATCGGGATTCACGGCGGAAGTATGGCTGCGGCCCGGGGTGACGGCGCAGGATGCCCGCAGGGCCGCTGGGCTCGGCCAGCGGCATCCGACCGACGCGGGTGGCGTCGGTCTGGTACTGGGAGCCGGCAACGTGACCGCGATTCCGGTGCTCGACGTGCTGTACGAGCTGATCGCCGGCAACCGTGTCGCGATCCTCAAGCTCAACCCGACGATGGATACCCTCGCGCCGACCTTGCGGCGAGCGCTCGCACCGCTGATCGCGGCGGGGTTCCTGCGCATCGTCACGGGCGACGGCACGGTCGGCGCAGCCCTGACCAGGCACCCCGGCATCAACCATGTCCACATCACGGGATCCGAGGCGACGTTCGACGCCATCGTGTGGGGCACCGGTGAAGATGCGGCACGACGGCGGCGGGATGACGACCCGGTGATGCCCAAACCGATCACCGCCGAGCTCGGCGGGGTTTCGCCCGTCATCGTGGTCCCCGGCGAATGGACGGCGGCCGACCTGCGCTTTCAGGCCGAGCACGTCGTGACGATGCGCCTACAGAACGCCGGACACAACTGCATCGCGGGCCAGGTCGTCGTCATCTCACGGGACTGGGCGCAGCGCGGCGCATTCCTCTCCGAGCTCCGCGCCGCATACCTACGCGCTCCGCACCGCCCGACCTGGTACCCGCAGGCGCCCGAGCGCGTCGCGCGGGCTGCCGCCGACTCTCCCGTCGCGGAGACGTATGACGGTGGCGGCGAGCGCGTCCTCATGGTGATCGGTGCGGAACAGGATGCCTCGGCGCTCGAGACCACGGAGTACTTCGCGCCGATCCTCGGCGTGATCGACCTGCCGGGTACAGGCCAGCAGTTCCTCGACGACGCCGTCGCCCACGCGAACGACCGCCTCACCGGCACCCTGGGGGCGAACCTCCTGATCGATCCCGCGACGCGAACCGCCCTCGGCGCGGGCTTCGACGAGGCGATCGCCGAGCTGCGCTATGGCGCCATCGCGATCAACGCCTGGACGGGCTTCAACTTCTTGCTCGCGAACGGGACGTGGGGCGCCTACCCGGGCGGAACGCTCGAGGACGTCGGCAGCGGGATCGGCATCGTGCACAACGCCCTGCTGCTCGACGGCGTCGAACGGACGGTCGTCCAGGGACCGTTCCGCCCGTTCCCCCGCTCGCTCGGCGACGTGCGCGACCCCGCCGAGCGGACCGTGCTGCCCAAGCCGCCCTGGTTCGTCACGGCGCGAACCGGCGCCGTGGTGAGCGAGGGGTTCACGCGGTACCAGATGACGGGCAACGTCGCGGGACTCGCGCGGACCCTGGCCCGGGCGCTGCGCGCTTAGCTGGTCACTTCGACAGGCTCAGTGACCGAAGCGGGCGGAGCGTAGCGCCGTGCCGCCGAAACACCCCTCGCACGACGAAACACCCCTCGCCGGGGGGTTTGTCGTGGCGCAAGGGGTGTTTCGGCCGCCGAATGGCGGGCGGGGTGCAGCGCCGGGGTCAGCGTGAGGCGAAGCGGTCTGTCGCCGCGACGAGCGCGGACTGGATGGCGGGCTCGGTGGCCGAATGCCCGGCGTCGGCGACGAGCACGAAGTGAGCCTCGGGCCACGCCCGACGCAAGTCCCACGCGGTCATGGGCGGCGTGCAGATGTCATAGCGCCCCTGCACGATGACGGCAGGGATGTCTCGAAGGATTCCGACATCCTCGATCAACTGCCCCTCGCGGAACCAGCCGCCATGGACGAAGTAGTGGTTCTCGATCCGCGCGAACGCGGTCGCCGCGGCGGGCTCGGTCATCGAGGCGACGAGCGCCGCGTCAGGGCGCAGGGTGAGTGTGGATGCCTCCCAGCGACTCCACGCCACGGCTGCGGGCACATGCACGTTCGGATCGGGGTCGGTCAGGCGGCGGTGGTACGCGTCGATCATCCGTGAGCGCTCCAGCACCGGGATCGGCGCGATGAAGTCCTCCCACAGGTCCGGGAAGATCGCCGAGGCGCCGCCCTCGTAGAACCACTCGAGCTCGTGCCGGCGCAGCGTGAAGACCCCGCGCAGGATGATCTCGGTCACGACCGCCGGATGCGTCTGCGCGTACGCCAGCGCGAGGGCACTCCCCCACGAGCCACCGAACACCTGCCAGCGCGCGATGCCGAGGTTCTTGCGCAGCAACTCGATGTCGGCGACGAGGTGCCACGTCGTGTTGTAGCGCAGGTCGTCGCCGGGGTCGCTGGCGTGCGGGGTGCTGCGTCCGCAACCGCGCTGATCGAACAGCACGATGCGGTACTTCTCGGGGTCGAAGAGCCGCCGGTGCCAGGCGGACGTGCCCGCACCCGGTCCGCCGTGCAGGAAGACGACGGGCTTGCCCTTCGGATTGCCGCTGCACTCCCAATAGATCCGTTGGCCATCCCCCACCAACAGCTCGCCGGACTCGTAGGGCTCTATCGGCGGGTACAGGGGCGACGAGACGGGATGCGACGAGACGTGCGCCGCAGAGCTCTCGTCGGGGGTGGACACCATTCGGCCACGCTATCGCGTCCCCCGCCGATCATCGGGACGCCCTCCCGAGGTCGGCAGACCCCGCCTCTGAAGAACCGACCCCTAGGCTCTACGCATGGCTCGAGTGACGACCGTCACGCTCACCAGCGAGGGTGGACACCCTCGGGGTTCGGAAGGACGGACGTGGATCTGATTCTGCTGGTGGTGATGGGCGTCGTCGCGGTCGCCCTCGTCACCGCCCTCGCGCCGCGCGTCGGCGTTGCGGGCCCCCTCGCGCTGGTTGCTCTCGGCATCGTGGTCAGCTTTCTGCCCTTCGTTCCCGAGTTCGAGGTCGAGCCCGAGTGGATCCTGGCGGGCATCCTTCCGCCGCTGCTGTATTCGGCGGCGGTGGCACTGCCCGCCGTGGAGTTCCGGCGCGATTTCGGCCTGATCGGGGCACTGTCCGTCGGCCTGGTGCTGATCTCGTCGCTCGTCCTCGGGGGCATCTTCGCCGTGCTGGTGCCCGGTCTCGGCATCGCTCTCGCGATCGGTCTGGGCGCGATCCTGAGCCCGACGGATGCCGTGGCGACATCCATCGTGCGAAAGCTCGGGATCTCGCCCCGCATCGTGACGGTGCTCGAGGGCGAGAGCCTGCTCAATGACGCCACGGCGCTCGTGCTGCTGAGTTCGGCGATCGCGGCGGTGACGGGATCGTTCTCGGTCTTGGACACCATCTGGGACTTCGGCTGGGCCGTGCTGTTGGCGGTCGTCGTCGGCGCGGTGGTCGGCTTCGTCAACCTGCGGGTACGGGCCTGGGTCGCCAGCCCGACGGCCAACACCGCACTCAGCTTCACGATCCCGTTCATCGCCTACGTCCCCACCGAGTACTTCGGCGGTTCGGGCCTCGTCGCCGCCGTGGTTGCCGGGATCGTGACCGGGCAGGGCTCGGCGCGCTGGTTCACGGCGGAACAACGGATGTCGGACGCCCTCAACTGGCGGACGATCGAACTGGTTCTCGAGGGCGGCGTCTTCCTCATCATGGGCCTCGAGCTGTACGGCCTCATCGTCGAGAGCGAAGAGAAGCACGAGGGCGTCTGGCATGCCGCCACGCTCGCCCTCGTCGCGATCCTGATCGTGCTCGCCGTGCGCATTCTTTATGTCGCGCCCCTCGTCTGGGCGCAGAGCCGTCGGGCTCGCAGGATCTCGTCGCTGCGCGACCGCTTCGACGACTGGGACAAGAGGGTCACGGATGCCTCGGCCTCCGATGCTCTGGCGGGCAGGCCGCGCCGCGGGCCCGTCCGAGCTCGCGCGAAAGGCCCGAACCATCCGCGTCGCCTGTTCCATTTCAGCCTGCGGATGACTCGGGCTCGTGCCGATCTGGACTACTACGAAGCATCGCCCCTGGGGTGGCGGCATGGCTCGCTGATCGTCTGGGCCGGCATGCGGGGAGCCGTGACCGTCGCGGCGGCACAGACCCTTCCGCGGGAGACGGAGAGCCGGGCGACGCTGCTGCTCGTGGCATTCTTCGTGGCCGCGGGGACTCTGCTGATCCAGGGAGGGACCCTCGGCTGGGTAGCGCGCCGACTGGGGCTCGCAGGGTCGGGCGGCGGCGCATCCCCGGAGGAACGCGACAACCTGCGGGACGAGTTGCAGACCGCGGCCGCGACCGCCCTGGCTTCCCCGGATCTGCGTCGAGGCGACGGGACATCCTTCGATACGGAGATCGTGGCGCGGGTACGGGCACGCGTGCTGCAGCCCCCCGAAGACGACTCGAACGCGCGAGCGATGGAGATGAGCGAATTGCGCCTGGCCATGATCCACGCCATGCACGATCGCCTGCTGGAACTGCGCCGCGACGGCACCTACAGCACCGCCGCGCTCCGGCACTCGCTCGACGAGCTGGACGCGGACGAGCTCAGCATCCAGATGCGTCTCAGCGATTCCGAGCGGACCGGCGAGTAAGTCACGGCGCGCTCGTGCACCGACTCATGCACAATGGATCGTGCGGGTCTGTGAGCAGGGAGCACCCATGAACGAAACGATCGACGCGGTCGCCGACGGTCATACCCACGCGCCCTCCACGGACCGGCAGGAAGACTGCGCCACAGACACGACGGCCCCCCTGCATCTGCCCCACCTCGCAGCCGAATGCCCGAAGTGCTTCACCGAGTTGCAGCGCGATCGCGACTGGTGGCTGGCCCGGCCCGCGGGTGCCCGCCTCGTCGGTCTCGTCGTCGCACGCGACGGGATGCCCACGGTCACCGAACAGCGAGATGAGCTGACCCGCTTCGGCGTGCCCATCGCGGGGTTCCGGCACCCCTCACCCGAGATCCTCGAGGGATGGTCCGACCGGCTCGGTCGGTTCTTCGCTACCCTCCAGCATGGGGACGTCCTCGTCGTTGCGAACGTGCACGCCCTGGGGCGGGACATCGACGAAGAGACGCGCGCCGTCGCGGAGCTGCACGCGCGCGGTGTCGTCGTGAAGGTGCTCAGCCACGGCGGGCGGCACCTGTTCGACACCGGACGCTGACCGCACCGGCATTTCGACTCGGCGCTGCGCGCCGTGCTCGATGGCCGGGTCGTCAGGAGCCGACGTACGTCCGAAGGTGCTGGGCGGTCAGAGTTTGTCCCGATGCCACCAACTCGGCCGGAGTGCCCTCGAAGACGATCCGACCGCCATCACGTCCCGCTCCCGGACCCATGTCGATGATCCAGTCGGCGTGAGCCATCACAGCCTGGTGATGCTCGATCACGATGACCGAGTTCCCGGCGTCGACCAGGCGGTCGAGCAGCCCCAGCAGGTTGTCGACGTCGGCCAGGTGCAGTCCCGTCGTCGGTTCGTCGAGCACGTACACCGCGCCTTTCCTGGCCATGCTGATGGCGAGCTTCAGGCGCTGTCGCTCACCCCCCGAGAGCGTATTCAGGCGCTGGCCGAGCGTGATGTACGAAAGTCCCACGTCGACCATCCGCGCCAGCGTCGTGTGGGCCGGGCCGGACGGGAAGAACTCGGATGCCTCGGCCGCCGACATCGACATGACCTCGTGGATGTTGACCCCGTTCAGGCGGTACGCGAGAACCTCGTCCGAGAAGCCCTTGCCCTCGCACACCTCGCAGACCGTCTCGACCGTCGAGGCGAACCCGAGCTCGGTGATGATGATCCCGAGTCCCTTGCAGACGGGGCAGGCGCCGGCCGAGTTCGCGCTGAAGAGGGCGGGTTTGACACCATTCGCCTTCGCGAAGGCGGCGCGGATGCCATCGAGCACACCCGTGTAGGTCGCCGGGTTGCTGCGCCGAGAACCGCGGATCGGTGCCTGGTCGACGACCACGACGTCCTCGAACGACGGCAGGTGCCCGTGGATGAGCGACGACTTGCCCGATCCGGCCACCCCCGTCACGACGGTCAGGATGCCGAGCGGGATGTCGACGTCGACGTTCTGCAGGTTGTGCTGCGTCGCGCCGCGGATCTGCAGGGCGCTCGTGGATGCGCGCACGGAGGGCTTCAGCCGGGCGCGATGATCCAGATGGCGGCCGGTGAGGGTGTCGGAGGCGCGGAGCCCCGCGACATCCCCCGTGAAGGTGATCTCTCCCCCGTTGCGCCCGGCACCCGGACCCAGGTCCACGACGTGGTCGGCGATCGCGATCACCTCGGGTTTGTGCTCGACGACCAGCACGGTGTTGCCCTTGTCGCGCAGGCGTCGGAGGAGATCGTTCATGCGCTCGATGTCGTGCGGGTGGAGTCCCGCGGTCGGCTCGTCGAACACATAGGTGATGTCGGTCAGGCTCGATCCGAGGTGGCGGATCATCTTGGTGCGCTGCGCCTCTCCGCCCGACAGCGTTCCGCTGGAGCGATCGAGCGACAGGTACCCCAGACCGATCTCCACGAACGAGTCGACCAGGTGGCGGAGGCCCGCCAGAAGCGGTGCGACCTCGGGGTCGTCGATCGTCCGGAGCCACGCGGCGAGGTCCGTGATCTGCATGGCCGCCGCATCCGCGATGCTCACGCCCCCGATCGTCGACGATCGCGCCGCCTCGCTCAGGCGCGTCCCGCCGCAGTCGGGACAGGCGGTGAACTTGACCGCGCGATCGACGAAGGCGCGGATGTGGGGCTGCAGCGCATCGCGATCCTTCTGGAGGAAGCTCTTCGTGATCTTCGGAATCAAGCCCTCGTAGGTCATGTTGAAGTCACGCATTTTGACCTTCACGGGCTCCTTGTAGAGGAAGTCCTGGCGCTCCTGCTCGGTGAAGTCGCGGATCTTCTTGTCGGGGTCGAGAAACCCCGACTCTGTGAAGCCGCGCACCATCCACCCGTCGACATTGTAGCCGGGGATCGTGATGGCCCCCTCGGCGAGCGACTTGCCGCTGTCGAAGAGTTCGTCGAGGTCGATGTCGCTCGCCTCGCCGAGTCCCTCGCAGCGCGGGCACATCCCGCCCGTCACCGTGAAGGATCGCGCCTCGCGGGTGCCGTCGTCCTTCTTGATCACGCCCGACCCGCTGACGGAGGGCACGTTGAACGAGAACGCCTGCGGAGATCCGATGTGCGGTGTGCCGAGGCGGCTGAAGAGCATCCGCAGCATCGCGTGCGCGTCCGTCGCGGTTCCCACGGTCGAGCGTGCGTTCGCGCCCATCCGCTCCTGGTCGACAAGGATCGCGGGCGAGAGGTTCTCGAGCGCATCGACATCCGGACGGTCGGGGGCCGCCATGAACTGCTGGATGAAGGTGGAGTAGGTCTCGTTGATCAGCCGCTGGGACTCGGCGGCGATCGTGCCGAAGACGAGCGAGGACTTGCCCGAGCCGCTCACCCCGGTGAAAACCGTGAGCCGACGCTTCGGGATCTCGAGCGAGACGTTCTTGAGGTTGTTCTCGCGTGCACCGACGACGCGGATGACCTCGTGCGCGTCCGCGATGTGTCCTGCCGACCGATCAGCCATGGTGCGTCCCCTCTACGGGGACCAGTGTGCCCGACACCGCGGACGTTTTGGTGTCCGCGGTGTCGGGCAGTCTCCGGTTCGACTGTCGATGATCGATGTCAGCGCGAGAGCGGAACGTCGATCTGCGACAGCGGAGCGGGCGTTCTAGACGCGCGGGTCCTCGGGCGCGCTGGTCTCGCTGCGCGTGATGCGCTCACCCGAGACGGGGTCGACGCCGCTGCGGGTCGTCGAGGCGACGCTGCGCCGACGAGCCAGCAGCGCGATCCCGATGATCGTGATGATGACGCCGGCGCCCATCAGGATGTAGCCGACCGTCTTGATGTCGATCCAGCCGAGGTCGACGTTGAGCGCGAAGGCGCAGATCGCGCCGACCGCGAAGAGAAAGATGCCGAATCCGATGCTCATGAGGTGCCTGCTTTCGGTGTTTGCGGCGCGGCCAATCGGCGCGCCGCGGACGACCCTACGCATGCCGAAGGCCGGACGCGACGGGTTGCGCCCGGCCTTCGGCATGCGGTAAGGGCTCAGGCTCGGGTCGGAGTCTTCCCCTTCTTCTCGGGAACGGGAGCCGATCCGGATGCCTCGAGCGCGGCGTAGTACGCCCGCGCCTCGTCCTGGCGCACCTTCTCGGCACCCGACGCGATCGGTGCGCGCACGTGCTCGGGGGCGAAACCGAAGGCCTCGACGAGGTCGAGCGAATGCGGCCGCAGTCGCACGCACAGGCGATCGATGTAGCTCGACACAGCCCCGCCGCGCTGGGCGGAGAGGCGTCCGTTGATGAGGTACCAGGCCAGGTGCTTCTCGATCATGCTCAGCCCGAACAGGTCGCGCAGCCACGTCAGCACCTGACGGCTGCCCTCGTCCGTGACGCGCGCGAGGGCGTCCGTGAACGCCTCCCACTGCAGCAGCTCACCGTGTGCACGGGCCGCCTCGATCAGCTCGGACTGGTTGGCGTTGAACAACGCGGCAGCCTCGTCGCGTGGCAGTTTCGCGGCGGAACGCAGGCGCCCCGCGATGTCGGCGACCATCTGCTGCACGCGGCCTGTCAGCAGCTCGTGCTGCTGGTCCGCACGCAGACCGCGCTCGACCGACCTCGCGGTCGAACCGAGGTCACCGACCGCCTGTCCGAGCTGACGAAGTCCAGCACCGTGGAAGAACTTGCCCGCGGTCTGCCCGACGGCGAACGCCGCGAGAGCCCGAGCATCCTTGTCCTTGAACTGCCGCCCGTAGTCGGTCAGCAGACGCTTGCCGACGAGCTGCAGCAACACGTTGTTGTCGCCCTCGAACGTCGCGAAGATGTCGAGGTCGGCGCGCAGGCCCACGAGGCGGTTCTCGAACAGGAAGCCGTTGCCGCCGCAGGCCTCGCGCGACTCCTGGAGCGTGTCGAGCGCGTGCCAGGTCGAGAGGGGCTTGAGTGCCGCGGCGAGGGTCTCGAGGTCTTCGCGGTCCGCGTCGGTGTCGGACTTGCCGCTGAACACGGCGTCGAACTTCTGCAGGAACTCGTCGTGGGCGAAGAGGCCCGCGTACGTGGTCGCGAGGCGCGGCAGCAGACGACGCTGGTGCCGCCCGTAGTCCATCAAGACGACCTCGTCGGTGCCCGCACCGGAGTCGAACTGGCGGCGCTGCGTCGCGTAGGTGATCGCGATGTTCAGGCCCAGTGCGGACGCCCACATGGCAGATCCATCGAGCGAGACGCGTCCCTGCACGAGGGTGCCGAGCATCGTGAAGAAACGGCGGCCGGGGCTCGAGATGTCGCTCGAGTAGGTGCCGTCCGCGGCGACGTCACCGTACTTGTTCAGGAGGTTGGTGCGCGGGATCCGGACGCCGTCGAAGTGCAGGCGGCCGTTGTCGATGCCGTTGAGTCCGCCCTTCAGCCCGTCGTCTTCGCCGCCGATGCCGGGCAGGAAGTCGCCGTTCTCATCGCGGAGCGGCACATAGAAGCAGTGCACGCCGTGGTTGACGCCGTTCGTGATGAGCTGCGCGAACACGGTCGCCGCGATGCCGTGCAGGGCTGCGTTGCCGAGGTAGTCCTTCCACGCACCGCGGAAGGGCGTCTGGATGACGAACTCTTCGGCCTCGACGTCGTAGGTAGCCGTCGTGCCGATCGCCGCGACATCCGATCCGTGGCCGGTCTCGGTCATCGCGAAAGCGCCCGGGATGTCGAGGCTCATGATGCCGGGCAGCCACTTGTCGTGGTGCTCCTTGGTACCGAGTTGCAGCACCGCCGAGCCGAACAGGCCCCACTGGACGCCCGCCTTGATCTGCAGGCTCGGGTCGGCCGTGACGAGCTCTTCGAACCCGGCGATGTTGGAGCCGTTGTTCTCTTCGCCGCCGTACGCCTTGGGGAAGGCGCGGTGCACGCCACCCTGCTCGACCAGGAGCCGCAGCTGGCCGAGCACGCGCTCGCGGTGCTCGTCCATCGCGAGCGAATCGTCACGCCAGAGGTCGGGATTCTTCGTCATCTCGCGGGCGACGCGGCGTGTGTCGGCCCACGTGCCGAGCAGGAGGTCGGTGACCTGCTCGATATCGATGCGCGGATCGGATGCCTCGACGGCGCTGGTCGGCGCCGTCTTCGCACCACCCGCGGGGGTGCGCTTGTCACTCGAGGGCTTGCGGGAGCGAACGGCGGTGTCAGCCATGACTGTCCTCTCGACAGCGAAAACTACAGGGGTGACGTCATCGTAGGACTGCCACAACGATGGGTGAACTCGCCTGTACGTTTACGCCAAAGGCCCCGCACCCCGTTCACCGGGTGGATTGTCGCCTCCCCACACACGGGTATCGGACTGGCCCTGCTCGCGGTCGGGGGCATGACCGGGACGGCTACGTGCCGGCGATCACCGCGAGGACGGCCTCGCCGTATGCCTCGCGCTTCTTCGCGCCGATGCCCGTGATCCCATCCAGCTCGGCCGCCGACGAGGGCCGGTGCTCGGCCAGCGCGCGCAGGGTCGCATCGCCGAACACGATGTACGCCGGCATACCCAGCTCGCGCGCCGTTTCGGCCCGCCAGGCGCGGAGTGCTTCGAACAGCGGCTGGTCGGCCGCATCCACGTCCGCTGATGCGGCCGTTCGCCGCGAACGGGAGCCGCCGCCCCCGCCGGTGCGCCCGAGCACATCGCGCCGCAAGGGCACGGGCGCCTCTCCGCGCAGTACGGAGCCGGCCGGTTCGCCGAGCGCCAGGGTGCCGTATTCACCCTGCGCCACAAGGATGCCGCGAGCGAGCAGCTGACGGATGACGCTCCGCCAGTCCTGGTCGCTCAACTCGGCGCCCAGGCCATAGGTCGAGAGCTTGTCGTGGCCCTGTTGCCGGATGCGGTCGGTGGACGCCCCGCGCAGGATGTCGACGAGATGGCCCGCACCGAAGGCCTGGCCGCGCTCGCGTTGCAGACGCACGATGGTCGAGAGGAGCTTCTGCGCAGGCACGAGTCCGTCCCAGGTCTCGGGCGGAGTGAGACAGGTATCGCAGTTGCCACACGGACCGGATGCTTCGCCGAAATATCCGAGCAGGTTCTGCCGGCGGCATCCGACCGTCTCGCAGAGCGCCAGCATCGCGTCGAGGTGCTGACCGAGACGCGTCTTGTACGAGCGGTCGCCGGGGCTCTGATCGATCATGCGCCGCTGTTGCACCACGTCGCCGAGGCCGTAGACCATCCAGGCGACGGATGGTTCGCCATCGCGACCCGCGCGGCCCGTCTCCTGGTAATAACCCTCGACCGACTTCGGCAGGTCGACATGAGCGACGAAACGAACATCCGGCTTGTCGATCCCCATACCGAACGCGATCGTCGCGACCATCACCACGCCGTCTTCGCGCAGGAACCGGGACTGGTGCGTCGAGCGCGTCGAGGCGTCGAGACCCGCGTGATACGGCAGCGCGTTGATCCCCTGCGTGCGTAGGTAGGCGGCGGTCTGGTCGACGCTCTTGCGGCTGAGCGCGTAAACGATCCCGGCCGACCCCTCGGGCTGGGTGCGGATGAAGGACAGCAGCTGCTTGCGCGGCTCGACCTTCGGCTCGACGCGGTACTGGATGTTCGGGCGATCGAAGCTCGCGACGAAGTGCCGGGCCTCGGGCAGCCGCAGCCGCTCACCGATCTCGGCGTGCGTTGCGGGCGTCGCGGTCGCGGTCAGGGCGAGGCGCGGAACCCCCGGGAACCGCTCGGCCAGGTCGCCGAGCCCGAGGTAGTCGGGACGGAAGTCGTGACCCCATTGCGAAACACAGTGAGCCTCGTCGATCGCGATGACGCTGAGCTTGCCACCCTCGAGCAGACGCGCGGTGGACGACGTGTTGAGACGCTCGGGCGCGACGTAGAGCAGGTCGAGCTCGCCCGCCAGATAGGACCGCTCGACCTGGGCGCGTTCGTCGGGATCCTGGGTCGAGTTGAGGTAGGCGGCCCGAACGCCGTTGGCGCGGAGGGCATCGACCTGGTCGTGCATCAGGGCGATGAGAGGCGAGACGACCAGGCCCGTGCCCTCACGGACGAGCGCCGGGACTTGGTAACAGACACTCTTGCCGGCGCCCGTGGGCATCAGGACGATGGCATCGCCACCCGCGACGACATGCTCGATGACCTCGGCCTGGTCACCGCGGAACGCGTCGTAGCCGTAGACGGTGCGGAGGGCATCGAGCGGAGTCGCATAGCCGGATGCGGCGGCGCGGCGCTCGCGCGGGGGTGCGGTTACCGAGCCCGGGCGGCTGGAGCCTGTCGCGATCGGGGTCGGGGCTGCCCAGTCGGGTGGGGGTGCGCCCGTGTCGGGCGGCGGCACCCAGTCGTCGGGTTCGGGGGCCCAGTCATCCGGTGGCGGTTCGTCCCACGCACCGGCCCACTGCTCGCCCGCGGCGGACGGATCGGAAGGGGCTGGGGGCACCTGTCGAGTGTAACGAGCGCCCCCGACGCTCGGCCCGGGCGGGGGCAGCGCGACGAGCAGCGAACATCTCGGAGGTTCGCTGGGGCTGAAGTGAACACGGGGCTAGTTTTGGGCGACACGAAAGCCAACCACACCTCTCGGATGTTCGCGGCGTCCCGCGTCGACCACGGGGCGTGGACGTTACAGCCGCAGGACCTCGTCGACGTGCAGCACCGCGGCACCCTCCTCGTCGGACGCATCGAGATCGACCGACCCGCGGATCCGCCAGTCGTGGTTGCCATCCGGGTCGTCGATCGTCTGCTCGACCCGCCATATGCCGTTCGCGGCATCCGACTCGTCGATCGCGACGAGCGCGGGAGATCGCGCCGGGCCGCCCGTCATGATCTCGTCGTGCTCGTCGAAGTACGCGTCGAGCGCATCGGGCCATCCGGCGTCGGGATCGAGCTCGACGAGCTCGTCGTCCTGCTGAAGAGCTGCGAGACGGATGCGCCGGAACAGCTCGTTGCGCACCAGCACCATGAACGCCCGCCGGTTCCGCACGAGCGAGGGCGGGGGCGGCGGCACGACCGGTGCGGAGGGGTCGGTGACCGGGTTGATCAGGCTCTCCCACTCGTCGACGAGACTGGAGTCGACCTGCCGGACGAGTTCACCCAACCAGGCGACGACGTCGAGCAGGTCCTCGGTCTGAGCCTCGATCGGGACGGTCTGCCGAATCGCCCGGTAGGCGTCGCTCAGGTACCTCAGCACCAGACCTTCGCTCCGGCCGAGTTGATAGAGCGAGACGAACTCGCCGAACGAGAGGGCCCGCTCGTACATGTCGCGGACGACCGACTTGGGCGAGAGTTCGAAGTCGCGGATCCACGGCTGGCTCGAGGCGAAGACCTCGTAGGCCTGGGCCAGCAGCTCCGCGAGAGGCTGGGGGTGCGTGACCTCCTCGAGCGCCGCCATCCGCTCGTCGTACTCGATCCCGGCTCGCTTCATCGCCGCAACCGCCTCGCCCCGCGCGCGGAACTGCTGCTGCGACAGCACGGGGCGGGGGTCGTCGAGCGTCGCCTCGATCACGCTGAGCACGTCGAGCGCGTAGTGGCCCGTCCCGACGGTCTGGGAACCGTCCGCAATTCGCAGATTCTCGCGAGGTTCGAAGGAATCGGGCGCGATTTTACGGAGTTCGCGCGATTCTGCGAGGTTGGCCGCGTCGCTGGCGGGCTCGGTGCGATCCAGCAACTCGATCGCGGCGAGCGCGAACGGCGAGAGCGGCTGGTTGAGGGCGAAGTTCGGCTGCAGGTCGACGGTCAGACGGATGGTGCCTTCCGCCCCGACCTCGACGATGCCGGCCTGACGAAGAGTGCGGAAGATCGCCAGTGCCCGGCGCGCGAGGGCGTAACGGCGCGGCAGGGGCTCGTGGTTGTCGAACACCAGCGAGCGGACGTTCGCGAACACGTCACCGCCCCGAGCGATGACGTTGATCAGCATCGCCGCCGTGAGTTGCATCTGCGGCAGCAGCGGTTCGGGCTCGGCGACCACGAGCTTGTCGAAGGACGCCTCGCCCCAAGACACGAATCCCTGTGGCGCCTTCTTGCGCACGATGTTCTTGACCTTCGACGACGGGTTCTGCGCCTGCTTGGCGGTCGCCTTGCGGAGGGCGGCCTCGTTCTCGATCTCATGCTCGGGCGCCATCACCACGACGGTTCCCGCGGTGTCGTAACCCGCTCGCCCGGCGCGCCCGGCGATCTGGTGGAATTCGCGGGCGCTGAGCTGACGCATCCGCTGTCCGTCGTATTTCGACAGCGCCGTGATGAGCACCGTGCGAATCGGGACATTGATGCCGACGCCGAGGGTGTCGGTGCCGCAGATGACCCGCAGGAGGCCGCGCTGGGCCAGGGTCTCGACGAGGCGGCGGTACCTGGGCAGCATGCCCGCGTGATGCACCCCGATGCCCGCACGTACGAGGCGCGAGAGCGTCTTGCCGAAGCCCGTGGTGAAGCGGAAGCCTCCGATCGCCTCCGCGATCTCGTCGCGCTGCTCGCGTGAAACGATCTTCACGCTCGAGAGGGCCTGCGCCCGCTCCATGGCCGCTGCCTGCGAGAAATGGACGACGTAGATCGGCGCCTGTTTCGTCTCGAGCAGCTCTTCAACAGCCTCGTGGATCTGATCCTTCGAGTACGAGAAGTGCAGCGGAACGGGACGCTCGACTCCGGTCACGAGGGCGACGGTCCGCTTCGTCCGACGTTCGAGATCTTCCGCGATCGGGGTCACGTCGCCGAGCGTCGCCGACATCAACAGGAACTGCGCACGCGGGAGCAACAGCAGCGGCACCTGCCAGGCCCAGCCGCGGTCGGGATCGCCGTAGTAGTGGAACTCGTCCATCACGACCTGGTCGACGGATGCGTCGGCGCCCTGGCGGAGCGCCAGGTTCGCCAGGATCTCGGCCGTGCAACAGATAATCGGGGCGTCCGGGTTGACCGAGGAGTCACCCGTCACCATGCCGACATTCGACGCCCCGAAGATCTCGGCGAGCGCAAAGAACTTCTCGCTCACGAGCGCCTTGATCGGGGCCGTGTAATAGGTGCGACCGCCGCGAGCGAGGCAGGCGGCGTGCGCCGCGACGGCGACGAGGGACTTACCGGTGCCCGTCGGCGTCGACAGGATCACGTGCGCCCCCGAGACGAGCTCGATGACGGCCTCGTCCTGCGCCGGGTACAGACTCAGGCCCCGCTCGGAAGCCCAATCGACGAAAGCTTCGTAGATCACGTCCGGGCTCGCGTCGGTGCTCGGGGGCATCCGCGCGAGAAGGTCCATTCCTCGAGTCTTCCCCATGCGGCCGGAGAAGAGGACCGAAGCGTGTTTTCCCGACCTGTCCACCCCGTCGCGGAACACGACCGTGCGCGCCTACGTTGGAACAACCGAGGGAAGGAACTCCATGAGCCACGACGGCAGCGCAATGAATGAGGCCCCGGCCGCCCCGACGGTCATCCGCAACGACGAACGCAACCGCTACGAGCTGAAGGACGGCGACGAACTCGCCGGGTTCGCCGTGTTCGAACTCAGCGAGGGCGGGCGGATCGCGTTCACCCACACCCAGATCGACAAGGCCTTCCGCGGTCGCGGCTTCGGCGACATCATCGCGGCGGAGTCGCTCGCGGATGCCGCGCGCCGCGGCGAGACGATCGTGCCGCTCTGCCCGTTCATCGCCAGCTACCTGAAGGATCACGAGATTCCGGGCGGCATCATCGACTGGCCGGAGGAATCCGACGCACAGGAGTCCGCGACGACGGGTGAGTCGGCGGGATGACCCGTCTGGACGCGGCCGGCGACGAGGATGTGCAGCAAGCATCCGATTGCGATGGGCCGCGTTCGTTGCGCCTCGAGGCGCGGGACGTCCCGCTCGGCGGCGTCCGCGCCATGGAGGTGCGCCGCATCCTGCCGCACCGCGAGTTGCCGATGGTGGGCGCGTGGTGCTTTCTCGATCGTTTCGGCCCGCAAGAGGCGCTGATGCGGGTGGAACCACACCCCCATATCGGCCTCCAGACGGTGACGTGGCCGTTCGTCGGTGAGGTGCATCACCGTGACAGCGTGGGGAGCGACGTCGTCGTCACGCGCGGCGAGCTGAATCTGATGACGAGCGGTGCGGGTATCTCGCACTCGGAGTACTCGGTCGGCGAGCATCCGATTCCCCTCGATGCCCTGCAGCTGTGGATCGCGCTGCCCGAGAACCGCCGTCACGGCGCACCGTCGTTCGAGCGCCACACCGCCCTGCCGACGCTCGAACTGCAGGCGCCGGGCGGCGAACCCGCCGGCACCGCGACGGTCGTCATGGGTGAGCTGGCCGGCACGACGTCGCCCGCGAGCGCCTTCACCCCGCTGGTGGGTGCCGAGATCGTCGTGCTGGCCGGATCGACCGCGCGTATCCCGCTCCGGCGCGAGTGGGAGTACGCGCTGGTGGGCGCGTTCGGCGCTGCCAACGTCGCGGCAGGTCTCGGGGCGGATGCCTCGGGCCCGGGCGATGTCGATCCGGCGGCCGCGACCCTCGGGCCCCACGAGCTGCTGTACCTCGGTATCGGTCGCGACCACATCGACGTGACTGCTGCCGAGCCCGCGACGCTCTTCCTCATCGGCGGCGAACCGTTCGAGTCCGACCTGGTGATGTGGTGGAACTTCGTCGGGCGCACCCACGACGAGATCGTCGAGGCGAGGGATGCGTGGGAGGCGGGCTCGACACGCTTCGGCCACGTCGTGCCTCACGGCGACGAGCGCGTTCCCGCACCTCCCCTGCCGGGCGTCCGCCTCACCCCGCGGCGCCGTCGCCCCTGAGCGCGACCGCGGGTTTTGTCCGGCGCACGGGTCGCCGCGGGACCCTGGTGGAGCGATAACCTGACGAGGTGCGCACCCGGAGCCCCCTGACGACGCGCGTGCTGCTGACGTGCGCGGCGATCGGCGTTGCAACGGGACTCGTCGGCGCCGTGGCCGGATGGCTCACGCCCGTCGTGATCGTCGGCACCGCTGGTGTGGCCTACGGCTTGGTGCTCGGCTCGCACGTGCTGCCGGGGATCATCGCACAGGAGTTGCTGCGGATGCCCTTCGTGGCGCTGCTCGCCCACCTGATCGCGGCGCTCGTCGCGAGCGCATTCAACCCCGCGTGGGCCCCGCGATTTCTCGGCACGGCGCTGCTGTTCGGCCTGATCCAGGAGGGCGTGGCCGCCCTGACCCGATACCGGGCGTGGGGGGCATGGCGCTTCTTCGTGTCGGCGGGCATCATCGGCATCCTCGTGGCGGTCGTCGTGGGTTTCGCGGCCGACCTCGCGCGCTTGCCCCTGTGGGCCCAGGCCATCTACATCGCGCTGTCGATCCTCGGGCCCTTCGCCTGGACGGCCGTCGGACTGGCGATCGGTGCCGCACTGCGTCGCGCCGGCGTCGCGCGCGTTCCCCGCTGACGGAGCCGGCCCGACGCACCGCCGCTGGGGGCCCTCCGTTGCCGAGGAAGGTAAGCCTCAGCTAAATTGGGCAGACCCGGGCGTCCCCGGCTCGATGGGTTTCCACCCGAGGCTTCTGTGACCGCATCCCCCGACTTCTCGTCCGCACTCCGCCGCGCGGGCGTCTCAGCGACCGTCACGGCCCTCGCCATCCGGTACCCCGACGCGGCGAGCGCGGCACCGGACGGTGTCTCGTTCTCGGTCGAGCCGGGCGAGGTGGTGCTGGTCCTCGGGCCGAGCGGGTCGGGCAAGTCGACACTCGCGCTCAGCCTGAACGGCCTCATCCCCCACGCGATCCCCGCCGACATCGACGGCACCGTGCTGATCGACGGCCGTGACATCGCGCAGTCCACGGTCGCCGAGTTGAGCCCCAGCGTGGCGATGGTGTTCCAGGACCCGGACGCTCAGATCGTCACGTCCACCCTCTTCGACGAGGTGGCGTTCGGCCCCGAGAATCTCGCGCTCCCCGTGCCCGAGGTCCTGTCCCGGGCCGAGGCATCCCTCCGTCGCGTCGGCCTCTGGGAGCGACGCGACGACAACCCTGACCGACTGTCGGGCGGTGGTCGTCAGCGCCTCGCGATCGCGACCGCCCTCGCGATGGGATCGGGCCTGCTGGTGCTGGATGAGCCCACTGCCAACCTCGACCCACAGGGCATCGACGACGTCGCGGCTGCGCTGACCGATGTCGTGGCGGCGGGTGATCGCTCGGTCGTGTTGGTCGAGCACAACCTCGACGTGATGGTCGAGCTCGTCACGCGCGTGCTCGTACTCGACGCGAACGGGCGCCTCGTGGCCGATGGAACCACGGATGCCGTGCTCCGCGGGCGCGCCGCCGAGCTGAGTGCGCTCGGGGCGTGGCTGCCGGTGTCGGCGCTCGCCGCGCTGCGGCTCCGCGCTGCGGGGTATGCGCTCGATCCGCTCCCCCTCACCGCCGCCGAACTGCGTGCCGCGCTCGAGACAGCGGCTCAACCGGCAGCGGGCGGTGCGGACACGGTGAGGACGGATGCTTCGACCGCTGTGCCACGCACGTTCAGCCCTACACCCGCTCCCGTGACGGCACCCGCACCGGCCGAGCCGATCATCCGCGTCCGCGATCTGACCGTCCGGCGCGGCCGGACCCCGGTGCTGCACGGCATCGACCTCGACGTCCGCCCGGGCGAGTTCCTCGCCGTCGTGGGGCCGAACGGTGCGGGCAAGACGACGCTCGTCCAAGCGATCGCCGGTGTCGTGCCGCCGCCACGCGGACGGATTGTCGTCGACGGGATCGACCCGGGACGCGCGGACGTCGCGGCGCTGACGGCGCGGATCGGCTTCGTCTTCCAGAATCCCGAGCACCAGTTCGTCACGAACACCGTCTTCGACGAGTTGGCGCAGGGGCTCCGCCTGCGCGGCGCGAACGAGGCAGAGATTCAGACCCGGGTCGCGGACATGCTCGAGCGCTTCGGACTGACGGGGCGCGGAACATCCCATCCCTTCCTGCTCTCGGGCGGCCAAAAGCGGCGCCTGTCGGTGGGTACGGCGTTGATCGCGGGCGCACCGGTGCTGGCGCTCGACGAGCCGACGTTCGGACAGGATCGCGCGCGTGCCGACGAGCTGCTCGGGATCCTCGCCGAGCTCAACGCGCAAGGTACGACCGTCATCGTGGTGACGCACGACATGCAGCTGGTGACCGAGTACGCCACGCATACGGCCGTTATCGCCGAGGGGCGTCTGCTCGCGCACGCTCCGACCGCGGAAATCTTCGCGGACACCGAGTTGCTGCGAGCAACGGGGCTCCGCCGTCCCCCGTTGGCATCCGCGCTGGCGGATCTGTCGACGCATCCGGAGATCTCGGGAATCGTGCGACTGGCGGATCTTCCGGGGGCTCTCCCTGCGGATTCGGGCCGCCTCGGCGGAACAGATTTACAAGGAGCGCCCGAATCGACCGAGGGGGCTTCGCGATGACCGCCGAAACGCCCATGCTCGAGCGCCAACAGCACCGCGAAAGCGAACCGCGCGGGCGTTTTCTCTACGCCCTGAACCCGCTCGCCAAGATCGCCGCTCCGGTGCCGGCGATGCTCGCGCTGCTCGCCGTGCGGGACCTGCAGACCCCGGCCGCATTCCTCGCGCTCGCGTACGCCGTCATCTTCGCGGGCACGCGCCTCTCTGCCAGGATGCTCGCCATCCTGCTGCTCGCCGTGCCCGCGTTCCTGCTGCTGATCGGCATCGGCATCTCACTGTGGACCGATGCCTCCCGCATCTCGCACGACGTCGTGGTCCTGCAACTCGGCTCCTGGATCCTCTACGGCGAGGCGCTCGAGGTCGGTTTCGCGACCGCGCTGAGGCTCGGAGCGATCCTGACGCTCGCCCTGATCGGCGGGCTGACGACGACCGGGCCCGACCTGACCCGCTCGATGATCCAGCAGCTGCGGGTTCCGTATCGCGTCGGTTATACGGCGCTCGCGGCGTTCCGCTTCGTGCCGCGCTTCGGGCACGAGCTCGAGGTGATCCGAGCCGCGCACCGGGTCCGCGGGGCCTCGCACGGTCGTGGTCCGATCGCCGCGGTGAGGCGGCGGATCGGATACATCGTGCCGCTGCTCGCCGGGGCCATCCGGCACGCCGAGCGCGTCGCTCTTTCGATGGATTCGCGAGCGTTCGGCGCCTACCCATATCGAACCGAGCGGTACCGGATACCGTTCCGGGCGCGCGACGTCGTCTTCATCGCGCTGTTCTGGATCGTCACCGCGGCGATCTTCCTCGCGTTCCGCCCCTGGGCCTGACACAGGGGCACGGGTGACGCTCGGCGGCGGGATATCTGCGGATCTCCGATGACGATCGACGTCGACTCAGTCGAGATAGCCGGGCGCCGCGGGCAGGCCGAAGAACTCCTCGAGCGTGCGGAATCCGCCCGCGTGGTACGCGGCAGCCAGCTCGGGGCCGATGTAGCGCAGGTGCCAAGCCTCGGGGTCGTATCCCGTGATGGGAGTCTGGCCGTCTTCGTAGCGGATGATCCAGCCGAACTCCCAGCTGTGCTCCACAACCCACTGGTAGGTCGTTGTGGTTCCGAACTGCTCCGACGACGAGCATCCGGGCGTGCATCCGAAGACGTCGATCGCAATGCCCGACTGGTGCTCGCTGTAACCCGGCCGCGCAGCGAGGCGCTCGCCGGCTTCCTTGCCGAGCGACGCGACACGGTCGTTGTGGATGCGCTGCTGCACCGAGTAGCCGCGATACCCGTTCTGCATGCCGATCTGCCCTGAACCGGCGGCGATGGATGCCTCGGACATCGCGGTGACGGTCGGCGCGATGTCCGTCCGCACAGCCGCGAGGTTGCCCAGGGGTACACCCGAGGGCGCGACCCAATCGGACGGCGCGAAATCGATCGGTTCCATCGGAATCGTCTTGTTCACGACGAACCAGACGTGGGACGGATCACGCAGGTTGACGCACGGTGCGATGCCGCGGATCACAGCCTGTCGAAGCCCTTCGCCCCCGCCGGCCGCGGCGATCACGGCCGGATCGTCGCCGGTCGCGAGCCCGGCCTGAACCTCGGGCCGATCGCAGAACGCCGCCTCCGCCACGGGGGCCTCGGAACGGGTGGGCGCGGGGATCCCGGTCGCGGTCGGCGGGGGTGCCGTCGGCGATGCCGTCGCGCTCACGGGGCTCTGAGCGGCGCGAGGCACGGCGAGCGCTCCGCCGATTCCCGCCAGGGCCGCGACCGCGAGAGCGACCCCGATCGACGCCGCGGCAAGCCTGCGTGCGCCGCGGGGCGGCGGTGCCGCGTTCCGTGCCGCACGCCGGGATCCGGGTGACCCGGTCGCGGAGGTCATCCATTCATTGTGTCCGATCTCGCTGGGCACTCGCCCTCTCGCGCCGCGACGGTTGACGGATGCTTAGCCCATATGTTCGAATGTGGGATGCGCTGGCGAGGACAACAGCTCGGAGTTGCGGACGAATCCGCGCTACCGGGGCTGGAACGAATGGACGGACTCGTCCGTTCCGTGACGACGCCCGAATTCGCCGGCATCACCTTCCACGAGGTGCTCGCGAAGTCCGCGCTCAATCACGTGCCCGGGGCGTCGTCGATGCCGTTCAACTGGACGATCAATCCGTACCGAGGATGCAGCCATGCGTGCTCGTATTGCCTCGACCCGGACACCCTGATCTTGCTGGCGGATGGGCGTCAGCGACGCCTCGATGATCTTCGTGTCGGCGATCACATTGTGGGAACCGAGCGCTCGGGAAACTACCGGCGCTACGTTGAGACAACTGTCCGCGCAAAGTGGTCAACGCACAAGCGCGCGTACCGCGTCACCCTTGCGGACGGTACCCAGATCATCGCCAGCGGCGACCATCGGTTCCTCAGCGACCGGGGCTGGAAGCACGTCACAGGGACGATGTCGGGATCCGAACAGCGACCCTTTCTGACGACGAACAACCGGCTTCAAGGGTTCGGGCTCGGCGGAGCGGCGAACCCTGACCTCCTCCTGGACACAGATTTTCCCCGGGGCTACCTCGCCGGAATGATCCGTGGAGACGGAATGATCTTCCGCGGAATCTACGTCGACGCGAAACGTACGCGCGAAGTCAACCGTTTTCGTCTCGCTCTCGCAGATACGGAAGCGCTCGAGCGGACTCGCGCGTTCCTTCTCGCAGAGGGCATCGAGACCCTGCTACGCCCATTCACACCCGCCACAACCACCCGCCGACAGATGACCGCGATTCACACGGCGCGACGGGAAGCGGTTGCGCACATCGAGGAACTCATCCTCGACCCCGCCGATCCGAGTAGCGGCTGGCGGGCGGGATTCCTGTCCGGCGTTTTCGATGCGGAGGGATCCTGTTCGCGCGGGGTCTTCCGTATCAGCAACAGCGATCCGCGCATCATCCGGACGATCATGGAGTCTCTGGCGCATTATGCATTCAGTGCGGTTGTCGAGCCGGAACACGCGAACGGTGTCCGGAACGTCCGTCTTCTGGGAGGCCTGCCCGCGCGGCAACGATTCTTCCAACTGGCGCGTCCCGCTATAACCCGCAAACTGGCAATGCTCGGCACCGCGGTGAAGACCGCGTCCGATCTGCGCGTGGTCGGTGTCGAGAACCTCGGCTACGACATCGACATGGTGGACATCACAACGGGGACGGGTGACTTCATCGCCAACGGTGTGGTCAGTCACAACTGCTTTGCTCGCGGCACGCACGAGTATCTCGACCTCGACGCGGGCGCGGATTTCGATTCGCAGATCGTCGTGAAGACCAACGTCGCCGAGGTGCTGCGCCGCGAGCTGCGTGCGGGGTCCTGGCAGCACGAACACGTCGCCCTGGGCACCAACACCGACCCGTACCAGCGCGCCGAGGGACGGTATGCGCTCATGCCCTCGATCATCGAGGCTCTCGCCGAATCGGGCACCCCCCTGTCGATCCTGACGAAGGGCACGCTGATCCGACGCGATCTCGGCGTGCTCGCAGCAGCCCGCGAGCACGTGCCCATCGATCTCGCGTTCTCGATCGCGGTGTTCGACGATGCCCTGCAGCACTCGATCGAACCCGGCACGCCCACGGCGACCGCTCGCCTCGAGGCCGTGCGCGCCGCCACGGCCGCGGGGTTCGGGGTGACGGTGTTCATGATGCCCGTGATGCCGCACCTGACCGACTCCATCCCCGCGCTCGACGACGCACTCGCGCGCATCAAGGAGGCCGGCGCGGTGCGCGTCGTCTACGGCGCGCTTCACCTGCGCCCGGGCGTGAAGCCCTGGTTCATGCAGTGGCTCGAGCGGGAGCATCCGGAACTCGTTTCGTCGTACCGCGGGCTGTATCCGGGCGCGACGGCCAACGCACCGAAGGGCTATCGGCAGTGGCTGTCGAAACGTGTGCGACCCCTGATCCGGGCGCACAGACTCGACGGGCGCGCGGAAGAGGAGCAGACGATGCGGGCGCGCGGACCGGGCCCGGTGATCGCGACACGGTCCGCCGGCGCAGTCGGCACGGGTGGCCCGGCATGGGCACCTCGCCGCGACGCCAAGCCCTCGGGCCCCCGCTTCGACGTGTCCCCACCGACCCTGTTCTGACCCCGAACGTCTGCGAAACACCCCATGTGCGACGAAACACCCCCGGGCACCGGGTGTTTCGTCGCAGAACAGGTGTTTCGGTGCACGTGTCGCTGAGCGCGCCGGGCGAGCACGCGAAAGGGCGCCCCGGATGTCCCGGGGCGCCCTTCCGGCGATGTGCTGGTTACGCGGTCAGCTCGGCGGCGGTCATGCCGCCCGCGAGCTCATCGATCACGTCGTCGCCGGGAGCTGCATCCTGGAACGGTGCGACGATCTCGGCGCGCTCGAGCATCTCGGTCATCTTGCGACGACGCTGGCGCGTGATCAGCGTGACGACGCGACCCTGCTTGCCGGCGCGGCCGGTACGGCCCGAACGGTGCAGGTACGTCTTGTACTCGTCGGGAGCGTCGGCCTGGATGATCAGGTCGATGTCGTCAACGTGGATGCCGCGGGCCGCGACATCCGTCGCCACGAGCACGTTGACGCGTCCGGACGTCAGACGCTCCAGGTTGCGCGTGCGCTTCTGCTGGTTGAGGTCACCGTGCAGGGCGACGGCGGGGATGCCCTCGTCGGCGAACTGCTCGGCGAGCGTCTCGGCGAACGCACGCGTGCGGGCGAAGACCAGGGTCTTACCGTCGCGGTCGACCAGGCGGCTGAGGATCTCGGCCTTGTTGCGGTGGTCGATCACGAGCACACGGTGCTCGATCGTGCTGGAGGCCTGGTCTTCACCGGCAACCTCGTGCACGGCCGGCTCGACGAGGAACTCGTCGACGAGCGCCGAGACCTCGCGGTCGAGCGTCGCCGAGAACAGCAGCTTCTGCGAGCCGTCCGCGGTCTCGCGGAGGATCCGCTGCACGGGCTCGAGGAATCCGAGCTCGCACATATGGTCGGCCTCGTCGATGATCGCGACCTGAACCTCGCTGAGGTCGAGACGACCCTGGTTGATGAGGTCTTCGATGCGACCGGGGGTGCCGATGATGATGTCGACGCCCTTCTTGAGCGCACCGACCTGGCGCGCCTGGGGCACGCCACCGTAGATCTGGGTCGTGAACAGGCCGACGCTGCGAGCGATCGGCTGGATCGTCCGGTCGATCTGCAGCGCGAGCTCGCGCGTCGGGGCGAGGATGAGCGCCTTCGGCTTGCGGCCGAACTCGCGTCGCTGACCAGCCTGGCCGCGCAGCACGTTCTCGACCATCGGAGCGCCGAAGGCGATCGTCTTGCCGGAACCGGTGCGGCCACGTGCGAGCATGTCGCGTCCCGCGATGATCTCGGGGATCGTCGCGGCCTGGATCGCGAACGGAGCCGCGGCACCCAGGTCGGCGAGCGCGCGAACGATGTTGTCGCCGAGGCCCAGGTCACCGAAGCTCACGCCGTCGACGTCCGTCGCCTGGATCGCTTCGGCCTGCAGACGCTCGTGCACGACATCGACGTGCTGCTCGTGCGACGCGGTGCGCTCGGGCTTCTTCGACCAGTCGGAGCGGCCGGCGGATGCGCCGCTACGATCATCGCGACGGGGACGGTCGCTGTTGTACTCGCGCTTCGGGCGGTCGTCGAACGAACGGGCCGGTCGCTCGTCGAACGAGCGCTGGGAACGGTCGTCGAACGAACGCGCAGGACGCTCGCTATAGGTGCGCGCGGGGCGGTCGTTGTTGTACTCACGACGGGCGGGACGCTCCGCACCGTCACGCGACGGGCGGTTGTCGAACGAACGAGCGGGACGCTCAGCGAACGAACGCGCAGGACGCTCGTCGCGGCCGCGAGCGGGACGGTCGTCGAACGAACGCTTGGGACGGTCGTCGAACGAACGCGCAGGGCGCTCGTCGAAGGACCTCTTCGGGCGGTCGTCGAACGAACGCGCCGGACGCTCACCATTGGTGCGAGCCGGACGGTCGTTGTTGTACTCACGACGCACAGGGCGCTCCGCACCCTCACGGGACGGGCGGTTGTCGAACGAACGCGCAGTGCGCTCACCGTACGTGCGGGCCGGACGGTCGTTGTTGTACTCGCGCCGGGCGGGACGCTCCGCGCCATCGCGCGAGGGACGATTGTCGAAGGAGCGAGCGGGACGCTCGTCGAACGAACGCGCGGGGCGCTCGTTGCGACCGCGCACCGGACGGTCGTCGAACGAACGTGCGGGACGATCGCCGTGGGCATGAGTGCGGATACCGCGGGCTTCTTCGCGGCCGGCGCGCTGTGCCGAGGTCCAGCGGGCCTTGGGAGCGCCCGACTCTTCGGACGAGGCCCCGGCGCGGAACCCGCGGTGACCGGCGCTGCGGCTACCCGGCTTCTGCGAACGAGCCTCGGTCGCCGTACCCTGACGCTTGCGGTCCTGGTAGGGGGTCTTCTCGCCGCGGCGCGGTTCGAAGTTCTTCGCGGGTCGGCCGCCGGCCGGCTTCTTGTTCTTGGGCATGGTGATGTCCTTCTGGGTTGTCTCATGTGAGAACAGCACTCCACTGAATGCACCGAAGTACGCCGCACAGATCTGCGTCTGATCGCGGTAGGAGTTACCCGGACTCTCGTCGGCCGGGGGCCATTCAACGTGATGGTCGCCGGGGCGGATTCGCCCCCACCATCGGCCCCTTGGACTCACAAACCCATCCACGCAAACGCGCAGTGTCCAGAGCCGACCGGCTAACACTACCGCACCGCGGTTCCACAGTCTGGGAGAACGCCGGAGTCTACGCGAGAAAGCACGCGACCGCCGTTCAATAGCATGAGGACGTTCGGCCGGGCGGCCGGTCGAAAGGGGACGCATCCGTGACATTCGCTTCACAGGGACACGATGTGCGGAGTGGTCCGACGGGTGAGCAGTTCGTCCTGCGTAGCGAGGGCAATGTCGGCGCACAGATCACTCAGGTCGGCGCCGCGCTGCGCGGTCTGACGGTCGGGGGCATCGAGCTCGTTCCGCCCTACCCGGCAGATGCTCCTTCTCCTGCAGCATCCGGAGTCGTCCTCGTACCGTGGCCCAACCGCGTCCGCGACGGTGCGTGGACGCAACACGACAAGACCCGTCGACTCGCGATAACCGAACCCGCCCTCAACAACGCCTCTCACGGACTGCTGCGCTTTACCGCGTACACCGCGACCGACGTGGCGTCGGATCGGGTCACGCTAGCCGCCGACGTTTTTCCGCAGACCGGCTACCCCTTTCATCTGTCGACCCGCGTGACCTACGCCCTGACCGAGGCAGGCGTCGCGGTCACGCACGAGATCGAGAACGTGGGAACGGATGCCGCACCCGTCGCCGTCGGCACACACCCGTACCTCATGATCGGCGGGGTCCCCACGCGAGATCTGGTTGTGCGTTCGTCGGGCTCCCATCGCTTCGTCGTGGATCAGCAGCTCATTCCGACCGATGAGGTGCCCGTCGGCCCCGGAAACGACCTGCGCGACGGACGACGACTGGGCGACATCACGCTCGATACGGCGTACTCCGGGCTCAGCCGTGACGCGGACGGACTCGTCCGTCATTCGCTGACGGCCCCCGACGGGCGCTCGCTCGTCCTCTGGCAGGGCGCCGGGTTCGACTTCGCGCAGATCTTCACGACCGACCGCTACCCGGCCCAGTCACTCGCCGTGGCGATCGAGCCGATGACCGCGCCGGCGGACGCCTTCAACTCCGGTCGCGGCTTGCGGTGGCTCGCGCCGAACGAAAAGTGGACGCTCGAATGGGGAATTGAACTGACAAGTTCATGAGATCTCTCTCATATTGAGATACTCGGGGCAGAATATGGGCCATAACAGCCCAAGCCGGAAACGATAGCGAGCTATAATCCTCGCAATAGCCACGCTTCCCGACACCCCCCGAAAGGTCAGGACGTGACACCCCCCGGTCTCGTCACACCCTCCGTCAACTTCGCCCCGTCCAGTTTGCGCCCTTGGCGCGCCCTCCGCGCAACGATACTCGCGGTCGGCGCCACGGTACTTGCTCTCGGTGCGACCCCTGGCGACCCTACCGTACCCCTCTGGGGCCCCTGGTCGGTGGGCATGTTGGCAGCGTTCGCCGCGGCGTTCACGGCGGGAATCCTTGCATACCGTGCGTACACGCGACGCACCGAGATGTCTCTGGCGCACGGCCACGATGACCGGCACTGGAGCCACCGGATCGATGCCGTGTCGACCGCTTTTGCTCAGGCGCTCATCGCGGGTCTGCTGGTCGCGCTCACGTTCATCATCCTGGACGGGCTTACCGGGGGCGTGCACGTCACGGCGCTGCAGGCGACGGTCGCGGCGGGAATAAGCATCGCCATCGTGTCGCTCGTCGCAATCCTCGCCGCCTCCCGCAACGAGACCATTCACGCGGTGGGGATGCTGATGTCTCTCACAGTTCTCGGATCGCTGACCTCGATCCTCACAACGCCCGACCCGAACTGGTGGCAGCTGCACTTCAGCCAACTGGGGACGTTCCACGTGTTCTCGGGATTCATGTTCAACGGCACGCTGATCGCGACGGGAACGCTGATCGTCGCGTTCTCGTTCCGGGTCCGCCGCGTGCTGATCAACGCCCGGCGGCAGGGACGCCTGCGAAGCGTCCGCGCCCCTCGCATCTTTGCGATCCTTGTGGCCTGCGTCGGCGGCAACATGGCGATGGTCGGATTCATCCCGGTGAATCAGCACCAGTTTCTGCATGACCGTGCCGCGACAGGCATGACCTTGTCGTTCGCCGCGCTCCTCATCCTTACCCCGTGGCTGCTCCGCGGGCTCCCCCCGCGCATTGCACGGGCAACGGGCGCGATCGCGGTCATTCTCGTGATCGGCGCCACCGTCTTCATCTTCGGCATCATCAACCTCGCCGCCTTCGAGATCGTCGCGTTCGGCTTGATGTTCAGCTGGATCGGCGTCTTCGCAACCTGCGTCGAGACGCGCCACGCGCCGACGGCAGCCCCGATCCAGGCGGAATCGGTTCCCGCGCCCGTGCCGACGTCAGCACCGGTGCCGCGCCGTGACGTGGCATCCGGTCGCCCGCGACGACCCGTCGTCGTCAGCCGTCGTGCTCGCCGCGGCGCACCCGACGGGTCTGCTGTACGGGCGCTGCCGCCGGATACCCGCCGAGCAACGGTGAGCTCGCTTCGCCCTTCTCGGGTGTCGAGCGTCCGTCGTCCGGCTCGCGGGGGCCCGTCTCGCGGGGGCCCGACGCCGACGATGCGGGTCCGCCCCGTCGCGCGACGCGCCGTTCTTTAGCCCCTTCGACCAGGTTGTAGAGGGTCGGCAGGACGAGGAGCGTCAGCACGGTCGACGAGACGAGTCCGCCGATCACCACGATCGCGAGCGGCTGGGAGATGAACCCGCCGTGTCCCGTGATGCCCAGGGCCAGCGGCAGCAGCGCGAAGATCGTCGCCAGTGCGGTCATCAGGATGGGACGGAGGCGACGCGCGGAACCGGCGATGGTCGCCTCGTAGGCGCTCAGCCCCTTCTCTCGGTACTGGTTGACCAGGTCGACGAGCACGATGGCGTTGGTCACGACGATCCCGATCAGCATGAGCACTCCGATGAGCGACGCGACCCCGAGCGGCACCCCGGTCACGATCTGCAACAGGATCGCTCCCGTGGCGGCGAACGGCACGGACACCAGCAAAAGAAGCGGCTGTCGGAGGGACTTGAACGTCGCAACCATGATGATGTAGACGATCAGGATCGCCGCGAGCAAGGCAAGACCCAGCTGCGAGAACGAGTCCTGCTGCTGCGAGATGACTCCGCCCACCTCGGCGTCGGCACCCACGGGCAACTCGATGTCGGCGATGGCTTCGTTGACCGATGCCGACGCGGCATTCAGGTCATCGGTCGATGGGGTGACGGTGACCGTCGCGGTGCGCTGCCCGCGCTGGGTCGTGATCGAGGTGGGTCCATCCGTCTCGTCGACCGCGGCGATTTCGTCGAGACGCACCGGTCCGGCCGCCGTCGGCACCTCGAGCGCCCGCAGCTCATCGAGGGTGACGGGCGAAGCGGATGCCGCGAGATACACGTTCAGAGCGGTGTCGTCGATCTCGATCGACCCGATCGACTGGGGCTGCATGGCGCCGGATACGAGGGCTCCCACGGCCACTTCGGACAGTCCGCGGGCCGCAGCGGCATCGCGGTCGACCACGACGGCGATGTAGGGCAGCGACGCGGAGAGGTTGCTCGTCACTTGGCCGATGCCGTCCCGGCCGTCGAGGGCGGTGACGACGTCGGCCGTCGCCTCCTCGAGCGTCGCCCGGTCGGGAGCACTGACGTCGATCTCGACGTCGCTCGACCCGAAGCCTCCACCCGACCCCGCGACCGCGATATCTCCCGCGCCCTCGAGGTCGGCCAGCGTCGACTGGACGCGCTCACGCAGCTCGACCTGATCGACGTCCGAGTCGGTGGTGATCGAGTACGTGATCCCGGCGCCGCCGCCCGAGAAGGCATCGCGAAGGGCCGATCCGCTCGACCCGATCGAGAGCTGGACGATCTCGATGCCGTCGATCGCCAGAAGCGCCTCTTCGACCTGCACTGCCGCGACATTCTCGCTGTCGAGGCTCGCTGCCGGGCCCAGGTTCTGGGTGACGGTGAAGGTGTTCTGTCCGGAGTCGCCGAGGAAGTTGGTCTTCATGAACGGTGCCGCCGCGGCCGTGCCGCCGAGCACGACCAGCGCGAGCAGCAGAGTGACCCACGAGTGCTTCAGCGTCCACGAAAGGATCGGCAGGTAGGACTTCTGCAGGCGCGTGTGCGGTGCGGTCGGCGACTCGGGATCGACCGCCACGCCGTCGGCGTCGAGCAGCGCTTTACCCGGGCGCAGGAACCAGTAGGCCAGGACGGGCACGATCGTCAGGGCGACGAATAGCGAAGCGAGCATCGCGATCGTCACCGTGAGGGCGAACGGACGGAAGAGCTCACCGGTGACATCACCGACGAACACGATCGGCAGGAACACCGCGACGCTCGTCAGGGTCGATGCCGTGATGGCCGCCGCGACCTCGCGCACCGCCAGCAGGATCGACGCGGTCTTGTCCGCGTCGCCCACGTAGTGCCGCTTGATGTTCTCGATCACGACGATCGAGTCGTCGACGACACGCCCGATCGCGATCGTCAGAGCACCCAGCGTGAGGATGTTCAGCGAATAACCGAACGCCTGGATGCCGATGAACGTGATGAGCACGCTCGTCGGGATCGAGATCGCGGTCACGAGAGTCGAGCGCACCGACAGCAGGAACACCAGGATCACCAGGACGGCGAACACGAGCCCGAGCAGCCCTTCTTGTGCGAGCGACTCGATCGATTGCTGAATGTACGGGGCCTGGTCGAACACGACGGTGAAGGTCGGCCCGCCCAGGCTCTGCTCGATCTCCGGCAGCAGCGCAAGCACGCCGCGCGATACGTCCACGGTGTTCGCCGCGGGCAGCTTGGTGATGGCGATGGTCAGCGCCGGCTCACCGTCGACGCGCGAGATCGAGGTGACCGGATCGGTGTCTTCGACCACGGTGGCGACGTCGCCGATCGTGAGCGTCTCGGCACCGAACTGGTCGGCGCTCGTGGGCACCAACGGCAGCGCGGCGAGCTCGTCGACCGTTGTGATCTTGACGCCGGTCTGGACCGTCAGCGTCTGATCCGCCTCCGTGATCTGGCCGCCGGGAAACAGCACGCCGTTCTGATCGAGGGCGTCCCGGATGGCCTGCTGTGTGAACCCGGCGGCGGCGAGCGATGCCGTGTCCGGCGTGACGGTGATCCTCTGCCCGATCCCGCCGACGATCTGCGCGGCGTTCACGCCGTCGACATCCTCGAGGTCGGGAATCACGCTCTGTTCGAGCTGAGCCTGGATCGAAAGCGGGTCATCGAAGCCGGTGACGGCCAGCTGGATGACGGGGAAGTCATCGAAGCTGGCGGCGATGACATTCGGTTCGATCGACTCGGGCAGCTGCGCGATGCGGTTGATCGCCTGGGTGATCTTCTGTTCGGCCGTTGCGAGGTTCGTGCCGTACGTGAACGACACCGAGATGATCGAGGCGTTCGTCGTGCTCGTCGCGACCGTCGACTCGAGCCCCTCGATGCCTTGGATCGCGGTTTCGATCGGCGTCGAGACATCCGTGTTCACAACCTCGGGCGAAGCACCTGGGTATGCCGTGACGATGGCGAGTTGGGGGAACTCGATCGACGGGATGAGCTCTTGCTTGAGGCTGGTGAGCGCCAGCCCGCCGAACACCGCGGCCACGATCGTGATCAGAGCGATGAGCGCGCGGTTCTTCAGGCTCAGGATGGCGAGATTCGACACGGTCGGCCTTCAATGAGAGATGGCGCGGACACCGAGCCGGAGTCCGGAGAACGATACGCGAACGTATCCTGCTCAGTATCTCATCCGCCGGGGGGCACCTAGCCGGTGAGCAGCTCCCGAATGGCCGTCTCCGGTGCCACGTGCAGATCCAGCAGACGCCCCTTCTCGTAGGCCCGAAAGACTCGTGGATCGATATAGCTCCCGCGCGCAACCGCGGGGGTGTTGCCCAGCGACTCGGCCGTAGCCCGAACCGCGAGTTGCTCGGCACGTTTCCGGTCGGTTCTCGTGTCGACCGGCCCGATGCGCGCAAGTGCTTCGGCAGCCAGGATCGTTCCACGGAGGGTGCGGAAATCCTTGGCCGTGAACGATCCCCCGGTCAGGGCGCGCACGTGAGCGTTGACGTCGCGCGGGGTCAGCGCGATCCGCCGCCTTCCTTGCGCGTAGGCCAGCAACGGTGACCGTGGCCGACCCACGTTGAGCTCGCTGATGACCGCCGCGAGATCCGCATCATCCACATCGATGAGGGCCTGCTTGCCACTTTTGGCGGGAAAAGACAGGGTGACGACAGTACCCTCGACGGTCGCGTCCTTTCGGATGAGCGTGGTCAGCCCTCGGCTACCGTTCGCCTTCATATAGCGGGCGGACCCCACCCGGGGAGCCGCCTGGTCGAGCAGCCGGAACGCCGTGGCGAGCACGCGCTCACGATCGAGCGCCTCGCGTCGCAGAGCAGTCGTCACGCGCGCCCGCGCGCGCGGGATGACCTCTGCCAGTTGCAGCGCTCGCGCGAACTTCCCGCGATCACGTGTCGAGCTCCAGGCCGGGTGGTAGAGGTACTGGCGCCGACCAGCATCGTCCGTGCCGACGGCTTGGATGTGTCCGCGCGCATCACGGGCAATCCACACATCTCGCCATGCGGGGGGGATGACCAGCGCGTCGATGCGCGCGATGTCGCGCGCGTCGGCGGGCCTGCCCCGATGATCGGCGTAGCGGAATCCGGAACCGGAGCGGATGCGTCGCAGTCCCGGATCATGAAGCGGTTGCACGCGCACGAGCCGACGCGCATTGGCGCTCACTACTCGTCCGTTCGCCACCGACCACACTCCCCACCCCGCCGATCGCACACCGCGACCCAGACCCTGATCGAGACAGCCGAAACCGCTCCAACGGAAACATAGCCCCTACGCGAGTGCGGAAACGGGGACTTGACACGGAGCTCTCGTCACCGCGCAGGTGCCGAGACCTGGCACCTGCGCCCCGCGCTTCCCCGCTCATCCGACACTCCGCCTCGCGGCTACCACCGTTCGCGAGGGCTCGTCAAGCCCCTCGCACGCCACCCGACTTGCCCCTAGCGTCTTCACAGTGCCACCCGCACCTCGTCCGCATGTGTCCGCCGTTCAGAAGCCCGGCGCACGTCCGATCGGACAAAACACAAAGGAGTATCACCATGAACCTCGCAGCCCTCATCATCATCATCATCGCGGTCGTCCTCGCCATCACCGGCGGCATCTGGTCTGCAGCCAACTGGCTGATCTGGGTCGCCATCGTCCTGGCCGTCATCGCACTGATCATGTTCCTGCTCCGACTCATCACGGGTCGTAGCAAGGTCTAGCCTGTCCGGCCGCGCGCGTTTCGGGTGCGTGCGTCGGCCTTCCCCCGCGGATGCCGCGGTCCAGCTTTCGCGCTGGACCGCGGCATTCGTTCTTTTCGGCTACAGTTCGCGCTCCGCATAGGCGTGCAACGCAGCGCGGACGAACTCCGCCCCCGCGCTGCCACCGGCCGCGGTGGCGTAGTTCGCCCCGAACCGCGGGTCGGCAACGTACATGTCGCCGAGGCCCGTGACGTATGCCCGCATGTTGGCACCGGACGGGGTGCCGGGAACGCTGGCCAGCCACCGGACGTGTCGTTCGGCGAGCGCCAGTGCGGCGGGCGAGTCGGACTCAACACCGCTCTCGGCGGCGGCGATCCAGGCGCGCGCCAATTCCGCGGCGCGCTGTTGCCACCCGATCTTCTCGTCGGCGGACATCCCGCGCCACCACGCATCACTGCGCGCGTACGCGTTGGCGCCCCAGCGGGTCTCGACCTCGTCGCGATACGCCGTGTGGTCGAATCCATCGAACATCGTGTTCATCATCATCTCCTCACCTCCTCTCAATGCGGTGATCGTGTTCTCGACGGCGGCGATCTGCCGCGTCAGTCTGTCGCGCTCCGCCTGAAGCGCCGCCACGTGCTCCTCCAGCGCGTCTGCAGGGGCTGTGCCCTCCGTGTGGTCGAGGATCCGGGCGACACCAGGCAAACCGACTCCGAGGCGGCGCAGCACCAGAATTCGCTGCAGCCGGAGCAGACCGGCGCTGTCGTAGATCCGCTGTCCGCCCGAGGCGACACGGACCGGATGCAGCAGCCCTACAGCCTCGTAGTGTCGCAGCGCACGGCTGGTCGTTACGGCGCTTCTGGCCACCTCTTGAATGGACCATTCCATCTGTCTGCCCCCTTCGCCGACTCACGCTAGGGGTTGACGCCGCGTCAATGTCAACCTGAACGCTCGCCACACGCACCATTACATGTGGCGGACAACTCTGGGCAGACACGATATATCGTGTTATTCTCGAACTCACGATATATCGTGTCTTCGAACGCAAGGAGCGTGCCATGACATTGGAAAAGTGGATCATCCACCCCGGCGAATCGCGCGTGATCGACATCGAGTCCGTCAGCAAACTCAAGGTCGGTCTCGTCGGCGGTCAGATCGACGTGATCGCCCACGACGAACCCGGCATTCGCATCGAGGTCCACGCGGTCACCATCAAGGACCTGCGCATCGAGGCGACCGGCGACACGATCGAGATCGATCACCCGCAGCTGCGATGGGACAACTTCCTCGAGGTCTTCCGCAACTTCGGTGCCGGAGGGCCCAAGGCCGAGATCAGCGTCGCCGTACCGCGCAAGATCGCGCTCAACCTGGGTGTCGTCTCGGCGAGCGCTCTCGTCGCCGGCCTCGAGAGCGACGTGCGACTGAACACGGTTTCAGGCGACATCATCGTCGACGGGCTCACGGGCGACCTGCAGGTGAACGCCGTCTCGGGTGACGTGCAGGCGCACGAGCTCGTGGGTGCACTGAGCGCCAACAGCGTCTCGGGCGATGTGGCCGTGACGGGCACAATCCGGAAAGCCACCGTCGACACCGTCTCGGGCAGCGTCATGCTGGACACCGCTGGGCCCATCCATCAGATCGGTGTCAACACCGTCAACGGCAACGCCACGGTGCGCCTCGATCAGTCTTTGGCGGCCAACTACGTCGCGCGGAGCGTCAGCGGTCGCGTGCAGGTCGACGGCGTTGTGCGCTCCGGCTCCGGTCCGACGAACTTCACCGGCTCGACGGGAGAACTGAGCGGGTCGTTCGCAGACATCCGCACCAACACGGTGTCGGGTGACGTGACCGTGCTTCGCCGGTCGGTCAGCGAATCTGCTCCGGCCGTCGATGAGGCCGCTGCGGACCACGACCACGATGTCGATGTCGATGTCGAGGACGCACGATGAGTCCCGTCTTCTCGCACGGCGATCTCCGCCTGTACCTGCTCAACCTGCTCGACGAGGCACCGCGCCACGGTTACGACATCATCCAGGCGCTCTCCGATCGCACCGGCGGCACGTACACGCCGAGCGCCGGAACGGTCTATCCGCGCCTCGCTAAGCTCGAAGAGGAAGGCCTCGTCACCAAGAGCGTCGATGGCCGCAAGACCGTCTACGAGATCACGGCGGCTGGACGCGCCGAGGTGGCATCGCGTGCGGGCGATCTCGAGGGCATCGAGGCGGGGCTGACCGATTCGGTCCGCCTGATCGCCGACGAGGTGCGTGGAAGCGTGCGTGAGGCGATGAAGAGCCTGCGCGCCGACCTAGCCGCATCGGCCCGCGAAGAGCGCGATTCGGACGCACCGTCCTCCCCCTCGGATGACCCGCGCGGGCGCAGCCGCGAACAACTCCACCGAGCCGACGCGATCGTGAACGACTTCCGCGGGCGCCTCCGCGCAGAGCTGCGGACGCACGTGGCGCGTGGTCGGGTCCTCGAGTCGGGTGTGATCGACGACCTCGCGGCGTCGGTCGAGGGCGCTCTCAGGGACCTGCGATCGGCGCTCGGCCGCTGATCCGATCGGGAACTGACAGGGCGCTCGACCAACCCGGCGAGCAAGTGGGGCGGCCTCAGCGCCGCCCCACTCTCATTCCTGGGGCCAGAGGTCCTCGTCGTCCGCCGCTGCCGTGCCGAGCGGCACGACCAGGACCGGGCGATGCTGACGATGAGCCAAGCGCGCGGCTACCGACCCGGTGAAGAACTCGCGGATCGATTCGCCGATACCGCGGTCGCGTGTGCCCACGACGAGAAGTTTGGCGTCGAGACGCTCGGCGAAGTTCTTCAGGGCGATAGCGGGATCACCGACGAGCTGACGCAACTCCCACGCGACACCCTTCGCGTCGAGCGTGTCGTGCGCGGCCTGCCTCACGGCATCGAGCTCGGCCGTTCCCGGCGTGATGTCGATATCGATCGGGGCGGAGTGCACGTAGCCATCCGGGTCTTCGTACGTCACGAAGCGCGTCATGTCGACGTGCACGATCACCAGCGGAGCGTGCATGAGACGGGCAAAGTGCGCACCCTCGCGCAGCACCCGAGCGGATTGGCCGGGCACCGCGGCGACAATGACCGCGCCGTGAAGCGCAGCGTCGCGCTCCCCGTCGCTGTCACCGTTCGAGGAATTCGGGTTGATGGCGGTCATCGCTGCTCCCTCACGGTGGCGGCGCCCCCGGCTTGCCCGTGTGCGCCCGTGCTATTCTGAATGCTACTCTTACCGGCCTCGAGCCGGTCTCGTGAATGCATCGGGCACCTCAGACATGCCCGCAGCTCTAGTCGTGAGGGGGTCTCGCATGGGTCGTGGCCGTCAGAAGGCGAAACACACCAAGATCGCTCGCGAGCTCAAGTCTTACAGCCCGTCGGTCAACTACACCGCGCTCGAACGCGAGCTCGGGCACACGAACGACGACCTGTACGTCGACAAGTGGGCGGACGAGTACGAGGACGAGAAGGCCTAGCCCTTCGTTCTCATCCTGCGTGCGTGCACAACGTCGCAGATTCCAGCGGACGACCACTGACGGACCGCGAAAACCAGAGCAATCCGGCCTGACCCAGCCGGGTCGGCGACGGTGCGCCCGGCGCCCCGGATCGGCGCGACGTCGCGCGCGGTCAGCGATTGAGCGACGCGAACTTTCGGACCGACAGCGGCACGAAGACGATGAGCATGACCGCTGCGAATGCGACCACGTAGAGCACCGGGTGCCGCAACGGCCACGCATCCGCTGTCTCCGATCCCTCCGGCACGTTGCCGAACAGCACGCGTGCCGCCTGTACGAGCGCGGATACGGGGTTCCATTCCGCAAAGACGCGGAGCGGGCCCGGCAGGTTCTCGCTCGGGACGAACGCGTTCGAGATGAACGTGAGCGGAAAGAGAATGAGGAAAGACGCGTTGTTGATGATCTCGGGGCTGCGGACCGAGAGCCCGAGGAAGCTCATCACCCACGAGAACGCGTACGAGAACAGGATGAGCAGGCCGACCCCTGCGAGGAAGCTGACGACCGACGACTCGACACGCCAGCCGACCAGCAGACCGGTCAGCATCATCACGATCAGCGACAGCACGTTGATCACGAGGTCGCCGACCGTGCGTCCGATGAGCACCGCCGCTCCGTTCATCGGGAGCGTCCGGAATCGGTCGATGATGCCGTCCTTCAGGTCCTGCGCCATCGCTGATCCGGAGTAGGTCGAGCCGAACACGATCGTCTGCGCGAAGATGCCCGCCATCAGGAACGACGTGTAGCTCTCGCCCGGGATGTCGATCGACGAGCCGAAAACGAACGTGAACAGCAGCACGAACATGATCGGCTGGATCAGGGTGAACACCAGGATGTCGGGGACGCGCACGATCTTCTTGATGTTGCGCCACGTCGCGACGTAGCCGTCGGAGAAGAAGCGGCTGAGCGCCGTGCCGGGGATGGGCTGAAGCGAGCCGCCCGAGACCGGCGTGGTGCCGCGTGCCGTTTCGGAGGTCGTCATGCTGCCGTCTCCTCGGTTTTGGTGTCTTCGGCGGCGTGTCCGGTGAGCTGGAGGAACACGTCGTCCAGGGTCGGGCGTCGCATTCCCGCGTCGTGGAGTTCGATGCCGGCCGAGGCGACATCGGCCATGATCCTGCCGAGGGCATCCGCCCCGTCCGCAACGGGAACGACGAGGGTGCGCCCACCATCGGACACCACCGAGCCGGTCCCGTAGCGCTGCAGGACCTGCTCGACCGCGGGCGCATCCGCTTCCTGCACGAAACTGATCGCCACCCGCTGTCCCCCGACCGACGACTTGAGCTGGTCGGCCGTGCCCTCGGCGATGACCCGACCGGTGTCGATGATCGAGATGGAATCGGCGAGCCGGTCCGCCTCTTCCAGGTACTGGGTCGTCAGCAACACCGTCGTTCCGCCGGCGACGAGCGACTCGATCACGTCCCACAGCGCGAGCCTGCTCCGCGGGTCGAGTCCGGTCGTCGGTTCATCCAGAAACAACACGGGCGGATTGATCACGAGCGCGCCGGCCAGGTCGATCCGCCGCCTCATGCCGCCCGAGAATCCTTTGACGGGACGATTCTGGGCATCGACCAGGTCGAACAGTTCGATGAGTTCGCGCGCCCGCTGTGACGCTCGCTTGCGACCGAGGTGATAGAGCAGCCCGACCATCAGCAGGTTCTCGAAGCCGGTGAGATTCTCGTCGACCGCCGCGTACTGTCCGCTGGCTCCGCTCATTCGGCGGACGCCCTGCGGGTCGGCGAGGACGTCGATGCCGTTGATGCGCGCGGCGCCCGAGTCCGGTCGGATCAGGGTTGTCAGGACCTTGACGGTGGTCGTCTTGCCCGCTCCGTTGGGTCCGAGCAGCGCAGTGACCGTGCCCTCGGGCACTGTGAGGTTCAAGCCGTCGAGTGCCCGCACCTCGGGGGCACCCTTCGGCTGGTACGTCTTGACGAGATCACTCGCCTCGATGAACGCCATGCGCGCGAGCGTACTCCGGGACGCCGACATCGAGGTAGCCGCGGTGTTTCGACTTCGCGAAGACCGGCACTGAGCAGGGAAACCAGTCGAAGTGTCGCGGGGCGACCGGCGGTCAGGAGGTCTGTGAACCCTCGACCCACGCCAGGTACTCGTCCGACACCGTGCCCGTGACGTAGCGGCCATCGAAGCAACTCATATCGAGGTCGGTGACATCGGACCCCTCGAGGATCGCCGCCTTCAGGTCGTCGACCTCCTGGTACACGAGGTAATCGCAACCGAGTTCTTCGGCGATCTCGGGAATCGTCCGTCCGTGCGCGACGAGTTCCTGACGCGACGGCATGTTGATGCCATAGACGTGCGGGTACCGGACGGGCGGGGCGGCGGAGGCGAACGTGACCGTTTTGGCCCCGGCATCCCGTGCCATCTGGATGATCTGCTGGCTTGTCGTACCGCGCACGATCGAGTCGTCGATCAGCAGCACGTTCTTGCCCTTGAATTCGCTCGACATGGCGTTGAGCTTCTGCCGCACGCTCTTCCGGCGCACAGCCTGTCCCGGCATGATGAACGTCCGCCCGACGTAGCGGTTCTTGTAGAAGCCCTCGCGGTACTCGATGCCGAGTTTGCGGGCGACCTGCATGGCGGCGGGGCGCGACGAATCGGGGATCGGCATGACGACGTCGATCGTCCCGGTCGGGGTGTACTTGGCGATCGTGTCGGCGAGGCGATCGCCCATGCGTAACCGCGCCTCGTACACGGAGATGCCATTCATGATCGAGTCGGGACGAGCGAGGTAGACGTACTCGAACGAGCACGGTGCCAGCTGTGTGTCCGCCGCGCACTGACGCGTGTGCAGATGCCCCTCGAGATCGATGAACACGGCCTCGCCGGGCATCACGTCGCGGACGACGTCGTAGTCGCCGTTCTCGAGCACGAGGGACTCGGAGGCGACCATCCATTCGTAGCCGCCAGCCTCCGTCTTGCGCGTGCCGAGAATCAGGGGACGGATGCCGAAGGGATCACGGAACGCGAGCAGCCCGTGACCCGCGATCAGCGCGATCGTGGCGTACGACCCCTCGACGCGTTCGTGCACGCGAGAGACGGCCTGGAAGATCTGGTCGGGGTCGAGGTCGAGCCCCGAGATCGACGCCTGCAGCTCGTTCGCCAGAACGTTGACCAGCAGCTCGGTGTCGGAGGTCGTGTTGAGGTGGCGGCGATCCTTCGAGAACAGCTCTTCCGTGAGCTCGCGCGTGTTGGTCAGGTTGCCGTTGTGCACCAGGACGATGCCATAGGGCGCGTTGACATAGAAGGGCTGCGCCTCTTCTTCATTGCCGGCGGTGCCCTTCGTGGCGTAGCGCACGTGACCGAGCCCGATCGTGCCGAGCAGGGCACGCATATCGCGGGTGCGGAAGGCCTCCCGCACCTGTCCGCGCGCCTTGGCGAGGTGGAAGATGCCGCTCGGTTCGGCCGTCGCGATGCCCGTGGAATCCTGGCCGCGGTGCTGCAGGAGCAGCAGGGAGTCATAGATCTCCTGGTTGACCGGCCCCTGGCCGACCATTCCGACGATGCCGCACATGGGTTTTAGTTCGCTCCATCCGCGTAGGAGCCGACGAGACGGACGGCGCCGCCGTCGACCCCCTTGGCTCCCTGTTCGAAGTCTCCCTCGGGCAGCGCGTCGTCGCGCACGATACCCACGGGCCAGGCCGCGATGCCGTCGCGACCGAGTTCCGCAATCGCAGCGTCGGCCTGATCGGCGGCGACGACCGCGAGGAATCCGATGCCGAGGTTCCAGGTGCCCTCGGTCTGCTCGAGCGTGATCCGCCCCGCATCGGCGAGCACGCGGAAGACCGGCGGCGGCGACCAGGTCGAGCGTTCCACGTCCACCCACGTTCCCTGCGGAAGCACACGTGCGAGGTTCGCGGCGATGCCGCCACCCGTGACGTGACTGAGGGCGTGTACTCCCGCGCCGGGGCGCAATTCGTCGACGAGTCGCAGGAGCGGGGTCGTGTAGAGGCGGGTGGGCTCGAGGAGCGCCTCACCCCACGACACGGCCGTTCCAACGTCGGCGGCGCTGTCGGTGTACGAGATCCCGCGGTCCGCGATGATGCGGCGGACGAGCGAGAAGCCGTTGGAGTGAAGGCCGCTCGAGGCCAGCGCCAGCACGACGTCGCCCGCGGCGATGCGCTCGTGCCCGAGAACGTCCGCGGACTCGACGACGCCCGTCGCGGCGCCCGCGATGTCGTAGTCGTCGTCCGCCAGCAGGCCCGGGTGCTCTGCGGTCTCGCCGCCCACGAGCGCGGTGCCCGTCTCGGCGCAACCGCGAGCTATGCCCGCGACGATGTCGGCGATGCGCGTCGGCACGACCTTGCCGCACGCGATGTAGTCGGTCATGAACAGCGGCCGGGCACCCACCACGACGATGTCGTCGACGACCATGCCCACCAGGTCGATCCCGACGGTGTCGTGCTTGTCGATGGCTCGGGCGATCGCGATCTTGGTGCCCACGCCATCCGTGCTCGTCGCGAGAAGCGGGTGATCGAAGTCGCGAAGCGCCCGCGCGTCGAACAGACCCGCGAAGCCGCCGACGCCCCCGAGGACTTCGGGACCATGCGTTGCGCGCACCGCTGACTTCATGAGTTCTACGGCGAGATCGCCTGCCGCGGTGTCTACTCCGGCGGCGGCGTAAGGATTGAGCGAGGCTGAGGCCACCCGCACAGCCTACCGGCCCGTCCGGGGCGACGGATCCGGTCGCCAGGGCGGGCACCAGCGGTCGAGGGGCGGGGGGACCGCGACCTACAATGTCGGCATGCCCAGCGCCGCAGGTCCGGAGTGGGTGATCCGCGAGGATGCGAACGTCGCGGTCATCCTGGCCCTTGCGCTGCGCCAGCTCGTGGGCGTGCGCTGGCCCGACGAGCTGCCGCCCCTGCGCGGGCTGCCGTCCAACGACATCGAACGCGACGAGGCGGAGCAGTCTCGGCTCGAGCGACAGTGGCGCGAATACTGGGCGATGACCGTCGAGCCGCAGGCTCACCCCGCTTCGGGTCCCCTCGACCTGGTCGACGGGTTCGAAACCTACGTCGCCCTCCCCGTGGAAGGGTTCGACGACCTGCGGGCGGCCATCGCGTCCCACACGAGCGCCGTCGCATTCGCACGGGCGGCGCACGAGCGCCACGCCGGCGACTCGCTCGGAAGGTCAGGGGTTTCGTACCGCGCCTACGCGGGCGCTATCGCCCAGCACGAACGCGAGGTCGGGCGGCGCGCACACGCTTTCGAACTCAACGTGCAGGTTCTTCCGCTCACCCAACGCGGGGTCTGGTGGATCGGGTCGCTCACGATCGCCGTGACGGACGGACTGCGCAGCGACGTCGTCGCTTTCGACGCCGCGATCCACCCGATCATCGCCGAGCTCGCGTAGACGCTGCCTCAGAACGGGGGCGGATCCGTGTTCGGGGTGAAGTGAATTGCCGGCGGCGGTTTGTCGATATAGACGTGACCACCCGGCGACGTCCATTCGAGGACCCCGCCACCGAGTTGCCGGACCGTCCAGGCTGTTTCGCCTTTCAATGTGTGGTGTCGTTTGCAGAGGCAGGCGAGGTTGCAGACGCTTGTCTCGCCGCCGAGGGCATAGTCGAGGGTGTGATCGCGGTCACACCGGTGCGCGGGTTGCCGACATCCAGGGAACCGGCAGTGCTGATCCCTCGCCCGCAGGAACCGTTTCATGTCCGCGGACGGGGTGTAGCGATCGACCGCGAGCACGCACCCGGTGATCGGGTCGGCCAAGACTCGGTCCCACCCGGTCGCGTGACCGGCGAGCTGGCGGGCGGTGACTGGGTCGATGGGGCACCGCCCCACGAGTTCCGCGGGCTCATCCGTCACGCCCGCCAAAGCCAACGCGGGTACCGTGACGTTCACGATTGCGCGGATCGTCCCCAACCCGCCCTGGCCATCCGATAGTCCGGCCCCCATGTCGACGGACGGGACCGTGGTCAGCACCATGTCAGCCACCAGGTCTGCACGGATCTGATCCAACGTGCGGCTGTCGGCGGGGTCGGCGTCCTGGATCGCTCGGGCCTGCTGCGTGATGCGGTCGTGCATCGCGTGCGCCAATACCGCGGGTTGGGTGGAGATGAACTCTGCCATGCCGTCGCCGATGTCCCGCACGCACGCGCCCCGCGACGCCCGTGCCTCCTTGTGCCGCTCCGCCAACGGACGCGGCTGCAAAGACTCCGCCAGCCGCGCGAGCGATGCCCCGAGTCGCCCGGGCGTTGTTTCCTCCGCCCGGATCAACGCTGCCGTCTCGAACATCGCCCGCGCCTCAGGATCCGTCACCGGCAGTCCGTGTTCCATGATCACCGCAACATGGCCGCCTCCGATTCGTCCCTCGTCCCACGCTGCGAACGTGGCAGGAAAGGACTCCGCCAACACCGCGGCATCGTTCATGCGGCGTTGCACGGTTCTGTCGGACATGTTCGCCGCAGCAGCCATCTCCGCCGCCAAAGAACGGAACGGCAGCTCAGCCTCGCGTGACGAGGGGGAGGCGAGTTCCGCGACCCGCTGCATCCCTTCCGCGGCTGCTTCTGCGAAGACGCGGGCCAGCGCGGCCTGCCCCTGCTCGGCCATACGCACCGCCTCAGCGCAGCGGACCGCGAAGTCCCGTGCCTTGGCGTCAACATCGCGAGTCATCGAATGCATGTTCGAAACTCTACAGACGACCACCGACATCCACGGCTCAAAAAACCCCCGAATCACGCCGAAACCGGAACGGAAAATGAGAGCTTTTCCATCTCGAAAGCAACGGTCGAATCGACCCAGAGCGCCGCGTCGAGAGATCAGTCGACGACAGTCTCGTGATCGAAGCTCACGGTGCGGGCTCGGCGGCGCGAGGCGCGATCGAACAGCAACGCGGCGACGCCCCCGACGGCCAGACCGACGGCGACGCCGACCAGGGCGAGGAATCCGAAGACCTGCGTGGGCGAGTACGTGACCTCGGTCAACGGGCTCGTCGCTTCTCCACCGTTCACGAAGGTGAGGATGAGGGCGACCAAGACCCCGAGCAGCGCGCCCACCGTCAGGAAGACGCCGTACTTGGGCGCCCGGCGCACGCGCCCCTCGACGATTTCGTTACTCACCCCTCCATTGTCGCACCTACACGGACGGTGCGGCCTGGTCGCGTGAGCCCGGTCCGGCACAGGGATCAGGGGTTGAGGGGCAGCAGGTTCGCGAGGTCCGCCCGACTGCCGGAGGCGTGCACCCGGCCGGAGGCCACCGCGTGGGGCCATGTCTCCGCTCCGGTCGCGAGGGCGATCCACGTGGCGGCATCCGTCTCCACCACATTCGGTGGTGTGCCGCGCGTGTGCCGCGGACCCTGCACGACCTGCACAGCGCCGAATGGCGGGATCCGCACCTCGACCGTGTTGCCCGGCGCCTTCTCGGTGAGCAACTGCAGCAGGTAGCGGACGGCCGTGGCGAGGTCGGTGCGGGCGGGGGTTCCCGCATCCCGCACGGCGGCGAGCGCGGCTCGGCCGACCTCGGTGGTGATGGCGCGCGGCATGTGTCCACGGTAGCCCGTTCGCTATTCAGTCTCTGGGATAAGCCAACCCGAGCCGGCCCCCGGAAACAGGGCCCTTCGCGCTGGTTCCCCTCACGGAGAGACTGAATACCCAACACGCGCGTCCGTCTGAGCGGGACACAAGAGCGGGACATCCCAGCGCCGGGCAGTGCGTGGATAGGCTGGGCGGGTGCGTATCCTCGTCCTCGGTTCCGGTGCCCGCGAGCACGCCATCATCCTGTCCCTGCAGTCCGAGGGGGTCGGGCATGAGATCTTCGCTGCGCCGGGCAATGCCGGCATCGCCCGTGACGCCACGATCGTCGCCCTCGATCCCGTGGTTCCGGGCGCGGTCACGGACTTCGCCAACGACGAGGCGATCGACCTGGTCGTGATCGGCCCCGAGGCTCCGCTCGTCGCGGGAGTCGCCGACGCGTTGCGCGAGCGGGGCATCCCCGTTTTCGGACCGGGCAAGGCTGCGGCACAGCTCGAGGGTTCCAAGGCCTTCGCCAAGCGCGTCATGGAGGCGGCGGGTGTTCCCACCGGTCGAGCGCTGCACGCGCGGACTCCGGACGAGGTCGGTCACGCCCTCGACACCCTCGGCGCACCTTATGTCGTCAAGGCCGATGGCCTCGCGGCGGGCAAGGGCGTGCTGGTCACCGACAACCGGGCCGCCGCACTCGCGCACGCCGAGTCGTATCTCTCTCAGGGCGCCGTGCTGGTCGAAGAGCACCTGTCCGGCCCCGAGGTCTCGCTCTTCTTCATCTCGGACGGCGACACCGTGCGCGCGCTCAGTCCCGCGCAGGACTACAAGCGCGCGCTCGACGGCGACGCGGGACCCAACACCGGGGGCATGGGAGCCTACTCGCCGCTCCCCTGGCTGACGGAGCGATTCGGCGGCGAGGCCGAGTTCGTCGAACTCATCACGCGCGAAGTCGCCCTCCCGGTCGTCAAGCACCTGGATGCCGAGGGCACTCCCTTCATCGGACTGCTCTACGCCGGGCTCATCGTCACCGAGGGCGGTGTGCGCGTCATCGAATTCAACGCGCGGTTCGGCGACCCCGAGACCCAGGTGGTGCTGCCGCGACTCGTGAGCCCGCTCTCCGAGCTGCTGATGGCCGCCGCCTCGGGCACGCTCGAGGACGTCGCCCCGCCCGCCTTCGCCGAGGCGGTCGCGATCACGGTCGTCGTCGCCAGCGAGGGCTACCCGGCGGCGCCCGTGACGGGACGGCCGATCGGTGGACTGGATGCCGCGGCATCCGTCGACGGTGTACACCTGGCTCACGCCGCGACCGCGCAGGACGGCGGCGGTCTCATCGCGACAGGTGGCCGCGTCGTTGACGTCGTCGCCCTCGGGACGACGTTCGCTGAGGCCCGCTCCCGCGCCTACGAGGCCGTCGACCTGATCGCGCTCGAGGGGTCGCAGCACCGCACGGACATCGCCGCCGGCGTCGTCGAACGCTGAGCCCGCGCCAACAGCACGTCCACGGGATAATGGTCGCGTGACCCCCACCTCTGATCTTCCCGGCTGGCGCCATGTGTACTCCGGAAAGGTGCGGGACCTGTACGTCCCGGCGGACACACCGGACGGCGCTGACGCAGAACGGATGCTGGTTGTCGCATCCGATCGCGTCAGTGCCTTCGACTTCGTCCTGTCCCCGGGCATCCCCGACAAAGGCGAGCTGCTGACCACGCTGAGCCTGTGGTGGTTTGACCTGCTCGCGGGTGGTGACGGCGGCCCGCCCATTCCGAACCATCTCGCCCCCGAATCGGCCCTGTCGGATGAGGACGAACCCGTGCGACGGATCCCGGCCGAGGTGGCGGGGCGCGCCATGCTGGTGCGACGTCTCGACATGCTGCCGATCGAGTGCGTCGTTCGCGGCTACCTGACGGGCTCGGGATGGGCCGAGTACCGCGCGTCCAGCACGGTGTGCGGCATCCCCCTTCCCGCGGGACTGCAGAACGGCGACCGCCTGCCCGAGCCGATCTTCACGCCCGCGTTCAAGGCCGAGCTCGGCGAGCACGACGAGAACATCAGCTTCGAGCGCACGGTCGAACTGGTCGGCGAGCGGGCGGCGAACGCCCTGCGCGACGCCTCGCTCGAGATCTACGAGCGCGCAGCGCGCCGCGCCGCCCAGCACGGACTGATCCTGGCCGACACGAAGTTCGAATTCGGCACCGACGCCGAAGGTGTGCTGCGCCTGGCCGATGAGGTGCTGACGAGCGACTCCTCGCGCTACTGGGACGCGGAGGCGTGGGAGCGCGGCGGGACGCCGGACGAGCGGATGGCGAGCTTCGACAAGCAGATCGTGCGCGACTGGCTCGCGGCCCACTGGGACCGCACGGGCGAACCGCCGGAGCTGCCCGACGAGATCGTGGTGCGCACGGCGGACCGCTACCGCGAGCTGCTGTCGCGACTGACTCGTTGACCGACGGGCGAGGGCCCTGAGGGGCGAGCGGATCCTCGGCGCACGCGGGAATGACGCTCTCGGTGCACCGGTTGTACGTGCGCATGGATGAACATCGGTCGGCCTCGCCCGGCAAGACGGTCGACAAGATCGCGAACGACACGTCGATGGGCGCGGTGACGCTCCTCGTCGGGGATCTCGACGCGATGACCCGGTACTACCGAGACGTGGTCACTCTCGAGGTGCTCTCCTCCGAGGGCCCGACCGTCACCCTCGGCCGGGCGGGACGACCGATCATCGTGCTCCGCTACGAGCCGGCCCTGCGGCACGCTGCTCCGGGTTCCGCGGGGCTGTACCACACGGCCATCCTGTTCGAGACGCAGACCGCACTGGCTGCGGCGCTCTATTCCGTCGCCCGGCACGCCCCGGGTACCTTCACCGGCTCCGCGGATCACCTGGTCAGTCAGGCCTTCTACTTCACCGACCCCGAAGGCAATGGCATCGAACTGTATTGGGATCGCGACCGGACCGACTGGTCGTGGGTGCACGGACGGATCGAGATGGGGACGCTGTACCTCGACCCGAACGCGTTCCTCGGCGAGCATCTGACCAAGGAGGCGGCGGATGGTGCGACCGCCCGGGACGCGGCATCCGTCGGTCACGTGCACCTCTCGGTCGGTGACGTCGAGACGGCGCAGGAGTTCTACGTCGGCCGACTGGGGTTCGACACCACGATCCGGCTGGGTGACCAAGCCCTGTTCGTGAGTGCCGGCGGTTACCACCACCACATGGCGATGAACGTGTGGGGCTCACGCGGCGCCGGTCGACGCGGTCCCGCCCTCGGCCTCGGCCGCATCGATCTGGCCATGCCCGACGCCGATGCCCTCGGCGAACTGTCCGAGCGGCTCGCCCACTACGGCACCCCGTTGCGCAATGACGGGCGCTCGGTCAGCTTCGAAGATCCCTGGGCGAACGAGCTGAGGGCGAGCGCTCCCCCCGCCTGACGCGACCGGTCAGGCCCCGGCCGCCCGCATGGACACGGAGTCGCGGATGACGAGCTCGGTGTTCAGCATCGTGACCCGCGGCGGGTCACGATCGGCGAGCAGGTCGAGGAGCACGTCCGCCATCCGCTCGCCCTGGCTGAACGAGGGCTGGCGCATAGTCGTCAGACGGGGCGTGACCGATGACGCGACGGGTGAGTCGTCGAATCCGATGATCGCGATGTCCTGCGGTACGTGGATGCCCGCGCGGTTCAGGATCGCGAGAGCACCACGCGCCATCAGGTCGCTCGCGACGAAGAGCGCATCGGGAAGGTCGCCCGCCGCGAGTATCCGCTCTATCGCGGCCGCGCCCCCGTCTGCGGTGAAGTCCCCGTCCTCGATGGGACCGGGCTGCAGGCTGGCTGCTTCGAGCGCCGCGTGGAACCCCTCGAGCCTGTCGATGCCCGCGGGCATCGTCAGCGGGCCCGTGATCGTGCCTATGCGCTGGTAGCCGCGCTCGATGAGGAACTCCGTGGCCTCACGACCCCCGCGCACGTTGTCCACATCGACGTAGTAATCCCGTTCGCGCGCGCGCACGGGACGTCCGCCGTATACGACCGGCACGACGGCCGCGATGCGATCGATGAAGGTGTCGCTCGTGTGGTGCGACACGATGATCGCCCCATCGACGCTGCCGCTGCGGAGGTAGCTGGTGGTCTTGTCGCCCGGGTCGTCGCTCGCGATGAAGAGGTTCAAGACGTAGTCGGACCTGCTGATGCGGGCGTTGATGCCCGAAACGATGGCGGCGAAGAACGGGTCGCCGAAGAAGCGGGTCGTCTCTTCGGGAACGACCAGCGCGATGGCATGGGTCTGCCGGGTCGCGAGCGATCGGGCGGCGCGATTGGGGACGTAGTTCAGGTCGCGGATGGCGCTGTTGACGGCCTCGAGCGCCGCGGGACTGACGGATGTCGAGCCGTTCACGACGCGCGAGACCGTCGACCGCGAGACACCTGCTGCGGCGGCGACTTCTTCGATCGTCGCGGCGCCGCTGGCCGAGCGAGTACCGATATCGACCATGTCGTGCCTTCTTCCGCGGATCTACCCGGCCGCGTCGGTGAGCGCCGTGCCATCGTCCAGCGCGCGCGCGGCGATGATCCGAGAGTACTCCCGGCCGCTGTCCTTGATCGACCGCTCCTGCGTCTCGTAGTCGACGCGGACGATCCCGAACCGCTTCTCGTACCCCCATGCCCACTCGTAATTGTCGAGAAGCGACCAGTAGAAGTAGCCGCGAACGTCCACTCCCGCCTCGACCGCATCGAGGGTCGCGCCCAGGTGCGCTCGCACGAAATCAGCACGGTCGTGGTCGTGCACGCGCACCTCGCCGTCTTCCCGCGCCGGCTCGTCGTCGTAGGCGGCGCCGTTCTCTGTGACGAACAGTGCCGTCCCCGATGGTTCGGCATACTCCTCCCACACACGCACCAGTAGGCGGGTCAGACCCTCGGGCTGCACCTCCCAATTCATCGGCGTGCGAGGAAGCCCGCGGTCGTGCCAGAAGATGTTCTCGGATGACGGGAAGGGTGACTGGGTGCGGCGGTCGGTGGGCGCATCGCCGGGCGTCGGCGGGATCACGGGAGGCTGACCCCCGACGAGCTCGCCGTGATAGTAGTTGACGCCCAGGGTGTCGATGGGAGTGGAGATCGTCTCGAGGTCGCCCGGCAGGATCGCCGCCCTCAGAGCATCGTCGGCGATCTCGTCGAAGATGTCCTGCGGATAGGCGCCTCGGAAAATCGGATCGAGGAACCACCGATTGAATTGCCCGTCGATGCGCCGCGCGGCATCGAGATCGGCCGGATCGGCGGAGTCGACAGGATCGGCCACCGTGAGGTTCAACGTGACACCGAGGTTCAAGGACGCATCCCGCGCTCGCAGCTCGCGCACCGTCTGTCCGTGGCCGAGCAGAAGGTGGTGCGCAGCGAGCATCCCTTCCGTCTTGCTGTAGTGACCGGGAGCATGGATGCCCGCGGTGTAGCTGAGGAACGACGAGCACCACGGCTCGTTGAGCGTCGTCCAGACGTTGACCCGGTCGCCGAGCGCATCGTGCATGTCGAGGGCGTACTCCGTGAAGCGTTCCGCCGTCTCGCGAACGGTCCAGCCGCCCCGGTCCTCGAGCGCCTGCGGCAGGTCCCAGTGATAGAGGGTCAGCCAGGGCAGGATGTCGGCGCCGAGGAGCTCGTCGACGAGTCGCTTGTAGAAGTCGACGCCCTGCGGGTTCAGCGGTCCGCCGTCGGGACGAACCCTCGACCACGAGGTCGAGAAGCGATACGTCTGCAGTCCCATGGACTTCATGAGCGCGACGTCATCCCGGTAGAGGTTGTAGTGATCGCAGGCGACGTCCCCGTTGTCGGCGTTGATCACCGCGCCGGGAACCCGCGCGAACGCGTCCCAGATCGAGTCACGGCGGCCATCATCGTGGGCCGCACCCTCGATCTGATAGGCGGCCGTCGCCGCCCCGAACAAGAATTCGGGGGGGAACGAACGCTCGGTGTTCAGAGCCATGCTCATGGGGGCCTTCCTGATATCGGTGCTCATGTTAGCCCTTCACTGCTCCGGCCATGATGCCGCTGACGAGCTGCTTGCCGGCGAAGGCGAAGAGCAGGATCAGCGGGATCGTTGCGAGCAGGACGCCCGCGAGAACGATGGAATAGTCGACGAAATAGTTCGATTGCAGAAGCGACAGCGCGACCGGAAGGGTCGGGCTCTGCCGGTCCAGCACGATGAACGGCCAGAAGAAGTTGTTCCACGCACCGACGAAGGTGAAGAGGAAAAGCATCGCCGCGGCGGGGCGGGCCGCGACCACGCCGATCGTCCAGAACGTGCGGATCATGGATGCTCCGTCCACACGCGCCGCTTCGATCAGTTCGTCCGGCACCGCCTGGTTCAGGTACTGCGTCATCCAGAAAACGCCGAAGGCGCTCGTCAACGCGGGGATGATGACCGCGCCGATGTTGCCGGTCCAACCGAGGTCAGCAAAGAGGATGTAGAGCGGCACGACCCCGAGCTGCATCGGTACGGCCATGGTGGCGACGACGAACGCCAGCAGCCACTTGCCCCCGCGGAACCGCAGCTTGGCGAAGGCCCAGCCCGCCAAAGTCGAGAACACGACGACGGAGGCCGCGATCACGGTCGAGCTGAAGATGGAGTTCCAGAGCGCCAGCCAGAAGTTGACCGCCGGGTCGCCGACGACCGCCAGGGCGTTCGAGATGAAGTTGCCGCCCGGGATCCACGACATATTGGGATCGTTGATGGTCGAGGAGTCCCCCGAGCCGATCAAGAACGACCAGTAGAAGGGGAAGACGGCCGACACCAGGACCACGCCGAGGCCGATGTACACCCAGACCCCGGCGCGCACGCCGCGGATCTTCTGGACGCGCTCGTTTCGACGACGTGCCCGGGCGTTCGGGATTCCCTCTTCCACGATGGCGAGGGGTGGTGTGCCCACAGAAGTCATCGCTGCGCTCCTTTCCGGCGTCGGCGACGCGCGACGACGCCGCGACCGCCCTCGTCGCGCACGAGGCGACGGGTGATGAACAGGTTGATCAAGCCGATGAGAAGGATGATCGCGAACAGGATCCAGGCGAGCGCGGCGGCCCTGCCGAAGTTGAACTCGCCCCAGCCGATGTTGTAGAGGTACAGCGTGATCGTCAACCACTGCTGGGCGGCACCGCCCTGACCCGTGTTGTCGAACATGCGCGGCTCGTCGAAGATCTGCAGGCCACCGATCGTCGACGTGATGATCACGAAGATGAGGGTCGGCCGGAGTGAGGGGAGCGTGATGCTGATGAACTGGCGGAAGGCGTTGGCGCCGTCCACCGTTGCAGCCTCGTAGTACTCCCGCGGCACGGCCTGCATCGCCGCGAGCACGATCAGCGCGTTGTATCCCGTCCAGCGGAAGTTGACCATGGTCGCGATGGCGATGTGGCTCCAGAACGGATCCTTGTGCCAGGGAATCGCGTCGAGACCGATGCTGGTCAGGATGTTGTTCACGAGACCGTAGTTGTCGCCGAACATGTTGCTGAAGATGAGCGCGACCGCGACCGGCGCCATCACGAACGGCAGCAGAACGCTCATCCGCCAGAACGTCTTGGCGCGGATGTTGCGGTCCAGCATCGCGGCGATGAACAACGCCAGGAGCAACTGCGGTACGGACGACAAGATGAAGATGCTGAACGTGTTGCGCAGGGCGACCCAGAACTTCGGATCGTTCAGGATCCAGATGTACTGCTCGAGACCCACGAACGTTCCGGAGTTGCGGACGAGGTCCCACTCCTGCAGAGAGATGACCGCCGTGAAGGCGATGGGGAACAGTCCCACGATCGCGAACATGATGAAGAACGGCGAGATGTAGAGGTACGGCGAGACCTTCAGGTCCCACCGGCTCAGCCTGTTCCTGAACGACAGGGCTGGTCGCGGGCGACCGGCGGACGGCGGGGACGGGTCTTCGGATGAGATGCGGGGGCGAGCTTCGGTCGCGGTCACGGGGGGCTCCGTATCGGTGAGGTCGAGAGCGGTCAGGGGGCGGGGCGAGCTATCGAGAAAGCGCGCCCCGCCCCCTTCCGGTCATTAGAAGGCGTCGACCTCGGTGACCCAGGTGTTCCACGAGGTGGTCTGGTCTTCGACACCGTCGAAGACACGAGTCACCGCGTTCTGCAGAGCGTCGTGGTACTTGAAGTAGTTCGCGCTCTTGTAGGGGGCAACCGTGACGGCTTCGGCGCGGTTGGCGCCGATCTCACCGGTGGGAGCGTCGTTGAAGTACGGGTTGACGAACTCCGTCAGCTCCGGGTTCGTGTAGGCGTCGACCTGGCTCGGGAACGTGCCCGCCTCGATGAACGCCTTGAGCTGCTGCTCGGGCGCGGTCAGCCAGTCGGCCAGGGCAAGCGCCGCGTCGACATTCGCACCGTTGGCGGGCACCGTCAGGTACGAGCCGCCCCAGTTTCCACCGCCGCCGGGGAAGACGTCGGCGACGTCCCAGCCGGTGACATCGGGCGCGTTGCCGGAGATGATGCCGAGCATCCAGCCCGGGCAGAGCATCGCGGCGAACTCACCGTTGGTCATCGAGGCGTTCCAGTCATCGCTCCACTGACCCGCGTAGGCCGCGTTGGGGATCGCGCGCTCGACGACCAGGCTGTAGGCGTCGGCGATGTCGGGGTTCTCCGTCGCGATGATGGTGCCATCGGGCTCGTCGTACGTGTACTCCATCTGGTTGACGATGCCCTGCAGCACCGAGTTCGCCGAGTCGATCATCGGCTTGCCCGTGGCGGCCTTGTACTGATCGGCGATGTCGAGGAAGTGGTTCCAGTCGCCCTCGAAGAGCGCCGCGACCTCGGCACGATCGGTCGGGAGACCGGCGGCAGCGAAGAGGTCCGAGCGATAGCAGATGGACTGCGGGCCGATGTCGGTGCCGAAGCCGACGAGGCGTCCGTCGCCGTCAGTGGCTCCCGCTTCCTTCCAGTCCAGCCAGCGGCCCTTGGCACTGTCGGGCACCTCGGCGAGCAGGTCGGAGTACTGCATGGCCTCGGCGAACCAGTCGATCTCGACCGCTTCGATGTCGGCGAGGCCTTCCTTGCCGAGCTTCTGGAAGTAGTTGGCACGGGCGTCGCCGGACTCGGCGGCCTTGTTGTGCACGATCTCGATGTCGGGGTTCTCGTCCATGTACTCCTGCAGGAGCGCGTCGGTGTACCCGAAATTGTTGAACGTGGCGATGGTGAGCGTGGTCTTTCCGTCGGCGTCGCCGGACGGGGAGTCGCTTCCTCCACCGGCGCAGCCGGCGAGAACGATGGCGGAAGCGGAGAATGCTGCGACGATTGCGGCACTCCGGCGCATGGCGCGTGAGTTCACTGTCACTCCTTCGTGATGGTCGTTGAGTACTGCGCGTGACGTCGGGGTCGTTCCCGCAATCATCTGGTCCATGGGAGCGTTCCCATCGGTGGAGGACACATTATGAGAGCGTTCCCACGAGATCAAGAGAGCGGTCCCAAATGAATAGTCACGGTTTGGTCACGACACGGGAAGGTGTCCTGCGTCGGGCGTACCCGCCGCGGACATCCCGGGCACGAACGGTGTCGTGACCCGGCCCTAGACTGGGAGGGCAACCCGCCCCCGACAGCCGGAGCTCTCACATGCCCACCATCGTCGTCGACGTCATGCCCAAGGCAGAGCTGCTCGATCCGCAGGGAAAAGCCGTCACGGGCGCGCTCTCGCGTCTCGGGGTCGAGGATTTCAGCGCCGTCCGTATGGGGAAGCGGTTCGAACTCACCGTCGACGGCGAGATCACCGATGATGTTCTCGCGACCGCGCGCCGCATCGCGGACGAGATCCTCTCGAACTCGGTCATCGAGGACGTCGTCGAGATCTCGGTCCTGGAAAAGACGGTGGTCGAGTGAGCCGCTCCCGCATCGGGGTCGTGACGTTCCCGGGATCGCTCGACGACGCCGACGCCCGCCGCGCGGTGCGCCTCGCGGGCGGCGAGCCGGTCGCGCTCTGGCACGGCGATCACGACCTCCACGGCGTCGACGCGATCGTTCTGCCGGGTGGGTTCAGCTACGGCGATTACCTGCGTGCCGGTGCAATCGCGGCGCGCGCGCCGATCATGTCCGACATCCGCGACGCGGCGGAGAAGGGGATGCCCGTCCTCGGCATCTGCAACGGATTCCAGATGCTCGTCGAGGCGCACCTGCTGCCAGGCGGCCTCATCCGCAACGCCCACCAGCAGTTCATCCGCCGCGACCAGCGCCTCGTCGTCGAGAACGCGGACACCGCCTGGACAAGCGGCTTCGAAGCCGGACAAGAGATCGTGATCCCGCTGAAGAACGGCGACGGCGGTTACATCGCCGACGACGACACGCTCGATCGCATCGAAGGCGAAGGGCAGGTCGCATTCCGCTACGTCGGGGTGAACCCGAACGGCTCACTGCGCGACATCGCCGGCGTGACGAACGCCCGCGGCAACGTCCTCGGTCTGATGCCGCACCCCGAGCACGCCGTCGAGCCGGGCTTCGGGCCGGACACGTCGGTCGCGATGCGCTCGGGCGAAGACGGTCGCATCTTCTTCGCGAGTGCCATCGCCGCGGTGCTGCAGAACGCCTGACCCGACCGAGCGCGCTAGCGTCGAAGGATGAACCGCGCGCCCCGCACGCTCACCGTCACCGTCCCCTCCCCCCAGGTTCTCGAGGACCTCGGCCCCGTGCCGGACGGGGTGGAAGTTCTGGTGTGGCCGATGGACGGACCCGCGCCACGAAAACGCCTCGACCTGGTGGTCGTCCCGTACATGTCGGGCGGGAGCGGCTTCAGCTGGCTCGAAGGCGTCGAGACCGGCGTGCTGCAGGGACAATCCATCGGCTATGACGAGGTCGCGAATCACCTACCGCCCGGGCGACGGTTCGCCAATGCCGCGTCGGTGCATGAAACGGCGACCTCCGAGTTGGCGCTTGCACTTGCTCTCGCAGCGCAGCGGCGCATCCCCGAGCTCGTACACGCGCAGGCCACCCAGACCTGGATGCAGGAGAAGAGCACCGGTCTCGCCGACCAGCGCGTGTTGCTTCTCGGCTACGGCGGTGTCGGAAAAGCGACCGCCGCACGCCTCGCGCCCTTCGAGGTCGATCTCGTGCCGGTGGCGACGCAGGCCCGCGACGAGGACGGCGTGCACGTGCACGGTGTCGACGAACTGCCGGAGCTGCTCCCCCATGCCGACATCGTCATCCTGACCCTGCCCGGTGGGGAGGTGACGCGGCACATCGTCGACGACGCTGTGCTGTCTGCGTTGCCGGATGGTGCGCTGGTGATCAACGTGGGCCGCGGCTCCTTGATCGACACCGCCGCGCTGGTCGATCATGCCGGTCGTGGCCGCATCCGCGCCGCGCTCGATGTCACCGATCCGGAGCCGCTGCCCGCGGGACATCCCCTCTGGACGACTCGCGGGGTACTGATCGCGCCGCACGTCGGCGGCTTGACAGCGGCGATGCGACCGCGCGCGGCCCGCCTGATCCGTCGGCAGATCGAGCGGATGCTGCAGGGCGAGCCGCCGCTCAACATCGTGATCGGCGGCTGATCGCCCCCCACCCACCCCGTGGCTCAGCGGTCGACGAAGGGCCGGGTGTCGATGTCGTCGCCCGACCAGAGATCTTCGCAGGGAACGGTGACCGCGTCGTGGGTCGCGAGATAAGCACGCGCGCCTCGATCCCCCGACAGAGCCCGCTCGAGCGGGGCGAAGTGTTCGGCGCCGATCAGTACCGGATGGCCGGGGTCGCCGCCGTACGTCGCCTGTACGAGTGCACGCCTCGGTGCCCCGGCGACCGCGTCGATGACCCGGTGGACGACGGTGGGTGGCGCCCCCGGCGCGTCCACCGGCATGATGACGAGGGCTGACGCGGATCGCTCGCCCGCCGCAGCGAGTCCTTTCGAGATCGTGGCCGACAGGCCGAGCCGCCAGTCGGGCACGACGACGATCTCGGCACCCGGCGGGACGAGGTCGCGTGCTTGCGTCGCCGAGGCGCCCAGCGCCACGATCACCTGACCGCATCCCCCCTCGCGCAGCGTGCGCACGGCCCGAACGACCCACGGCACACCGTCGCCGCCTCGGGCGAGGGCCTTCGGGCCGCCGAACCGTGTGCCCGCACCGGCAGCGAGCACGAGGCCGAGCACGCAACCGGACGCCTGATCGGTCGTCTCGAAGTCCGGCGGGCGCATGGTGCCGCCAGCGTATCGCGCAGGAAACATCGCGCGGCTAGCGTTGCATGATGCTCGAACTCGCCGCAGATCTCCTGCCGCACCTCAGCGTTGGTGAGTCGGTCGCTGTCGTCACGGTGACACGCGTCGCGCGCAGCGCTCCGCGGGGGCTCGGCGCCTCGATGGCCATCACGGCGGACGGCTCGGTCATCGGCTCGATCTCCGGCGGCTGCGTCGAAGGCGACGCGATCGTCCTCGCCCATGCCGTGCTGGCCGATGGGGTCGCCCGCGGGGCGCGTTTCGGGTTCAGCGACGAGCGCGCGCACGCCGCGGGCCTCGCGTGCGGGGGCGAGGTGGATGTGCTCGCGTACGTCCTGCGACCCGACGACGAGGTGGCACGGCGCGCACTGGAGACGGCGGTCCGCGATGAGCGCGTGACCCTCGCCCTCGGCATCGGCACGCCTCACGAGGGCACCGTGGCCGACGCATCCGCCCTCTCGCGGATAGCTGCCGAGGCACTCCCCGAGTTGGATGCGGCAGGGCTGTTGGCCGAGACGGTCCCGATCGCCGACCGCACATGGCTCGCGGTGTCTCGGGCTCCCCGCGCTCGCCTGATCATCGTGGGTGCGGGGGAACATGCCGCAGCGCTGTGCCGGGTGGCCAGCGCGGCGGCTTATGCCGTCACCGTGTGCGACCCCTGGCCCTTGCTGGCGACCTCGGAACGTTTCCCCGACGCATCCGACATCGTGGTCGCCGATCCGGGTGAATACCTCACGTCGCTAGCCGAGGAAGCGGGTTCGGTCGATGCTCGGACGGCCGTCTGCGTGCTCTCCCACGACGAACGCATCGACATTCCCGCGCTTCATGCCGCACTCGGCATGAACATCGGTTTCGTCGGCGCGATGGGCGCGCGGAGCACGGTGGAGCAGCGTGCGATCGCTCTGCGCGAGCGAGGGGTGACGGAAGCCGATCTGGCCCGTCTCCACTCTCCGCTCGGCCTGGACCTCGGCGGTTCGTCGCCCGAGGAGGCGGCCGTCGCCGCCCTCGCCGAGATCATCGCGTCGCGGTACGGGACATCGGGTGGCCCGCTGCGGGATGCCCGCGGCCCGATCCACGCCCGCGGCCCCGGAAGCCCCGCCACCCCGCCCATCGCCGCGCCGACCTGCTCGCCCCTGTAGCCGCGCGCCCGATGCGGTTGCCGCCGAAACACCCCTCGTGCGACGAAACACCTCTCGCCGCGGGGTGTCTCGCCGCACATCGGATGTTTCGGCGACAGCTCGTCCCGGGGGAGCGATAATCCACCCACCATGAGGCCGGTGCTACGCTCTCGGCACTGCGTGTCCTAACAACCATGACCTCCCGGCGATCGTCGGCGACCGAGCCGGTGGCTCAGGGCGGGGACTGCTGACTTCACTCGTCACAGCACCCGGAGGCCCCCATGTCCACATCCGCATCCGCGCCCGCATCCCTGCCCGTCGACAAGTCCCAGGCGGGCCTGAACGCGCGCCAGTACCACATCGGTATCGCGCCCGGCGAGGTCTCGTCCGTAGCTCTGCTGCCCGGCGATCCGTTCCGGGTCCCGTTCGTCGCGGAGTTCTTGACGGAGGTGCGAGAGGTCGCACACAACCGCGAGCACCGCACGATGACGGGCTGGTACAAGGGACGTCACATCACCGCGACGTCGACCGGTATGGGGTGCCCGTCCACCGCGATCGCTGTCGAAGAGCTGGCGCGCGTCGGTGTGACCTCGTTCATCCGCGTCGGCAGCTCGGCCGGGCTGCAGCCGGGCATAGCGCCCGGGGACCTGCTCGTCAGCGAGGGCAGCTTCCGCAACGACGGAACGACCGATGCCTATCTGCCGAAGGGTTTCCCCGCGGTCCCGGACCTCGAGCTCACCCTGGCGCTCGCCCGCCACTCCGAGCGGATCGCCGCGGCGTCGGGAACACATTCCTTCCGCGGCATCAGCGTGAGCGACGACGCGTTCTACGCGGAAACACCGGAGTGGATCGCTGAGCTGAACCGCATGGGCATCCTGAATGTCGAGATGGAGGCGTCCGCCCTGTACATCGTCGCCCGGCTGCGCGGCCTGCGAGCCGGCATGGTGTGTGCCGCGTCCAGCAACCTGGTCGATGGCGCATCGCTCTACGACGAGAAGAACTCCGCGCTCAAGGACGGCTGGATGCGCAGCATCGAGGCGGCGCTCGAAACGGCGGTCGAACTCGAACTGTAGGCGGTCGCGCGGTGCATTCTGGGGTGCGCCGAGCGACCTGGCGCGTCGGGTGCATGGCAACGGCCCCGACTCCCGGTTACACGTGAAACACTCACGAAATCCGGCGCTGATTGGATGGACGGATGCGGCGACGCATACGCGGAAGGAGTGCCGGTGGACCTGAACACCATCACGAGCTTCCGCCGCGCCACCAGCCGCGACGACCTCGCGCTCGCCCCCGGCGAGATCATCCTCGGTGGGGGGACGTGGCTCTTCGGCGAGCCCCAGACGCACGCGACCGGCCTGGTCGACCTCACGACGATGGGCTGGCGTGATCTCGAGGTCACGGACGCGGGTCTGACCATCGGCGCGACGTGCACGATCGCCACGCTGGTCGCATTCGCCGAGGGTCGGACGACGGATGCCGTGGCCCCTGCCGACTGGTCGGCCATCGCGCTGTTCCCCGTCGCCGCGAACGCCCTGCTCGCCTCGTTCAAGATCTGGAACACCGCGACGGTCGGGGGGAACGTCTGCCGCTCGTTCTCGGCGGGCGCGATCGTGTCGCTCGCGTCGGCGCTCGATGGCGAGGCCGTGATCTGGACGCCTGATGGCGGCGAGCGCCGCACCGCGGTCGCCGAGCTGATGACGGGCAACGGCACGAATGATCTCTCCCCCGGCGAGGTGGTGCGCGCCGTCGAGATCCCGGCGCATGCACTGCGGTCGCGGGCCCTCATGCGCAAGATCGCCCTCGCCGAGCTCGGCCGATCGGGTGCGGTCGTCACCGGGCGCATCGACCGCGATGGGTCCGCCGTCTTCACCGTCACCGCCGCGACCCTCACACCGACCGTCCTCCGCTATCCAGCGCCCCCCGCGGCGGAGCAGCTCGCGACCGATGTCGCGGGGGCACCGGACTTCTACACGGATCCCCTCGGGTCCGCCGACTGGCGTCGCGGGGTCAGTATCGAGCTCGCGGAGCGGATCCGGCTCGAACTCGCCGACGCCGTCGACCCCGGGGAGGCCGCGTGAAGATCGAGGTGAATGGCGCACCGATCGAGGTCGAGCCACGCCCGGGTCAGTGCCTGCGCACACTGCTGCGCGAGCACGGCCACACCGAGGTCAAGAAGGGGTGCGACGCCGGCGATTGCGGCGCGTGCGCCGTCATCCTCGACAGCCAGCCGGTGCACTCGTGCATCATCCCCGCGATGCGGGTCGATGGCAGCACCGTGACGACGGCCGCGGGCCTGGCCCCCGGCGATGGCCTCCATCCCGTGCAAGAGGCGATCATCGAGAACTTCGGCTTTCAGTGCGGCTTCTGCACCCCGGGAATGAGCGTCACGGCCTCCACCCTGACCGAGGCCGACCTGCCCGACCTCGATCGCCGCATGAAGGGCAGCCTCTGCCGGTGCACCGGCTACCGCCCGCTCCGCGAGGCGATCACCGGAGCCGTGCGCCAGACGGGGCGGAGAGCGGCCGTCGCCGAACACGACGTGACAGAGACGGATGCCGCCGCCCCGCCATCCGTCTGCGGTGATACATGCGAGGGTTCCTGTGCCACCGCTGCCACGACGACACCGTCGGGGTCGGGGGTCGGCACGTCGGTCTCGCCCGAGCCCGCCCGGCGCGTGGTGCAGGGGCGCGAGCCGTATACCTTCGATGAGCCCGTCACGGGAGCCCTCGTGTTGCGGGTCGTGACCTCGCCGCATGCGCACGCACGCATCCTTTCCATCGATGCTTCGGCTGCACGCGCGGTTGCCGGGGTCGTCGCGGTCTTCACGCATGAGGATGCTCCCGCCACGCGGTACTCGTCAGGCCGGCACGAGCATCGCACCGACGACCCCGACGACACTCGCGTGCTCGACGACGTCGTCCGCCATATCGGGCAACGGGTCGCGGCCGTCGTAGCCGAGAGCTCAGAGGCCGCGGAGCGAGCGTGTCGGCTGGTAGAGATCGAGTACGAGGTGTTGCCCGCCGTCTTCGACCCCGATTCCGCGCGCATGCCGGGTGCTCCGCTGCTGCATGCCGATCGAACGCCGGAGGACCGTGTCGCCGACGCGTCCCGCAATGTCGTCACCGCGCTCCACGACGGTTACGGGGGTGATATCGATGCCGCCCTGGCCGCGAGCCCGGTGCGCGTCGGCGGGACCTGGCAGACGTCGCGCGTGAGCCACGCGCAACTCGAAACGCACGGATCCGTGGGCTGGATGGACGAAGAAGACCGTCTGGTCATCCGCTCCAGCACCCAGGTGCCATTCCTCACCCGGGACGAACTGGCCCACATCTTCGACCTGCCACGCGAACGCCTGCGCGTCTACGCGCCCCGCGTCGGCGGAGGATTCGGCGGCAAGCAGGAGATCTTCACCGAAGACCTCGTGGCCCTCGCCGTGCTGCGCACCGGCCGCCCCGTCGCGTACGAGTTCTCGCGCACCGATCAGTTCCAACGGGCGTCGCTGCGGCACCCCATGCGCGTCTCGGTCGAGCTCGGCGCGAACGAGGACGGCACGCTTACCGCGATCAAGCTCGACGTGCTGAGCGATACCGGCGCCTACGGCAATCACGCGATCGGTGTGATGTTCCACGGCTGCTCCGAGTCGATCAGCCTCTACAACGCGCCGGCGAAGCGCGTCGATGCCGAGGCCGTGTACACCAACAACGTCCCATCAGGAGCCTTCCGCGGGTACGGTCTCGGTCAGGTGCAGCTGGGCGTCGAGTCCGCGTTGGACATGCTCGCCCAACGCCTCGACCTCGATCCATTCGAGGTGCGCCGCATCAACGCCGTCCGCGACGGCGACCCCCTGCTCGCGTGGCACGCCGAACACGAACCCGAGGTGCGCTGGGGCAGCTACGGCCTGGACCAGTGCCTTGACCTCGCTCAGGGGGCCATGCGCCGCGGCAACGGTGTGACGGCACCGGATGGCTGGCTCATCGGCGAGGGCATGGCCTCGACGCTGATCGCGACGATGGCGCCGCGCGGCCATATCGCGCACGCCACCGCGACGCTCCGACCCGACGGTACGTATGCCCTTCGCACCGGTACGGCCGAGTTCGGCAACGGCACCACCACCGTGCAGCGCCAGATCGCGGCATCCGTCCTCGGGGTCGACGGCGGGCGCGTGACGCTGAAGCATGCCGACACCGACGGGGTCGCGCATGACACGGGTGCGTTCGCGTCGGCGGGCACGACGGTCGCGGGTAAGGCCGTGTACGCCGCGTGCGTCGCGCTGCGCGAGCGGATGCTCGGGATCGCCGCCACCCTGCGCGGCACCGAACCCGGCGCCTGCTCGCTCACGGCCGAGGGGGTTCGCACCCCGTCAGGGGTCGTGTCGTTCGACGAGATCGTGGCAGCGGCGGCGCCGGAGTCCCGGAGCCCCGAGTTACTGACCGAGGGCCTCACCGCTCACGGCGCCGAACACGGCGATGAACGGTCACTCGCGTTCAACGTCCACGCGGTGCGGGTCGCGGTCGAGCCATCCACCGGGACCGTCCGCATCCTGCAGTCGGTGCACGCGGCAGATGCGGGCTTCGTCATGAATCCGGCCCAGTGCCGCGGACAGATAGAAGGCGGAGTGGCGCAGGGCGTCGGCAGCGCGCTCTACGAAGAGGTCTCTATCGACGACCGCGGCGCCGTGGTCAACCCGATGTTCCGCACCTACCGGGTGCCGCAGTTCGCCGACATCCCCGACACCGAAATCTACTTCGCCGACACGAGCGACGACCTCGGTCCGTTCGGGGCGAAGTCGATGAGCGAATCGCCGTACAACCCCGTCGCCCCCGCGATCGGAAACGCGATCGCCCGGGCGCTCGGACGCAGGCCGTACGAGCAGCCGTTCTCGCGCGACCGCGTGTGGCGCATCGCTCAGGCCGACTGACCCGTCAGCGGTGGGCGCGTCCGGCAGCGATCAGCGCCGTCGCCTCCGAACGCGAGGTGACCCCGAGCTTGCGGAAGATCTTCGACACGTGGAACTTGACGGTGTTCTCGCTGATCCCCAGGCGCGCCGCGATCCCGCGATTGCGCAACCCTTGCGTCATGAGCTCGAGGATCTGCAACTCGCGCGGTCCGAGCCGCGCGATGAGCGGGTCGTCGCCGTGTGAGTGAGGAGGGTCCAGGGGCATGACCACGGAGAGTTCCGAGCCCCACCCCTCGGTCGCCGCGAGGGTCATCTCGCCGTTGACCGCGGACACACGCTGCCGGAGTTCGTCGAGGGCGCCGTGACCGAACGATTCGTCACCGGGGCCGTCGTCGCGCACACTGATCAACAGATTGCGGCCGTCGCAATCCCACTTGACCCGCACTCGGCTCGTCCCCGGTTGTTCGACGGAGGCCAGGATCGCTCGGCGCACGATCGCCCGGGCACCGTGGGCGATCTCGCTGGGCAGGGCGCGCCCGTCTACGGGTGGTTCGACGAACTGCACGTCCACATCGCGGTAGCGCACGAGAGGCACGAGATCATCGCGCAGACGCTCGAACGCCGAGGTCACGGGCTCTTCCGTGAAGGTGCGGACGAGATCGGTCGAGGTGCGCAGCTGCACCATCGCGTGCGCGGCAACACCGACCGCGGCCTGGCGCGCGGCGTGATCATCGGTGGAGGGCGACCGCAGCACGGCGAGCAGCGCCTCGAGCGTGCGGGAGTGCGTGTCGCTGAGTTCGGCCACGACCTCTGCGCGAACGCCGGCCGCGGCACGCGACTCGAGCAGATAGCTCGGGGATGCATCCCGCGCGGGTTGCCGGATCCGCATCGCGACGATGCGCCATAGCTGCAGGAGCTCGGCCGCGGTGAACACGTCGGCGTCGGGATCGGTGCCGGATGCCGCCGGCATGGGATCGACGAGAACCAGCAGCGGCCCGGTCTCGGCGCGGGCCAGCACCGTGTCCCGCGCCGCGCCGCCGACGTCCACCGAGGCACGCAGGACACCGGGGCCCTCGAGCAGAGCCCTGGCCTCCACCATCTCCGACAGCGCGACGCGTGACGCGAGCGCCGAGTCCCCGTGGTGCTTGAGCGGGTGACTCACGTCATCCTCGGCCAGAATGATGAGCGCCGAATGCGGGATCCGTGGCGCCAGATACTCCGAGAGTGCACGTGCGATCTCCGGCAGCGGGGCCGCCACGATGTCGGCTATCGCGGCGATCGAGGTCGGCATCGAACGATGCTAACCGCAGCGGGACCCTCCCGCGCTACCCGATTGGGTAGTGAGGACTACCCCGACCGCCGATGGCGCTACCGAAACGGGTGGCGCAGGCTGGATGAGCCGCCGACGTCGATCCGACGTACGCGCGGTTCGAGGTTCGGAGAGGAGCCACTATGACGAACAATCGTGCCGTCGCCTACAAGGGGCCGGGCAAGGTCGAGGTCATCGATACCGATTACCCCACCTTCGAGCTGAAGGATGGGCCGGGCGTCAACCCGGCGAACGTCGGGCGGAAGCTTCCGCATGCCGTGATCCTGAAGACCGTCGCCACCAACATCTGCGGGTCCGATCAGCACATGGTGCGCGGCCGCACGACGGCGCCCGCGGGGCTCGTGCTCGGCCACGAGATCACGGGCGAGGTCGTCGAGGTCGGTCCCGACGTCGAGTTCGTCAAGGTCGGCGACATCGTCTCGGTACCGTTCAACATCTCGTGCGGCCGCTGCCGCAACTGCAAGGAGGGCAAGACGGGCATCTGTTTGAACGTCAACCCCGACCGACCCGGGAGCGCCTACGGGTACGTCGACATGGGCGGTTGGGTCGGCGGCCAGGCCGAGTACGTGCTCGTGCCCTACGCCGACTGGAACGCCCTGGTCTTCCCCGATCGTGAGCAGGCGCTGGAGAAGATCCTCGACCTGACGATGCTCTCCGACATCTTCCCCACCGGGTTCCACGGCGCGGTCACCGCCGGAGTGGGCGTGGGATCGACCGTGTACATCGCCGGGGCCGGGCCGGTGGGACTCGCGGCGGCTGCGGGTGCGCAGCTTCTGGGCGCGGCCGTCGTGATCGTCGGCGACCTGAACGAAGAGCGTCTCGCCCAGGCGCGCAGCTTCGGTTGCGAGACCATCAATGTCGGCGACGGGGATGTGCCCGACCAACTCGCCCAACTCCTCGGGGTGCCGGAGGTCGATGCCGCGGTCGACGCCGTCGGGTTCGAGGCACGCGGCCAGGGCCACGGTGCGGAAGCCGCCGAGGCCCCCGCCACGGTTCTCAACTCCCTCATGGACGTGACCGCGGCGGGCGGGGCCATCGGCATCCCCGGCCTCTACGTCACGGGCGACCCGGGCGCGGCCGACGAGGCGGCGCAGAAGGGTTCGCTGTCACTGAGCTTCGGAACCGGCTGGGCGAAGTCGCTCTCGTTCACCACCGGCCAGTGCCCCGTCATGCGCTACAACCGGCAGCTCATGATGGCGATCCTGCACGACAAGGTGCAGATCGCAAAGGCCGTCAACGCCACCGCGATCTCGCTCCAGGACGCACCGCGCGGGTACGCCGAGTTCGATGCGGGCGCCGCCACGAAGTACGTGCTCAACCCGAACGGCTACATCGCGGCATAACCGGCCGCGGGCATCCGTCACCACATCCACGCTCGTACAACACGCACCCACGAGGCACAGCCTCACGATCGAAGGAGAACCCCATGTCAGCACTCACCCTCGCGGACGCTCGCACGCTGATCGCCGCTGCCGAAGCCCGCGCCGACGAAATCGGTCAGCCGATGAACATCGCCGTCGTCGACGGCGGCGGCAACCTGATCGCCCACGTGCGCCAGGACGGCGCATGGATCGGGAGCATCGACATCTCGATCAGCAAGGCGTGGACGTCGCGCGCCTTCGACATCCAGACGAAGGACCTCGGCGACAACTCGCAGCCGACGCAGCAGTTCTTCGGCATCCACACCACCAATGGCGGCAAGGTCGCGATCTTCGCGGGCGGCGTGCCCCTGCTGCGCGACGGCGTCGTCGTCGGCGGCCTCGGGGTCAGCGGCGGATCGGGCGAGCAGGACCAGACGGTCGCCGAAGCGGGCGCCGCCGCGCTCTGACACGCACGTTCTTCGGGCGAAGCACCCCGCGCGCGACGAGACACCCCTTGTCATGAGGTGTCTCGTCGCACGCGGGGTGTTTCACGGCGCGTGGCGGGGACGGGCGGGGCCGGAGCGGATTACCAGCGACCGGCGCCGGTGCCGCGCAGGCCCTGCTTGACCACGACCAGACGGTACGTGCGCCCGTCCGCCGACCACCAACGGTGGTGAACGCCGCCCGCATAGTAGGCCGAGTCCCCGGCGCCGAGGGTCGAACGTTCGCCCTCGACCTCGATGTGGATCGCCCCCTCCACCACGTAGAGGAACTCGTCTTCAGCGTGCACGAAGATCTCGCCGGGCTGAGTGGCCCCACCGGACACTTCCATCGGATGCAGCGGCCGACCGCCGCGCGCCAGCATCCGAGCCGACCCGGCGGCAAACCCCTCCGGAACCGATTCGTCCGCCGCGCCTTGTCGGTGCACCTCGACGGCGGGGTGCGCGGATGCCGCCGCATCCGCTTCTGCGATCAGTTCGATCGGGCTCGTCTCGAGCGCCGAGGCGATTCGCCGCAGCGACGACAGGCTCGGTTGGGCCAGCCCGCGCTCGAGCTGGCTCAAGAACGGATGCGAGAGGTCCGTCGTCTCGGCGAGCCGCACGAGAGTCATGCCCCGTGCATGCCGGACACGACGGATCGCGGCGCCGAGCCGCGCATCCGCGTCATCCGCACTTACCGGTCGCGAGGCGATGCTCGACGTCATGGCCGCGGTCCTCGCTAAACCGGCAACGCGACGCCGCGGGAGCCCGCGTACTCCCCCACGCGTTCGACGAAGGCCGCCTTCTGCTCGGGCGTCAGCCAGGACGCCTCGAACGAATTGATGGCGAATTGCACAAGGTCGGTCTCGGACAACCCGGCCTGCTCCGCGAGGGCGACGTAGTTGTCGCCGACGTACGCCCCGAAGTACGCGGGATCGTCCGAGTTGATCATGACGCGCAGGCCCGCCCGCAGCAGGCTCACGATCTCGTCGGCCTTCATCTGCTCGGTGACGAAGGAGTTCGACACGGGGCAACAGGTGAACCCGAGTCCACGCTCCTTCGCGATGGCGACGAGCTCGGGATCTTCGACGATGTTCGTGCCGTGGTCGATGCGCTCGACCCGGATGTCGGTGAGCACCGCGCGGATGTTGTCGATCGACCCGACCTGGTCGATGTCGCAGTGCATCGTCAGACGGAAGCCCTCGGCACGGGCACGCGCGAAGACCTCCGAGAACTTGCTCGGCGGGTTGTCTCGCTCGTCCGAGTCCAGCCCTACGCCGATGATCCAGTCCTTGTAGGGCAGGGCCGACTCGAGCGTCGCTGCCGCATCCTCCGCAGAGAAGTCGCGCAAGAAGCAGAGGATGAGTTCCGCGGAGATGCCGAGCTCGTCGCCCGCCCGGACGGCGGCGCGGTGGTATCCCGTGATGACGTTCTCGAAGGGCACGCCGCGGCTGGTGTGGGCCTGCGGGTCGAAGAACATCTCGGCATGCACGACGCCCTGCTCCTTCGCACGCAGGAGGTAAGCCCAGGCGAGGTCGTGGAAGTCATCGGCCGTCTGCAGCACCTGCATGGCGGGGTAGTACACGGCGAGAAAGCTCGTCAGGTCGGTGAAGTTGTAGGTCGCCTTCACTTCTTCGAAGGTCTTCTCGGCCAGTTCGATGCCGTTGCGGGCCGCGAGTTCGAACTTGAGCTCGGGCTCGAGGGTGCCCTCGAGGTGAAGATGCAGTTCGGCCTTGGGCAGGCCATAGGCGAACTCGGCGAGCGCGAGGGAGTCGGTCATGGTGTCCTTTCGAACGGTGGAGATAACCGCGCACGCGAAGGTTCTCGGGGCGGTTCGATGAGATCAGACGCGGTTGCCCATGCCCATGCGGGCGAGCGCCACGGACTCAAGGATCTGAACGACGTTGTAGAGGATGAGCGCGGCGCCGGTTACCAGGACCACAGCGGTCCAGACGGCCGAGAACTGCGCGCCCGAGATGTAGCCGCCCACAGCCCCGCCGATGCCGCCGCCGACAGCGAGCCACTCGGCGAGCAGGGCACCCGTGATCGCGCCGGGCACCGAGATGCGCACGGCGGCGAAGAACTCGGGAAGCGAGCTGGGCAGGGCGACCTTGCGCAAACGCGTCCACGACGATCCGCCGTAGACCGTGACGAGGTCGTTCATCTGCGGAGAGGCCGACTTCAGGCCGAACACGATGTTGACGAGCGCGGGGAACAACACGACGATTCCACCGATCACCGCGACGGACGCGAAGTCGCGGCCGAAGATCAGGATGATGACCGGCGCCATGGCCACGAGCGGCACCGAGCGGAGCAGCATCGCCATCGGCATGAGGGCGTGCTCGATGCCCTTGCTCAACTGGAAGATCATCGCCACGAGCAGAGCGACGACGAGACCGGCGATGAATCCGACGACCGAGTGTCCGAGCGTCACCCAGAGCTGGCCGAACAGCTGCTCGCGGTTGGCCTCGGAGTTCGGCATCGTGAAGAGGAAGTTCCAGACATCGATCGGCCCCTTGCCGACGTAGGGCGAGATCTGGAAGACCCACAGCGCCCCGACCCAGATCACCAGCACCGCGACGATCGTCAGGACGAAGGTGAGGACGCTGCGACCGAGCGCGCGAAGCGTGGCGTTCCGCGTCTCACGCCGGATCTCGGCGTTCAGCTTGGCGGTCTGTTCGGCGGCGGATGCCGTCACACCGGGCGGCACGTCGGTCATGAGCGCACTCATTTCGACACTCCCTTCGACCAGGGCGCGATGGCCCGGGCGACGAGGCCCAGCAGGCCGTAGCCCAGCAGAGCGACGGCCCCGGAAACGAGGGCGATATCCCACACGCGAGCGGAGTTCAGCGCCTGCTGCGCCGCGATCATCGCGGGCCCCACTCCGACGGTGATCTTGCCGAAGAACTCACCGAGCACGGCACCGAGGAACGCAGCCGGGACGGCGATCTGGAGGGCGTTGAGGATGGAGGGCAACGATGCGATCAGGCGAACCTTGCGCAGCTGGGTCAGGCGCGACCCGCCGTAGACCGTGATCAGGTCGAGGCTCGCCTTGTCTGCAGCCTTCAAGCCCAGGAGCGCGCCGACGACCGTCGTGAAGAAGCAGCTCAGAGCCGCCAGGAAGATTGCGGTGGTCGAGGGCTGACCCGAGGTCGGGATCGGCACGATGACCGTGAGCAGCAGACCGAGGGCGACGATCGGGATGCAGTAGGTGATGATCGCGATCTGCATCACGACGCCCTCGAGCCGCGGGACGATCAGTACGAGGGCCGAGAGGGTCAATGCGAGACCGTTGCCCCACAGGTATCCGATGCCCGCCTCGGCGAGGGTCACTCCGAAGTTCCGGACGTAGAACTCCCACCCCGTGTTGAAGAACTCGATGAGGACCTGCGGGGGTGTGGGTATGGCCTGCACCCCACCCGGCCCGACGTTCGAGAAGACCGTCGCGGCCAAAATCCACCACACGGCGATGATCCCGACGATCCCGATCAGGCCGCTGACCCAGGCCGGAAGCTTGATGTCTTCCCACTGGATCGTGCGGGGCTTTGCGGCTTCGGTCGCCGAAAGGTCAGTGGTCATCCGCCGCGGCGCCTCCGACGCCGAAAAGCAGCTCGGACGCCTGATCGACGTAGGCGTGGAACTCCGGGGTCCGCATCATCTCGGGCGTTCGGGGCCGCGGCAGGTCGATCGTCATGACCTCCTTGATGCGGCCGGGACGCGGACTCATCACGGCGACCTGGTCGGAGAGGAAGATCGCCTCCGAGATGCCATGCGTCACCAGGAGCGTCGTCGCAGGCTTTTCGGTCCAGATCCGCAGGAGCTCGAGGTTGAGCTTCTGCCGCGTCATGTCGTCGAGGGCACCGAAGGGCTCATCGAACAGCAGTACCGAGGGCTTCATGATCAGCGATCGCGCGATCGAGACGCGCTGCCGCATACCTCCGGACAGTTGCGCGGGTTTCGCCTTCTCGAACCCCGTCAGCCCGACGAGCGCGATCATCTCTCTGACGTAGTCCTTGTCGACGGGTTTGCCCGCAACCTCGAACGGCAGCTGGATGTTCGACTGGACACTCCGCCAGGGCAGCAGCGCGGAGTCCTGGAACGCGATGCCCAGCTCGTTGCCCTTGCGCAACTCCTTGGGGCTCTTGCCGTCGACGCGCGTCGTGCCGCTCGTCGCATCCTCCAGCCCCGCGAGGATGCGCAGAATGGTCGACTTGCCGCATCCCGACGGGCCGAGAAGGGCGAGGAACGTGCCCTGGTCGGTGTGCAGGTTGGCGTCCTGCAGCGCGACGACGGTCTTGCGACCCACGCTGAAGACCTTGTTCAGTCCGGTGATCTGCAGGCCGGTGCCCAGGCTTGTCGCCTGGGCACCGGTCTGGGTGGCCGTTTCGGTCACAGTTGATTTCTCTCGGTAGAGGTGAAGAACTCAGCCCATGTAGGCGATGAGGTCCGGGTTCTCTTCGTAGACCTCGGCCAGCAGGCTCAGGTCGAAGAGGTCGCCCGCTTCGACCTCGATGCCGGCTCCGGCGAGGCTGCTGACGGTCGACGCCTGCAGGGCGTCGCTGATCGAGAAGATACCGAACTCCTCGGTCTCATCCGAGACGATGAGTTCGTTCTGCGCGATCGCACCCGCAAGCGAGTTCTCGGGGTTCAGGTCGAGGTCCGCTCCGTATTCCTCAACCGCGAGGCGCGAGCCCTCTTCGGGGTCGGCGAGCGCGTCGGTCCAGCCGCGGATCTCGGCGACCAGGAATGCCTTGAGCATTTCGCGGTTGTTCGCGATCTGCTCGTCGGTGACGGTGAACGTCTCGGCGACGAACGGCAGGCCGTTGTCGGCGAAGGGCAGATCCGTGGTGTCGAGACCCTGCGCGGCAACCGTGACGGACTCGTTGGTGATGTACGCCATGAATCCGTCGACCTCGCCGTTGACGAGGGGCGCCGGGTCGTACTGAACCGGGACGATCGTCAGCTCGGACGGGTCGATGTCGTTCGCCGCGAGGAGTGCGTTGAAGAGCGTCGTGTTCGAGTCCTGCACGCCGATGCGCTTGCCCTTGAGGTCGTCGACCGTGGCGATGTCGCCGCCGTCGGCGAGGGAGAGGATCGTGAAGGGGTTGGACTGGAACGTCGCGCCGATGATCTTGAGGGGGGCGCCCTCGTTGGCGACGGCAGCGCCGACCGAGATGGAGTCGCTCAGGGCGACGTCGGCCGTGCCGCTGACGAGTTCGGCGACACCGGTCGAGGGGCCGGGCACGAGGTTGACGGAGGAGAATCCGGCCTCTTCGTAGTAACCCATCGAGTCGGCGAAGTACTCCCCCGCGAACTCCTCGTTGAGGATCCAGCTGAGCTGGAGGGTCAGGTCACCGAAGCCCTCTTCGCCTGCGGGAGACTCGGATGCGTCGGACCCGCTGCCACTGGAGCAGGCGGTGAGGGCGAGAGCTGCGACGGCGACGCTCGCACCGGCGACGGCGAGGCGACGGCTGCGTGAGGTGTTGAAGCGGAATGTCATGTGCTGTGTCTCCAGATTGGACGGGGGTGGCACTCGGGTATATCGGCACGGTCAGAAGGCCTCGACCCTGCGCGATACAGGTGACGCTATGGGATGTAGATTTCACGAACACTGGCGCCGTGTTTCGTCGCCGTTACACCTTCAGCGCGGCGGGCGCCGGCGCGCTCAGTGCGGGTGACGCCCCAGGCGCTCCGCCATCGCCGGCAGATCGCGGTGCACACGCTCGGATGCCTCGGCGGCGAGCGGGTTCGTCGACTCGCCGCTGCGCGAGACGGGCTTTCCGCCCACGTAGACGCCGAGCAGGTTCCGCAGGCTCATCGACAGCACGTAGCTGCGGACGGGGTGCCAGAGCGGCCCCACGTCGGGGCGGCGCGGGTCGACCACGACGAAGTCGGCGAACTTGCCCACCTCGAGGCTGCCGACGCGGTCGGCGACGCCCATGATCTCCGCCGAGCCCAGCGTGTGCAGGCGCAGCACGAGCTCGGGCATCATCGACAGCGGGTCCTTCGTGCGTGCCCGCTGCATCGCGATGCCCATCCGCATGTTCTGCCACGGGTCCGAGACGTCGGTGCAGGCCTGGTCGTCGAGCCCCATGCCGACCTTCATGCCCATCGCGATCATCTCGGGCACGAGCGCGGTTCCGGACGCGAGGCGCCCGTTCGACGCGGGCTGCCACGACATCGAGGCACCGCCCGCCGCGGCCTGCTCGATGATCTCGGGCGTGGTCTGGATGAAGTGACCGAACATCATGTCCGGGCCGAGGGCCCCGGCATCCCGGTACAGCGCGAACTTGGACTGCTGCAGCTCGACCGCCTCGGGCGACTCGAGGAAGTGGGCCTGGTTCGTCACGCCGAACCGCCGCATCGCCTCGACCTCGAGCTCAGCGGCCTCGGGACGCGGCGACCACTGCACCTGTCCCATGATCGAAGCGCCGAGCGCGAAGTCCGGGTCCATGGCGCGGGTGTGGGCGACGGATGCCTCGAAGCGCGCGAAGATCTCGTCATCCGTCCCCGCGGTGACGTCCATGCCGATCGAGTCGACGAAGCGAAGACCGGCGTCGAGGCATCCGTCGGCCTGACGCGTGTGGTACCCGGTGCCGCGCAGGGGGGCGTTGCCGACGCGCTTGCCGTCGACCATCGACTCCCACGCCTGCTGAGGGTCGGTGAAGTTGTAGGCGGTCGTGACGCCGTTGCCGAGGAAGTCGAGGGCGCCGTGCAGGGTCGACCAGTAGATGTCCTCCGGCGTTGCGTGCGCGGTCATGCCGAGCATCGAGTCGCACCAGCCGTAGAGGGTGTCGGCGACGCCGAGCCCACGCAGGCCGCTCGTGAAGAGGTGGCTGTGGCTCGAGACGAAGCCGGGGGCGACGAACGCACCGTCGACGTCGAGCACCTCGTCGGCCGTCGTGTCGCTCGGGTCGCCGGCGCCGATCCCCGCGATGCGGCCGTCTTCGACGCGCATCCAGCCGCGCTCGATGTAGCCGGGGTCGTCGGTTCCGGCGGAGACCGTGATGAGGCGGGCGTTGATGACGAGGAGAGACATGGGGTTCCTAACGGTGAGTGGATGTCCCAACTTTTCATCCCAAGTTCGTAGGTGGGGTGAAAAGTTGGGACACGGAAAGGGAGGAGGGGCCGTCAGCGGGGCTCGGCCGCCAGATGCAGAACCGACTCCGCCAGCGCGCGGATGCCGAGGGCCACATCCGCGGCGCTGACCGCCTCGTCGGGGTGGTGGCTGATGCCGTCCGGGTTGCGTAGGAACAGCATCCCGACATCGGTGATCGCGTCGATCGACATGCCGTCGTGGCCGGCGGGGCTGAACAGGGTCGCGGGATCGTCCGGAAGGTCGGGCAGCGCGCCGCGGATTCCCGCGCGGATAACGTCCTGGAGCAGCGGCGCACACATGACGGCGGGCGCATTGTGCACCTCGCGGGCCCGCCATCGCAGGCCGCGGCGGCCCATGATCACGTCGAGGTCACGCGAGAGGGCATCCCACACGCGATCGCGTTCGCTGTCGAACTCGCCGCGCAGATCGAGGCTGAAGTGAGCCTCGCCCGGCACGATGTTGACCGCGCCCGGGAACGCCTCGAGCTGCCCGACCGTGCCGATGACGTGGTGCTCGCCCGAGCAGATGCGCTCCACGGCGAGAGCGGCCTCACTCGCGCCGAGCAGCGCGTCGTGCCTCATGTCGTAGGGGGTGCCCCCCGCGTGCCGGGCCTCGCCCTCGACGACGAGCTGGAAGCGTCGGGCGCTCGCAATCGACGACACGACGGCGAGCGATTCGCCGCGCCGGTCGAGCTCGGGGCCCTGCTCGATGTGTGCTTCGAGATAACCCACGAGCTCATCGGGGCTACGCGCGGCCTCGCCGATGCGGCCCGGGTCGAGACCGAATTCCAGCGCCGCCTGGCGCAGCGTGGTGCCGTCGGCATCCGTCAGCTGCCACCAGTCGTCGTCCCACGTGCCGGCGACGGCGGATGAGCCGAGCAGTGCCTTGCCGAAGCGCGTGCCCTCTTCGTCCGAGAACGCGACGACCTCGATCGCGAACGGCAGCGGCGACAAGCTCCCCTCCCCGACCGGGGCGGGAAAGCGCAGGAGGCGGACGACCTCGAGCGCCATGAGCACGCCCACGATGCCGTCGAACCTGCCCGCGTCGGGCACGGTGTCGAGGTGTGAGCCGATCATCAGGGCTGGGGCGTCGCGATCGGCTGCCGCGAGTCGACCGATCTGGTTGCCCGCGGCGTCCTGCCGCGTCGTCATGCCGACCTCGCGCATCCATTCGGCCGCGAGGCGATTGACGCGCGCGTGCTCGGTGGAGAGGTAGACGCGCTCGATCTCACCGGCTGTCGCGGTCACACGGGCGAGTTCGTCGCAGCGCGCCATGACGCGCCGAGCCGCAGCGGCGACGCGGTCGGGCGTGAGGTCAGGCAGGAGGGTGCGGATCATCGCGCCCCCGCGTAGACATCAAGGGCCGCGTCGACGCCGCCACCCACGGGGACCTTCGCGCCGAACCGGCGCAGAACCTGCTCGAGGGCAGCCAGGGTCGTCAGAACCGCATCCTTCCGGGCGTTGTAACCCATCGTGCCGATGCGCCACACGCGCCCGTGCAGGGGCCCGAAAGAGGTGCCGATCTCGATGCCGAAGTCGTCGAGCATGGCCTGGCGCGCGGCATCCCCCGCGACGCCCTCGGGGATCTCGACGGCCACCACGTTGGTCATCTTGTGCGCGACGTCGCCGAAGACGACGAGGCCGAGCCCGCGCACGCCGGCGAGCATCGCCTCGCCGTGGAGGACGTGGCGCTCGATGACGGCGTCGCGCCCCTCGCCGAGCAGAACGCGGGCGCACTCGCGGGCGCCGTAGAGCATCGACGTCGCCTCGGTGTGGTGGTTGAGACGCCGCGGACCCCAGTAGTCGAGGATCATGCCGAGGTCGAAGTAGTTCGAGCGCACGAAATCGGGCGCATCCTCGTCGCCGGGCTCGCGGATGCCCGCCTCGATCTTCTTGCGCGATCGAATGATCTCCACCGCGCGCTCGGACAGCGTGATGGGCGCCGAGCCCGACGGCCCGCCGAGGCACTTCTGGAGCCCTGCGGTCGCGGCGTCCAGGCCCCAGGCATCCGCTTCGAAAGGATTGCCGCCGAGCGACGCGGTCGCGTCGGAGTAGAACAGCACGCCGTGCTTGGCGCAGATCGCGCCGATGTCTTCGAGCGGCTGCAGCATGGTCGTGGACGTGTCGCCCTGCACGAGCCCGAGAAGGTGCGGCTTGACGCGCACGACCGCCTCTTCGATGGCCGCGGGAGTGAAGACCTGACCCCACGGCACCTCGATCGTGTGCACCTCGGCCATCGCGCGCTCCGCGATCTCGGCGAGCAGGTGCCCGAAGCGCCCGAACACCGGCACGAGCACCCGATCACCCGGACGGATGAGCGAGATCATCGCCGCCTCGATGCCTCCGCGGGACGTCGAATCGACGAGGAAGGTCGCGTCGTTCTCGGTCGCCCAGACCTGCCGGTACAGCGCTTGGGTCTCGGTCATCGTGCTCGTCATGAACGGGTCGTACTGCCCGACCAGCTGCGCCGACATCGCGGTGAGCACGCTCGGATACGCCGAGATCGGCCCCGGTCCCATGAGGAGTCGGGCGGGCGGGTCGATCGGCACGGACATGTCGTTCACGAGGCATCCTGTTTCTTCATCATGGCGTCGAGTGCATGACATCGGCGCGAGTGCACGGCTTGCGAGCGGACGGATGTCGTGCGCTCGCGCGCAACCCGTGCACTCGGCGATGGGGTCATGGTGCCACCGCCCGGGCGACGCGGCGCGCGAGGCGGACCAGCGCGATGTCGGTGCCGGGGCGCGAGATCAGGGACACACCAACCGGGGCGGGACCGAGGTTCGAGGGCACGGTCAGCAGCGGGATCGAGATAGAAGGCATGCCACCGATCGCGGCGGGCGTCGTCATGCGGAGGGTCGCGGCACGCACGGCCTCGACACGTTCACCGCGATGCGTTCGCATCGGCGCGGGCCCCGGCACCGTCGGCATGATCAGCACGGTGTCGCTCGTCGCGTCGTGCAACCGCGCGCGCAGAACCTCGATCGTCGCACGTGCATCGGATTCGACCTCGGTCGTCACCTCGGATGCCACGCGGAACCGTTCGGCGACGGCCGGGGCGACGGCGCCCGGGTGCTCGCGCAGCCACGCGCCGTTGTTCCGCCACGCCTCCGCGCCCTGAACGGCACGGAACGCCGCGAGGTACTCGTCGAGATCGCCGAGTGATGTCTCCGCCACCGCGGGTCCCTCGGCCCCGACACCGAGGGCGTCGAGCAGCGCCTCGAAGGCCTCCCTCGTCTCGGGCTCGACCGACGCGAGCATCTCGCTCGGCACCGTGAAGCTCCACGGCAGGTCCCGCCCCGACTCGCCGAAGACACTCTCGGTCGACTCCGACCCGTCGTAGCTGAGGGTCCAGTCGACGACCTTCTGCATCGTGTCGCCGTCGCGGGTGAGCCATCCGATCGTGTCGAAGGACTGCGCGAGCGGAAGCAGGCCCTGTCGCGGGACGAGGCCGTGTGTCGTGCGCAGACCCCAGAGGCCCTGATACGACGCGGGCACACGGATGGACCCGGCCGTGTCGGTCGCGAGCCCGATCTGCGCCTGTCCCGTCGCGACGGCGGATGCCGGACCGCTCGACGAGCCGCCGGGGAGGGCGCCGGGCAGCGCGCCGTTGGGCGGGGTGCCGTAGTGCGCGTTGTCGCCCGCGACGGAGTAGGCGAACTCGTCGGTGCGCGCGATCCCCCGCAGGGATGCACCGGCTCGCAGCAGATCCGAAACCGCCGCGGCCGTCGTAGGCTCGACGCGCGCGGAGTCGAGATACGTCGGGTTTCCCGCGCCGATGCGGTACCCCTTGATCGCGAACAGATCCTTGACCGCGACGCTCAACCCCTCGAGCGGCCCCTCCCAGGCGCCCTGCCAGAGCGGGTCGCCGACGGTCCGCCACACCGACCGATCGAGCGCCTGTGCGCGAGGCGTGACGTGCGCAGCCGTGATTAGCCACCGGTCGTCGAACCGCTGCCACACCTGGGTCTGCAGCCCGGTGCCCCCGCCGACGTAGCGCGAGATCGACACGAGCAGCGCGACATCCGGTGCCAGCTCCCGGTACTCGATCCGCTCGATTGCACGGGCGGGCACTCCCCCGCGTACGCCGCGAAAAGCGCTGATCGCGTCGTGACCGACCAGCAGGCCCGCCGCGTCGCCGCGCATCGTCTCATCGCCCGGCGCGAAGGCGGCATCGAGAACGTCGAGGTCGTTGGCGATGATCGCGCGCTCGTACGCCTCGAAGGCCTCGAGAAGATCGGCGGGGACAGTGTCGGCGCCGACGGCATGGGCGCGGGCTTGCGCCGCACCCGGGGTCGAGACATCCGTCATGCCGTGTGCCCTTCGTCGAGAACAGGAGATTCGTCCGGGACAGGAGAATCCGGCGCCGTTTGTCCTGTTCTCGCCGAATCTCCTGTTTTCAGCGGATCAGGAACGGAAGGATGCCCGGGGCGCGGCGGGCCGACAAGAGGAACCGCGGCGAAATCGGACTCGCGGATGCGGGCGTGCACACCGCAGACGATGTCGACGACCTGCGAGATGTCGAAGTCGGTGGCGGCGCTGAGATACGCGTACGCGAGGTGCTCGTCGAGACCCCAGCGCGCCTGGATGAGCGAGATCGCGGCCCGCACGCAGCGGCGCATGGCCTCGCCGAGGTCGGGGTCGAGGCCTGTGGGCACGAGATATTCGTCTGTGCGGACCAGCGGCCCGGTGAACTCGCCGAACTCGGCGAGCGCCTCGTCGCGCGGCACGATCTCGAAGCGCAGCGTCGCGCGGAGCGATGCCTCGAGTGCCGTCAGCGCGACCTCGCCGTCGCCCTGCGCGAAGTGCGGATCGCCGACGTACGCCAGCGCGCCGGGCACCTGCACGGGCAGGTAGAGCACGGTGCCCTCGACGAGCAGGTTGATGTCGATGTTGCCGCCGTGTTCGCCGGGCGGCACCGAGTGCGGCCGCTGATCACCGCCGACCGCGACGCCCATGGTGCCGAGGAACGGCGCGAGCGGAAACTCCACGAGCCCGGGGCCACCCTCCACAACGGGCAGCACCCCGACCATCCGTCCATCCCGTTCTTCGACCGGCGTGAAGACACTCACGTTGTGCTCGCCGCGGGGCAGTTCGCCGACGAGCGCACCCTTGCCGTGTCGGTTCGAGATGACGCCGTACGGCACGCGCGGCTGCAGGCGGACGACGGTGATCTTGAGCAGGTCACCGGGCATCGCACCCTCAACCGCGATCGGTCCCGTCACGACATGCGGTCCGTCGGCCATGACATCGCGAGACATCTCGTGTGCGATCTCGATCGCATCGTCGAGGACGGATGCCGCGGGCACACCCTTGCCGGTGAAGTAGGCCAGCGGATCCTTGCCCTGGTCTTCGAGGATCCCCTCGTGGCTGACGGTATCGATCGTCACGGTCTGTCCCGGCTGGACAGTGAGCACGGCGGTATCCCGTTCGCAGGGCAGCCGACCCCACATCACGGTCGCGGGCGACGCGGCCAGATAGTGGTCGCCGGAAATCTCGCCCGTGCCGGGCTGCAGGATGGTGGATTCCCGCGCGGGCATCTCGAGGGCTGTGGTCACGGATGCATCTCCTCAACGCGGGGCGCGGCGCCGACGGAGTCCGCCGCATCCGCGGAGTCTGCGGGATGCGGGACGGCGCGCACGGTCAGGATCTCACGTCCTGCTCGTGCAGTGACGCCCACCCCAGGGGTGTAGACGAGTGCGCCGGCGAGGTAGGTGCCCTCGACCACACCCGCGAGTTCGCGTCCGTCCCACGGCGACATCTTGTTGCGGTATTGCAACTCGGCCGCGCGCACGGTGCGCACCGCGTCGAGGTCGACCAGCGCGAAGTGCGCCGGGGCGCCGACCACGATCCGCCCGGCGGACCCGAGTCCGGCAATCCGGGCGGGCCCCGTGGTCATGAGCGGCAGGATCGTTTCGAGGGGAATGCCCCGGGCGCGCGCCGTCGTCCAGATCGCCGAGAACCCGGTCTCAAGCCCCGAGATCCCACCCCAGGCGAGAGCGAAGTCTCCCCCGCCCTGCTGCTTGAGTTCGAGAGTGGATGGCGAGTGGTCGCTGACGATCGCATCGATCGTGCCGTCGATCACGCCCTGCCACAGCAGGTCCTGATTGGCCCCGTCGCGGATCGGCGGGCAGCACTTGAACTGGCCCGCAGCATCCGGAACGTCCTCGGCGCGCAGGGTCAGGTAGTGGGGGCAGGTCTCGATCGTGAGTCGCACGCCGTCGGCCTTCGCGGCACGGATGTCGTCCAGCGCACCGCCGTCCGAGACGTGCACGATGTGCGCGCGGGCGCCCGTGCGACGGGCCGCGTCGATCACGAGCCGGATCGCCGCGCGCTCGCTCTCCGGCGGCCGAGAGGCGAGGAACGCGTCGTACCGGGGCCCGAGCGTCTGCGCGTCGTGCACGTGCGTGGGGTCTTCGGCGTGGACGATCAGCAGCCCATCGAACGCGGCGATCTCGGCCAGCGCGGCCTCGAGCTGTTCGGCATTCAGGTGCCCGAACTCGTCGATGCCGGAGGGCATCAGGAAGCACTTGAACCCGACCACTCCCGCCGCCGCGAGGTCGGCGAGCGATCCGAGGTTCTCGGGAACTGCACCGCCCCAATAGGCGATGTCGACGGCCAGTTTGCCGAGCGTGGCGCCGCGCTTCTCGGTGAGCGCCTCTGGGGTCGTCGTCACCGGCACACTGTTCAGCGGCATATCGACGATCGTGGTGACACCGCCCGCGGCAGCCGCGGCGGTCCCCGTCTCGAAGCCCTCCCAGTCGGTGCGACCCGGTTCGTCGAGGTGCACGTGCGAGTCGACCAGGCCGGGCAGCAGCGTCAGACGATCGGGCACGGCGACGACATCGGATGCCGGGGCCCCAGCATCCGGGTCGTAATCCTCGATCGCGGCGATACGCCCGCCCTCGATGCGGACGAGGGCGGAACGGAACGCCCCATCGATGAAGACGCGGCGGGCGGCGAGCGCGCGCGGGGCGTCGGGAAGAGCGGTCATGGGCCCAACCTAAAGGCCCGGCGTTTCTCGGATGTTACTCAGAGCAACATCCGGGAAACGCGGCGGCACTACGGTGGCCGGGTGCTCCTCTCCGAATTCAATGACGCGGATGCCTCGGCCGCTGCATCCGTCGTGCGCGTCTGGGCCGACATCCCGGCGTGGACCGCAGCCGTCGTCGACGAGCGTCCGTACGCATCCATCGACGATCTCGAGGCCCGCGCGGCGTCGCTTGCCCAGAGATGGAGTGTCGATGACCTCGATGCCGCGCTCGCGCATCACCCGCGCATCGGCGAGAGGCCCACGGCCTTCGGCGCGGAGGGCGACGCCTCACGCAGCGAACAAGCCGCGATGACGACCGCAGCGGACGACGTCACCGCACGCATCGCCGAGGGCAACGCCGCGTACGAAGAGCGGTTCGGGCGCGTCTTCCTGATCCGAGCGGCGGGCCGCACCCCCGACGAGATCCTGGCGAACCTCGAGCGGCGCCTCGCGAGCGACCCCGAAACTGAGGCGGCCGAGGCTCGTGCGCAGCTCGCCGAGATCGCGATGCTGCGTCTCCGGAACGCGCTGACCGACGACAGGATGGGTGCATGACCCCGCACCTGACGACCCACGTCCTCGACGCCGCGACGGGAACGCCGGCACCGGGCGTCGACGTCGCCCTGGCCACCGCATCCGGTGTCCCTGTCGCCACGGGAACGACGGATGCCGACGGTCGGGCCGGACTCGGACCGGAACTGCTCGACGCCGGGGACTACGCCCTGACGTTCTCGACCGGCGCGTACTTCGCCGCCCGGGGCGTCGAGACCTTCTACCCCTCGGTGACCGTGACCTTCAGCGTCGATGTCGACGAGGACGGCGGCTCCCGGCACTACCACGTGCCCCTCCTGCTCAGCCCGTTCGCCTATTCCACCTACCGCGGCAGCTGAGCCGCACCGCTTCGGAGGATCACGTGAAGGTCATCGTCATCGGCGCCGGCATCGGCGGCACGAGCGCCGCGATCGCGCTGCAACGTCTCGGGCACGACGTCGTCGTGTACGACCAGATGCGTGAGAACAAGCCGGTCGGGGCTGCGCTGTCGCTGTGGTCGAACGGCGTCAAGGTGCTCAACTGGTTGGGACTGGCCGACGAGGTCGCGGCCCTCGGGGGCCTGATGGACGACATGGCGTACTACGACGGCAAGACCGGCGAGACCCTCTGCCGCTTCAGCCTCGAGCCGGTCACCACGCAGACCGGGCAGCGGCCCTACCCGATCGCGCGGGCCGACCTGCAGGCGCTGCTGATGGAGCGCGTGGGGATGGACCGCATCCATCTGTCCATGCGCCTCGTCGGGATCGACGACGACGGCACTCGGGTGACGGCGACCTTCGCGGACGGATCGACCGACACGGCCGACATGCTGATCGGGGCGGATGGCGCACGGTCGATCACCCGCGACTACGTCACTGCGGCGCTGGGACAGCCGACGATCGAGCGGACGTACTCGGGCTACACGAACTTCAACGGACTCGTACCGGCGCACACCGACATCGGCCCCCTCGATCAGTGGACGACGTACGTCGCCGACGGCAAGCGGTGCGCCGTGATGCCGGTCGCGGGCGATCGGTTCTACTTCTTCGTCGACGTGCCGCAGCCGGCCGGAGTTCCCTACGACCGTTCCGAGGGCGCCGCGCCGCTGCGCGAGGCCTTCGCGGGGTGGGCCCCCGGCGTGCAGGCGCTGCTCGACTCGATCGAACCGGCGGTCTCGCTCAATCGCGTCGAGATCTGGGACATCGACCCGTTCGAGACCTGGGTGCACGGCCGGGTCGCGATCCTCGGCGACGCGGCCCACAACACGGCGCCCGACATCGGTCAGGGCGCGTGCTCGGCGCTCGAGGACAGTTTCGCCCTCGGCATCCTGTTCGCGACCAACACGCTGGGTGTCGAAGACACGTTGCTCCGGTACCAGCAGGTGCGTACCGAGCGCGCGGGCGACCTGGTGATCCGGGCCCGCAAGCGCGCATGGGAAACGCACGCCTTCGACGTGGCGGCGACCCAGGAGTGGTACGACCAGCTCCGCACCGAGGACGGCACGGGGGTCATTCGCGGCATCGTCGGCAACATCGTGGATTCTCCGGTCAACCTCGGCGGAGGCGTCCGGGTCTGACCCGCCGCCGGTCCCGCTCCGGCTCCCGACTCCCGGCTCCCGGCTCCCGAGACACCTCTTTCGCGTCGAAACACCCAGCGGCGAGAGGTGTTTCGGCGCAGAAGAGGTGTTTCGGCGTCCGGGGCAGGCCCGAGGGGATCAGCGAGGCAGCGCAGAAGAGTCAGGCATGGAAGACGGCGTGGATGTCGGAGCCCGCGCCATCCCGGCCGCCCAGGCCGTCGAGTTCGAGCAGAACCGCCATGCCCGCGACCGTGCCCCCGAGCTTCTCGACCAGCTCTCGCGCAGCCGCGATCGTGCCGCCCGTCGCCAGCACGTCGTCGAGGAGCAGGACTCGGGAGCCGTCCGGCATGTCGTCGTGCGCCTCGATCTCGGCCGTGCCGTATTCGAGCGCGTACGAGACGGATGCCGCGGGCCGGGGCAGCTTGCCGGCCTTGCGGATGGGGATCAGGCCGACACCCGCCGCCATGGCCGCCGCCCCCGCGAGCAGGAATCCGCGCGCCTCGATCCCCGCTACGACGTCGTACCGCCCCGCGAAGGGCTCGATCAGCGCGTCGATCGTCGCGCGCAACGCGGGCGCGTCCGCGAGCAGCGGCATGATGTCGCGGAACAGGATGCCCGGCTGCGGGTAGTCCGGGATCACCGCGATGAGCGACTCGGCGCGAACAAGGGCGTCGGGCTGGGGCATCTGCACGGGGTTCACCCTAACGCCCGCGCGGGCGTGCAAGCGCTTGCACTAGCGTGGACGGATGACTTCTCTCGCGCAGCCCGAGTCCCGCCTGCCCTCCGCCGCCGGATCCGAGTGGTGGCGCTCCGCCGTCATCTACCAGATCTACCCGCGCTCGTTCGCGGATGCCTCGAACGACGGCATCGGCGACCTGCCCGGCATCACCTCCAAGCTCGACGACCTGCTCGAGCTCGGCATCGACGCGATCTGGCTCTCGCCGTTCATGACGTCGCCGCAGAAGGATGCCGGATACGACGTGGCCGACTATTGCGACGTCGACCCGATCTTCGGCACCCTCGCCGACTTCGACGCGATGCTCGAGGGCGCACACGCCCGCGGCATCCGTGTGATCGTCGACCTCGTCCCGAACCACTCCTCCGACCGCCACGAATGGTTCCAGGCCGCGCTCGCGGCGGCTCCCGGCAGTCCGGAGCGTGCGCGCTACACGTTCCGCGACGGTCAGGGCGAGAACGGCGAGCTCCCGCCGAACAACTGGGAGTCGGTCTTCGGCGGCCCCGCCTGGACGCGCATCGCGGAGGCGGACGGCACTCCGGGTCAGTGGTACCTGCACCTCTTCGACACGTCGCAGCCCGACTTCGACTGGTCGAACGAGGAGGTCCGCGAAGGCTTCCGAGGCGTGCTGCGCTTCTGGCTCGACCGCGGGGTCGACGGGTTCCGCGTCGACGTCGCGCACGGCCTGGTCAAGAAGGAGGGTCTGCCCGACTATACGCCGCCCGCCGACGCCGCGTCGATGGGCGGAGAAGAGGCCGATGTGCCGTACTGGGGCCAGCCCGGCGTGCACGAGGTCTACCGCGATTGGCATGTGCTGCTCGCGGAATATGACGGGGACCGAGCGCTGGCCGCCGAGGCTTGGCTGCCCTCGCCCGCCAAGACCGCGCTGTGGGTGCGCCCCGACGAGATGCACCAGGCCTTCAACTTCGAGTACCTCGAGACCCCGTGGAACGCCCCAAAGCTGCGCGCCGTCATCGCCGAGTCACTCGCGGCCTACGGCGCTGTGGGCGCCCCCAGCACGTGGGTGCTCTCGAACCACGACGTGATCCGCCACGCCTCACGACTCGCGCTGACGGGCGAGAGCCCCCAGGGCAGCGGCATCGGGCCCCGGTCCGAGGTGCAGCCGATCCCCGAGCTCGGCCTGCGCCGCGCGCGCGCCGCGAGCACCATGATGCTGGCGCTGCCCGGGTCCGCCTACCTCTATCAGGGCGAGGAGCTCGGCCTGCCGGAGGCCGTCGACCTGCCCGACGACGCCCGCCAGGACCCGACATGGTTCCGCACGGACGGCGAGCGTTACGGACGCGACGGATGCCGCGTGCCCATCCCCTGGACCGCGGACGGCGCGTCGTACGGGTTCAACGGTTCCGGCGCATCCTGGTTGCCCCAGCCCGCGCAGTGGGCGGAGTTCGCCCGCGACGTGCAGCGCGACCAGCCGGATTCGACGCTCTCGGTCTACCGGCACGCCCTGTCGGAACGGCGTGCGCATGCGCTCGGCACCGGAGAGCTCGAGTGGCTGGACGGCTTCGGCGACAACGTGCTGGCGTTCCGCAACGGCGACGTCACGGTGATCGCCAACGTCGGCGAGACGCCGGTCCCGGTTCCCGGCGGAGCGAGCGTCCTGCTGGCGAGCGCCCCGCTCGAAGACGGCGCGATCGGCTCGGACACGACCGTCTGGCTCGAGACTGCCGAGTAGGCCGGACCCGTGGTCGGCATCGACGAGGTCGCCCGTGCCGCGGGCGTGTCGACCGCGACCGTCTCGCGCGCGCTGAGCGGTCGCGGTCGGGTCTCGTCGGCGACGCGGATGCGGGTGGAACAGGCCGCCGACCGCCTGGGCTATGTCGTCCAGGCGTCGGCGTCGAGCCTCGCCTCGGGCCGTACACGCAGTATCGGCGTGCTGCTGCCGTTGCTCGATCCGTGGTTCTTCAGCACCGTTCTCGGGGGCATCGCCGACGTGCTCGCGCGACGGGGCTACGACATCACCCTCTACGTGTTGAGTCAGGATGCCGAGGCCCGTCGCGCGATGTTCGGCACGTTCTTGCGGCGCCAACGCGTGGATGCCGTGATCGCCGTGTCGATCGACCTCGATGAGGCAGAGTCCGATGCGCTCGCCGGGCTCTGCGTGCCCATCGTGCGCATCGGCGGCGCGCACCGCCACATGACGAGCCTGGCGATCGACGACGAGGCCGTCGGCGCCTCCGCTACCGCGCATCTGCTCGGACTCGGTCACCGGGTGATCGCCCACATCGGTTCGCTGCCCGAGTTCGACAGGGACTTCCGGGTACCCACGCAGCGCCGTTCCGGCTACGAACGCGCTCTCGCCGAGGCCGGGGTCGGTGCGCGAGACGAGCTCTTCGAGGCATCCGACTTCACCATCGCCGGCGGCGACGCCGCGGCGGTCCGGCTGCTCGACGCACCGGGCGAGCGCCCGACGGCGATCTTCGCCGCGAGCGACGAGATGGCGGTCGGGGCGATCCTGGCGGCGCGAGGCCGCGGCCTGCGCGTTCCCGAGGACCTGTCGGTCATCGGTGTGGACGGGCATGAACTCGGCGCCTACTTCCGTCTGACGAGCATCGACCAGTTCCCCCGCGAGCAGGGTTCACGCGCCGCCGAGCTCGTCCTGGACCTCCTCGAGCCCGGTCGGGCGACGGATGTGCCGCCCCCGCACACCCCCCTGCCCTTCGAGCTCGTCGTGCGTGGGTCGACTGCTCCCCCTCCGCTGGTCACACCCCGCCCTCCCATCCGACCGACGTAGGCTCGGGCGCATGACGATCGATCTCGAGGCGCTGTACACCGACCTGCACGAGCATCCCGAACTGTCGTTCCAGGAGACCCGCACGGCGGCGATCGGCGCGGGGCACCTCCGCGATCTCGGCCTCGAGGTCACCGAGGGCGTCGGCGGCACCGGTGTCGTGGGCGTGCTGCGCAACGGCGATGGGCGGACCGTCTGGCTCCGAGCCGACATGGACGGACTCCCGGTCGAGGAGCTGACCGGCCTGCCCTATGCCAGCCGCGCACGCGGGCTGAACCCGCAGGGAACGGACGTCCCCGTTATGCACGCCTGCGGGCACGACATGCACGTCGCCGCGATGATCGGCGCGATCGAGCAACTGGTCACAACCCGGGACGAGTGGTCCGGAACGATCGTCGTGGTGATGCAGCCCGCGGAGGAGTTCGGCGCCGGCGCCCGCGCGATGATCGCGGACGGTGTGCTGACCCGCTTCCCCCGCCCCGACATCGTGCTCGGGCAGCACGTGACCCCGTTGCCCACGGGGGTCGTCGGGGTCCGGCCGGGTACGCAGATGGCCGCGTCGGACGGGCTCACGATCACGCTTTACGGCCGCGGCGGGCACGGCTCGCGCCCCCACGCGACGGTCGATCCGATCGTCATGGCCGCGGCGACCATCATGCGTCTGCAGGGCATCGTCTCGCGCGAGATCGACCCGCGCGAGATGGCCGTCGTGACCGTCGGGTCGATCCATGCCGGCCTCAAGCACAACATCATCCCAGCCGAGGCACGGCTCGAACTCAGCTTGCGCTACGCGCACGACGAGTCCCGTACGCGGGTGCTCGAGAAGGTCGAACGGGTCGTCCGCGCCGAGGCCGCCGCATCCGATGCGCCCCTCCCCCCGACGATCGAGACCGACCACACCCTGCCGCCGACGATCAACGACCCGGACGCGACGGCCCGCCTGACGGCCGCCTTCGATCGCGAGATCGGCGCGGGCACGGTGCTCGATCCCGGCATGTTCACCGGCAGCGAGGATGTCTCGTGGTTCGCCCGCGAGGCGGGTGTTCCGCTGGTGTTCTGGTTCTGGGGCGGCGTCGACCCCGCGGTCTACATGCGCGCGCAGGCCGAGGGTGCGATCGAGCGGGACATCCCCACCAATCATTCGCCGTTCTTCGCGCCCCTTCTGCAGCCGACGCTGCGCAACGGCGTGCAGACCCTCACGGTCGCGGCGCGGGAGTTTCTGGCCTGAGCCGATTTTCGACAGCGAGTGGACAATACTCCGGAGGGTGTGTCGGTCAGCGTCCCAGCGGACGAGAACTGAGCCTTGGCCTCGCAGTTCTACCGGAGTTGTGTCCGGTCGGTGAGCGTGCCGCCCCGACACATGATCTTGGCGCTTGCACGCAACCCACCGCGGGCGTAGTGTCGCCGCTCGTGGCAAACGACAGTCGCGGCGAGGGCGCCAGCTCTCCCGCCGTGAAGCGCTGGATCATCGGCGAACCCCTCCATACCGAACAGCTCGACGGCCAGCTGCTGCCCAAGCGCCGGGCCCTGCCGATCTTCGCCTCGGACGCGCTGTCGTCCGTCGCGTACGCGCCGCAGGAGCTCCTGATGATCCTGCTGACGGGCGGCCTGGCGTTCCTCGCCTTCAGTCCGGGCGTCGCGGCGGCGGTCGTGGCCCTTCTGATCGTGGTCGTCGTCAGCTACCGGCAGCTCATCAAGGCCTATCCGTCGGGCGGTGGCGACTACGAGGTCGCGTCGAAGAACCTCGGCGAGCCGGCCGCGGTGGTCGTGGCATCCGCCCTGCTCGTGGACTACGTGCTGACGGTGGCCGTCTCGATCGCCTCCGGCGTCGACAACATCATCTCGGCGATCCCCGAGCTCAACCCGTGGCGCATCGAGTTCGCCGTCGGATTCGTCGTGTTGATCATGGCGGTGAATCTCCGCGGCGTGCGCGAGTCGAGCAAGGCGTTCGCGATCCCGACCTACGTGTTCATCGGATCGGTCGCCGTCATGATCGTCGTCGGCCTGGCTCGCGTCGCGCTCGGCGACCCGCCCATCGCGTCGAGCGCCGAATTCGCCGTGCAGGCCGAGGATCTCTCGCAGGCGGCCGTCATCCTTCTCGTGCTGCGCGCCTTCTCGAGCGGATGCTCCGCCCTCACGGGCGTCGAGGCCGTCTCGAACGGCGTACCCGCCTTCCGCCAGCCGAAGGTGAAGAATGCGCAGGCGACCCTGTCGCTCATGGGCGGCATCGCGATCCTCCTGTTCGCGGGCCTGACCGCCCTCGCCCTGTTCGCGCAGGTGCACTACTCCGAGAACCCGTGCAACCTGATCGGGTTCGACTGCGAGACGACGCCGCAGCCGAGCCTGATGGCTCAGGTCGCGAGCGCCACGTTCGGGATGGGGAGCATCCCGTTCTTCATCATCCAGGCGGCCACGGCGTGCGTCCTGTTGCTCGCCGCGAACACCGCTTTCAACGGCTTCCCCCTGCTGGGCGCCGTGCTCGCCCGCGACGGGTACGCCCCCAAGTCCCTGAACACCAGGGGCGACCGACTGGTTTTCTCGAACGGGATGATCGCCCTCGGTCTCGCCGCGATCGTGATCCTGGTGATCTACCAGGCGAGCCTGACCAGCCTCATCCAGCTCTACATCATCGGCGTGTTCGTCTCGTTCTCGCTCGGTCAGATTGGCATGATCCGGCACTGGCGCCGGGCGATCCGCACCGGGGCTTCGGGCTCCGACCTGCGGGCCGCGCGGGTCGGACTCGTGATCAACGGCGCCGGGGCGGCGCTGACCGTCTTCGTGCTCATCATCGTCACGATCACGAAGTTCACGCACGGCGCCTGGATCGTCTTCCTCCTGATCCCGATCCTGGCGACGCTGATGATCGGCGTGAACCGCTACTACCGGGATGTCGAGCACGAGATCGAGCTCGACGACACGACGCACTTCGGGTCACAGGGAGACGCGGCGATCGTGCTGGTGGGGCGCCTGCAGAAGCCCGTCATCAAGGCGATCGACTACGCGATCGCGGCCAAGCACGACAAGACCCTGGCCGTCCACGTCTCGGTCGACCCCGAGTCCACCGACCACCTGCAGACCGAGTGGTTCGAGCACCGGGTGCCCGTGCCCCTCGTCATCGTCGACTCGCCGTACCGCACCTTCGCCCACCCCGTGCGGGAGTTCATCCAGGCGTACCGGAAGAAGTACGGCTCCGCCGTCATCACGGTGTACCTGCCGCAGTACATCGTGGGGCACTGGTGGGAGAGCTTCCTGCACAACCGGCGGGCCAGCCGGATCGCGCACGACCTGATGCTGGTGCACGGCGTGACGATCACGCTCGTACCGTGGCTGCTCGATTCGACCGAGATCATCTACGGCCGCCGCTCCCGCCCCCTTCCGGGCGGCGACCGCACCGGCTTGCCCCGGGAGGCCTCGGAACGGATCGCGCGGCGTAGCCTGGAGGAGTGAAACACCTGGCCGAACCCCTCGATGCGAGGTCCTCCGACGGAGGGTCCTTCGACGCAAGGCCCCTCGACATCGCGTCGATCCGCGCCGACTTCCCGATCCTCGCCGAGCGGGTGAACGACTCGCCGCTGGTGTACCTCGACTCGGCTGCGACGAGCCAGAAGCCGCGCGGCGTTCTCGACTCCGAGGCATCCTTCCTCGCGCACGGAAACGCGGCCGTGCACCGCGGTGCGCACACGCTCGCCGCGGACGCCACCGAGGCTTTCGAGGACGCACGGTTCGCGGTCGCCGATTTAGTCGGGGCCGAACCCGAGTCGATCGTGTGGACATCCGGCGCGACGGCCGGCCTCAACCTGATCGCATACTCGATCGGGAATGCATCCCTCGGACGAGGCGGGAAGGCCGCCGACAGGCTCGCCCTTGCCGCCGGTGACGAGATCGTCGTGACGGAGTCCGAACACCACGCCAACCTGATCCCGTGGCAGGAGCTCGCATCGCGGACGGGAGCCTCGCTGCGGCATATTCCGGTTCTCGACGATGGGCGGATCGATCTCGAGGCCGCGGCCGGAATCATCGGATCGCGCACGCGGATCGTCGCCTTCCCGCACGTCTCGAACGTGCTGGGCCTCGTCAACCCGGTCGATGCGCTCGTCGGCATGGCCCGTTCGGTGGGCGCCCTCACGGTGCTCGACGCGTGCCAGTCCGCTCCGCACCTCGCACTCGATCTGCCGACCCTCGACGTGGATCTCGCCGTGTTCTCGGGCCACAAGGTCTTCGGTCCCTACGGCGTCGGCGCTCTGTACGGCAAGGCGGAGGTGCTCGAGGCCATGCCGCCGTTCCTCACCGGCGGCTCGATGATCACGACCGTCACCCTCGATTCGGCGGAGTACCTGCCTCCGCCTCAGCGCTTCGAGGCGGGCACTCAGCCCGTGTCGCAGGCGATCGGCCTCGCGGCGGCCGTGCGGTACCTCGGCAACCTCGGGCACGACGCGATCGCGGCACGCGAGGCATCGCTCGAGCGACGCCTGCGCGAGGGACTTCGCGAAGTCGGCGGGGTGCGGATGCTCGGCGACGCCGCCGGCGTCGAAAGGGTCGCTCTTGCCGCATTCGATGTCGACGGGGTGCACGCGCACGACGTGGGCCAGTTCCTCGATGCGCGCGGCGTGGCCGTGCGCGTCGGCCATCACTGCGCCCAGCCGCTGCACCGACGTTTCGGGTTGACGGCGACGGTCCGCGCGAGCGCGGCGTTCTACAACACCGAGGACGAGGTCGACATCTTCCTGGACGCCCTTTCGGGTGTCCGCTCGTTCTTCGGCGTGGAGGGCACCCGATGAGCGGGCTCGAGTCGCTGTACCAGGAGCTGATCCTCGATCACTCGAAGCATCCGCACGGCACCCCCCTCGCCGCCGAAGAGGGGGCAAACGCCTCGTCGTACCAGCGCAACCCGATCTGCGGAGACGAACTGACGCTGCGCGTGCGGCTCGACGACGCGGGCGCGATCCGCGACGCGACGTGGGAGGGCGCGGGCTGCTCGATCTCGCAGGCGTCCGCGTCGATGCTGTCGGACCTGGTCGCCGGGATGCCCGGGGCCGAGGCATCCGCACTCGTCGACGGATTCCGCGAGGCCATGCGCTCGCGCGGCAAGCTCGAGCTCGACATCGAGGACTACGGCGACGCCGCGGCGCTCTCGGGCGTCTCGAAGTACACGGCGCGGGTCAAGTGCGCGATGCTCGCGTGGGTTGCCCTCGAAGACGCGCTCGCCCGCGCGTAACGTCGTCTCCTCCCCACCGCAGCGCGGGCGCAGTTGTCCACCGATTCCGCCCACCGCGCGCGTCGGATCGACCCCGCCCGCCACGCTGGGCGCATGCCCACAGGACCCGCTGACACCCCGCCGATGCGCGACGACATAGCTCTCGAACACTGGCTGTTCGAGCTGCTGATCGGCGCCACCCATCCCCAAATCTGGCTCTTCTTCCTGGACGAGGATGACCGCCCAACCGGACCGGTGATGCCCTGCGACGAACTGCCGGATCACCCCGACGAACTCGCGACCACCGAGGACCTGGGCACCCTGCCCGTTGTCGAACTCTTCGCGCACCGCTTTGCGAACCTCATGGACGACCTGCCCGCCGCGGCGTGAGGTTCGGTGTGAACAGACGGATGCCGCGATCTCGAGTGGTACCGTATTTCGTACCACTCGAGAGGATCACCATGGCCGCGATGTCTGCCTCTGAAGCACGCAAGACGCTCTTCGGCCTGATCCAGCAGGTCAACGAAGATCACACGGCCGTCGAGGTCGTCTCGCGACATGGCAACGCGGTCATCCTGTCGAAGGCCGATTACGACGCGATGACCGAGACCGCCTATCTGCTCCGCCACCCCGCCAATGCCGAGCGCCTCTTGTCGGCCCTCGAACGCGCCCGCCGCAGCGACATCGAGCAGCACGATCTCGCCGACGCGTGAGTCGCACTCTCGCCTTCGACCGGCATGGGTGGGAGGACTACCTGTCGTGGCAGCGCGAGGATCGCAAGACCCTCCGCCGCGTCAACGCTTTGATCACCGATGTTCTCCGCGACCCCTTCGCCGGCATCGGCAAGCCTGAGCCACTCAAGCACATCCTGTCGGGGGCATGGTCGAGACGGATTGACGACGTCAACCGCCTGGTTTACCTGGTGACGGATGACCACGTGATCGTGCTGCAGGCGCGCTATCACTACTGACCCGGCCTACCTCGCGATCAGGTTCTCGAGGCGGGCGTAGCTCGTCTCCATGCCGTCCGTCATCCCCGTCGCGAGCACCATGTCGCGGGTGTCCTTGTCGGGGTACTCGATCAGCACCGTGATCAGCGTGGCGCCGTCCTCTTCACTCAGCGACAGATCGTTCAGGGTCGACGGGAAGTCGGTGTCGGTCATGTGCTCGGTCGTGACCGAGCGTCGAGGCGCTTCGAGCACGAGCGTCTCGCCGTCGAACCCGAACGGCGCACCCTCGACGCCCTCGTCGGGCGCCCACGCATAGCGGTAGCGTCCGCCGACACGCGGGTCGACCTCGCACACCGTCATCTGCCAACCATCCGGGCCCAGCAGCCACTGCTTCATGAGCTCAGGCTCGGTGTGCGCCCGCCAGACCAGGTCGCGCGGACCCTCGATCAGGCGCGTGATGCTCACGTGCGTGTCGTCCAGCAGTTCGGTCTGGGTGCCCTTGCCCTGCGCGTAGGCGCGCAATCCCTCGAGCACGCGGTCCAGCTGACTCATCGCCATGGTCGAGCCTTCCACCATCCCCATCGCGACCATCTGCTCGAGCGCCTCGTGGGAGGCGAAGTGCGTCGTATTGGTCACTCGCGTCCCGCTCGGGGTCTCATCGAACGTCAGGATCATGCGCATCGACGGCATCTCCGGATCGACCTCGCCGTCCTCGCCGACGAAGCTGTCGATCACCTCGAGCCGATGCGGGGCATCGATCCCGATGAACTCCCACGCGGCCCGGGGCGCATCACCGTTCGGCCCGGTCATGCGGTACTGCGCCCGCCCGCCGATCTGCAAGTCGAACTCGGTGAACGTCGCGGGCCATCCCGGAGGTCCCCAGAAAAGCTCCAGCTGGCTCGGATCCGTGAACGCGGTCCACACGCGCTCGACGGGGGCCGCGAAGTCGGCGACAAGCGTCATCGTCAGCGCTTCGGGGTCGGTGGTGACGTCGGTGACGGGCATGTCACTCTCTTTCTCTGTGCGGGTCGGTTTTCGGATCGGTTCGAGGCGATGCGGCGAGCAACAGATCGAGGCGGTCGATCCGCGCACGCCAGAGCTCTTCGTAGCGGGCGAGCAGCGCGCGGGCGCGGGCGATCATCGTGGGGTCCGCCCGCACGAGGCGCTCGCGACCCTCGGCCCGCTTGATGACGAGCCCAGCGGCCTCGAGGACGCCGATGTGCTTCTGCACGGCTGCGAACGACATGTCGTAGTCCTGGGCGAGCGTCGAGATCGACTGCTCGTGCTGGATCGTGCGGCGCAGGATGTCTCGGCGCGTCGCCGCGGCGAGCGCCTGGAACACCCGGTCGATCTCGTCATCGCTCAGCTCGCTCGCTTCGCCCTGCGTTCGTTGTGCAACCATTTGGTTGTACGTTAGCGCCATCGCTCGGCGTCGTCAAGAGGTTCGTTCGTGACCCTGTGACAGCAGAGCCCGCCCGAACCCCCGGCTAGACTGGGCGGGTCCGGCATCCCGCGATTTTTGGAGCTCAGCCGCGTGACGACAGCCACCCAGAACGCCACCCCGAACGCCGCAGCGACGCCCGCCGTCGACACCGTCGAGAACGCCGCGGCGACCCCCGAGCGGACCCAGCCTTTCGCGGCCCTCGGCCTCAAACCCGACGAGTACGACCGCATCCGCGAGATCCTCGGTCGGCGTCCCACCAGCTCCGAGCTCGCGATGTACTCGGTGATGTGGTCCGAGCACTGCTCGTACAAGTCGAGCAAGATCTACCTGCGCGAGTTCGGGCGTCAGATGACCGACAAGATGCGCGAGAAGCTCATGGTCGGCATGGGCCAGAACGCCGGCGTCGTCGACGTGGGCGACGGATGGGCCGTGACCTTCAAGGTCGAGTCGCACAACCACCCGAGCTACATCGAGCCCTTCCAGGGTGCGGCAACCGGCGTCGGCGGCATCGTTCGCGACATCATCTCGATGGGTGCCCGCCCCGTCGCCGTCATGGACCAGCTGCGGTTCGGTGCGATCGACCACCCCGACACGGCCCGCGTCGTGCACGGCGTCGTCAGCGGCATCTCGTTCTACGGCAACTGCCTCGGCCTGCCCAACATCGGTGGCGAGACGTTCTTCGACTCGGTGTACCAGGGCAACCCGCTCGTCAACGCCCTCGCCGTCGGCGTCATGCGTCACGAGGACATCAAGCTCGCCAACGCGAGCGGCACGGGCAACAAGGTCGTGCTGTTCGGTGCCCGCACGGGCGGCGACGGCATCGGCGGAGCATCCATCCTCGCCTCCGACACGTTCGCCGACGGCGGCCCCACCAAGCGGCCCGCCGTGCAGGTCGGCGACCCGTTCGCCGAGAAGGTGCTGATCGAGTGCTGCCTCGAGCTCTACCGCGACGAGCTGGTCGAAGCCATCCAGGACCTCGGCGCCGCAGGAATCTCGTGCGCGACCAGCGAGCTTGCCGCCAACGGCGGATCGGGCATGAAGGTCGACCTCGAAGAGGTGCTGCTGCGCGACCCGCGGCTGAGCCCCGAAGAGATCCTCATGTCGGAGTCGCAGGAGCGCATGATGGCGATCGTCGCCCCCGAGAAGCTCGACGCGTTCCTCGCGGTGACGGGCAAGTGGGATGTCGAGACGAGCGTGCTGGGCGAGGTCACGGGTGACGGGCGCCTCGTCATCCACTGGCACGGCCACGAGATCGTCAACGTCGACCCCGCGACGGTCGCCGTCGACGGCCCGGTCTACGAGCGCCCCGTCGCATACCCGGCCTGGATCGACGCACTGCAGGAGGACTCGGCGAGCGCCCTGCCCCGCGCGACCGACGCCGAGACGCTCCGCAAACAGTTCTCCCAGCTTCTGTCGAGCCCGAACCTGGCCGACAAGTCATGGGTGACGAACCAGTACGACTACTACGTCATGGGCAACACGGCCCTCGCCTTCCCCGACGACGCCGGCATGATCCGCGTCGATGAGGAGTCGGGCCTGGGCTTTGCGATCGCGACCGACTGCGACAGCCGCTTCTGCCAGCTCGATCCCTACGAGGGCGCGCGGCACGCGGTCGCCGAGGCGTACCGCAACGTCGCTGTCGCGGGCGCGGTTCCGACGGCGGTCACGGACTGCCTGAACTTCGGCAGCCCCGAGAACCCCGAGGTCATGTGGCAGTTCCAGCGGTCGGTGCAGGGCATCGCCGACGCCTGCCGCGAACTCGAGATCCCCGTCACGGGCGGAAACGTCAGCTTCTACAACCAGACCGGTGACCAGCCGATCTATCCGACCCCTGTCGTCGGGGTGCTGGGTGTCATCGACGACGTCGCGCGTCGCGTGCCGAGCGGGTGGCAGGACCAGGGCGAGAACATCTACCTCCTCGGTGTCACGTCCACGGAGCTCAGCGGCTCCGAGTGGGCAGACGTCGTGCACGATCACCTCGGCGGCCGGCCCCCGCGCGTCAACCTCAGCAACGAGAAGACTCTCGCCGAGCTGCTGCGCGCCGCATCCCAGCAGGGGCTCATCTCCAGCGCCCACGACCTGTCGGGCGGCGGCCTGGCGCAGGCACTCGCCGAGAGCGTGATCCGCTTCGGCGTCGGCGCGCGCGTCTGGCTGCGCGAGATCATCGAGCGCGACGGCGTGGACGCCTCGGCAGCACTGTTCTCGGAGTCCACCGGTCGCGTGCTGGTGAGCGTCCCGCGCGAGGACGATGTCAAGTTCCAGGGGCTGTGCGAAGGCCGCGGATACCCGGTGCTGCGCATCGGTGTGACAGACATCGCACCGGCCCGCGGCGCTGAGCTCGAGATCCAGGATGTCTTCACGATGGGTATCGACGAGTTGAACCGGCTCTGGCGCGGCACCCTGCCCGCCGCATTCGGCGCGACGATCGGCGAGTTCGAAGCCCCGACCACTCCCCCGATGGCGTAGGAGCGACATGTCGAACGACGAACTAGAGAGCTACGGCGACAAGCGTCAAAAGCGTGTCCGTGTCGTGGCGTGGGTCGTGATCATCGCGCTGCTCGTGACCGGCGGCGGCGCGACGGTTCTGGCGCTCATCTTCGGCTGACCCGCGGCGCGTTCAGGGCGCACGGTTAGCATGGCGGGATGGACCCTTTCTTCGCGTTGGCCGCGGAGTTCTGGTGGCTGGGGCCCACCGTGATCGCGGGGGGTGCGGCGTCATTCGCCGGGATTCGCTATGGCCGTCGGCAGCGCGCGCGGGCGCTCGAGTACGCCGGCGCGAAGCACGAACTGGCGGTGGCGCGGGTGCGCCTGTTCACCGCCCGAGCCCAGGCGAAGAGCGCGCAGGCGACGCTGCTGGTCGCGAAAAGTGCGCGCCAGAGTGGGCGCGGGTCGGTCGGCGAAATCGAGGCCGCCCGGCATGCGGTGAGCGAGGCTCAGCGCGAGCTGCGATCGGCGCAGACCGGGCTGCGCGGCCGCCGCGTTCAGGTCAAAGCGGCCAAAGCGCTGATGCGCCGGATGCCTCGGGGCGACGAACACCTTCCGCTCTCGCGGCTCGTGGCCGAACACGACGCGGTGCTGTCGAGCTGGATGGCCTACGAGACGGACCCGGCCAAAGCGATCGCCTTCCCCACGATGAGCGATGCGCGGGTGCCGGCGACGGCGGCACTGCTCACCGCGATGGACACCGCCCGCTGGCTCCGGCCGCGCCCCGGCAAGCCCACGCTGACGCCCGAAGAGTTTGCGCGGTACCGCACCGCGGTGACCGAGCTCGAGGCCGCGTTCCACACCGCCGAGGCGGCCGCATGGCGTGCGGCAGGGGCATCCGGTCGTCCGCCGGGTGCCGCATCCGATCCGGGAGTGGGCTCCAACGTTCCGCCGCAATTGCGCGGCGCCTGGGATGACCTCGTCGAGAACGCCCGCGCGGCGGCGGTCACGGCAGCGGCGGCAGCGACCGAGTCCGCGCGCGACACCATCTGGCGCGCTGCGAAAAGAAACCCACGGACCGATGACAACCCGTCGGCTCCGGACGCCCCGCCCCGGCCCGCCTCCGCGCCACCCCCGTCGCAGGCCCCGACCGACTCGTCACCTCGTGAGGCTGCGTCGGACGGCGCCCCGCCCCCACCCGATAAACGGAATCCGATCTGGCCGATTCCGCGACGTTCAGCCGACTGAGACGCTCAGGAGACTGGGGGGAATGCTGAAACGGAATCCCACGCTGAAGCCCTCAGCGATGCCCCGACGAGAGAAGAGACTGCCTTGGCCCTCGATTTCGATGCCCTCACAGAGGATGATCTCCGGAGAACCGGAAGCGTCAAGTGGACGAATTTTCCGGGCATGATCGGGGCGTGGGTCGCCGAGATGGATTTCGGGCTCGCCCCGCCCATCAAGGACGCCCTGACGACGGCTCTCGATAGGGGCCTCACCGGGTACCTGCCGACGCAGCTCTCCGACGACCTGGCGCGCGCGACCTCGGATTGGTATGCCGACCGGTACGGGTGGCGGTTCCCCCCGGAGCGCGTCCACCACGTGCCGGATGTCATCGCCGCGTTCGAGCTCACGATCAAGCACTTCACGAGGCCGGACTCCGCGATCATCGTCCCCACCCCGGCCTACATGCCGTTCTTGATGGTTCCTCCGCTGCTCGGGCGTCGCGTGATCGAGGTGCCGAGCATCGAGATCGACGGCCGCTGGGTCATCGATCACGACGGGGTGCGAGCCGCCTTCGAAGACGGGGGTGAGCTGTTCGTGCTCTGCAACCCGCACAACCCGTTGGGCACGGTTTCGACGCGCGACGAGCTGATCCAGGTGGCCGAAACGGTGGCCGCCGCGGGTGGCCGGGTCTTCTCCGATGAGATCCACGCCCCGGTCGTCTATGGCTCGGCTCAGCACATTCCTTACGCCTCCGTTTCCGAAGCAGCCGCTTCGCACACGATCACGGCGGCATCGGCCTCGAAGGCCTGGAACCTCGCCGGGCTCAAGTGCGCGCAGGTCATCCTGTCGAATGACGAGGATGCTGCACGGTGGGAGACATTCGGCATGTGGGCGGGCCACGGCACGGCGACACTCGGCGTCCTCGCGAACACGGCGGCCTACTCGGCCGGGGGTCAGTGGCTCGGGAACATCGTCGAGTACCTCGATGGCAATCGTCAGCTCCTCGAGCAACTCGTCGCCGAGCACCTCCCCGGGGTACGGCTGATCAAGCCGGAGGGAAGCTACATCGCGATGCTGGACTTCCGTCAGACCGGACTCGAGGGCGACCTCGGGGAATGGTTCCGCGAACAAGCAGGCGTCGCGATGACGGACGGCGCGGCGTGCGGCGTGGCCGGCATCGGGTACACGAGATTCGTCTTCGCGATGCCCCGGCCGATCATGCGCGAGGCGATCATGCGGATCTCGCGGGCGTTGGAACGCCACGCCGAGCGAGCTGAGCCGGAGGCCGGCGCGGCCTGAAGCAGGCCTGGGGTGGCGTCTCGCGCGTAGCATGACGGGGTGGAGCTGTGGCACTTCTGGTGGCTGATCTTCCCCCTGATGGGCGTGGCAGGGGGCGCCGGTCGAGCCTGGCAGAAGGGGCTTGAGCGTCGCCACAGGCGCCGGCTCGAGATCATGCGAGCCAAGAGCGAGTTGCGCGCGGCCCAGGTCGGGTCGCGGACTCAACCGACGGTGGAGGATGCTTCGGAGCCGCGCGCGAGCGACACCCCGGCGACTCGCCTTCAGCGCCTGTTCGACGCGCACGACGCGGTCACGTCCCGCTGGCTCGAGTACGAACTCGACGTCGCGAAGCTCATCGCTTTCCCTGCGATGAGCGATGGGCGCCAGCCATTGACCGCGGCGTTCCTCCGCGCCAAACGCAAGGCGGACGGGCTGCGCCCGGAATCAGCCAAAGCGCGTGTCGGCAAAGACGAGTTCGTCGAGTACCGCGACGCGGTGCACGAATATGAGGCGGCGTTCGATATCGCCGAGCGCGATGCCCGACGCCTCCGCGACGGCACCTTCACGGAAGTCGAGAGAAAACGACTCGACACCGCCAAGCAGCTTCTGTCGGTAGCGGTGGACCAGGCGGCGACCCCCGCTGAGCGCCAGCTCGCGTATCGACGCGTGCGGGAAGAACTCGACGGCCTGATCTCGGTGTCGGATGAGGCCATCGAAGTCCTCGAGAACCGAGTCGCCCTCGAGTTGACCGCGGGCGAGCAGCCGGCAGCGGAGTCCGGAGGGGTGAACACGACGGATGACTCGGTCCCGCCGCCCTCTCCCCCGGCAGACCCGTTCGATACTGCAGGACCAGCGGTTCCCCCGGCATCCGCTCCGACCACCGGTTCGTGGCCCGTTCCGTCGCGTGCCTCGACGCCGCCCCCGGGCCGCGTGACCCGGCCTCGCCCGCACGCATGATGGCGGAGCACCTCAGTAGTGCGGCTCGGTCACCGTCCCGAGGGCGGAAGCCGATCGACGCCGTGCCGATTGGGCTTGCTGGGTTCGGCAGCCGTGTCGGGAGTGACGGATGGGCCACCCGTCGCCTCCTCGGCGAGGGGATATTCGGGCTGCTCGATTTCGTCCTCCTCGTCGCGTTCTTCCTGCGGCGGGAGGTGGTCGAGGGGTTTCTTCATGTCATCTCGATCGCTCATGCCCCCACCTTGCGCCTCCACGCGCCGTCAACCAAAGGGGTTGCTATCCCTCCATCGGCGTGATCCACGAAGCGGGCTGTCGCGTCAGCGCCACCCGGATCGGCTAGATCAGCCCGCTTCGAGCGGCGATCGAGACCGCCGCAGCGCGCGTCGGTGCATCCAGCTTCGCGAGAATGTTCGCAACGTGCCGATGCACGGTGTGCTCACTGATCACCAGGGCTGACGCGACGTCTCCCGTGGTCATTCCCGTCGCCACAAGGCGAAGCACCTCGCGCTCTCGCGGAGTGATCAGATCGCGACCGCTGGGCGCGAGGGCGGCCACGCGTCCGGGACGAACGACGCCCAGCGCGACGAGGGTGCGCTCCGCCTCTCGCAGATGTGCTCGCGCCTCGTCCGGCGAGTCGGTGAGCGCCGACGCGAGTTCGAGCCGGGCCTCCGCTTCGTCGAAGGGAAGACCCGCCTCATGAAAGAGCGTCACGGCTCGCAGCCACGCCTGCGCGGCCGCCGCAGGTTCTGCCACGAATGCCGCCGCCTCCGCGGCCTGAGCTGTCAGCGCCGGAGTTCCGACACGACGCGCGATCGCATCGAGTTCGAGGGATGCGGCTACCCCCTGATCCCGTTTCCCCGCCGCTATGGCGCACCGAGTAGCAGCCCGCAGGATCCGCGCTCTGACGAGCGTGTCGGTGTTGTCGAGTGCCGCCAGCATCGAGGTCATCGCATCCCACGCCACCCCGGCGTGACCGCGGTCGAGCTGGATGAGCGCGCGTCCCAGGATCGCTCGAGGATCGAACTCCGCTTGACCGAACAGCCCCTCGGCTTCTTCGAGGCGACCTTCGCGTCGGCGCAACTCCCCCAAGGCCATCACAGCGCCCAGCCTCGTTCCGCGCCGGGATGCCCTCATCCGATCGATCGCGGCGATGAGTTCGTCCTCGGCCTCACGCCACTGGCCGCTCTCGATCTGCACCGAGGCGTAGATGATCCGACAGACATCGAACAGCGGCAGCAGGTCATTCTCGCGGCAGACGCGTTCGACCCGAGCGCACCACTCGACCGCGCGGGCAAGGTCCTGCGTCTCGAGGCATGCCGCCACGAGCCAGCAGCAGATCTTGCCCATCCACATCGGGTCGGCGACGTCGCCGGCGAGCGCTGCGGCCACCGACTCGTTCAGTCGCGCCAACCCGTCTTCGACGTTGCCCCGCCGCACCACCGCGAGTCCGACGAGCGCGCGTCCCGCGAACTGAAGATCTGCGATGCCGAGTTCGTCTCCGATCTCGGCTGCACGGGTACCGGCGTCGAACGCACGCTCCGGCTGGTGCATGACGTTGAGCGCGAGCTCGGCCTCGCGCGCCTGCAGCCACCCGTGCTCGGGCGTCAATCGATCTTGCTCGTGGAGCAGTTCGTGCGCGCGGGAGAGCCACCCCTGGGCAACCGCCAAGCCCTCCCCGAACAGCGCCGCGTCGTACCCCAGAGCGGTCGCTGCCCGAGCGGCGCCGCGGTCGTCGCCGCTCGTCCGGTAGGAGCGGTAGGCCCGTTCCCGCGCGGACAGGCAGACGACGGCGTCGTCGCGCCACCAGGCATCCTGAGCGATCCGTTCGAAGGACGCGGCGTCGAGCTCACCCTCGTCGACCGGCTCCTGGGTTGCCACGCTTCAGGATGACACCCCGGGCGCCGTTCGACTAGGCCGCGACGCCCGCGGCGCTCAGGCACTCGAGGCACTCAGGCACTCAGCGGGTCCACTCCGCCAGCGGCCCCGACAGCCAAGCCTCGACCTCGCGCGGCGAACGCAAGCGCACGATGCGCAGGTCGGGGCGGTCGAGAGCGAGTTGACCGACGAGCATCCGGTGTTTGTTCCGCGTCGATATCACCCACCGGACGATGTGCTCACGGTTCGTGAAGAAGGTGTGCAGCGGTGGTTCGATATTGCCGTTCCAGAGCACCTCACGACGGAGGCGACGGCGCAGGGTGCGGCGAACGACGCGCGGCAGGGTCACCGTGACGAAGGGCGGATCGAGCCAGACGACGAGGTCCGCGTGTTCAGCCAGCAGTGCTCGTGCCGACGAATACTGCCACTCGGTGGTCCACGCATCCGCGCTCACGAGCTCTCGCACGTCATCCAGGAAAACGGGGCGCGGCGTCCAGTCCGGGCCGTGGAACAGCCCGTCGATCTCGGTGTGCGGCGCATGCACCACGGCTGCGATCCGAGCTGCGAGAGTCGTCTTGCCCGCGCCGGAGACACCGGTGACGAGGATGCGCCGGGGTCGGGACTCCAAGCGGTCGGCGAATCCCAGCATGTTGAGCATCGTATCCACGCTCCGGCAACCGGCTCGCGCTAGCGTGGGGCGCGTATTCGTCCTCAGCCACGGCAGGAGCCCTCCCCATGCTCGTCACCACCATGAACGACGTCCCCGGCGCCACGATCACCTCCGTGATCGGCGAAGTCAGCGGCCTGACCGTGCGCGCCCGCAACATCGGCGCGCAGATCGGTGCCGGATTCAAGGCGCTCGGCGGCGGCGAGCTCAAGGGGCTCACGCTCCAGCTCGAGCAGACGCGCGCCGAGGCGGTCCAGCGGTTGATCGCGGTGGCCGAGGCCCAGGGCGCGAACGCCGTGGTCGCGATGCGCTACGACTCCAACGAGCTCGACCAGAACTTCCAGGAGGTCGTCGCCTACGGCACGGCCGTCGTCATCTCCAGCTGAGCGGACGGGCGCGTCCCGCCCGGCAAGAGGATGATGGAGCCATGCCCGCCGCTCATCGACCCGGTCTTCGGGTGAGCGCGGCGCTCACCATCCCCGAATCCGAACTGTCGTGGCGCTTCTCGCGATCGTCGGGACCCGGCGGTCAAGGAGTGAACACCGCCGACTCGCGTGTGGAACTGGTGTGGGATGCCGCGAACTCGGCCACCCTCTCGACGCTCCAGCGCGAGCGGCTGATCGAGCGCCTCTCCGGTCGCCTGGTCGACGGTGTCGTCACGATCGCTGCATCCGAGCATCGCGCTCAACTGCGCAACCGAGATGCGGCGCGGGAGCGGCTCGCAGCACTGTTGGCCGACGCGTTACGCCCGCCCGCGCCTCCGCGGCGAGCGACGAAGGCGACCCGCGGCGCCAAGGAGCGACGCCTCACGGCGAAGAAGCAGCGCACCGACGTCAAACGCCTCCGCCGACCGCCCACCGACTGACGAGGCAGCCGCCCACGCTTCCGCCACATGTCCCACTTTCTCGCCATCGTGTCCCACTTCCCACCGCCATATTCGGCTCAATCCGAGGCGAAGTGGGACATCATCGACACGACGAAGCGGGCCCCGGCCGAAGCCGGGACCCGCTCAACAAACGCAGACCAGATCAGTCGGTGACGACCGTCTCGAATGCGTCGGGGTTCGCCTCGAGCCATGCCTCGACGGCCTCGGCCTCGCGGCCCTCGCCGTACTCGTTCACGACCATGTCTTCGAGCGATCCGTAGGCCGCGTCATCCAGCTGGATGCCGGCGATCAGCTCTGCAGCGTCGGCGCAGCGGTCCGCAAAGCCCGTCGTGCCGAGGAAGTGCAGCGCCTCGGGGTCGCCCATGGCGCCGAGCGGGTCTTCGAGGTCCTTCAGGTCGTAGGCGTCGTTGGCCCAGAACGGACGCCACGACGTCACGACGATGTCCTCCTGGCCGGCGATGGCGCCTTCGAGCTCGGTGAGCATCGCGGCGGTCGACGAGGTGATCAGCTCGTACTCGCCGTCGAGCTCGTACTCGGGCATCATCGAGTCCTGCGTCTGGGCCGTGAGGCCGGCGCCGGGCTCGATGCCGATGATCTGGCCACCGAAGCGGTCGGCGTTGCCGGCCAGGTCTTCGATCGAGTCGATGTCGACGTAGCTCGGCACCGCGATCGTCAGGCTCGCGCCCTCGTAGTAGGCGCCGAGGTCTTCGATGTCGTCGCCGTACTCGTCCATGTACTGCGCGTGGGTCAGCTCGGGCCAAGCCGAGGGGTAGACGTCGACGTCGCCCTGGGCGAGGCCGGCGTAGAGGGGGCCGGCTTCGGTGAGCGTCTGCATCTCGACGTCGTAGCCGAGCTTTCCGAGCTGGTTCTCGAGCAGGTAGGCGGTGCTCAGGCCATCAGTCCACGAGGGCAGAAAGCCGAGGGTGATGGTGCTGCACTCTTCCATCGTGGGGTCGCCGCCGGCCTCGCCGTCGTCGGTCGTGCTGCATCCGGCGAGCGCGAGGCTCGCGACGGCGCCGATGGCGAGGATGCCTGTGAGGTTTCGCTTGTTCATGCGTTTCCTTCCGTTTCGTATGGGTCGTTCGTTCCGTATGGGTATGGGGCTTCGTGAGTCACGGAGTGATGATGGGCGCTCTGCGGGGCGAGGCGACCTCACGGTCCGCCTGCTCCGCAGCGATGTGCGACCCGTTCGCCGCGCCCGCCGAGGCGTTGCGACGACGGCCGAGCACGCCGAGCAGCGACGAGCGGTACTCGGCGGGGCTACCGAGGGCGGCCGTGACGCGGTCGAGGAAGACCGCGATGATGACGACTCCGAGGCCCGCTTCGACGCCGAGGGCCAGGTTGACCGTCGAGACCGACTGGACGACGATCTTGCCGAGGCCGTCCGCGCCGACGATTCCGGCGAGCACCGCCATCGAGAGCGCGAGCATGATGACCTGGTTAACGCCGGCCATGATCGTCGGCATCGCCAGCGGCAGCTGAATGCCGCGCAGGATCTGACCGGGCTTGGCGCCGAAGGCATGGCCCGCCTCGACGGTCTCGGAATCGACGCCGCGGATGCCGAGCTCGGTCAGACGCACACCCGGGGGCAGTGCGAAGATCACCGTGGCGACGAGGCCCGGCACGACACCGATGCTGAAGAAGGTGATCGCGGGAATCAGGTAGACGAAAGCGGGCATCGTCTGCATGAAGTCGAGCACGGGCTTGAGGATGGCGCGAACCGTGTCGTTGCGCGCCGACCAGATGCCGAGGGGGATGGCGATGACAAGCGCCACAAGGGTTGCGACCAGCACGAGCGAAAGCGTCTGCATGGCCGGGATCCACAGGTTCATGGCGACGATCAGCGCGAACGAGATCAGCGTACCGACGCCCATCTGCCACGAGCGCAGCAGCCATCCGAGCAGCGCGAACAGAACGATCGCGATCGGCACGGGCACGGCGAGCAGGCCATCCGTGAGTCCGTCGACGAGGAAGCGCACGACCAGGGCGATCAGATCGAAGAAGCCCTCGAAGTTGTCGCGGATCCAGTCCACGACGCCCTCCACCCACTCACCGATCGGGATGCGGAAACCGTCCATCAGCGCACCCCCTCTGCCTCGGCGGCTCCGACCGGACCGGCGGCGAGCACCTCGTCGATCACGGTCGTGGGTACGGGCTGGGCGGGGATCGTGACCTCTTCCGTCGCGGTGGGGCCGGGGGTGAGCGCTGCGAGCAGAGTCACCCGGGGGATGACGCCGACAAGGCGACCCTCGGCATCCGTCACCGCGAGCGGGAGTCGCGACTCGACGGCGGGCACGAACAGGTTCATCAGGACCTCGTCGTCACGGACGCTCTGCGGTACGGGACCGAGCACCGACGCGAGGGTCGTCGCGCCCTTCTGCACCAGACGGAGCGCGTCGTGGTCGCTCACGATTCCGAGCAGGCGCCGCTCGCGATCGACGACGTAGACGGCCGACATGTAGGCGTCCCGCATCTGACGAAGAGCCGTACGCGGCCCGGCCCCCTCGCCGACGACGGGGCGCGGCAGTTCCATGACGTTGGCGGCGGTGAGCACGCGGGTGCGGTCGACATCCTGCACGAACTGCTCGACATAGTCGTTGGCCGGGTCGGTCAGGATGTCTTCGGGCGTGCCGATCTGCACGATGCGGCCATCGCGCATGACGGCGATGCGGTCTCCGAGGAGCATGGCCTCGTTGAGGTCGTGTGTGATGAAGACGATCGTCTTCTTGAGCTTCTGCTGGAGAGAGAGCAGCTGCTCCTGCATCTCACGTCGGATGAGCGGGTCCAGGGCGCTGAATGCCTCGTCCATCAGCAGCACATCGGTGTCTGCGGCGAGCGCGCGGGCGATGCCGACGCGCTGCTGCATGCCACCGGACAGCTCGGAGGGAAGCTTCTCGCCCCAGCCCTGCAGACCGACCATCGCGAGGATCTCCTCGGCTTTCGCGAGGCGGTCGGCCTTGGCGACGCCGCGGAGCTCGAGCGGGTAGGCGACGTTCGCGGCGACGGTGCGGTGCGGCATCAGTGCGAAGTGCTGGAAGACCATCGACATCCGATCGCGCCGGATGTCTCGCAGCTTGCCGGCGGGAATGTCGGTCACCGCCTGGCCCTGCACGGTGATCGTGCCGGCCGTGGCGTCGTGCAGACCGTTGAGCATGCGGATGATGGTCGACTTGCCGGAGCCGGAGAGCCCCATGATCACGAAGATCTCGCCGCGCTCGACCGTGAAGCTCGCGTCGATCACGGCGGCGGTGCCGGCGTCCTCGACCTCGGTGCGGCTCTCGCCGGCGGCTAAACGCTTGACCGCCTGCTTGGGGTTGCGGCCGAAGACTTTGTAGAGACCTTGAGCCTCGATGGCATGCGCGGTTGACACGTGTTGCTACCTCGGCGTCCCAGCGCTCACGGGATCGCATCGGTCACGCCCGGGTGGGCGATCCTCGGCCTGCGGGCATCCCGTTCGGGACTCTCGCGACACCGGCGGTGGACATCGGGTCTACCGCCCAGATCGCCGACCGTACGCTTCGCTGACACACCCATCGGGTTGGGGTCTAACGAGCGCGGACTGGTCGTGAAGGCCACATGGCCTCTGGTTCCAGACCATCAGACATGGGCAAATGGGGCAAATCTGAGCGGCCGCAAAACGGTCGATTTCAGTCATATCTTGACAGATTCGGGGTCATATGGTTACTTACTCATGTAACTAACTAACCCACTGGCCGGAGGAACGTGTGATCGAAGAAGGCCGGGCCCTGTTCCTGCAGATCGCCGAGAGCATCGAGGACCAGATCGTCGACGGCAGTCTCGCCGAAGAATCCCAGGCCCCGTCCACAAACGAGCTCGCGGCCTTCTACCGCATCAACCCCGCGACAGCGGCGAAAGGAGTTTCGATGCTCGTCGACCAGGGCGTGCTCTACAAGCGGCGCGGTATCGGCATGTTCGTCGCCGCGGGCGCCCGCGATCGGGTGCTCACCGTCCGGCGCGGAGCGTTCTCGGATCGTTACCTCGAACCCCTCCTCGCCGAAGCTCACCGACTGGGTCTCGGACCCGACGACCTCGTCGCGCTCATCCGCGAGCGCGCCGACGACAGCACTCCCGCGCCTTCCGAAAGGACCATGCCATGAACCCGGTGATCGAGGTGCAGAACCTGACTAAGCGATACCGAGACACCCTCGCGGTGGACGACGTGTCGTTCACGATCGAGAAGGACGTGATCTACGGATTGCTCGGCCGCAACGGCGCCGGCAAGACCACCGTCATGTCGATCCTCACCGCGCAGAACTTCGCCACAAGCGGGCAGATCCGCGTGTTCGGCGAGCACCCCTATGAGAACGCCCGGGTGCTGCGGCGGATGTGCTTCGTGCGCGAGAGCCAGAAGTACCCCGACGATGCTCTCCCCAAGCACGCATTCGGTGCGGCCCGACTCTTCTTCCCGAACTGGGACCAGGACCTCGCCGACCGCCTGATCGACGAGCTGCAGCTACCGCAGAAGAAGGCGATCAAGAAGCTCTCGCGCGGGCAGCTCTCGGCCGTCGGGGTCATCATCGGCCTGGCGTCGCGCGCCGAGATCACGTTCTTCGACGAGCCCTACCTCGGGCTCGACGCGGTCGCGCGGCAGATCTTCTACGACCGTCTGATCGAGGACTACACCGAGCATCCGCGCACCGTCATCCTGTCGTCGCACCTGATCGACGAGGTCTCGAACCTGCTCGAGCGCGTCCTCGTCATCGATCGTGGGCGCATCGTGATGGATGAAGAGACGGATGCCGTGCGCGACCGCGCCGCCAACATCGTGGGCGACTCGGCGGCGGTCGACGCATTCGTCGCGGGCCGCGAGGTCATCCATCGCGAGAGCCTCGGCCGGGTCAGCTCGGTGACCGTGCTCGGCGCCCTGACAGCCGAGGATCGCCGAAATCTCGCGGCGGCAGGGCTCGATGCCGCACCCGTCTCGCTGCAGCAGCTGATCGTCCGTATCACCCAGCACGCGGCGGAGTCCGCCGCCGCGCCGATCGATGAGGGAGCCCTGCGATGAGCCGCACACTGAACGTCGTCCGGATGCAGCTGATCAACCGCAACACCTACATCTGGATCCCGCTGCTCGTACTCGCCGGAGCTTTCGTCCTTTCGCTGGCGGTCTATGCGCTCATCCCGGGCGACGGGGTCAAGGTCGGCGGGGGCGCCCAGGCGCCACTGTGGTACTTCCTTGTCGTCGGCGTGCAATCGCTCACCCTCACCTTCCCGTTCTCGCAGGCGATGAGCGTGACCCGACGCGAGTTCTTCCTCGGCACGTATCTGACCGCGGCGATCACCTCGGCCATCCTCTCGGTCGTCTTCGTGATCGGCGGCCTGATCGAACGGGCGACGGATGGCTGGGGTATGAACGGCTGGATCTTCTACGGCGACGAGATCTGGCAGGGCGGGCCTCTGGCGGCGTTCGCGTTCTACTTCCTGCTCGCGATGACATTCTTCTCGGTCGGGTTCTGGTCGGCCACGCTCTACAAGCGGTTCGGGGCCTTCTGGCTGACCGCGACGCTGATCACGTTCGGTGCGGTGCTGGTCGCCGCGATGTGGCTGATCGGGCGGACCGACTCGTGGGGTGCGATCTTCGGCTGGTTCGCCGGACAGACTGCGCTGAGCCTCGCTCTGTGGTCGATCCTCGTCATCGCGGTGCTCGCAGGAACGTCGTTCATCCCGCTGCGGCGCGCGGTTCCGTAGGCGCCCAGGGCCCGGCTCGTCAGCGCAGCGGCACCCGCACGTCGCTGCCGCCCTCATGGGTCAGACGCTCGCCCATCTGCACCAGCGTCGGCGCGGTGACGAAACCGCCCGCGAACAGTGCCTGGCCTTGCGCGAACCCGGGTGATCGCTCCAGCAACGACTGCGGCGCGTAACCGAAAACCGCCGAGAGGTCGTCGAGGTCGCGTGGCGAGCTCATCCGCATGAGGGCCAGGTTGTCGCACTGCGAGAGTGCATTGGGGTGGACCTTCGTCGGACGCTGCGTCGAGAGAAGCAACCAGATACCGTACTTGCGTCCCTCGGCGGCGATCTGGACGATCCGTTCGGTGAGCAATCGCTCGACCGGCGTTGTCGGGTCTGGCGGGCACAGGTTGTGAGCCTCATCGATCACGACCAGGCGTCCGATCCGCTCTTCGCGGCGTTCCCAGAGATGGTCGAGCACCGCGAGGGCGGCGGCACGCGACTCCGCCTGGGTCGGGAATCCGCCGAGGTCCAGCACCGAGGCATCCGGCCGTTCATCGATGTCATCGGTGACGGCACGCTTGCCCCAGGCCCACAGGTCCCAGTCGGCCACCCCGAGGTTTTCCAGCCGCGTTGCCAGCCGCTGCCTGGTCGGGCCCTCGCCGGAGCGCAGGTGCCCGACCAAATCACCACCCTCGACGAGCGGCATCTCGGGCTCGAACCGCAGCATGGCGTTGTACTCGTCGAAGTCCACCATCGGGTCGATCTGCATCAGCGCGGCACGCGAGCGCAGCGGCATGCCCAGAAAGCGGGCGTGCAACGGACGCTCCGCGTCACCCGGACGGAAGACGCGAATGTCTCGGGTTGCGAGTTCGGCGGCATGCTCGGCGGGCGCGCCCTCACGAACATCGCCGAGGCGGACGAAGTCCGAGTTCGGGTCGAGGATCACGAGCGGGAGGCGCGTGTGCAGCAGCACCTGCTCGAGCAGCACGCCCAGGGCATAGGTCTTGCCCGAGCCACTCTGTCCGCACCAGAACGTGTGCCGATTCAGTCGGGTGGCGAGAACGTTCGCGGTCGTCGGTTCGACCGTGCCGATGAGCGTGCCGATGGGCAGATCGCTAGACATGAGACGAATGCTAGACCCGTCCGAAGCTCGACTAGCGGCCGTTCGCCGCCTGCTCGTGGTGATGGATGACCTCGGCCACGACGAAGTTGAACCACTTCTCGGCGAACGCGGGGTCGAGATCGGCGTCGAGGGCGAGACGCCGCAAACGAGCCACCTGTTCGATCTCGCGCGTGGGGTCGGAGGCCGGCATCTCGTGGGTCGCCTTCAGCACGCCGACCTGCTTGGTGCAGCGGAAGCGTTCGGCCAGCATGTAGACGAGCGCGGCGTCGATGTTGTCGATGCTGGCCCGCAGGCGCAGCAGCTCGTTTCGCGGATCGCTTTCGTGGGTCACGGGGCCCTCCTTCCCCATGAGGCTACCGGCCCCACCAGTCGTTCGCTGCGGCGATCCTGGCGTCCGACGACACCGCCCACCATCCCCTGACACCGCCCAGTATGGTGTGACCATGAGCGACGCCACGACCGATCCCGTGCCCCCGGCATCCGACACGCCCGCGTCGGGGATCCGATCGTTCTGGGCACGCATCGACCAGCCCTTCACGGTCGGGTTCACCTTGACGCTCGGTGGCCTCGCGGCCCTTCTGCTCGGCCTGGCGGTCAGCAACCTGGCGACCGTCATCATCTACATCGTGCTCGCCCTTTTCGCAGCCCTCGGTCTCGAGCCGGTCGTCGACTGGCTGATGCGTCGCGGGGTCAAGCGCGGCTGGGCGATCGCGATCGTGTTCCTCGGTATCGCGCTGCTGCTCGTGGGCATCCTGTGGCTCGTGATCCCGACGGTCGTGCAGCAGATCTCGCAGTTCGTGCGCGACATCCCGGGTCTGATCAGCACCGCCGAGCAATCCGACTGGTTCGCCTACCTGCAGGGCCAGTTCGGCGCGGCCGTGCCCGACCTGCTGAACAACCTCGAGTCGTTCATCACCGACCCCGGCAACATCGCCGCGATCGGTGGCGGCGCCGTTCAGGTCGGGATCAGCATCGTCTCGGGAATTTCGGGCGCGTTCATCACGCTCGTGCTGACCCTCTACTTCATCGCGTCGATGCCGGCGATCAAGGCCGCGTTCTACCGCCTGGCGCCTGCCCGCAACCGCCCGGGCCTGCGCGACCTCACCGAGCAGATCACCGGGTCGATCGGCGGCTACTTGATCGGCATGGTCGTGCTGGCGACGGCCAACGCCATCTTCGCCTTCATCCTGCATCTGATCCTCGGCCTGCCCTTCCCGGCGCTGATGGCCGTGATCGCGTTTCTGATCACCCTGATCCCGCTGATCGGTCCCGTTCTGTACTGGATCATCGCGAGCGTCATCGCCCTGTTCTCCGACCCGCTCACAGCACTGCTGTTCGCCGGGTTCTACCTGGCGTACATCCAGATCGAGGCCTACGTGCTGACGCCCCGGGTCATGAACCGCACGATCGAGATCCCCGGCGCCCTCGTGGTGATCGGCGCGCTCGTCGGCGGCACGCTGCTCGGCCTCATCGGCGCCCTGGTCGCGATCCCGGTCTCGGCATCGATTTTGCTGATCATCAAACAGGTCTGGGTGCCGCGCCAAGACTCCAAGCTCTAGTCGCTCTCGCTCTACCCCGGCGAAACACCCATTCTGCCCCGAAACACCCCGCGACACAGGGTGTTTCGGGGCAAATCGGGTGTTTCGGCGTGTGGGGCGGGCTGGCCCGGGCGGGTTGGCGGGGCGGGCGGGCGCGGGGCCTCAGTCGCGGACGCGCAGGATGCGGGTCGGTGACGGAACGCTCGCCCGCTGCCGCACCTTGCTCGGCACGCCGGTGCGGATGTCGAGCGAGAGCGACACGACATCGTCCGAGCGCTGCCCCGCGACGAGCAACGTGTCTCGCACGACCAGGTGATGCCGAGGCCAGGTGACCCCCGACTCGGCGAGCGCAACGGGCTCGAGGCTGCTGCCGTCGCCTACGACCCGCAGCACCGCGATCGTGTCGCTCCCCCGCAGCCCGGCATACAAGAACGCACGATCATGGGATGCCGCGAGTTCAGCACCCGCGTCATCCGGAAGCGTGAGCGCCGCGGCCGGGACGCTGCCGCGCACGCTCCACCGTCCTGCCCGGTCGGCGCCCAGCACGAACACCTCGGCCGAGTGCTCCGTCAGCACATAGGCGAAGCCGCTCGGGTGCACGACCAGGTGCCGCGGGCCCGACCCGCGCGGCAGGGTGACGTCGTGATCGGCCACCAAGCGACCCGCGGCTGTCCGCCACACCCGCACCAGGTCGAAACCGAGGTCGGTCGTGAGTGCTCGACCGTCGGGGAGGAATGCCGCCGCGTGCGCACGGGAGGTTCGTGTGGGCTGATCCGCGTCGACCGCGCGGGTCAGCAGTGTGCCACCATGCACATCGGGCTCGGTCGGTCGGTCGTGATCAGGGATCAGGTGGGCGAACTCGGCGCCGGCAGCCGCCCGTAAGGCCGCCGCGGCGTCGGCGAGTCCGATCGCGGCCTGGCGCCGGTCGGCATCCCGGTCGGCCGGCACCCCCGACATCCGCTCCTCGCGTCGTTCCGCCGCCACCCGCGGGTCTTGGGGTTCGTCGTCGACATCCTCGCGAGGCAGATCGCGCGGGTCAGCGCCCACGACGCCGTACGGATCGCGCGCCGCCTGCGCAACCGCGCGTCCGGTCGGGCGTCCGCTGCCATCGAGAGCGATCCGCACCACCCGGCCATCGCCCCAGCAGCTCGCGAGCAAGTACTCGCCCCCAGGGCTGACCGCGATGTGGCACACCGCCTCGCCCGCCTCGACAGACGGACCGAGGCCGGTGAACGACGTGTCCCCGGTTCGCGCCAGCGCGGCCACCCGCCCCTCACCCTCGAGCGCCGCATAAACGACGTCCAGGCGGGGGTGGGCCGCGATCCACGACGGCGACGCGAGCGCCGGACGCACCGCACCGCGAAACGAGAGCGGGCCGGATGCGAAGGGGGAGCCATCCTCGCCCGCGGTCAGCAGGCCGATGCCCTCGGCAGTGCCTTCCATGTCGGAGGAGTACCCCCCGACCCAGAACCGCATGTCAGTCCACGAGGTCGTGTCGCACGATGACCTGGTCGCGCGCGGGGCCGACACCGATCACCGAGATGCGCGTGCCGCTCATGCCCTCGAGCGCCAGCACGTAATCCTGCGCCGCAACCGGAAGGTCCTCGAACGTGCGCGCCTTCGAGATGTCTTCCGACCAACCCGGGAAGTACTCGAGGATCGGCGTCGCGTGGTGGAAGTCCGACTGGTTGACCGGAACCTCGTCGAATCGCTCGCCATCGACGTCGTACGCGACACAAACGGGAACCTGCTCGAGACCGGTGAGGATGTCGAGCTTGGTCAGCACCAGGTCGGTGATGCCGTTGATCCGCGTCGCGTATCGCGTGATGGGGGCGTCGTACCAGCCAACGCGGCGCGGGCGACCCGTGGTCGTGCCGAACTCGAAGCCGCGCGAGCGCAGCCAGTCGCCCTCGTCGCCGAACAGCTCGGTGGTGAAGGGTCCGGAGCCGACGCGGGTCGTGTATGCCTTGACGATTCCGACGATGCGATCGAGTCGGTTGGGGCCCACGCCGGAGCCCGTGGCGGCGCCGCCGGCGGTGGCGGACGACGACGTGACGAACGGGTACGTGCCGTGGTCGACGTCGAGCATCGTGGCCTGGCCGCCCTCGAAGACGACGACATCGCCCGCGTCGAGCGCGTCGTTCAACAGCAGTCCGGTGTCGGCGACCATGGGCCGCAGGCGGTCGGCGTACGACAGCATGTCCTCGACGACCTCGTCGACCGAGATCGCGCGACGGTTGAACACCTTCACCAGGAGGTGGTTCTTCTGATCGAGCGCTCCCTCGACCTTCTGCCGCAGGATGTTCTCGTCGAAGATGTCCTGCACGCGGATGCCCACGCGATTGATCTTGTCGGCATACGCCGGACCGATTCCGCGTCCCGTGGTGCCGATCTGGCGCTTTCCGAGGAAGCGCTCGGTGACCTTGTCGAGCGTGCGGTGGTACTGCGTGATGATGTGCGCGTTGGCGCTGACCCGAAGCTTCGACGTGTCGACGCCACGAGCCGCGAGCGCGCCGAGCTCGGCGAAGAGCACCTCGAGATCGACGACGACGCCGTTGCCGATCACCGGGATGACGCCGGGCGAGAGGATGCCCGAGGGCAGCAGATGCAGCGCGTACTTCTCGTCGCCGATGACAACGGTGTGGCCGGCGTTGTTGCCGCCGTTGAACTTCACGACCCAGTCGGTACGCTCGCCCAGCAGGTCGGTGGCTTTGCCCTTGCCTTCGTCGCCCCACTGCACGCCGACGATCACGATTCCTGGCATGGTGGGCCCCCGGCTTTCTTGTCAGGACGGGTGAGACACCATCCTACCGGCGTCGTCCTTCCGGGACTTCTGATCGCTAGGGTGAGCGCATGCTTCGATCCCCCGCCTGGGCCCATTTCTGGGCCGTCGTGCGCGTGCTCACGGCCGTCGCGGGAGTCGCCGCGATCATCGCCCAGCTCGTCCGCACGGTCTCGAACGCCGAGGCCGCCGGACAACCCGTCGGCACGGTCGTCGCCAACTTCCTCAGCTTCTTCACCATCCAGTCCAACGTCGCGGCCGCTGTGGCCCTGACGATCGGTGCGCTGCTGTTCTGGACGCAGGGACGACGAACGGATGTCGAACCACGCTGGTTCGCCGTCCTGCTGGTCTGCGTCACCACCTACATGGTGATCACGGGCATCGTCTACAACCTGTTGCTGCGGGGCATCCAGTTGCCACAGGGCGAAACGGTGGCGTGGTCGAACGAGGTGATGCACGTCGTCGTTCCGATCGTGCTCGTGCTCGATCTGCTCCTCGCGCCACGGCGGCGAGCCCTGCCGTGGCGAGCGGTGTGGATCGTCGTGATCTACCCGATCGTGTGGGTGGTCTACACACTCCTGCGCGGCCCGTTGGTCACGTCGCCCGGCAACGGCGAGCCGTACTGGTACCCCTATCCCTTCCTGAACCCGAACAACCCGGGGCTGCAGCCGCCCGGATACGCCGGCGTCGCGGTGTACGTCGTCGCGATCGCGGTCGGGATCGTCGTCGTCGGGGCGCTCGCGGTGTGGGTCGGTCGCGCGCGGGCGATCCGGGGCGCAAATGACCGGGAGTAGCCGTCCGCGCTGAAGACAGCGCTCCACCTACTCTGTATCCATGCGTTCGCGTCTGCTCTCCCTCTCCATCGTCGCGCTCACCCTCACGATGCTCGCCGGGTGCGCCGCGGGCACACCGGAAGCCGCGCCCACCGAGACGGAAGGCTGCTCCTACGTCGAGGCCGCCGGAGGCGTGCGAGATGTTTCGGCGCCGACCGCCGACGTCACCGGCGCAGTCGGAGCCACCCTGCAGACGACGGAGGGGGACGTGCCGCTCACGCTCGATGCCGACCGGACGCCATGCACGGTCGGCAGCTTCGTCTCCCTCGCCGAGCAGGGCTACTACGACAACAGCCCCTGCCACCGCCTGACGACCGCGGGTATCTTCGTTCTGCAGTGCGGCGATCCCTCGGGTACGGGCAGGGGCGGCCCGGGCTACTCGTACGCCGATGAGCTGGACGGCGCAGAGACCTACCCGGCTGGCACGGTCGCCATGGCGAACGCCGGAGAGGACACGAACGGCTCGCAGTTCTTCCTCGTCTACGAGGACACCGAGCTCCCGGCCGCTTACACCGTGTTCGGAAAGCTCTCACCCGAGGGCCTTGCGGTGGTGCGGCAGATCGCCGCCGCCGGTGCCGAGGGCGGGGCCGCCGACGGCGCACCCGCGACGCCGGTGACGATCACGGCCGTCTCGCTGGGCTGATCCGCCCGACGCTGCTCAGCACCGCGCGCCCCGCCGACCGGCGGGGCGCGCCATCCCGGCCTCACTAGAATCGGAATCATGTCGAAGGTCCTTCAGTCCCTGCCCGTCGGCGAGCGCGTCGGCATCGCTTTCTCCGGTGGCTTGGACACCTCGGTCGCCGTCGCGTGGATGCGCGACAAGGGCGCGATCCCCTGCACCTATACCGGCGACCTCGGTCAGCCGGACGAACCCGACGTCGAGGCGATTCCGGGCCGTGCCCTCGAGTACGGCGCCGAGGTCTCACGCCTCGTCGACGCGAAGGCCGCCCTCGTCGAAGAGGGCTTCAGCGCTCTCGCCTGTGGCGCGTTCCACATCCGTTCCGGCGGACGCACCTACTTCAACACCACGCCGCTCGGTCGGGCCGTCACCGGCACGCTCCTCGTCCGCGCGATGAAGGAAGACGGCGTCGACATCTGGGGCGACGGCTCGACCTATAAGGGCAACGACATCGAGCGGTTCTACCGCTACGGCCTGCTCGCAAACCCCCGTCTGCGCATATACAAGCCGTGGCTGGACGCCGATTTCGTGACCGAGCTCGGCGGCCGCAAAGAGATGAGCGAGTGGCTCGTCGCGCACGGCTTCCCATACCGTGACTCCGCCGAGAAGGCGTACTCGACCGACGCCAACATCTGGGGTGCGACGCACGAGGCCAAGACCCTGGAGCACCTCGACGTCTCGCTCGAGACCGTCGAGCCCATCATGGGTGTGCGGTTCTGGGACGAATCCGTCGCGATCGCCACGGAGGATGTCACGATCACCTTCGAGGCCGGCCGTCCCGTCGCCATCAACGGCCGCGAGTTCGGTGACCCCGTCGAGCTCGTCCGCGAGGCGAACGCGATCGGTGGACGCCACGGGCTCGGCATGAGCGATCAGATCGAGAACCGGATCATCGAGGCCAAGAGCCGCGGAATCTACGAAGCCCCCGGCATGGCCCTGCTCTTCACCGCGTACGAGCGACTCGTCAACGCGATCGTCAACGAGGACACCCTCGCGACGTACCACGAGCAGGGCCGCCGCCTCGGCCGCCTGATGTACGAGGGCCGCTGGCTCGAGCCGCAGTCGCTCATGCTGCGCGAGTCGATCCAGAAGTGGGTCGGTTCGACCATCACCGGAACCGTCACCCTGCGGTTGCGCCGCGGCGAGGACTACACGATCCTCGACACGACCGGCCCCGTGATGTCCTACGGACCCGAGAAGCTGTCGATGGAACGTGTCGGCGACGCCGCCTTCGGCCCGACCGACCGCATCGGCCAGCTCACGATGCGCAACCTCGACATCGCCGACTCGCGCACGCGTCTCGAGCAGTACGCGGCGATGGGAATGATCGGTGGCGCAACGGCCGCGCTCGTCGGCAACCTCAAGGCGGGCGAATCCGCCGAGATCACCGAGCACGCTGCCCCGTTCGACCCCGACCGTGAGCGACTCGCGGATGCGGTGGACGAGGCATCCGAAGCCGCCGCTTTCGACTCCGGCACCGACTGACGTTCAGCCGCCCGCTGCGGGGGGCGTCTCGCGCGACTCGCGCAGCTCGTCGACGATGAGCGAGCTCTCGTCGAAAGTTCCGTTGCGGTACGCCGCGCGGCCCACCATGTGTGCCGACAGCGGCGCCGTGGCGAGCTGAATCAGGAACACCGGGGCCACGAACGCCGCGACGGGCCACGCACGCAGCGACAGCGCGATCGCGATGCAGATCAACAGCAGCCCGAGCACCTGCGGCTTGGTGGCGGCGTGCAGGCGGGCGGGCACGTCTCGGAGGCGCAGCAGACCGATGGATGCGGTCAGGCACAGCAACGCGCCGATCAACACCAGGACGAGCGCGGTGGTGTCGGCGATCGCCAACCAGTCGAGGTCGATCATCGGGGATTGTCCCTCCTCGCGACGAACCGGGCGACCGAGATCGAACCGAACACTCCCACGGCCGCGATGATGAGCAGAACGGGAAGCGATCGCGTGTGCTGATTGATCACCATGTCGGCACCGAGGATGCACATGACCTCGGTCAACAGCACGTCACTCGCAACCACACGGTCGAGGATGGACGGTCCGATGACGACGCGGACCAGCGCGAGCAGCGCCGCGACCGCGAAGACGATCAGGATGATGGCGATGAGCACGTTCATACGCTGGCACCTCCCTGACGCGGCGAGTCGATGGCGGACTCCCGGATGACGCGTACCTGCTCGCGCGAGCCCACGGCGCGGACGATTCGGGCCTCCCACCCGAGAATCGCGCGGCGCTGGAGCTCGACGTCGGTTTCGTTTCGCACGCCCAAGACGTGCAGGTACAGGACCCGTCGATCCCGATCCGCCTCGAGGATGATCGATCCCGGGATAAGAGATGCCGTGACGGCGGTGTGACTCATGATCAGATCGTCGTCGGTGCGCAGCGGCACGGCGATGACCGCGGCACCGGGTTGGCGGCGGGCGTCGAGCACCTGCCAGGCGACGAGGAGCGAACCACGCACCAGGGCCGCGAGAAAGGTCGTCACGAAGACGAGTCCGTACCAGGGGTTCAGGCGTCCCGACAGGTCGACCGGCGGCAGCCGGAAGATCCGGGTGACGAAGATCGCGACGATCAGGCCCGTGACGAAGGCCAGCACGGTGAATTGGCCCCACAGCAACATCCACAGGGCGATCAACCAACCGAAGAACGGCAGCTGCGCCCAGATGTGGCGGGCGTGGGAGGCACGAGAGTCGGGACTCATTCCTCTGCCTCCTCATCGATCTGGGTGATGGTGACCGGTTGCGTCAACAGCTCCCCCGCACGCATGCAGATGTCCAGGAGGGGACCCGCGAAGATCGTCAGGGCGAGAGTGACCGCAACCATCCCTCCGGTCGCAGCCGTCATGATGCGGGGGATGACGCGTCGCTCAGTCTCGACCGCGGCGCCCGTCGACCGGCCGAGGTGCGCGATGCGCGCCTCCGTCTCGGAAGAATCCTCTTCCTCGCGCCAGAACGACAGGTTCCAGGCACGCATGAGCGCGTAGAGGGTCAGCAACGAGGTCACGATTCCGCCGACGATGAGCACCATGACGACCGGCGTACCGACCTGAGCACCGGCGTCGAACAGGGCGAACTTCCCGATGAATCCCGAGAAGGGTGGCAGTCCGCCGAGGTTGACCGCGGGGATGAAGTAGAGCACGGCGATCACCGGTGCCGCCCGCATCAGACCCTTGACCCGCAAAATCGACGTGCTGCCCGCCCGGCGCTCGATCAGCCCCACGGCCAGGAACAGGGTCGTCTGCACGATGATGTGGTGGACGATGTAGTAGATCGTCGCTCCGTACGCGGCCGCGGTGCCGATCGCCAATCCGAAGATCATGTATCCGACGTGGCTGACAAGCGTGAACGACAGGATGCGTTTGAGCTCCGCCTGCGCGACGGCACCCAGCACCCCGACGATCATCGTGGCGAGCGCGATCACCATCAGCAGCAGGTTGATGTCGTTGTTCGGGAAGATCTGCGTCTCGGTGCGGATGATCGCGTAGACGCCGACCTTCGTCAGCAACCCGGCGAACACCGCCGTGACGGGGGCAGGCGCGGTCGGATACGAGTCCGGTAGCCAGAACGAGAGCGGGAACACCGCCGCCTTGATGCTGAACGCGACGAGCAGCAGCATGTGGAGCACGAGCTGGACGTCCTGCGGCAACTCACCCATGCGCGCGGCGATCTGCGCCATGTTCACGGTGCCAAGGGAGGCATAGATCGCGGCGATCGCCGAAAGGAACAGGATCGACGAGACGAGGGAGACGACGATGTAGACGACACCCGTGCGGATGCGGGACTCGGTACTGCCGAGGGTGATGAGCACATACGAGGCAACGAGCAGGATCTCGAACCCGACGTACAGGTTGAACAGGTCGCCGGCGATGAAGGCGTTGAAAATTCCGGCCGCGAGGATCAGATAGGAGGGATAGAAGATCGAGACCGGTGTTTCTTCGTCGCCGTCCGCGGCACCCTGGCCGATGGAAAACAGCAGAACCGCGATCAGGACGATGCTCGACACGAGCACGAGCAGCGCGGCGAGGGGATCGACGTAGAGCACGATTCCGAAGGGGATCGGCCATCCGCCCACCGACACCGCGATGGGCTCACCTTGGTCAACAGCCACCAGCAGAATCGCCGCGATGACGAGAACAGCGGCGAGGGTGACGACCGAGATCGCGACCTGGAAGCGGCGACGGCGCCCGAAGATCAGGGTGAGGGCGGCACCGATGAGCGGCAGGGCGACGAGCAAGGGCACGAGCGAGCTCACGAGTCCTCACCCCCGTTCGGCCGGCGACGAGTCGCGGGTTTGTCGGTCGGCGCATCGTCCACGAGGCCCGGGAAGTCCCGGCTGTGCAGCACGGTGATGGGCGCGGTCTCGACACCGACGAAGTCGGTCGGGGCCTCGGCATCCGCTGAGCCCTCGTCATCCATCGCGTCCTCGGATTGGACGCCGCGCTCACGCAGGGCGACGTCTTCCTCGTCGTCCATGACGGTGTCGGCCTGTCCGAGCTGCCACGACCGGTAGATCAGGGCGAGCATGAACGCCGAGATGGCGAAGGTGATCACGATCGCCGTGAGCGTGAGGGCTTGCGGCAGCGGATCGGACATGTCGGATGTCTCGCCCGAACCGTAGAACGGGGCGATGCCGGGCTGGCCCATGACGATCAACAGCAACAGGTTCGCCGCATTGCCGAGCAGGAGGAATCCGATCAACACGCGCGTGAGGCTGCGCTCGAGCATGGCGTAGACGCCGCAGGCGAAGAGCGCGCCCATCACGATGATGAGGGTCAGGGAGGCGTTCATCAGCTGACCACCTCTCCCACGCGAACGGGCTGGCTCTGCCGATCGACCTCGGCGCCGAGGCTGCGCAGCACATCGAGCACGAGGCCCACCACGACGAGGTAGACGCCGATGTCGAAGATCGTCGTCGTGACGAATTCGACGTGGCCCAAAACGGGCAGCTCGGCCTCGATGAACGCGCTCGTGAGCGGCGGAGCACCGAAGAAGAGGGGGACGACGGCGCAGGCGACGGCGATCGCCATGCCCGCCCCGAGCAGGCGGCCCGCATCCGTCGGGGCGGCCGCTCCCAGTTCGTACCGTCCACCGGCCACGTAGCGCATGACGAGCGCCATGCCCGCGACGAGGCCGCCCGCGAACCCGCCACCCGGCAGGTTGTGGCCGGCGAAGAGCAGGTAGATCGAGACGACGATGATCGTGTGGAACAGCACGCGCACGATGACCTCGAGGATGATCGAGCGATTTTCGGGGCGCATCCGCTGGCCACCGACAAGCCACGTCTGCGGGCTGCCCGCGTTAGCCGCGGACTGCGGGCGCGGGCCGGCGAGCGTCTCGACCAGCGGACGACGCCGGCGGCGAGCGGGCATCGTGGGCACGCCCGAGGTCAGCCGCTGCAGATTGTCGGCGCGATCGGTGACGAAGACGAGGGATGCGACACCCGTTGCCGCGAGCACGAGCACCGAGAGCTCGCCCATCGTGTCCCACCCACGGATGTCCACCAGAGCCACGTTCACGACATTGCGCCCGTGTCCCAGCTCGTAGGCGAGCGGCGGCCACGATTCCGATATCGGTGCCTCGATGCGCGCGCCGGTCGCGATCGCGGCGACCATGGCCATCGTCACGCCGACACCTATAGCCAGGATGGCTCGCGGAACCCGGGCGACGGAGGCGTTGTGATCGCCCATCTGCGCGGGGAGGCGGCGCAGCACCAGGGCGAAGGCGACGAGCGTAACGGTCTCGATGAGGATCTGCGTGAGGGCGAGGTCGGGCGCCCCGCTCGTGGCGAACAGCAGCACCATGCCGAGCCCCGTCACCGACACGAGCACAACACCGGTGTACCGCTTGCGGGCGAGCACCGCGGCGATACCCGCGGCGATCATGAGGGGCGCGGCGACGAGCTGGATGGGCGACTGCCACGCATCGAGCTGCGCGCGCCACGTCGGTGAGGCGAGCATCACGGTCGTCTCGGCGGCGACGAGCACCACGAAGATCGTGCCGACATAGATCGGGAGCGAACCGCGCTGCGTGAGGGTCGTCGTGGCGACCGAGAGGCGGTCGACCTGACGAACGACCTCGTAATAGACATCCGACGCCGTGAATCGCACGAGTCTCCGACGGGTATCCCACCGCGTCGCCTGCGCGAGAGCGAAGACCAGCGCACCGCCGACCAGCGTCGCGAGCGAGAGGAACAGAGCGGGCTCGAGCCCGTGCCAGAGCGCCAGGTGGTAGGCGTACTCGGGGGCCGCGACTCCGGGCGTCGAAGCCGGCGCGGTGTCGGCGTAACCCTGCAGCGCGACATCCAGCCACGGTGCGGCAAAACCACCGACGATCGACAGACCCGAGAGGACGATGGGAGCCGCGAGGAAGCCGATCGGCGGGTCGGGCCACTCGGTCACCGGCACGTCCCGCTTACGGAAGAACGCGCCCCACAGGAATCGGATGCCGTAGGCGACCGTGAACACGGATCCGATCAGGATGCCGATCAGAGCAACGAGGCCCCAGGCCGAGCCGCCCTGAGCCTCATCGAGAAGGGCCGTGAGCACGCCCTCTTTCGCGACGAAGCCGAGCGTAGGAATCACCCCGGCCATCGATCCGATCGCGATGAACGCGAAGGTCGCCATCACGGGAGCCTGACGGCCGAGGCCCGACAACTCCGAGATATCGCGCGTGGAGAGCTGGCGGTCGATGACACCGACGATCAGGAACAGGCTGGACTTGAACAGCGCGTGCGCGAGCAGCAGCGCAAGGCCGGCGAGCGCCGCGTCGCGCGTTCCGAAGCCGAGGACAACGGTGAGGAACCCGAGCTGGCTCACGGTACCGAAGGCGAGGATGCGCTTCAGGTCGCGTTCGCGCAACGCCTGGATGCCTCCGATCAGCATCGTCAGCACGCCCAGCGAGATGACGATCGGCCGCCACGGCGGGGCATCCGCGAACACGGGCGAGAGGCGGGCAAGCAGGTAGATCCCGGCCTTCACCATCGCGGCGGCGTGCAGATACGCGCTCACCGGGGTCGGGGCGGCCATCGCGCCCGGCAGCCAGAAGTGGAAGGGGAAGATCGCCGACTTGCTGAGTGCGCCGACGAGGAGCAGCACGAGCGCGGCATCGACCACCGGCCCGCTCGGCGCGATCTCGAGGATGCCGGACAGGCTCGACGTACCCGTGTCGACGACCAGCAGCACGACCCCGATCAACATCACGAGTCCGCCGAGGGTCGTGACCAGGAGGGCTTGGAGGGCGGCGCGGCGACTCCCGGCCCGGCGGTGGTAGTACCCGATCAGCAGGTACGACAGGATGCTCGTGATCTCCCAGAACATCACCAGCACGACGATGTCGTCCGTCAGCACCAAGCCGTACATCGTTCCGGCAAATGCGAGCAGCACCGCCGCGAACTGTCCGAGGCCCTCCGGCTTGTCGCGGAAATACCAGCGGCAATAGAGCAGCACGAGCGCGCCCACGCCGGTGACAACGAGGGTCATGACCCACGCGAGCGTGTCCATGCGCATCGACAGCGAAATGCCGAGCGCGGGGATCCACTCGAACGACTCGAAGGGCGTCCGATCCGCGATGACGTCGGGCGTCCTCAGAACCGCCTCGACGAACGCCACCGCCGCCATCGCTGCGGCGATGTAGAACGCCCGCGATCCGAGGGTCCGAACGAGCCACGGCATTGCCAACGAGATGACGGCGAACGCAGCGAGGATCAGCAGCACGGGCGTCTCCTCGGTCATGTCGGCCGGGGTGGCTCAGGGAATGGACAGTGGTCCTATCTTACGGTGCTACGACGCGCGGACCTCTCGAACAAGTCCTCGGGAATCCCTCAGCCCGGCGGAGGACCCGTCGTGTTGCCCTGCCGGAACGTGCAGGTGAAACTGATCGACGCGGCATCCAAACCCTCGATCATCCGCGTGACGATCGTGCCCGCGGCACGTCCCTTCTCCGCCGCGGGTTGCACCAGCGTGGTGAGTTCGTACGGGGCGAATCCGTCGACGGTGATGCCGTCGAATCCCGTCACGCTGACATCTGCCGGCACCGACAGACCGAGTTCTTCCGCGGCGCGGACGACGCCCGCCGCGAGCAGGTCGCTCTGCGCGATGACAGCGGTGGGACGATTGTGCGCGTCGGACAGGATGCTTCGGCCGGCCGCGAGCCCTTCGTCGATCAGGCTGCCGCCCGCCGCGTAGACGCGAGCCGCGGGGAAGACGTCTCGGGCACCGGCGAGTCGTTCGCGCGTGACATCCACGACGGGGACGCGGGAGTCATCCGGAGCGACCCATCCCCACCAGCGTCGCGCGTCGAAGGGCAGGGTCAGCAGCACGACGTTCTCGTGACCGAGCGAGCGCAGGTGGCGCGCGGCGTGGCGCTGGGCCTCACGATTGTCCAACTCGACGCGCGGGATACCGGGGCCGGCATCACCTTCGATGACGACGACGGGGATTCCCCGGCCGCGAACGGCCTCGAGCGAGTCTGCGAGACGTCCGCTGCATCCGACCAGCACGACGGCGTCGACGGGGGCCGAGCGCAGGCTCGGTGCGCTCGCACCGTCCGCGACGACACCGGCATCATCGCGAAGCAGCAGCAATCCGGCTCCGAGCGGAGAGACACCCTCGGCGAGCCCGTCCATCATCACCGCCTTGATCGGATCACGGAACGCTGCGCCGAGGTGTTCTTCGAAGACGACGCCGACGATGCCACTGCTTCCGCGCCGGAGCGACGCGGCTCGCGGATCGGGACCCGTGTATCCGAGCGAGGCCGCGGCCTCGAGAACACGGGCGCGGGTCGCATCCGTCACGGATGCCTTGCCGCTGAAGACCACGGACGCGGTCGACGGCGACACCTGGGCGACACGCGCGACGTCGGCGATCGTGGGCCTTCCGGCTGCCATCGCTCCTCCGGGTTCGGGATTGGTCCACCGATGGTACCCCGTCCGGGCCGGGCGTCGCCGAATCGATTCGATAGACTCTGCTCATGTCTGAACTCGCCGCACCGCTCGACCACCGCGCCCTGCTGCGCTGGCGCACGGCGGTCTTCGCCATCTTCACGGCGAGCGGACTCTCGATCGCCACGTGGGCGTCGCGGGTTCCGGCGATCAAAGAAGCCCTTCAGATCGACAACATCCAGATCGGCTTCGTCCTGCTTCTCGCGGGGATCGCGTCGATCGTCGGACTGTCCCTCAGCTCCGTCGTGCTCGCGCGTTTCGGGGCACGCCGCGGCATGTTCGTCGCGATGATCGTCATCGCGATCGGCGTCGCGATCATCGGAATCGGCACGGATGCCCTGGGCTCCTATGGGGCCGTCGTACTCGGCCTCGCCCTCTTCGGCCTCGGCAACGGATCGCTCGACGTCATGATGAACGTCGACGGCGCCGTGATCGAGAAGCAACTCGGCAAGACACTCCTCCCGCTCTTCCACGCCTTCTTCAGCTTCGGAACCGTGCTGGGCGCGGGCATCGGTGTGCTCGCCGTGACGTGGGGATTGAACGTCCTGGTGCACACCGCGGCCATGGCCGGGGTGATCCTCGTCATCGCATTCGTCAGCATCGCCAACGTGCCCGCCCGGATCGTGGCCATGGACCCGACGCCGTCGGGTGAACCGCGCCGCGACTGGCGTGCACGCCTGCACGAGTCCCTGTCGGCGTGGCGCGAACCGCGCACCTACACGCTCGGCATCGTGATGCTCGGCATGGCCTTCGCCGAGGGCGGCGCGAACGACTGGCTCGCGCTGACCGTGGTCGAGGGCCACGGCGCCGACCAAGCCCTTGGTGCGGCGGGGCTCGCGGTGTTCTCGGTGAGCATGACCGTCGTGCGCATCGCGGGCGGGCCGCTGGTCGATCGGTTCGGGCGCGTCGCGACGCTGCGCGTTCTCGCGGCCGCGGCAACGGTCGGTCTCTTGCTCTTCATCCTTGCGCCGTCGATCCCCCTCGTCTTCGTCGGTGCGGCGCTCTGGGGTGCGGGCGTTTCGCTGGGCTTCCCGCTGGGGATGTCGGCAGCGGCCGACGACCCCGCCCGGGCCGCGGCCCGCGTCAGCGCCGCCGCGACGATCGGCTACATCGCGTTCCTGTGTGGGCCGCCGCTGCTCGGGTTCGTCAGCGAGCACATCGGTCTACTCAACACCCTCTACATCCTGGTCGCGCTCATCGTTGCATCCGGCTTCGCGTCCGGAGCCACCCGCCCACTTCCGGGAGCGCACGTCGGCGAGGCTCGGCGCCACGAAAGCCCGGCGGCATCCGACGACCCGTCCACGCTGTAGCGACTCTCACGAGATCGCGAGAGCACCCACCCGATAGCCCGCACCCTTGTGCTCGGAGGGCAAGCGATCGCCGTTGCCGTGCAGCTTGTGGCGCAGCGTTCCCTCGACGTAGGAGGTCGGGTACGCACCGCGGGCGCGCAACTCGGGGATCACGTACGTCACGATGTCCTCGAAGGTGCCCGGCGTGATCGCGTAAGCGAGGTTGAACCCGTCCACATCCGTTTCGGCGACCCACTCCTGAAGCTGATCCGCGATCTCTGTGCCGGACCCCACGAGCGTGGGGCCGAGCCCACCGATGGCGCTGATGCGAGCGATATCCCGCACGGTGAATGTCTCGCCATTCTCCGCCGACTCCTGGTAGTTCGCGATGACGGACTGGATGGCGTTGCTCTTGACGTTGCCCACCGGCTCGTCGAGCTCGTACTGCGACAGGTCGATGCCCATCCATCCGGACATGAAGACGAGGGCGCCCTCGTGGTTCGCGTACTGCAGGAAGTCCTCGTGCTTGGCCTGTGCTTTTTCGGGAGTCTCGTCGGTGATGATCGTCAGCAGCGTGTAGATCCGAGCCGAGTATCGATCGCGACCAGCGGCCTCGAGGGCGTCGCGGATCTTGCTTACGGTGTTTTTCAGAACGGCCTTGGTGGGGGCGGCGACGAAAATCGCCTCGGCATTGCCCGCGGCGAACTCGATGCCGCGTGAGGAGGCACCGGCCTGGTAGATCACGGGCGTGCGCTGCGGCGACGGCTCGGAGATATGGATCCCCGGGACGGTGAAGTACTTGCCCTCGTGGCCGATCTCGTGGACCTTCTGCGGGTCGGTGAAGACACCTGACTCGCGGTCGCGAATGACCGCGTCGTCTTCCCAGGACCCCTCCCACAGTTTGTAGAGGACCTCGAGGTACTCGTCCGCGTGCTCGTAACGCTCATCGTGCTCGAGCTGATCGTCGTTGCCCATGTTGCGAGCAGCGGATGGCAGGTAACCGGTCACGACGTTCCATCCGACGCGACCCTTCGTCAGGTGATCGAGCGTCGACATCCGGCGAGCGAACGGATAGGGGTGCTCGTACGCGGTGCCGGCCGTGACGCCGAATCCAAGATGCTCGGTCACCGCGGCCATGGCCGAGATGAGAAGAACCGGGTCGCCCACGGGCACCTGGGCACCATGCCGGATCGCGGCTTCGTTCGTGCCGCCGTACACGTCGTAGGTGCCCAGGACATCGGCGATGAAGATGCCGTCGAACGTTCCGCCCTCGAGCAGCTTCGCAAGCTCCGTCCAGTAGCTCAGATCCTTGTAGTTCGCCGATCGGTCGTCCGGGTGGCGCCACATGCCCGAGGACTGGTGGGCCACACAGTTCATGTCGAAGGCGTTGAAGCGGATCTGTCGAGTCATCGGGCAATCGTCGAGCACATCGGCGGCTGACGCCAGTGCCGACTACACATGGCGTCACATGGTTACGCCGTGCGTCACGTCGTTACCCCCTGCGTCGCAGCGGCTGTGCTGAGGTCATGGCGCGGCCCTACGGTCGGCGGCATGCCTTCCTCCCCTGACCAGCGGCCGGTGACGCGATGATCCGGCTCGAGCAACTCACCAAGTCCTTCGGCGGCACGATCGTGCTCGACCGCCTCGACTTCGCCGTCGCATCCGGCGAGATCTTCGCGGTCGTCGGCCCGAGCGGTGCGGGCAAGAGCACGCTCGCCCAGTGCGCGACCTTGCTCGAGGCACCTACCTCGGGGGCCGTCATCGTCAACGGCGACAACCTTTCGCACCTGAGCGCCGGGCAACTGCGCGTCGCTCGTCGCAAGATCGGCACGATCTTCCAGCACGACGGCCTTTTCAGCCGTCGCACCGCAGCGCAGAACGTGGCGCTGCCGCTCGAGTACCTGGGCGTCACGGCGGTCGAGTCGAAGCGCCGTGTCGCCGAGCTGCTCGATCGGGTCGGCCTCGCAAGCAAGGCAAACAGCTACCCGCACGAGTTATCCGGTGGCCAGCGCCAGCGGGTCGGCATTGCCCGTGCCCTCGCGCTCCGGCCCCGGGTGTTGATCTCGGACGAGGCGACGAGCGGGTTGGATCCCGACGCGACCGCGTCCGTGGTCGAGCTCATCAAAGAACTCCGCGACGACCTCGGCCTGGCGATCATCTTCATCACGCACGAGATGGACACGGTTCGCAGCGTCGCCGACTCCGTGGCGCGGCTCGACCACGGCCGGATCGTCGAGTCCGGGCGCCTCGTCGAACTCCTCCACAACGCCGACTCCGAACTCGGGCGCGCGCTCCAGCCGCGCCGCGCACACGCCGCAGCGCGCGAGTGCGAGACAACCTGGGTTGTTTCGTATCGCTCCGCACACGTCCCGACGGATTGGATAGCGCGGCTCGGCGAGACTCTGGGCGTTCCGGTGTCGCTCCTCGGCGCATCCGTCGAAGTCCTTCACGATTCGACCGTCGGGTCTGCGGTGATCGGTATCGCCCACGCCGACGGCGATCTCGTGCGGCGAGCGCTCGAGGGCCTGGGTCTCGACGCTCGAGCGGAAGAGCCGATCCGCCTGGCGGTGCCTTCAGAGGCGGTGCCGTCATGAGACGCATCGACAACGTCCCCTTCGCCGAGATTCCGGCTCTGATCTTCCCGGCGCTCCTCGACACGCTGATCATGGTCGGCATCGTCATGGCGATCGTCGTTGTCGTCGGGATCCCGCTCGGGGCGCTCGTGCACAACCTCGCTCAGCACGGCCTCTTCCCGCGGCCGCGGCTGCACGCCGTCCTGAGCGGAATCGTCAGCATCGGTCGCTCGCTGCCGTTCCTGATTCTGATGGCCGCGATCGTTCCGTTCACGCGATTCGTCACGGGCACCAACATCGGAATCGCCGCCGCGGTCGTCCCGATGTCGATCGCTGGCATCGCCTTCTTCACCCGCATCGTCGAGAACTCGCTGCGGGGCGTCCCGACCAACCTGGCGCGCGTCGCGACGGCGAGCGGCGCATCCCCCCTCCAGATCATCCGCACCGCGCAGCTGTCCGAGGCCGTTCCGAGCATCATCGGCGGCATCACGATCAACACGATCGCGATGATTGAGTACTCCGCGATCGCGGGCAGCATCGGGGCGGGCGGAATCGGATACGTCGCGGTGACCTACGGCTATCAGCGCTTCGACAACGGGGTCATGTTGGCCACGATCATCGTGCTCGTTCTGCTCGTCGCGGCCGTGCAAAAGCTCGGCGACACCTTCGTCTTCCTCACGACGCCCCACGCTCGCACGCGGCGTTCTCTTCAGCCGGGCCGTCTTCAGCCCACCCCCTAGCCCCAAACTCGCACAACACCCCAGGAGATCTCTGCCATGACAACGAGACAGGACACCCGCACCACACCGCCGAACGACAATGACCACGGGTTCGCGGTCAAAACCCGTCGGCGCTGGCCATGGATCGTGGCCGGCACGGCCGCCGTGCTAGCGATCACCGCCGCCATCGTCGTGCCGCTGTTGAACCCCGCCAAGTCCCCCAACGAGATCGCCGGAGCGACGCTCCACGTCGCAACCGCCGAGGGCAACGCGTCGGAACAGGCACTCGTGGAGTTCATCGCGGAAGAGGTCGCACCGAAGTACGGCCTGACGATCGCGTTCCGCGGTCTGGCCGACAGCAACACCATCAACCGCGCGGTCAGCGAGGGCGAGGTGGCCGGCACGATCTACCAGCACAAGCTCTGGCTCAATCAGGTGCTCGAGGCGAACCCGGACTTCCGAGAGACTGCAGCGGTGCCAGTCTTCCGATGGGGTTTCGGTGTGTGGTCCGATAAGTACGACGACATCAGTGAGATCCCGGTCGGCGGAAGAATCTCGCTGTACTCCGACCCAGCGAACGAGGCGCAGGGACTCTGGGTCCTCGAGCGCGCCGGCCTGATCACCCTCGACCCATCGATCGACAAGGCATACGCCACGCAGGACGACATCGTCGCCAACCCGAAGAACCTCACCTTCGTCCTGCTGGACTTCGCTGCCCAGTCCCGGGCGCTCCCCGATCTCGACGCGGCGGTGGGCTACACCGAGTACTACCTGGCCGCGCAGATCGACATCGAGAAGCAGATCTACGCACCCGCCGCGCCCGACGAGTTCGCGGGCCAGCTCACCATCGGATCCGACTATGCCGAGACCGACAACGTCAAGAAGCTCGTCCAGGCCTTCCAAGACCCGGCGGTGCAGGAGTTCCTCCGCACCGACCCCTCGGTCAAAGACATCCTGCTGCCAATCGACGCGGAG
>NZ_JBIITF010000001.1:0-355909 GCF_044340635.1 Microbacterium sp.
CTCCACGTGCCCCGGGGCGATTGAGGGTAGGGGTAGGGGTAGGGGTCGGGGTAGGGGTAGGGGTAGGGGTAGGGGTAGGGGTAGGGGTAGGGGTAGGGGTAGGGGTAGGGGTAGGGGTAGGGGCCGGGCTACCGGCCTACACCCCGCCCCCGCCACCTCCGCCGCCGCCGCCGCCCGCTGACCCGCCGCCGGACGATCCGCCCGAGGTGGAGGCCGTCGATGAGCTCGAGGACAGAGAAGAGATGCTCGACGAGAAGGCAGCCGCGCTGAAAGCACTCGTGCCGTAGTACCAACTGGGGGTCGAATCTCCGTAGTAGACGACGATATGTTCGGCCCATTTCTTCTCCTGGCCGAACACCACCGCGTAGGGCAACAGGCGCTCGTACAACCGGATCATCTGGCGTGGATCGTCGACGGCGATCGACGAGCGCTCGGCGCCCTGCGGCGACTGCAGCATCCGGATGCGGTCCGCCTCCGCCCACTCGATGAAAACCTTCACCCCGGCCAGGTGGTCGCGCAGCTCCGCACCGCGCGAGGTGAACGGCCGGCGCGAGACCAGCACACCCGCCGTGATCGCGAGGACGGGCGCCGCAACGAGCAGCGGAACAGACCAGGCGGCTGTGACCCCACCCTCGAGACCCACGATGCCCAGAATCACGGACGCGACCGCCCCGAGGACTCCGACCAGGATCGGCCGTGCTCGCACAATACCCGGCACCTCGCGCCGCACACCCATCGCGGTGAGCGTCGCATCCGCCTCCTTCAGAATCTTCTGCGCCGTCCGCGACACCCGCGCGTCACTCTTGCCGAGCGTGAACGTCGTCTTTCCATCGGGGAACATGCCGTCGAGCAGCTCCCGGCCGTTCTCGTCGGCCAGCGATCGGTCCACCAGCTCGAGCTCGAACGTCTGACTTCCCCACTTGCGCTCACCCTCGACGATTCGGATCGAGCCCGCGATGGCCTGCTCCAGCACCTCTGCGGGGATGCCTTTCGTCTGCGCACCCCACAGCACCGCGGACTCGAGCGCATCGAGCCCGGGCGGCGGGTCGTACTCGGCGATCACCGTCGGCCGACCCGGCTCATCACGCAGCCGACGCCGACGGATGATCGCAGCCCAGACCACGGCCAGCACAGCGACGAGCGTCGCCCCGCCCTGCAGCCATCCGACCGGCGACGCAAAGGGTGACGAATCGAACGCGGCGAACGTGCCGGACTCGAAGGCGACCGCGATCGTCATCGTCTGCCGCGGCGCCAAAGGTCCCGAACGAGCCGTGACGATCGCACCGGCCGAGTCGGCCGCCATCACGATCTCGCAGCCATCCGTGGCGCCGGTCGACCCCTGATAACACGCGACATCGCCGGTCAGTGCGTCGGCCAGGTCGCCGTCGAGCACCAAACGTGCATCCACGCGGTCGAATGATTGCGCCCATTCCTCGCCGTTGACATCCCAGTACAGCTCGTCGGCAGCGGTGTCGTCGAAGTTTCGCGTGACATTCCGCAGGTCATACGTGAACACGTAGGTCTGCGGACCGTGGACGTAGTCGTCCGCCCGCGAGGTCACGATGAGGAAGTCGTCCTCGTCGTCGGTCTCGACCGGCCGCTCGGCGCCCGTCTCGTCCGTCACCGAGATGAGAGAGGGGAAGAGGGGTGCGTCCAGATAGCTGTTGGGGATCAGCCGCCGCATGCCCCGGTTCTGGTCGGACTCCGGGAAGACGGCGACGAACGTCTCGACCACCCGCATCCGGCTGGTGCCGTCTTCGGCCCGGGTCAGCGTGTATTCGGCGTCGAGGCTCGCGAACGAGAAGTCGGCGACGTCGCTCGGAACGGCTGCGGCATAACCCGATCCCGCGACTCCCTCAGCGGCGGATGCCGACGGTACACCGGCGCCCACGCCCAGAGCGACGACCAACGACACCGCCATCGATATCGCACCGGTCAGTCCCGTCCGAAGCAGTGCACGCATGGGCCCAGCCTAGACACGGGCGTTCTGCCACCCGCCCGCCACGGGCCGCGGGCAAGTAGCCTGTACGGCATGACGAACCGCCGCCTCGCCGTGGAAGCGTGGGAGAGTCTGTTCCGAGCGCAGCACGAGGTGTTCACCGAGATCAGCAGCGACTTCCGCGGCACGGGCCTGGAGCAGGGCGAGTACGACGTGCTGTTGACGGTGACCCGCGGACCCGAGATGACCGCGCGCCTGCGCGATGTGACCGCACGGATGCTCGTCAGCCAGCCATCGGTATCGCGGCTCGTCGACCGCATGGTGGTCCGCGGTCTGGTCACGAAGTGCGCCGACCCCGACGACGGCCGCGGCGCGCTCGTACGCGCGACCGAGGAAGGCGCGGCCGCCTTTCGCGTCGTCGCGACACAGCACGCACGCACGATCGCCGAGCGGATGTCCCGGCTCAGCGACGACGAACTCGAAGCGCTCCGCGGCCTGACCGCGAAGCTGCGCGAGACGACCGGCTGAGCAGCCAGGAACGCGGGATGCCGCACCCCGAAGGGCGCGGCATCCGTTACGTGTGCGGCAGTTCCGACTACTGCTCGATGAGCTGCGGCCCCGAGGCGTCGGCTCCCGACTCGCGCGCTGCGATGACGGAAGCGTCGGCATCCGTCGCCACCTCGATCTTGCGCGGCTTGGCGCGCTCGCTAACCGGGATCGTCACCGACAGCACACCGTTGTTGTAGCTCGCGGAGATGCGGTCGGTGTCGACACCCTGGCCGAGGTTGAGCTGGCGCAGGAAGCTCGCGGCCTCGCGCTCGCGGGTGATCCACTTGACGCCCTCGCCGGCCGCAAGCGTGCGCTCGGCGCGGATCGTCAGCAGCTGACCGTCGACGTCGATGTCGACCGACCCCGGGTCGATCCCGGGCAGATCGGCGGTCAGCACGTAGTGATCGCCATCGCGATAGAGGTCCATCGGCATGCGACGAGGGCCTCGCCGCGCATCCAGAAGGCTCGTCGCGAGGCGGTCGAGGTCGCGGAACGGGTCGTATGTCGCCATGGTGGTGTCCTTCCTTGTCGTGCCGGATTCGCGTCCGGCGATGAACGGATTCGATGTGGAGTTGAGAGGAGTTGAGTCGACTCGACTCAACAATCGAATATTAGCACTCGGCACGTGAGAGTGCCAAGATTTCGCTGCCGCTCCACACACGTTTTCATTCACCGACAAGCGCACCGATCTCGCTTGCTCGGCCCGTGGTGAACTTGCCATGCTTGCGAACACGAGCCCCTGAACGATGACGTCGAGGATCACCATGACTGCCACAGCGCCCCGGACGATGAAGGCCGCCGTGCTGCGCGCGGAAGGCCCGGGGTTCGAGATCCTCGAGGTGCCGCGTCCCGTGCCGCGGGCAGGAGAGGCACTCGTCAAGATCATCGCGTGCGGCGTCTGCCACACCGACCTGCACGTCATGAAGGGCGAGGTGCGCTTTCCTCGACCGGCCGTGATGGGCCACGAGATCAGCGGCACGCTCGTCGCATTCGGCGATGGCACTCCCCCGACCACGGCTCTCACGATCGGCGACACCGTGATCGGCGCCTTCATCATGCCCTGCGGCGATTGCCCCGCCTGCTCCCGCGGGCGCGACGACCTGTGCGCCGAGTTCTTCGGACAGAACCGCCTGAAAGGCACGCTGTACGACGGCGAGAGCCGTCTCTCGATGCCGGATGGCTCCTTCCTGGCCATGTACTCGATGGGCGGGCTGGCCGAGTACGCGGTCGTGCCGATCACCGCGCTGACGCGACTGCCGGACGACCTCGACCCCGTCACGTCGGCGGTCCTCGGCTGCGCCGCATTCACCGCATACGGTGCCGTGCACCGCGCGGGCGATGTCCAGCCCGGCGACGCGGTGGCCGTCGTGGCGGTCGGGGGCGTGGGCAGCGGAGTGGTTCAGATGGCGCGGGCCGCGGGCGCCGATCCGATCATCGCGATCGACGTCGCGGACGACAAGCTCGAGGCCGCCACCGCTCTGGGCGCGACGCACACGGTCAATTCGCGCGAGACGGATGCCGCGGCCGCCGTCCGCGAGATCACCGGTGGCCTCGGTCGCGGGCTGGGTATCGATGTCGCGTTCGAGGCGCTCGGCCACCCCGCGACCTTCCGCCAGGCGATCGGGTTGCTCGCCGACGGGGGCCGGATGGTGGCGATCGGCATCGCGGCGGGGGATGCTGCCGCCGAGGTCGAGATCACCCCGCTCGTTCGGCGTGGTTACACGATCACCGGGTCCTTCGGCGCACGCACGCGCGAGGACCTGCCCGCGGTCGTCGACATCGCTGCGGCGGGCGGGTTCGACACCGCACGTCTTGTCACGCGCCGCTACACCCTCGACAATGCAGATGCCGCGTATCAGGCCCTCGCCCGGGGCGAGATCACCGGACGTGCCGTCGTCGTCATGGACTGACCCGATCTACGAGCGAAACGAGAACAATGACCACGCGCATCCCGCACTGGATCAATGGCGAGCGGCACGACTCCGAGGACCGTCGACTCGGCACGGTCTACGACCCCGCCACGGGTGAGCAGAGCGGCGCCGTCGTTCTCGCCGAGTCTGGCGACGTGGACGCCGCGGTGGAGGCCGCGACCACCGCGTTCCCCGCCTGGCGCGACACCTCGATCGCGCGCCGCCAGGCCATCCTGTTCCGGTTCCGCGAGCTGTTGGAGCAGCGCAAGCCCGAGCTGGCCGAACTCATCACGGCCGAGCACGGCAAGGTCGTCTCGGACGCCCTGGGTGAGATCGCCCGCGGCCAGGAGGTGCTCGAGTTCGCCCTCGGCTTCGCCGACATCCTGAAGGGCGACTACTCGATCAACGCCTCGACGGGCGTGGACGTCTATTCGTTCCGCCAGCCCATCGGTGTCGCGGCGATCATCAGTCCCTTCAACTTCCCGGCCATGGTGCCGATGTGGTTCTTCCCCATCGCCCTGGCCTCGGGCAACACCGTCGTGCTCAAGCCCAGCGAGAAGGACCCGTCGGCGGCGATGTGGATGGCCGAGTTGCTGACCGAGGCAGGGCTTCCGGACGGCGTCTTCAACGTGGTCCACGGCGACAAGGTCGCGGTCGACGCACTGCTGGAGCATCCGGATGTCGCGTCCGTCTCGTTCGTCGGCTCGACCCCCATCGCGCGCTACATCTACGAGACGGCCGCGCGCCACGGCAAGCGTGTGCAGTCTCTGGGCGGCGCGAAGAACCACATGCTGGTGCTGCCCGACGCCGACCTCGACCTCGTCGCCGACGCCGCGGTCAACGCCGGCTTCGGTTCGGCCGGCGAGCGCTGCATGGCGATCTCGGTCGTCGTCGCCGTCGAGCCGGTCGCCGACGACTTGATCGGGAAGATCAGCGAACGGATGTCCGGACTGCGCATCGGCGACGGTCGACGCGGCTGCGACATGGGTCCCCTCGTCACCCGCGAGCACCGCGACAAGGTCGCCGGGTACATCGATGTGGCGGCGAACGACGGCGCCGAGATCGTGGTGGATGGTCGGGGTGTGGTGCCCGACGGAGCGCCCGGCGGTTTCTGGCTCGGCCCCACGCTGCTGGATCGGGTTCCGACCACCTCGGCGGCGTACATCGAGGAGATCTTCGGGCCGGTGCTCTCGATCGTGCGCGTCGCGACCTACGAAGAGGGCGTCGAGCTGATCAACTCGGGCGCCTTCGGCAACGGCACGGCGATATTCACGAACGACGGCGGTGCCGCACGGCGCTTCCAGTACGAGATCCAGGTCGGGATGATCGGGGTCAACGTGCCGATTCCGGTGCCGGTCGCGTACCACTCGTTCGGCGGCTGGAAGGCCTCCGCTTTCGGCGACTCGAAGGCCTACGGCCGACAGGGCTTCCACTTCTTCACGCGCGAGAAGGCGGTCACGGCCCGCTGGCTCGACCCGAGCCACGGCGGAATCAACCTGGGGTTCCCGCAGAACACCTGATCAGTCGCCGAGCGAGCCGAACACGTGCAGGTCGAGCTCGGCGCTCAGCAGGTCGGAGGCTCGGCTGCCGCGGACGCTCGTCCCCTGTTCGTCGAGGGGCGGGCTGATGACCGCGGCGCCGAGGGTCTCGGGCACGGAGAGCACGATGGCGCCCGAGACGCTCGACTTCGCGGGAATGCCGACGCGGCGCATCCATCGTCCCGATCCGTCGTACACACCGCAGGTGGCCATGACCGACACGACGTCGCGCGCGACCTGAGCCGGCACGACGCGCTCGCCGGTGACCGGGTTGACCCCGCCGCACGCCAGCGTCGCCCCCATCACGGCGAGCGCTTCGGCATCGACGAGCACGGCGCACGCCCGCGCATAGACCGCGACGGCGTCGTCTGCCGTGACCCGCAGGGTGCCCTCCGAACGCATCAGGTGCGCGAGCGCGTGGTTTCGATCCCCGAGCAGGTGTTCGTTTCGGGCGACATGCTCGTCGACAACGAGTTCGCGCCCGGCGAAGGCCGACAGGCCGCGCAGAATGCGTGCGTTCCGCGCCTCGACACCGTCGCCGTCGACGACCGCCGCGGTCAGCAGCGCACCGGCGTTGACCATGGGGTTCGGGGGCCGCCCGGTACCGCTCTCGAGTTTGATCGCATCGAATGCCTCGCCCGTCGGTTCGATCCCGATCCGGTCGAGCACGTCCCCGTCGGTGTCGAGCAGGGCGAGGGCGAACAGGAACGGCTTGGCGGCGGACTGCACGCTGAACGCGACGTCCGCCTGATCGGACGTCCGGACGGATCCGTCGGAGAGCACGATCGCGATGCCCAGCAGCTCCGGGTCGGCCTCGGCGAGCTGAGGGATGCTGTCATCCACCGCCCCGCCGCTCTCGCGCAACACCCGCTCGCGCAGGTCGTCCAGGTCGTAGGTGCGGGCATCGCGAAGAGCAGGCATAGCTCTCAGACTGTCACGCGCGGAGCTCGAAGCTCCGCGCGAGCCGGAGATTGACGCAATACGCTCGGGACGTGACACGCATCCAGCGGGCACTCCGACCGGCCACCGACCGTGCGCCCGCGTTCCGCCTCGCCTACACGAGGTCCGGGCCGCCGACCGATACCCCGCTCGTCGTGATCCCGGGCGGGCCGGGACTCGCGTCCATCCAGCCTTACCGCGCCTTCCGCCGGCGGGCGGCACACCGCGGGCTCGACGTCATCATGATCGAGCATCGGGGCGTCGGCCACTCCCGCGACGACGTTTCGGGGCGACCCCTTCCCCATTCGGCGATGTGGGTCACTGACGTGGTCGATGACATCGCCGCGGTGCTGGATCGCGAGGGCGCGCGCTCGGCCTACATCGTGGGATCGTCCTACGGCAGCTACCTCGCGTCGTCCTTCGCCGCGCGGCACCCCGAACGGGTTTCCGGCATGATCCTCGATTCGGCACTGCAGTCCACGAGCGACCTCGCCCTCGAACGTGGGCGGATCCGCGAGTTGTTCTGGGATGCCGACACGGATGCCGCACAGTCCGTTCGCCGCCTGATCGACACGGGCCAGGGCGGGGCCCATCTGCTCGAAGTGATCCGCGCTGCCTACGAACTGGGGGGCGACGAGCTGCTGCGCCCACTCCTCGCGGGCAGGCTGGCGGGGGCCAGGAGCCTGGCGTGGAGGTCGCTCGAGCTGTATGCGGGGCGCGGTGAATCGATCGCGCGAATCCCGTATTTCTACGAGTTCGAGATCGCCGGAGCGATCGGATTCCGCGAGCTCGATTATGGGGCCGCACCCGATGGGCACCCGCTCGATCCGGCGCTGACCTATGCGCCGCTCGCGCACCGGTTCCCGCCCTTCACTCACGAGCCGTTCGACCTGCTCCGCGAGGCCAGCTCGTTCGTCTGGCCGGTCGTCGTTCTCGTGGGGTCCCGAGACCTGCGTACACCGCCCGCCGCCGCCCGTCGCTTCGCGACTCAGCTGCCCGATGCGGCCGTCATCGGCCTGGAGAACGGCCACAGCGCTCTCGACACGCATCCGGCGCCGTTGCTCAACGCGATGCGGCATCTCGTGAACGGGACGACGGACCGGTTGCCCGCGCTCGCTCGCCGACTGGACGCGCTCCCCCGCCCCGGGCTCGCGGGTCTCCTGCCGAGGGCGCTCGGGGCGATGAGCCGCGTCGAGACCGCCTGGCGGTAACCGCTTCGGCTAGATCCGTTGCTCGTGGACGGCCTCGAGCGCCTCGGCGTCCGCCTCGGTCATCCCGGCGATGGGCTCGCCGTTCCAGACGATGTCGTCGCCGAGCGCCGCGAGAAGCTCTTTGCGGTCGCCGTGGCTGAGCTTCGCGCCGTGGATGAGCGTCGCGGGGCTCCACATCATCGCGAGGGAGTCGTGCCACTGCGATCCGACGTCCCGCACGTGAATCAGATCGTGGAGGGAGGTGGGCAGATGGCTGAGGGGCTCGGCGAAGCAGTCGGCCAGCACGGCGAGCTTCACCTCTCGTTCGACGCCCGGCTCGACGACCGCCACCCCGTCGCCCTCGCCGACGAGGGCCCGCGAGAACTCCTCCGCGCCGAGCAGGATGATCCCGTTGGTCGGCCGCGGGTTGCATTCGATCGCGAAGAGTTCACCGTCGTTGTCCACGAAATCGAACGACAGCTGCCCCGTGAAGCCCGGGTCAAGCGCATCGACGATCCGCTGGGTGTAGTCGAGCGTGCGGGTGCTGTCGATCGCGAGGAACGTGATGCCCGTACTGTGCGCCCACTGCTCGGGCGCACGATAGGTGCAGTGCGAGGTGACGCGACCGTCGACGATGGTGCTGTAGGTGCAGATCATCGGACCGTCGACGAACGGCTGAACCAGCCAGGGCTGGTCGGGCGTGGGGTGGCAGTCGCTCGCCTCGACCTTTCCGGCGAGCGGTCCGGTGTTGGTGAGAAGGCCCACGCCCCCGCGGGAGAAGGCGGCACGAGCGAAGAATCGGGGGAAGCGAGAGATCGCCTCGGCGAGCGACGCGTCGTCCGTCGCCACGACGGTTTCCGGAACCGGAACACCCGCCTCCGCGACGAGACGCTGGAAGCTGGCCTTGTCGTGCAGGCGCGCGAGCTTGTCGAAGTTTCCGGCGTAGAGCCGAACGCCGTCCGCGAGGTCGGCCCTGCGCGCCGCGAGGTAGAACGCCTCCTCGAACGTCGGCAGGATGACGTCGATGTCGTACTTCTCGACGATGCGGTTGATGTCGTCGATGAACGCGTCGGTCTCGAAGCGGGGCGACGCGGTCACCTCGTGCGCTTCGAGATATTTCGAGTGGCTCCCGACCGCGCCGGCATACGTGTCGCTTGCCACGACCGTGTGATCCGTCGTCCCAAGCTTTCGGATGGCGTCGAGTGCAAATGTGTTTCTCGAACTCGTGACCAGTACGCGCATCGGTCGCCCTTTCGGCCGGGAGGTGGGTGAGCCCACCCTACGGCTACGCTGCTGGGACGAGCGAGCGACGCCCCCGGGGTGCGAGCGATAAACGGGCGGGAGATCACGGCGTGCAGGATCTGGCCAGGTGGGTCGTCGCCCTGTCGACTCTCGTGGGCTTCGGTTTGACGATGGGGCTGAATCCCGCGCTCTATGGCGCCACCGCTGACATGCTCGCCCGCAACCTGCACGTCGCCGCCCGAATGAGTTGGATGGTCGCGGGCCTCGCAACCGGCGCGACCGTGCTCTTCGCACTCCTGCAGACCTTCGATCCCACGAACCTCGTCCTCGCGATCCGGGGCGACGTCGATACCGCGTTGCTGAGCCGCGCGGTGGACGCGACGGTCGGGGTGATCTTCCTGGTCATGGCTGCGCTGGTCGTCGGCTGGGTGCTGCGCGTTCCGACACGTCCCGTCCGTCCCGTGCGAGCGCGGGCACAGAATGCCCCGGCGATCAGCTACTTTCCGCTCGGGCTGAGCTGTGCGGTGATCGGGTTCACCACATTGCCCATCATGTATATGACGGGGCGAGTGACCGCAGGACTGACCGAGCACATCGGTTTGCGCATCGCCGCGTACGTCGTGTTCCTGATCGCGCTGGTCGGTCCGTTCCTCGTGATCGCCTGGATCTGGTCCCGGTTTCCGACCCTCTCGGGTCGTGTGACCGAGCTGTACGCCCGCATCACGCATGGCGACTATCGGTGGGCCTCGGCCGCGCTCCTGGGGGTCGGGGGGCTGATCTTCATCGGGTTGGCCGTGTTCGCTGGCCGCTAGCGCGGCGTTCCCGGGGCGCAGACGTGCGACTCGCCGAGTCGCGGCGGAACCGCTGGAGGACTACCGTCGAAACCATGGCCCACCCCAGCGAGAATGACACCGTCGAGGCAGAGCCTGCCCGCCCGGAGCCCACCTTTGCCGATCTCGGCCTCGATGACGCGGTGATGAAGGCGTTGAAGGATGTCGGATACGAGACGCCCTCCGCCATCCAAGCCGCCACGATTCCCCCGCTCCTCGCGGGCCGCGACGTCGTCGGACTCGCCCAGACGGGCACGGGAAAGACGGCTGCGTTCGCCCTGCCGATCCTGTCCCGACTGGATCTGTCTCAGAAGACCCCGCAGGCCCTCGTGCTCGCGCCTACCCGCGAACTCGCGCTGCAGGTGTGCGAGGCGTTCGAGAAGTACGCGTCGCACCTGCGCGGCGTGCACGTGCTCCCCGTCTACGGCGGACAGGGCTACGGCCAGCAGCTTTCCGCGCTGCGCCGCGGTGTCCACATCGTCGTCGGCACCCCCGGCCGCATCATGGACCACCTCGAGAAGCGCACCCTCGACCTCTCGGAACTGAAGTACCTCGTGCTCGACGAGGCCGACGAGATACTCAAGATGGGCTTCGCCGAGGATGTCGAGACGATCCTCGCCGATACGCCCAAGACCAAGCAGGTCGCCCTGTTCTCGGCGACGATGCCGGCGCAGATCCGCCGCATCTCGGCTCAGTACCTGAACGATCCCGAAGAGATCACGGTCAAGACGAAGACCACGACCTCGGCGAACATCACGCAGCGGTACCTGATCGTGTCGTACCCGCAGAAGGTCGATGCCCTCACCCGCATCCTCGAGGTCGAGAACTTCGAGGGCATGATCGTCTTCACGCGCACGAAGAACGAGACCGAGACGCTCGCCGAGAAGCTGCGCGCCCGCGGGTACACGGCTGCGGCGATCAGCGGTGACGTGGCCCAGGCGCAGCGCGAGCGGACGGTCAATCAGCTGAAGAGCGGCAAGCTCGACATCCTGGTGGCAACGGATGTCGCGGCCCGCGGTCTCGACGTCGACCGCATCAGCCACGTGGTCAACTACGACCTGCCGATCGACACGGAGTCGTACGTCCATCGCGTCGGCCGCACGGGCCGCGCGGGGCGCACGGGCGCGGCGATCAGCTTCGTCACCCCGCGCGAGCGCCGCATGCTGACCTCGATCGAGCGGGCCACACGCCAGCCGCTGACCGAGATGAAGCTCCCGAGCGTCGACGATGTCAACGCGACGCGCCTGACCCGTTTCGACGACGCGATCACGACCGCACTCGCCGATCCGGCGCAGATCGGCCTCTTCCGCGACATCGTCGCGCACTACGTCGAGCATCACGACGTACCCGAAGCGGATGTCGCCGCGGCCCTCGCGGTCGTCGCGCAGGGCGACACGCCTCTGCTGCTCGACCCGGATGCCACACCCGAGCCTCGCTTCTCGCGTGATTCGCAGGACCGCCCCGAGCGCGGCGGACGTGACCGCAACGACCGTTCCGACCGCGGCCCTCGCAGCGGTGGCGGTGCGCGAACGACCTACCGGATCGCCGTGGGGCGCCGCCACAAGGTCGAGCCGCGGCAGATCGTCGGTGCGCTCGCAAACGAGGGCGGACTCCGCCGAGAGGACTTCGGCGCCATCCAGATCCGCCCCGACTTCTCGCTCGTAGAGCTGCCGGCAGACCTCCCGCGCGACACCCTGAAGCGCCTCGAGAACACCCGCATCAGCGGCAAGCTCATCGAGCTGAAGCCGGACCGCTTCGGCGGGTCGGCCAAGCGCGAGGACCGACCGCCGCGTCGCTGAAGGCACAGTCTGGCCAGTGCGGTCACCGCATAACGGGCCGCTCGCGGCGAGGATCAAAGCGGCGTCCGTCACGACGGCATCCTGAAGCCATCTGCTATCGCCCCGTCACTGATTCGAGAATGCTGCGTCGAACGAATCGGTCGGCGTCTTCCAGAGCTTCGACCGGACGAAGGCGACCGCCTCGGCAGCACCATGCAATCGGTCCATTCCGGCGTCCTCCCACTCGATGGAGATGGGGCCGCGGTAACCGATGGACTCCAACGCGCGAAAGGCATCCTCCCACGGCACGTCGCCGTGCCCTGTCGACACGAAGTCCCAGCCGCGACGGGGGTCGCCCCAGGGCAGGTGCGATCCGAGAACACCGGCACGGCCGTTCGGCGGACGCAGCCGCGTGTCTTTGCAGTCGACGTGATAGATCCGCTCGCGGAAGTCCCAGATGAAGCCGACCGGATCGATATTCTGCCACATCATGTGCGAGGGGTCCCAGTTGAACCCGAACGACTCGCGGTGCCCGATCGCCTCCAGCGTGCGAACGCTGGTCCAGTAGTCGTATGCGATCTCGCCGGGGTGGACCTCGTGCGCGAACCGCACACCCTCGGCGTCGAACACGTCGAGGATCGGGTTCCACCGTGCCGCGAAATCCTCGTAGCCGGCGTCGATGACAGATGCCGGCACGGGCGGGAACATCGCCAGGTAAGGCCACACCGATGACCCGGTGAACCCCACAACGGTATCGACCCCCAGCCGACGCGCCACACGAGCGGCCCGCTTCATGTCCTCGGCGGCACGCTGCCGCACGCCCTCCGGGTCCCCGTCACCCCACACATGCGGTCGGAGGATGGCCTTGTGTCGGAAGTCGATCGGCGAGTCACACACCGCCTGGCCCGCGAGGTGATTCGAGATCGCGTACACCCGCAAGCCATAACGATCGAGGATCTCGATGCGCGACGCGAGATAACCGGGGTCGTCCTCGGCGCGCTGCAGATCGAGATGATCGCCGGAGGCTGCTATCTCAAGGCCGTCGTAGCCCCACGACGCCGCCAATCGTGCCACCTCCTCAAACGGGAGATCCGCCCACTGCCCGGTGAAAAGCGTGACCGGATGCGTAGATGCGCTCATGCGGCACTCACCTCACGTTCGTTAGCGGCGAAGACATCGACCCACTGACCAGACATCGACGACGCGATCACTGCTTCCGTCAGCCGGGCGGCGCGCACGCCATCCGCGAAGGTCGGCAGTCCGTCGACTGCCCTGCCCTCGATGGTTGCGTGCACATCCCGCATGAACAACGAGAAGCTGTCCTGATAGCCCTGCGGGTGACCCGACGGGACGGTGACATACGGATCGACCGCCTTGTCAGAGAACGTCTCGTAGCCCTTGGGGAGAACGGAGACACCCTCGATCGCCCCAACCCAGAGGTCGTCGGGCTTCTCTTGGTCGAAGGCGTACGATCGGGTCTCGCCGTCCAGCGAGAGCCAGAGACGGTTCTTGCGTCCCGGGGTCGCCTGCGAGATCACGACTGATCCGGTCGCGCCACGGTCGGTCTGAAACATCATGGTCACGCCATCCTCCGTCAAGACGGGGACTTCGCCGTCGTCTGAGTGGCGTGTGTCGTGCAACCGCGACTGCAACGCGTGCAGTCTCTGGATGCGGTGCCCCGTCGTGAACTCGAAGAGGTCGCACCAGTGCACGCCGATGTCAGCGAAGGCCCGGGATGCCCCGTCGGTCAGACGCCAGTTGTAGCTCGACTGGTCCGAAAGCCAATCCTGCAGGTAGTGCCCGTGGGCCAACCAGATCCGCTCGCCCGACTTCGCGATTCGGGCGCGCATCTCGCGCACCGTCGGGTAGAACCGGTAGACGAAGGGCACCGCGGTCACGACCCGGGCGGTGTTCGCGGCGATTTCCAGCCGCGATGCGTCCGCCGCGGTGAGCGCGAGCGGCTTCTCGCAGACGACGTGCTTGCCCGCGTCGATCGCCGCGAGGGCGAGCGCCAGGTGCTGCGCGTTCGGGGTGCAGATGTGGACCAGGTCTACCTCGGGATGAGCGACGAGCTCTTCCGGGGTCAGAGCGAGCGGCACATTCGCTTCGTCCGCCGCGGCCCGCGTGCGCCCGAGGTCACGGCCGGCATAGGCCGACACAGTGCCGCCGATCGACCGGACGGCGCGCGTATGGACACGGCCCATGAATCCCGTGCCGATGATGCCGCTCCGGAGGGGTGGACGGTTCATCACTTCTTCCTCGACAGGGCGACAGCGGCGATGATGATCGCGCCCCGCACGACCTGCTGCTGGGCGACATCCAAGCCTGCGAGGATGAGGCCGTTGTTGATCAACCCCATGAAGAGGGAACCGAACAGGGTGCCGATGATGGCACCGCGACCGCCGAACAGGCTCGTGCCGCCGAGGATCACCGCCGCGATGACGGTGAGTTCATCGCCCTGGCCCCATTGGAAACGGCCCGACTCGAGGCGTCCCGCGTAGAGCATGCCCGCGACCGCCGCCGCGACGCCCGACATCAACAGCACCGTGAACTTGATACGCGCAGTATTGATGCCCGTGTAGGCCGCGGCCGTGGGGTTTCCACCTGTGGCGAGCACTTTGCGTCCGAATCCGGTCCGGTTCATCACGAGCCATCCGACGGCCACCGCAACGACGGTCCAGACGAGCAGCCCCGGCACGGGCCCGAAGTCACTGCCGCCGAAGATCGTGACGTAAAGGCGGTCCGTGATGGGCTGGGGGGCGGACGAGGTGATCCACTGCGCGAGCCCGGCCGCGAGTCCCAACATCCCCAGCGTCACGAGGAACGACGGGATCTTCAACAGCGCGACGAGTCCGCCGTTGATGGCGCCGATCACCGCGCCGGCGAGCAGACCTGCGAGGATTCCCGGCACGAGGCCGAACTGCGCCGTCGTCATCGCCGTCACGACGGACGCCAGGCCCGCGATCGAGCCGACGCTCAAGTCGATCTCGGCAGCCGCAATCACGAAGGTCATCGCCACGGCCATGATCGAGATCGTCGCGGTCTGCCGCACGATATTCAGCATGTTGTTGGTGGAGAGGAAGCCGTCACCGCCGAGGAATATCGCGAACAGGACGAACACCACCACGAACGCGATGTAAATGATGTTGCTGCGCCAGTCCAGACGGGTGATGGCGCGGGATAAGAGGGAGGGCCGGGTGGCCGGTGCGGCGCTACTCATGCTGCTGCTCCTTGAATGATGAGTTGAAGCTGTTCTTCGCTCTCGACATCGGTGCGGGCGAGCTCCTGAACGGAGCGTCCCCCACGCATGACGACGATGCGGTCGGCGACCGCCAAGAGCTCGGGTAGTTCGGAAGAGATGAACAGCACGGCATTGCCCTGCGAGGCGAACGCCCGAACGATGTCGAGGATCTCCGTCTTAGTGCCGATGTCCACGCCCGAGGTGGGTTCGTCCATCACGAGAATGCGCGGCTCTGTGTTGATCCACTTCGCCACCACGACCTTCTGCTGGTTGCCACCCGACAGCTGACTAACGGGGGCATACGGGTCGGCGACCTTCACCGCAAATCGTCCGACGAGTTGTTCCGTGAGCGCCCGCAGCTTGCGGGGGGACAGGAAGCCCCCAGACTTGACGCGATCGAGCACCGGAAGGGTCAGGTTGTCGGCGACGGAGTGCTCGAGCACGAGGCCCTGTTCACGCCTGTCCTCGGGGATGAGCGCCACACCCGCCTGCTGGGCTGCGATCGGCGATGAGAGGCGGACGCGTGCGCCGTCGATGTTCAGGGTGCCGCGGGTCGGTCGGTCCATCCCGGCAACGACGCGGGCGAATTCGGTACGACCGCTTCCCATCAGTCCGGCGAGACCGACGATCTCGCCGGCGCGGATGGTGAGCGACACCGACTGCAGCACGGTGCTGCTGGCGATGTCTTCCGCGCTCAGAAGCACCGGGGCGTCCGCCTTGAGCGCGCGGTCTTGATAGACCAGGTCGCTCGCGAGTCGTCGACCGATGATGGCCTCGATGATCTGGGCGGCGCTCAGCTCTGCCACGACCGACGCGAGCACGACCCGGCCATCACGCAATACCGTGATGCGATCGGCGATCCGGCGGATCTCATCCATCCTGTGCGAGATGTAGACGATCGCGATGCCACGACTCTTCAGGGTCTCGATCAGGGCGAACAGGTTCTCGACCTCGTGCTTGGCGAGGCTGGCGGTGGGCTCATCCATAACCAGGACGCTCGCGTCCTTGGCGAGAGCCTTTGCGATCTCCACGAGCTGCCAGTAGGCCGTCCCCAGATCTTCCACCCGCGACCGGGGGTCGATCGATACGCCCAGGCCGTCGAAGATCTCCTTCGCGGCCCGCTCGGCGGCGCGATCGTCGACCAGCCCGATGCCGTCCTTCAGTTCGCGGTTGAGGAAGATGTTCTGCGCGACCGTCATCGAGGGAATGAGACTGAACTCCTGAAAGACCATCCCAATGCCGGCGTGCTCCGCATCCGCCGTGCTACGAATGTCGACGGGCTCGCCCTTGACCTCGATCGTTCCCGACGTGATCGGATGCACCCCCTGGAGCACCTTCATCAGTGTGGACTTGCCCGCCCCGTTCTCGCCCGCCAGGGCGTGCACCTCGCCGGCGACGATGTCCATGTCGACGCACTTCAGAACCTCGACGGGTCCGAAGCTCTTCACGATCGCCCGCATACGAACCGCGGGGGCGACGGGCACGTCAGCCATCCGAAGCGAGCACTGCTGTGGCATCCGGAACAGCGACCCACTGGCCCGTGCGGCCCGATTCCAAGATCGCGTCGTCGACGAGCGCGGCCTGGTAACCGTCGGCGAAGTTCGGTGACACCGTTCCGCCCTCGACGACGGCCTTCAGGAAGTCGTGGGCCTCGATGATCTTGGTCTCTCCGTAGCCGATACCGAGTGCGGGAATCGGCCACAAGGATTCGCCGTACGGGGTGTTCGGGCCCGTATAGACGGTGCGGAACCCACGGCGGTCGGCGGCATCGCCCTTGAACGCGACCTGCAACTCGTCGCGGTTCTCGTAGTTGAAGAAGATCGATCCCTCGGTGCCGTGGATCTCGAAGGTGATGTAGTTATTCCGGCCCCAGGCATTGCGCGTCGCCTCGATCGAGCCAACGGCGCCCCCACGGAAACGAACCAGCGACATCGCTTCGTCGTCGACGTCGACGGGACCCCGCGGACCGTCGCTCTTCGACGAACCGCCCAGCGCATCTAGACCACCCGACTGCAGCGGACGGTCGGGGATGAAGGTCGACACGACGGACGTGACCTCGGCGATCTCGCCGACGAGATACCGAGCGAGATCCACGACGTGCGAGCCGATATCACCGACAGCGCCGGATCCGGCGACCTTCTTCTGGAACCTCCAGCTGAGCGGCGAGTTCGGGTCGGCGCTCCAGTCCTGCAGGTATGTGCCCCGGAAGTTGAGGATCTTGCCGATGGCTCCTTCATCAATGTACTTCTTCGCCAGCGCCACAGCGGGTGTGCGGCGGTAGTTGAAGGCGACGGCCGTCACGATGCCGGCCTTCTTGGCGGCCTCATACATCCGCCCCGCCTCTTCGGCGGTGGGTGTGAGGGGCTTTTCGCAGATGATGTGCTTGCCTGCCTCAGCGGCGGCGATCGCGATCTCGGCATGCAGGTTGTTGGGAGTCGCGATGTCGATCACGTCGATCGAGGGATCGTTGACAACATCGCGCCAGGAGGACGACGATCCCTCCCACGCGTAGCGGTCCGCTGCGGAGCGCGCGAGTTCGTCGGTGACGTCGACGAGGATCTTCTTCACCGGACGCGCCGGCGCCGGCCAGAAGAACATCGGCATCGCGGCGTACGCGAGCGAGTGAGCCTTGCCCATGAATCCGCCACCGATCATGGCGATGTTGATGTCCTGCATGTTCTGCCTTTCGTTAACGTTCGGATGTTCTGTGGGGACGGCCACTCGAGCCGTCCCCACAGAACGGACGGGTGACGTCGGGTTAGTCGACGTATGCGTCACGCACGGATGCGGGCGCTTCGGAGTTGTAGACGAGCTCCCAGGCCTCGAGAACGTTCTCGTGGTCTACGGGCAGCGAGCTGAGCGCCACGTACGCGGGCACGTCGATGCCGAGGAAGCTCAATGCGGCGAGATCCGCCTCAGCGACTCCCTGGTCGTACGGCAGCTGGGCGCCGAGACCGACGATCATCTCCCCCTTCGCGAGGGCGATCGCAACGTTCGTACCGAGGTCCTGCGTCGCGATCTTGATGTCGGTGCGACCCGTCTCGCGGGCCGCGGCGAGGACACCCTCGGCCGGCACGTCCCAGACGGCCCAGATGCCGTCGAGGTCGGCGTTGCGCGTGAGCATCGCGTTCGCCACGCCCTGTGCGTCACCGGCGAAATCCGGTCCCGCGATGCCCTGCTCCTGCACGATCTCGATGTTGGGGAACTCGTCTTCGATCGTCTTCTTGAAGCCGTCGTAGCGCTGCTGCGTCACGAAGAAGTCGGCCTCGTGGTAGATGACGCCGATCGTGCCCTCGCCGCCGAGCGACCGCGCGAGGAGATATGCCGACGTCACGCCATTGCCGTAGTTGTCGGCCGAAACCATCGACACATAGTCCTGGCCGGCGACGAAGCCCTCGGGCACGTTGTCCATGAAGACGAGCTTCACGCCCTGTGCTGCGGCCTTCCGGTAAGCGCTCGCCGTCGCGACCGTATCGGTGGGGATGGAGACGATGATGTCGGGGTTCTGGGTCAGCACGGTTTCGATCTGCGACACCTGGGTCGCGGGATCGAAATCGGCGTCGGTCGTCGCGATAACGTCGATTCCCAGTCGATCGAACTCGGCGTTGAGCCCGGCGATCTGAGCGTTGGCCCAGTCGTTGCCGCCATAGTGCATGACGATCGCCGCCGTCAGACCCATCGCTGCGACCTCTTCGGCCTGCGCATCCGTCACGACCGTGGCGTCGACCGAAGAAGGCTCCTCACCGTTCGGGCCGGTGCTGAGCACCTGGCCGGTGATCTCGGCGAGTGCGGCGTCGATCTCGGCAGAGATCTCCGGGTCCACCTCGTTCGAGGTTCCGCCGCCTGCGGGCGTGCAGCCCGCCAACGCGACGATGCTCACGGCTGCGGCGAGCGCAACCATCGTTGTCTTGAGTTTCATCCTTATTGCTCCTTTGCTGTGGGACTGCGTGATTGACAGGCGAGGTGAACGAATTCAGATCAGGCGAGTTTGGTTCCCTGGAGGAATCGAAGACTTCGTGCGGCGGCGGCGTCCTGGTCGCCTGGGTACCCGTCGAGTTCGACGGTGATCCAGTCGTCGTAGCCCGCCTCGACGACCGCGTCGATGACGGCATCGAGATCCAGTACGCCCTCGCCGAGCGGGAGGAACGCGTTGGTTGTCGCCTCGACATCCTTCAAGTGGACGTAGGCAAGACGGTCCGCGTAACGGGCGATGACATTCACCGGGTCTCCGCCGCCCGCGGCGATGTGAGCCACGTCGGCGCAGAGGCCGATGGACGTCTCGGCGAAGAGCGCATCGATCTGATCGGGCGCCTGCGCGAGGCTGCCCAGGTGAGGGTGGTAGCTCGCGACGAGGCCGGCGGATGTGGCGCGTTCCGCGATACGGTCGAGGAACTCCCCTGCGACGCGGTAATCCTCATCGCGTCGCCCGCTCGATCGGATCGCACCGCCTCCGATGACGTAGTGACGGGCGCCGACCGCAGCAGCGAGAGCGATCGAGCGATCGAAGCGAGCGAGTTCATCCTCGTGCGCATCAGGGTAGATGAAGTGGCCACCGCTGTAAACGCCGGCGACTGCGAGACCCTGTGCAGCCACAGCCTGAGAGAATCCGTCGATCGACCCCTCGAAAGGGAGCAGGTTTCCGTCGAAGAGCTCGAGACCGGAGTACCCGGCCGCGGCAATCGATTCCAGCGTGCGGTTCACGTCCCCCGGCGTTTCGTAAAAGCCTGATCCCAGATTCGTCACGGAACCTGGCGTCCCGATGACGCCACCCCATGCGTTTGCTTCGTAAGCGAATTTCACGCTTCTACCCCCTCGTAGACAATGCTGAGGACATGAATGTAGCACTTATGACATTGATCGGTCAAATATCCTTCCCAGAGGCAGACGTTCAGTTCTCATGGTGTCGATAGGACCACTAATCTGGTCTGACCGTCGGGAGGATGCAGGGGACATGATTGCTGCGGGTGCCGGAGAGTTCTTCCAACTGATGCGCGACGGGCGGCCGCGGACCCGCGCCGAACTGGTCGATGAGACGGGGCTGGCGCGCACGAGCGTCGTGAATCGTCTGGCAGCCCTGTCCGCGCTCGGTCTGGTGACGCCTACGGGAACCTCAGCGTCCTCCGGTGGGCGCCCTGCGGCGCGCCTCCTGTTCGATCGAACGTCGCGGGTGTGTATCGGCATCGATCTCGGCGCCACCCACGGATCCGTGGGCATCCTCGATCTGTCCGGAGACGTGCTGACCGAGGAGAGTCGGGTGCTCGATATCGCGGATGGCCCGTCGGTGATCCTGACATGGGCGCTCGATACAGCGGAGCGACTCCTAGCGGCGACGGGTCGGGATCCGGGGCACCTCCTCGGCATCGGTGTGGGAGTACCGGGACCCGTGGAGCATTCGACGGGCAGGCCGATCCGACCGCCCATCATGCCGGGGTGGGACGGCTTCGATATCCCCGCTTTCGTTCAGCGGCGGCTCAATGCTCCCGTGCTCGTCGACAACGATGTGAACCTTCTCGCGCTCGGCGAGCGCGCCACCCGCTGGCCGGGGGTAGACGATCTGCTCTTCATCAAGGTAGCCACGGGCATCGGCGCCGGGATCATCCTGGGCGGCGAGTTGCAAAGGGGCGCCCGGGGGTCAGCCGGTGATATCGGGCACGTCCAGATTCCGGGTGTCGCGGACGATCGCGACCTCGAGGCCATGGCGAGCGGACCCGCGATCGCGGCCGAGCTCAGTCAGGACGGCACGACGGTGGGGGCGTCCGACGTGATCGATCGGGTCCGTACCGGCGACCCATCCGCGATCGCCGCGGCACGAGAGGCAGGGCGGGTGATCGGCAAAGTGACCGCGGCATGTGTCAGCATCCTCAATCCCTCGGTCGTCGTGATCGGAGGACAGCTAGGCGTGAACGTGCAGGAGATCATCGCCGGGGTGCGTGAGGTCGTGTATCAACGATCGATCCCGCTGGCGACGCAGCACCTCAGCATCGTGCCTGCGGAAGGCGGGTCGAGCGCGGGCATCCATGGCGCCGGGCTCATGGTCCTCAATGAGCGTCTGAGTGCGGTGGCCATCGACGAGCAGATCGCCGGACTCGACTGAGTTCAGCGGTCCCGCCTCCTCCTCCTCAAAACGAAGTTCTCGGCGCGGGCTCAGAACCGTGCCGAGAATCCACCGTCGGTGTGCAGCAACTGACCCGACACCCAGCGTCCCTCCTCGGACAGCAGGAACGACACCACGGGCGCGATGTCGCCCGGCGTGCCGAGGCGTCCCATCGGCTGGTACGGCGTCAGCGTGTCGCGGACATTCTGATCCATCCATCCGGTATCGATCGGGCCGGGATTGACGACGTTCGCCGATATGCCGAGCGGGCCGAGCTCTCGTGCCGCCGAGATCACGATCCGGTCGAGCGCCGCCTTCGAAGCACCATCGGGCAGGTTGCCGGTCGTGTGGTCGCTCGTGAACGCGACCACAACGCCGCCTTCCTCGGGTACTTGGCGGGCGAATGCGGCGATCAGCAGAAGCGCCGCCCGAGCGTTGACGGCAACGTGGCGGTCGAAACTCTCTGCCGTGGTGTCGAGGATGCCGGATTCGACATCGTGCGCGTGACTCAGCACCAGCGCGGCGATCGGTCCGCGCTCGTCGCGCACCCGCGCGATCAGCTCGTCGGGTCCGGTCGAGGTGGACAGATCGCAGGGGTAGTCGCCGTCGCCGAGATCACTCGTCACGACCTCCCAACCGTCGGCGCGAAGACGCGGGACGACTCCTGCGGCGATGCTGTTGGAGCGAGAGGCGCCGGTGACTAATGCGAGGGACATCGTCCGAGGCTACTCAACAAGGAAGCGACGATCCGCCCGGAGACACGAAAGCCCGCGGATATCCGCGGGCTTTCGGTATTCACTGTCTCAACACAGTGTGCGCTCGAAGGGACTCGAACCCCCAACCTTCTGATCCGTAGTCAGATGCTCTATCCATTGAGCTACGAGCGCGATCCTGATCCCGCGGCGTCCGAAGACCCGCGCAGACCAGCGTCCAGGATACCCCACGCGCGAGGCGCCCGCGAATCGTGCCCCGTTCGCGCTCCATCTGCGCCTCGTCAGTCGTCGTCTGCGCTCTCGACTCGCTCCGCTTCGGTCGCGCGCCGCTGCCGCTGCACCGACGAGAGCTTGCTCAGATCGACGAGCCGGAGCGCCTGCATCCGCGCCTCGCGCATCGTCGCGTAGCCGGGCTCGAGGTCGGGTCGCGCAGCTTCGACCCGCAGGGTGCGGTCGATGTTCTCGGCCAACTCCCCCCAGGCCGCGTCACGCGCGGCCTCGACGAGGCGGCGCAATTCCTGATCGTCCTCGGCGCGCGCCCGTAGCTCTTTCGCGACGCGCTGCGACTGACGCCGGCGTCGACGCAGGTTGCCGAGATCGCGGCTGCCGTAGTCGTGCGTGCTGTCCGGATCGCTGAATCGACGCCAGGCGTCCTTGCGTTCCTTCTTGATCCGCTCGGCGGCGGCATCCGCTTCGTCGGCGAGCGCGAGGAGCGCGGCACGGGCATCCGGGATGAACTTGTCGACGTCGTATCCGGCGCCGCCGCCGATCGTGTCCATCAGGATGCGGTTCTTCAGCGATAGCCGGATCGCGGCCGACGCGATGTAGAGACCCTCCGAGACGATCTCGGCGAGTTTCGGGCGCGTCGACGGGGCCGCGACGACCACCGAGTCGTCGGACTTTTTCGCCGGTGAGGCTTTCGGGCCCACGTCCCCTCCCGGTTCGAGGTTAGCCGGATCGCCCGACACATGCCGATGGCGCCGAGGACGAATCCCCGGCGCCATCGGTCGAAACGATCAAGCCTTGCGGAATCGCTCTACGATGTAGCAGTCGAACGGGTCGCGAGCCGAGAGGCCGACCCGGTTCAGGTAGGCGATGACGATGCCGTACGAGCGCAGCAGGGTCGTCTCGGTGTACGGAACATCGAGCGTCTTGCAGTGGTCGCGCACGATCTCACGCGTCTTGGCGAGGTGCGGGCGAGCCATGCTCGGGAACAGGTGGTGCTCGACCTGGTAGTTCAGGCCGCCCATGAGCCAGGTGGCCCACCAGCCGCCGGACACGTTGCGCGACGTGCGGACCTGCTTGGTGAAGAAGTCGAGCTTGGCGTCTTTGTCGATGATCGGCATGCCCTTGTGGTTCGGCGCGAACGCCGCGCCCATGTAGACACCGAAGACGGCGAGCTGGACACCGAGGAACGCGAACGCCATACCCAGCGGCAGCATCGCGAACACGATGGTGAACAGGATCGCGAAGCGCAGCGCGATGAGCGTCAGCTCGTACCAGCGACCCTTGACACCCGGCGTCGTGACCAGGTGCTTGATGCTCAGGAAGTGGAGGTTGATGCCCTCGAGCGTGAGGAGGGGGAAGAAGAAGTAACCCTGGCGGCGGGTGATGAAACCCAGCAGACCGGATGCCTTGGCCGCGTCCTCTTCGACGAACGAGATCGTGTCGATCTCGATGTCGGGGTCGCGGCTGATGCGGTTCGGGTTGGCGTGGTGGCGCGTGTGCTTCGAACCCCACCAGGAGTAGCTCATGCCGACGATCCCGTTGCCCAGGATCTTGGCCAGGCGGTCGTTCGCCTTGCCGGACGTGAAGATCGCCTTGTGCGCGGCTTCGTGGGAGAGGAACGCCACCTGCGTGAGGATGATGCCGAGGACGCCGGCGACGATCAGCTGGAACCAGCTGTCACCCAGCAGCACGAATGCAGCCGCGCACGCCGCGAAAGCGACGAACAGGGCGGAACCGACGGCGATGTAGAACTTCGGCGCCCGCGCCAGCAGCCCGGTCTCGCGAACCACCTGCGACACCTCGGTGTAGGCACGGGTGAGGTTCGGGTACGTGTCGGACTTCGCGTACGTCTGACGTACGGGCCCAAGCTGGGCTGCGGGGGGAGCAATAGTAGAGATGCTTCACCTACTCGATCTGCAGCCCACGGGAGCGTGGGCCGGGCCTGTGCCAACGGCAGGTGCCGATCGCTGTCGCCAACACTACGCACCCGTTCATGCCGATCCGAGAATGCTGGGGGGATCTCCAGGTGACCGTCACGCGATAGACATCGTCGGCGCGTGTTAGTGTTGCCGAGGCGGTTCATTCCGCCTGCGTCGTCGTGACGCTTCCCGGCCTTCTGGGCCGTGGCTCTACACGAACGGCGAACCGATGCGCAATCCTGCGCCGTCGCCCACTTCGCGCCTCTCTCCGGCCTTCATCGGCCTGATGTTTCGGTGCGCATTTCACCCGAAAGCACAACCATGTCTACTTTCCTTGAGCTCGGCGTACCCGCGCCGCTCGCCTCCGTTCTCGAAGCCTCGGGCAAGACCGAGGCCTTCGCCATCCAGCGCGACACGCTCCCCGACTCGCTCGCGGGTCGCGATGTGCTCGGCCGTGGCCGCACCGGCAGCGGCAAGACCATCGCCTTCGCCCTCCCGCTCATCGCCCGCTTGAGCGGCGCATCCGCGGCGCGCCGCACACCGGGACAGCCCCGGGGCCTCGTGCTCGCTCCCACCCGTGAGCTCGCGACCCAGATCGCCGCGACCCTGATCCCCCTCGCCGAGGCCGTCGGCCTGCGCGTCACCACCGTCTTCGGTGGCGTCAGCCAGCGCCCGCAGGAGCAGGCCTTCCGCAACGGCGTCGACATCGTCGTCGCCTGCCCCGGCCGCCTCGAAGACCTCATGAAGCAGGGCGTCGTGCGCCTGGACCGCGTCGAGATCACCGTGCTCGACGAGGCCGACCACATGGCCGACCTCGGGTTCCTGCCCGGCGTCACCCGCATCCTCGCCGCGACGCCCCAGGGCGGGCAGCGGATGCTGTTCAGCGCGACGCTCGACCGCGGAGTCGACAGCCTCGTCCGTCGATTCCTGCGCGACGAGGTTCGCCACGAGGTCGACGACGAGAGCGTCCCGCAGGGCGAGATGATCCACCGCGTGTTCGTGATCGACGGCACCGACGAGAAGACCGCGCTCGTGCAGCGTCTCGCCTCGGGCACCGGCCGACGCATCCTGTTCACCCGCACCAAGCACCAGGCGAAGAAGCTCGCGAAGCAGCTGACCGCCGCCGGCATCCCCGCCGTCGACCTGCACGGCAACCTCGCCCAGGGCGCACGTGAGCGCAACCTCGCCGCGTTCGGTGCCGATGTCGCCAAGGGTGGCGTGCGTGTGCTCGTCGCGACGGATGTCGCCGCGCGCGGAGTCCACGTCGACGATGTCGAGCTAGTCGTGCACGTCGACCCGCCCGTCGAGCACAAGGCGTATCTGCACCGCTCGGGTCGCACGGCTCGCGCCGGCGCTGAGGGCACCGTCGTGACCGTCACTCTCGAGGCCCAGCGTCGCGATGTCACCGATCTGCTGCGCAAGGCGCACATCACCGCACCGCTCGAGAAGGTGCGTGCGGACGACGCCCGGGTCGTGACCCTGGTCGGCGATACCGCCGCCTACGTCAAGCCCGCACCGATCGTCGCGAGCACCCACGCCCCGCAGCGCCCCCGTGGCGCCTCGGGTCGCGGTAACGGTGGCGGCCGTCCCGCGGCACCCCGTGGTGACGGTAACCGCGCGCCGCGCGGTGACAACGCCCACGGCGATTCCGCCCGTCCCGCAGCCGGCGGCGGTCGCCGCGGCGGCTCGCGCGGACGCTCGTACTCGACCGGCTCGCGCGGCTGAGCTCAGATCAAACGAAACGGCGGGGCACCCTCGGGCGCCCCGCCGTTTCGCGTTCCCTGCGTCAGACCTGGCGGTACTCCGACTTGCCGAAGCCGAGGATCAGGTAGCCGATCGGCTGCAAGAGGAACAGCGGGAAGAACGAGAAGACGCCGCCGTGACCGAAGTTCCGGCCGCGCGATCTCGAATGCGAACACGTACCGAACCGTGACCGACACCTCCAACCACTAGAGTCTGCGCCGTGACTCCCCCGCCCACGCTCGCGCGTCGTCTCGGTCTCGGCGACGCGGTGTTCATCGGTCTCGGTTCGATGCTCGGAGCCGGGGTCTTCGCTGCATTCGCGCCGGCAGCCGAGGCGGCCGGGGCGGGCCTGCTGATCGGCCTCGCGATCGCCGGCTTCGTCGCGTACTGCAACGCCGCCGCATCCGCTCAACTTGCCGCCGCACACCCCACCTCGGGGGGCACGTACGCCTACGGCCGGGCCGAGATCGGCCCGTGGTGGGGCTTCATCGCGGGCTGGGCATTCATCGTCGGCAAGCTGGCGAGCTGCGCGGCGATGGCGATCACATTCGCCGCCTACGCCGCTCCCCCCGGATGGGAGCGAGCCGTCGCCATCGCCGCCGTGGCAGCCCTGGCGATCGTGAATCTGCTCGGCGTGACCCGCACGGCGGCGCTCACCCGCGTGCTGGTCGTCATCGTGCTGCTGGCTCTGGCCGTGGTCGTGGCAGCGGGATGGTCGAGCACGGACGGCACCGAAGGCTTCGCCGGCCTGGACCTGTGGACGGGCGGTGGCTACGGCATCCTGCAATCCGCCGGTCTGCTGTTCTTCGCGTTCGCCGGATACGCCCGCATCGCGACGATGGGGGAAGAGGTCCGCGATCCCGCCAAGAACATTCCGCGGGCCATCATGCTCGCCCTCGGGCTGGCGCTCGTCGTCTACGCCGTCGTCGCGGTCACGGTTCTCGCGACGCTCGGTCCCGACGCAACGGCGTCGGCGGAAGCTCCCCTCGCCGAGACCGCGGCCGCTTCCAGCTGGGCATGGGCGGGGCCGATCGTCCGCTTCGGGGCGGCGACCGCATCGCTCGGCGCGCTGCTCGCGCTGATCGCCGGCATCGGCCGAACCACCCTGGCTATGGCACGCGAGGACGATCTGCCCCGCTATCTCGCGGCGGTCCACCCCCGCTACCGTGTGCCGCACCGCGCCGAGATCGCGATCGCGATCGTCGTCGTCGCCGCCGTGGCGACCGTCGACCTGCGCGGCGCGATCGGCTTCTCGTCTTTCGGGGTTCTCATCTACTACTTCATCGCGAATGCGGCCGCGTTCCGTCAACGCGGGGAGAAACGCCGTTTCCCCCGCATCCTGCAGGTTCTCGGCGGCGTCGGGTGCGGCGTCCTCGCCCTCACCCTTCCCCTGCCGGCTCTGGTCGGCGGCGCGGCCGTCATCCTCGTCGGTATCGCCGGGAGACTGGTGGCGCTCGAGCTCAGGCGGCGCCGCTCGTTATAACCGAGCAAAGCTCTCGCGTCGCGGTCAGCCCACGAGCTTCGCGACGAGCGAGTCGATCCGACGCGCTCGCGTCTCGGCTGCCTTCGCGGACTCGACAGACGTGACGTGCGCCTTGCGGGCGCTCGGGGCGAGGGCATCAAACGCTGCGCGCATACCCGCGTCATCCAGCGCGAGCGCGAGGTCCGCGGGAACCTCGACGGTGCGCGGTGCCGCGTCGACGGCGAGCCCGACGTCGATCGCGTCGCCGCCTGCCAGGCCCGTCGCCGCGCGTTTATCCGAGCTGAAGGGGATCAGGTAGCGACCGCCCATCACAGCAACGGTGCTCCGGTATTCGAAGCCGTTGACGGTCACGATCACGGCGGGCCGCTTACCGGCGGCCAGGGCTTCGACCACCCCAGGGGGAACCTCGATACCCGTGTTGTTGCCCTGCTGGAACAGGATTGTGGAGAACGTCGCCTCGCTGGCCATTACCCGAAGATATGGGCGCGCTCCCGTCGGACGCCAGTGTCGTATCAACCGGCGCGGCCCCGCGCAACCCCTCCACCCGCACACGCGAACTGGCCTAGCTTCGACAAACACCCACTCGAAAGGAGCCAGACATGGGATTCATCGACGATGCCAAAGAGACCGCCGAGACCGCTGGCCGCAAGGCGAAGGACGCGTTCGAGGACACCACAGACCGCCTCGGCGACAAGATCGACGAGGCCAAGGCCGACGCCGAGGTGAAGCGGACCAAAGCCGAAGCCGACGCCGAGGTGCAGAAGGCCGAAGCCGAGCGCGACTCGGTCAAGACCCGCAACGAGGTCAAGGAAGACATCCGCGACGCCTGACCCGTCTGCACAAGAACGGGGGACCTCGGAGAGTACTCCGGGGTCTCTTGCTTGTTAACCCCGCCCCGTGGGCAGACGGCTCGCGCTCAGCTCGCCCGGTAGTTGTCCCGCGCGAAAGCCGAATACGGCGCGGGCTCGACCGTGGCACGAACCGCGATCTGGCGGTGGGGTTCGACGGCGGGCTTCTGCGAGTTCGGCTCTTCGCCCCAGAGGACGTGCACTTCTGTGCCCGGTGCCGAGTGCTCGGTGGCGATGCTGGCGAGCGAGACGAACGCGTGCTCGTTCGTGATGTAGCCGACGTCGTGCGAGATGCCGACATCCTCACCGTCGATCAGCACCCGGTCGACCTGGTACAGCCCGTAGCGCGCCTTCGGGAAGTCGATGTACTTCGCGGGGATGCCGGGCTCGAGCAGGGACTGCACGGCGGCCGCGACATCTTCTTCGTTCCAGACCAGCGTGACCTTCGTTCGGGGTGCTTCCGCAGCGTGGCGCTCGAGCGCCGCACGGCCGATGAAGTCGTGATCGAATGCGACGCTGCGCCCATAGCCGATGTCGTAGGGCGTGACGTAGTAGTCGGTGATGTCGTCAGAGGCCAGGCTGCCCGCGAGCGACCCGGCCCGGGCAACGGGCAGCCACTCGCGGTACGCGGCAGTGCCCTCGCCCGTGAAGATCGCGGGGAGCGGGGACGGCACCCAGGCCGACTCGAGGTTCGCCGAGGAGTATGCCTTCGATCCGACCAGCACGAGGTCGAACTCTTCGCCGGCCTCGATCAGAGCGGAGCGCACGCGCTCGCCCTCGGCCCAGGGGCCGAACAGTTCGAAGCCGGGCTGACCCGCCATGCCGTGGCGGAGCGAGCGGACGGTCACGCCGTCGATCGTGAAGGTCGCCATGTGGAAGAACTTCGTCGGCGGCACGGGAGCGCCGGTGACCTTCTCCATGAGCGCGAGCGCGTTCGGGCCCTGCAGCTCGTAGCGGTACAGCTTCGGGTCGCCGGCGCGCACGATGGAGTTGCCGTCCCGTTCGAACGTGGCGTCGTAGTCGCCCGTCTCGAGGTGGTACTGGACCCAGTCGATGACCATCGGGTGCCCGACGAGGTCGAACGACTCCTCGGCGAGGTAGAAGAGGATCGCGTCACCGATCAGGTAGCCGTCGCTGTTCACCGCGATGAACTGCTTGGCATTGTCGACCCGGAAGTTGGCGAAGCTGTTCACGCCCACGTCGCTCAGCAGCTTCAGCGCGTCGGGGCCGGTCAGGAACAGGTCGGTCATGTGGTGGGACTGGTCGAGTAGGGCGACCGAGGTGCGCCACGACAACTGCTCGGAGCGCCAGTTGCTGAACTCCGGCGTCACCGGGAAGACGGTGGGACGAGCCGGCGCGTTGCGGAGGACATCGACGGGGCTTCCGACACGGGCGATTGCGGCGGCGAGAGATTCGGACACGAGAACTCCTTCGTTCGCGGCGGGTGATCCGCCGGATGTGGCTCACAGTCAGCCTATGCATCGGCGCGTGCGATATCCATAAGCGGTGCTTATGCTGAGGAAAGGATGCCTAAGTCGTCCGCGACCGTGTCCGTCATCCGCGCGTCGTGGCCGTACCCGTCACATTGGAGTGGAGTGCCCGTGGACCTCAACCTGCTGCGCAGCTTCGTCGCCATCTACGAAACGCGAAGCCTGACCGCCGCAGCGGAGGGCCTGTATGTGACGCAACCCGCGGTCAGCCAGGCGCTCGGGCGCTTACGGCGCGAGCTCGATGACCCGCTCTTCCGGCGCGTCGGAAGGACCATGGAGCCGAGCGAACTTGCCAGCTCGCTCTACCCCGACTTCCGCGATGCCCTCGCGCGCATCGACCGCACCCTCGACTCAGTGCACGGGTTCGAGCCAGCGGAGTTCGATCGTGTCTTCCGGATCGCCCTGTCCGAGCTGGGCGAGATCGGCTACTTCCCCGCAATCCTGGATGCCGTGCGCACCGCCGCGCCCCACGCTCGCCTCGAGGTGGTGCCGCTGGACGTCGATCGGCTGCCGGGCTGGCTCGCGCGCGGAAGCATCGACCTCGCCGTGACCTCATCCCGCGTGACCGGTGAATTTCCCCACGTCGTGTTGAAGTCGCAGGGCTACGCGATCCTGATGTCGCAGAATCATCCGCTCGCCCGCGGCGAAGTCAGTCTCGAGGACTACCTCGCCGCGACGCACGTCGTCGTGGCGAGCGACTCCGGCCGTCCCAATCTGCGCACCGCGCTCAGCCGCCTGGGCGCGGTCCTCGACGAGCCGGTCAGCGTCAACCACTTCGCGTCGATCCCACCGCTGCTCGCGGCACGCCCCGACATGATCGCCACGGTACCCGACACGATCGGCGCGGGCTGGGCGACGTCCTGGCCGCTGGTGGTCCGCCAGCTGCCGTTCGACATGGCGAGCGTCGACGTCTCTCTGTTCGCGCGGACGACGGCGCAGCACTCCGCGGCGCTCGACTGGGCGTTCGACGTCGTCCGCCGTGCCATCTCGGGCACGCACGGCGAATTCTTCGCCATCCACGGGTACCCGGACCGATGACCCCTGTGGGGGTCCGCCATATCGCGCGCGGTCCTCGTGAGCGGCCACGCGCTGACCACAGACGTGCGATCCGACCGGCGCATCCCGGGCGGTCGGACGCTACTCCTCGTCGAGGTCCTTCTCGAGAGCGTCCTCGGTCAACCGGTCGCCCGGCGTCGGGGCGTGGAAGACCGTGTTAGCGGGAAATCCCGCCGGCGCATTCGTCTCGGAATCTCCGTCACCGATGTCCCGGATCACATCGACATCCGTGTCGATGTCGCGATCGGTCGGGGGGCGCTCCGGACGGGGCTCATCGGCGGGCATGAAAGGCTCGGACATCGACATGGGCGCATCCTCCCGTCCGGAGGTTACGCCGAGGTGAACTCGCCCAGCGCCCCGTTCATCACGGGCGTGAGCTCCCGGGCGAGATCCCCGGCCAGGAATCCGAGACCGGGACGCTCCGTGAGTCGGTCACCTGCGCTCGCGTGGACCCAGCTCGCCCAGACCGCGGCGCGTTCCGCGGGCAGTCCGCGCGCCGCCAGGCCGGCGATCGCGCCCGCCAGCACGTCACCGCTCCCCGAGGTTCCGAGCCCGGCGCCACCCGCCGAGACACGCCACGATTCACCGGAGGGGCTGACGACGTGGCCATAACAGTTGACGACGGCATCGTATCGCTCGGCGATCTCGAGGAGATCGCCGGTTCGATCATCGCGTAGCTCCCGGCCCAGCAGCAGGGCGGCTTCTTCCTCGTTGGGGTTCAGGATGAGCGTATCCGGGAGGAGGGTTCGATCGATGTCGGGCAGGACGCCGAGCCCGAACGCGTCGAGCACCAGGCAGGCGACGCCGATGTCGGCGATCGCCTCGAGGGTGGCACGCGTCTCGTCCGGCTCGTCAAAACCGGGCCCGACCAGCACGGCACCGGCGGCGGCGAGTTCGTCACGCAGATGTCCGTCGATGGGGTCGGTCGCCTGCTCGGGAAGCGAGAAGACCGCGGCCTCGCGGATCACAACACCGATCTGCGCCTCGATCGAGAGGGGCACGACCAGCCCCAGGCGGCCGGCGCCGACCCGCAGTGCGGCTTCGCCCGCAAGGAGGATCGCCCCGGGCGAGCGCCGCGACCCGCCGACGACCATCACGCGTCCGCGCGTCTTCTTGGAGTTGCCGGGATCGGGCATCCCCCATTCCCGGAGCACTTCGGGGGTGACGGTCTCACTCGGGCTGGACATCGGGGCTCCCCGCGTGCTCGGTGACGGGAGCGCCCTCGCGCTCGAGGTGTCCGACGCTCGAGAACTCCACGAGTTCCCACCCCGTTTCGGTGAGACGGACGTGCGTGACCGAGGCGTTGTCGACCGTGTTGGCGGCCGCGAAATCCAGCAGTTCCGCCTCGTCGAGAGGGAGCAGGACGTACAGCAGCAGCATCACCACGGCGTCATGCGCAACGATCATGGCCCGCTCCTCGGGACCGGAGAGCGCGTCGCGCAGGAACGAACGCAGCCTGAGGGCGACGTCCGCCCACGATTCTCCGCCCGGGGGCCGATGGTAGAACTTGCCGAGGTGCCGGCGCCGTTCCATCTCTTCGGGATGGAACCGCTCAACTCCCTGCATTGTCAGAAGGTCGAGGATGCCGAGTTCCCGATCGCGCAACCGCTCGTCGACCACGATCGGCTCGGCGCCGGGTCGTTCGTCGCCGAGCCCCACGTCGAGCGTCTGGCGCGCGCGCAGGTACGGCGACACCCAGTACGCGTCGATCTCGGCTCGGTGGCCCGACAGCCACTCGCCGAGGGCGCGCGCCTGGTCTTCGCCCGTTGACGAGAGCGGCACGTCCGCATCCCGCAGATCGAGGGGGATGACATCGAGTCCCTCGGCATGCGCCCGGGTCGCTGCCACATTCCCGACGCTCTCGCCGTGCCTGACCAACCACAATTCCGTCACCGCCATGGGGCGAGCGTAGGCGCGTGATGACGAAACCCGCAGACCGTTGACAACTCATCCTCCACAACACTCTGTCAACCCCGATGCGTTCCGCACCGAGACCGGGTTCGCTGGATGCATACGGTGATCAGCCGTGATCCACAACCGCCACTTCCGACGAGGAGAACTCATGTCGAACGATGCAGGCAACACCCCCACGAGCCTCGGCCAGGACGGCAGCGGCAATCCGGACACGGACCGGGCCTACCTTCAGGATGAGCCTCCTGTGCAGGTCGATCCGGATGCACCCACCGCGCCCGCCGAGACCGACGGAGACGAGCCCGGGACGGATGCCGACGCGGCTCGCAGCTGACAGGCTCTAGCCGGTCGTAGCCAGTCGCACGTCCACGCGCGTCGGGACCACCACCGGGTGCGTTCCCGCGATCTTCTCCAGGACGCGCACGACCTGGCAGGAGTATCCGTACTCGTTGTCGTACCAGACGTAGAGCACCATGTTCGTGCCGTCGGCGATCGTCGCGAGCCCGTCGACGATGCCCGCGCGATGCGACCCCACGAAGTCCGTCGAGACGATCTCGGGAGACTCGACGTAGTCGATCTGCTGCCGCAGCTTCGAGTGCAGCGAGACCCGACGCAGGTAGTCGTTTACCTCGTCCTTGGTCGCCGGGCGTTCGAGCGTGAGGTTCAGGATGGCGAGCGAGACGTCCGGCGTCGGGACGCGGATGCTGCTGCCCGTGAGCTTCCCGGCGAGTTCGGGTAGCGCCTTTGCGACGGCCTTGGCCGCACCGGTCTCGGTGATGACCATGTTGAGCACCGCCGAGCGCCCGCGCCGATCGCCCTTGTGGAAGTTGTCGGTGAGATTCTGATCGTTCGTGAACGAGTGCACCGTCTCGACATGACCGCGGACGACGCCGTAGGCCTCATCGATCGCCTTCAGCACGGGTGTGATCGCATTGGTCGTGCACGAAGCGGCGGAGAGGATGCGGTCCTCGGGCGTGATGTCGGCGTCGTTGATGCCGTGGACGATGTTCTTCAGCGGCGTCTTTCCCGGGGCGGTCAGCAGGACGCGCGCGACGCCGGGGCTCCGCAGATGCTGCGACAGGCCCTCTTCGTCCCTCCAGCGACCGGTGTTGTCGACGACGACCGCGTCCCGGATGCCGTACGCCGTGTAATCCGTCGCGGCGGGATCGCTGGAGTAGATCACCTGGATGCGGGTGCCGTTGGCGACGATCACATCGTTCACTTCATCGACCTCGACCGTGCCCGGGAACGAACCGTGCACCGAATCGCGGCTCAAGAGGCTCGCGCGCTTGATGAGGTCGTTGTCGGATCCCCGCCGCACGACGATTGCACGCAGACGCAGACCGTGACCGTTGCCCGCGTGGCTGATCAGGATACGAGCGAGGAGTCGACCGATGCGCCCGAATCCGTAGAGCACGACGTCCGTGCTGCGTTCGGCGTCATGGACCTCCATGCCGTCGAACGCCGCCCGCACGTGCGCCTCGACATCTACGCCCGTCCCGGCTTCACGCAGCGAGAGTGCGAGCCGCGCGACATCGACCGAGGCAGGACCGGGTCGAATCGCCAGGAGCGCCTTCAGCACGGCGTCCGTCTGCTCGAGCGTGAGTTCTTCGTGGCCGAGCTGACGGGCCCGCTCTTGAGCTTCGATCACCCCGATCGCCGACAGGTTGATGATGCGGTGACCGTGCACCGAGGTGACGATCCCGTGGTCGCGATACAGACGCCCGATCTGCGGGATCAGGCGCTCGGCGAGTTCTTCGCGTGCCACCCAGTCATCGCGATGTGCGTCGTAGTCGATCGTGGACACGGCGGAACCTCCAACGTTGCGGGTGCTCCCGGCCACGGGTCGTCGATGCGAATCCCCGGCGAGCACAGATCCCTCGACTCTATCCGCTGTATCCGGGGTACTCATCGATCCCCCTGACGCCCCTGTCAACCCTGGAGCGGGATCTTCCACGGATGCCTAAGCTTCACCGCGACGAAGGGAACACCATGACGGAAGACCGCGATCTCGAGAATGCGTCGGACGCCGAGAACGACGAGGCGACGCAGAAGCCGGGCGGACTCGGCAAGGACGGCACGATCCCCGATTCCCCGGCGGCGTCGGCGAGGGACACACGGGTACCAGCTCGACGTTCGAGCCCGAAGAGGACGAGCAGGCTGACGACGCCTAGACGAGCACTCCCGTTCGCCGGAAGGCGGCACCCGGGTGCGAATCGGGCAACCGGACGCAACCCTCCCCGAACAGATGCTCGCGGAGGGTGGCGCCCGGCAACTCGTCCTTGATGACACCGCGACGGCGCAGCTCGGGCATGACCTTCTCGAAGAACATGTCGTGGCTGCCGTCGGGGTCGGGCTGGACGAGAAAACCGTCGGCATCGGTCCCTTCGATGAGCGCCAGGGCCTGGTCGACTGCCTGCTCGACAGTCCCGAGGAAGGGCTTGCCCATGACGCCGTTGGCGCGGAACTCCTCGAGGATCTCCCGCACGGTCGGGGCATCCGGACCGAGGAATCGCTCGACGTTCGTTCGCCCGTTGTCGGTCTTCGCCGTGCTCGCGGGCATCGGCTGGTCGAGATCGAACGACAGCAGGTCGACGCCCGTGAAGTAGGCGTACGTGGCCGCCGCGTACTCGAGAGAAATACCCGCAATCTGGGCCTCGTGCGCGGCGCGTGCCTCCTCCTCCGACTCGGCGATGCGGAAGGTCCCGGCGATCAGACACTTGATCGCGTCGCGACCGCGGCCCTTCGCCTCGGCACGGAGGCGGATGTCGGCGATCTGCTCGGCCAGCGCTTTCGACTCGGCCGCGAGGAATACCGCCTCGGCGTACGTCGCCGCGAGCTCTCGCCCCGCGCTGGACGCGCCCGCTTGGAACAGCGTCGGGGTGACCTGCGGGCTCGGCGGCGTGACGAGCACGCCTTTCGACGAGAAGAACGGGCCGTCGTGGATGATTTCGTGCACCTTTGCAGGGTCTGCCCAGATCCCCGTCGCGCTGTCGCGGATGAGGGCGTCGTCGTCCCAGCATCCTTCCCACAGCTTCAGCGAGAGCTGCACGTGATCGTCGGCCAGCGCATACCGGTCATCGTGTGGCATCAGCGGCTCGCCGAACAGCAGCGCGGACCCGGCCTGCGCCGAACCCGTGACGATGTTCCACCCCATGCGGCCCTTCGAGAAGTGGTCAAGGCTGCGATACTGGCGCGCCACCATGGGCGGCCTCTCGACCATCGTGGACACCGTCGTGACGAGCCCCAGGTTTTTCGTCGCGGCCGCCAACGCCGACATCAGCATCTGCGAGTCGACGGTCGAGAACTGCACGTTCCGCTCGATCGCCGTCGGGATGACGGTGTCGTTCAGCGTCGGGTAGCCGTACGAGTCCGCGAGGAACAGGAAGTCCGCACCCGCCGCCTCGCACTTGCGCGCAAGCTCGGTCCAGTACTCGAGGTCAGTGTAGTTCGGCTCATCCTCGCGGCCCGACATCGCCCAGGTCTGTCGCGCACGACCGTTCTGGAACATGCCGATCGCCAGCTTCTTGGTCGTGATTCGCGTCATGATTCGCTCCTTACGCGGTGGCCGGTGATTTAGCGCTTGCGACGTCGCGTCGGTAGGCCGCCCCGGGATGCTCGGGCGCAAGGTGCGGCGTGCCGGTTCCGAGCAGCCGCTCGCGCAGCGTCATAGCGGGAAGGTCGGTAGCCACGAGACCGCGTGCACGCAGCTCGGGCATCACGAGATCGATGAAGCTGTCGAAGGTGCCCGTGTGATCGGGCTGGACGAGGAATCCGTCGGCGTCGGTCGCCTCGATCACGGCCTGTGCCTGGTCGACGACCTCCGCGGCGTCACCGATGAACGGGGCGCCCATCACGCTGTTGCGCTGGAACTCCTCGAGGATCTCGCGGACCGTCGGCGCGTCGGGACCAAGGAAGCGCTCGACGTTCGTGCGACCCGTCTGGGTGAGGGCCGCTTCGACGTCGAGCGGCTTGTCGGGATCCATGACGGACAGATCGAGCCCCGTGAAGAAGGCGTACGAAGCGGCCGCGTCCTCGAGCGACCGCGTGCCCGTTTGGCGCGCGCGCAGGGCGTGGGCTTCGGCCTCCGTCTCGGCGACGACGAACGTGCCGGCGATCAGGCACTTGATCGAGCGCGGATCGCGGCCGTACTCCTCGGCGCGGCGACGGATATCGGCGATCTGGGCGGTGAGCGCCGGCACCTCCGCGGCGAGGAAGACGGCTTCGGCGTACTTGGCCGCCAGGTCGCGACCGGGAACGGATGCGCCGGCCTGAAACAGCATGGGTGTCCGCTGCGGTCCCGGCGGAACCGTGAGCAGGCCCTTTGCATCGAAGTGCGGACCGTGGTGTTCGATCTCACGAACCTTGTCGGGGTCGGCGAAGATCCCGGCTTCCCGGTCGATCACGAGGCCGTCTGCGTCCCAGCATCCCTCCCACAGTTTGAGGGAGAGGTCGACGTGATCCGCCGCGATCTCGTAGCGCTTGTCGTGCTCGGTCATCGGCAAGCCGAACAGGCGTGCGGACGCGTTCTGACCGGCGCCGGTCACGATGTTCCAGCCGATGCGTCCGTTCGTCATGTGGTCGAGCGTTGCCATCTTGCGGGCGACCATCGGGGGTTTCTCGACCGTGGTCGACAGCGTGGTGACCAGGCCGAGCCGTTCCGTCACGGCGGCGAGCGCGGGCAGGATCATCGTGGGGTCGGCTTTCGGGAACTGCACGCCGCCGCGTAGCGCCGTCGCCGGGATGCCGTCTCCGACGACCGGGTAGCCGTAGTCGTCGGCGAAGAACAGGAAGTCGACGCCCGCCTCTTCGCATCGTCGGGCCATCGTCAGCCAGTGGTTCAGGTCGAGGAAGTCGGTTGCGGTGTTCTCGGGCAGCTTCCACGCGCCCATGAGTCCCGCGCACTGGAACATTCCGATCTTCCATGGCTGCTTCGTGCTTTCGGAACCCATGTCTTCGCCTCTCGCCACTGACGGGGATGAAATGAACTGAACTGAACAGTTCAAAGCTAGGGCGTGATTGTTTCGACCGTGTCACCGTCCCGAAAAACCTGGACGACCACGCGAGGTGGCGAAGCGGCGAACCGACTCGTCAGGCGGAGGGCACGGAAGCCGGCGCGAGGGCAGCTGCAGCTGCGAGATCCCGAATGGCGTCGCGGTAGGCCGAACGAAGCTGAGCGGGATCCACGCCCGACAGCAGCAGAAACTGCAGGCCCCGAAGGAGCGCGATGATCCGGGTCGCGCCGGACAGCGCGTCCTCGGGTGAGAAGCCATCCGCCACGAGCGTGTCGCGAACCTCTTCGATCCACTCCCGACCGACGCGCTCGATGAAGTCCCCCCACTCGTCCGGATCTCGCATGGCGATGCCGAACCGCTGGAAGAACAGTCGGACGTACGGCCGACTGTCGGGGTCGGCGAGATCGTCCCACGCTGTGAGCAAGCGCTGCTCGAGATCCCCCGGCTGGCTCAGTCGGGCGAACATGTCACGCAACCGCGGGAAGCTGTCGAACGCGACGAGCGCGGCCTCGCCGATCAGCTCCTGCTTCGAGCCGAAGTAGTAGAGCAGCATGCGATTGTTCGAGCCGATCGCACGCGAGATAGCGCTCAGGCTGAGATCGATGACCCCATCGCGCAGGATGAGGTCGACGACCAAGCCGAGCAGGCGCTGTCGCTCCGGCGTGTTCTCCACCCGGCTCATCTTACGGGCGGCGGCTTGAAGGCCCGTCGGGTGCGGCTCAGCCCGCCGTCACGGGGGATGCGATGACGGGGTGGCCGCACCCAGTCGGTCGTGGCCCGAGATCTCCGAGAGCCGGGCGCGGAGCGTGTTGCCCGCCTCACCATCGCGGAGCCGTCCGCGTTCGCGCAGGATCGGCAGAACCCAGCGCCCGAAGTCCTCGAGATCATGGGGCGGGAAGACCGGCTCGATCAGAAAGCCATCGAGGTCGGTCGCCGAGATCAGCGCCTCGATCTGATCCGCCACCTGCACCGGACTTCCGACGATGCGGAAGCCCCGCGTCCCCCGGCCGCGCAACTGATCGAGGATTTGCCGCACGGTAGGCGCACCATTGCCCTCGGCGTCTCCGAGGAAGCGCTCGATGTTGCTCGTACCCATCTGTCCGATCGGCCCACCCGCATCCAGCACTTGGTGCAGAGTCTTGTCGGCATCGAGCGCGAGTAGATCGATGCCCGTATTGCCTGCGTACAGCGACGCCACGATCTCGTCAGTCTGCATCGCATCGAATTCGGCTTCGTATCGCAACGCATCGGCTTCGGTTTCGCCGACGAAGACGGTCAGACCGCACATCAGTGTGATGGCCTCGGGGTCGCGCCCGGCCTCGCCCGCGAGCCGGCGGATATCGGCCACCGCCACGGCGGTCCGCGCCGGGGTCGTCGCCTGCACGAACACGCACTCGGCGTTCGCGGCGGCGAAAGCCCGGCCGGCCGGCGACGTGCCGGCCTGGAACAGCACCGGCGTGCGCTGGGGCGAGGGGGGCGCCCCGTAGTAGCCCCGCGACCGGTAGTGCGCTCCGTCGTAGGTGACGCGGTGCACTCCGTCGCGCCTCGCGAAGATGCCCGTCGCGGGATCGCCGACGAACGCGTCGTCATCCCACGCGGTTTCCCAGAAGCGGGCGGCGAGTTCGACATACTCCGCCGCCATCTCGTACCGGGTGTCGTGCGGCACCATGCTGTCGTGACCGAACACGTCGGCGATGGCGTTCTGCGATGCCCCGGTCACGATGTTCCAGCCGATGCGCCCACCGGTCAGGTGATCGAGGGTCGAGAATCGACGGGCAAGCTGCACCGGATGGTCCAGGCCCGTCGACTGCGTGACAACGAAGCCGAGCCGGTCGGTGTGCTGGGCGAGGATCGGGATCAGGTAGTCCGGATCCAGGCTGGGGAAGTTGATGGCCTTCTCGGTCGCCACATGGGGCAGATCACCGTCGATCAGCGGATACCCGTACCCGCCGGCGAAGAAGAGGAAATCGAAGCCCGTGTCTTCGAGGATCCGAGCCATCCGGATCCAGTACGTCGGGTCGAGGTACGACAGGCCCTCGCTGCGGGGGTGCGCCCAGCTGTACGTGCCGCCCACCTGAGGACCCATGACCTCGAAGACACCGAAGTGGAGTGTCTTGCTCATGCCGCCAGCCACCCGTCGATCGCGGCCTTCGCAGCGGCCTTGACGTCCGCGGGTGCGAGCGTCGTCTCGATCGAGGTCCACGCGCACGCGGCGAGTTGCTCGTCGCTCATGCCGAGGCTCGAGCGGCACAGTTCGTACTCGGCCAGGATGTCGGGGCCGAACAAGATGGGGTCATCGGCGTTGATCGAGCACCGGACCCCCGCGTCCAGCAAGACCGTCAGGGGGTGCTCGCCGATCTCGGCCACCACGTCGAGAAGTACGTTCGAGGTCGGGCACACATCGAGCGGAATGCCGCGCTCAGCAAGCAGGGCCACCAGCTCCGGATCCTCGACCGCCCGCACGCCGTGCAGGATCCGATCGGCCCCGAGGATGTCGATCGCTTCCCAGACGGACTCCGGTCCCACCAGCTCGCCGGCATGCGGTGTCGACTGCAGACCCGCCGCCCGCCCGATCGCGAAGGCCTCGGCGAAGTCGGCGCAGGGGAAGCCGCGTTCGTCCGCGGCGAGCCCGAGCGAGACGACCCCGTCACCGGCGAAACGCGCCGCGGCACGAGCGACCTCGATGGCGTTCTCGAGCCCGGCGGTGCGATCGATCGTCGGCATGAAGCCGAACGCGACGCCGTGGGTCGCTGAAGCGGAGCGCGCGAGGTCGAGCATCTCGGCGAGTGATGCCTCGAGCGATCCGTACCGCTCGGCGTAGAAGCGGGGACTCACCCCGAGCTCGAGATAGGCGACGCCCTCCGCCGCCTGATCCTCGAAGATCTGGTCCATCAGGATTCCGAGGTGGTCGGGATGATCCATGGCCGCCAGAAGACCGCGGTACGTCTCGCTGAACGCGGTGAACCCCGAGAACCCGCTCGTCACGACGGGTTCGATCCCGAGCGCACCCGACAGGTCGACGAGCGTGCCCGGCCGCATGGCCGCCTCCATATGGAGGTGCAGGTGTCCCTTGGGGAGAGCTTGCAGATCTCTGACGGTGGCGGCATCGGGGGTGAGGGACTCGGTGAGGGTCATGCGTTTCTCTTTCGCTATCGACGTGATCGGGGTGGCGGACGGGGCTCGGGATGAACTCCCGAGCCCCGTCTCACGGGTCTATTCGAGGCTGGCGTGGGCCGCCTCGAGGTAACTCATGTCGATGTAGTCGTTCGGGTCGGGAAGGTCTGTGTAGCCGGCCGCTTCGAGGCCGGGGTACATCACCTCGAGCATCAACTCAGGGTCCATCCAGAACAGCGGGTCGCCGTACTCCCCCACGACCAACGGCTGCTGCAGTTCGTTCTCGCGGGTCTGCTGCACGATGTCGAGGCCGAGATCGGCGCCGTACTCGTCGACCGACAGCTGGGCTCCGACGGCGAAGTCCTCACCGTTCTCCTCCCAGCCCCGGATCGATGCCCGCAAGAAGCCTTCCATCAGATCGCCGTTCTCTTCGATGTACGCGGAGTCGCCGTAGACCACGTTGCCGTAAAGGGGCATGCCGAGTTCGGCATAGAGGGTCACGACGTAATCGTCGGGCGAGAGTCCGTACTGCTCCTCGAGCATGATCGGCTGGTTGGTCGCGTAGGCCGTGTACGCGACGCCCTGGCCATCCACGAGCGGGGCGATGTCGTAGCCGACCGGGATGAACTCGTAGTCGGGCTCGAGACCCGCGAGCGCGAAGACGGCATCATAGTTGATCTGGGTCCCCTCCTGGCCGAGCACCGTCTTTCCGACCATGTCTTCGGCGGAGGTGACGGGATCGTCCGCGAGCGACACGAGCGCGCCGGGGCTCTCCTGGAACAGTGCGCCGATCGCGGTCCAATCGTTTCCGTCCGCGAAGGTCTGCAGCCAGGATTGCGTGCCGGGCACGATGCCGAGGTCGGCATCGCCCGCGGCGACGGTCGCCATGGTGGTGGGCGCGTTCGGTCCGCCGCCGATCCACTCGACCTCAATGCCTTCTTCGGCGTAGTAGCCCTCGGCATCCGCGATCCAGAACCCACCCCACTCCACGTTCTTGATCCATCCGAGTGAGACCCGGATGGTAGTGAGCTCCTCCCCGACTTCGGTACTCTCGGCGTCACCCGCCGCGCCCGCGCAGCCGGCGAGCGCCAGCGACGCGACGAGCGCGAACGAGGATGCGGTCAAGATGCGCTTGCGGCGCTGTGGTGCGGCGGCTGACAGACGGTGCGACATGTGGCTCCTTGTGTGGGTTGGGGCATCTGGTCGGGCGATTATCGGGTCGTATCGACTGCTTTTCGGCAAGGCTCCCGCCACGGTTGCGCCCCTGCGCAACCTCGGTAGGAATGGATCAGGGATCGGATGGATCAGGTGACGCGCGCGTCCACGCGACGCTCGAGCACGCGCGCACCGAGGAACACCAGCACGGACGCGATGGTGGCGATGAGGGCGGTGCCCCAGGCGCGCTCCATGTTCATGTAGCTGCGCGACTCGGAGAACAGGGCGCCGAGTCCATTGGTACCCATGAGGAATTCGGCGAGCATGGCCGCCAGCACCGCGGTTGGAGCGGTGATGCGCACCGAGATCATGAGGTTCGGCAGCGCATGGAGAATGCCGAGGCGTCCGAGTACCTGCAGCTTGTTGGCACCCATGACCCGGAACAGATCGGCTCCGGCTTCGGGAATCGAGGCCAGACCCGACAACGTGAAGACGAAGGCGGGGAAGAAGCAGATCAGCGCGGTCGAGGTGATCACGGCCGCGTCGCCGTAGCCGACGATCCGGGCGATGATCGGGATCAGCGCGGTAATCGGAACGGAGCGGATGACGAGGGCCGTCGGTGTCACGACGCCCGACAACGCAGCGGACCACCACACCGCTATACCGGCGACGAAACCGATGAGCGTGCCGCCGATCAGTCCCCCGAGTGACACCCCGAGGGTGTAGAGCACGGAGGGTAGGTAGTCACCGAAACCCGCCGTGAGGTCGGTGATGACGCTCCACGGTCGAGGAGCGACGGTCGACGTGTAGTCGTTGACCACGATCCAGAGGTCCCAGGCGATCAGGATCAGTGCAATCGGCCAGAGGTGCAGGAGGCCCACACCGAACGCACGCAGCCGGCTCATGCGAATCTCCGCACCGCGACACGCTGCAGCTGGACGAAGAGAAGGTATGCCGCGAGCGACATGATGGTCGCCGCCAGTGCCGCCGACCAGAGCAGGGCCATTTGGTAGTTCTGCATGGCACTGACGAGCACCAGCCCCAACCCCATCGGGGCTCCGAACCATTCGCCGATCGTCGCCCCGAGCACGGCGGCGGGGGCAGCGAGCGTCAGTCCGTCGAAGAAGGCCGGAATCGCCTGCGGCACTTCGAGACGCGCGAGGCGCTGGACGCGCTGGGAACCCAGCACGGTGAAGACATCTTCGTGTGCGGCGCTCGTGTGAGCGAAGCCCGACGTCATCGTGACGAACATGACGAACCCGACGCTCAGCGCCGCGATCACCATCGGCGTATCCTCGCGGCCGACGGTCGTGATCAGAAGCGGCGCCAAGGCGATGGTCGGTACCGCGTGCAGGATGGCCGCGAAACGATCGAATCCCGGACGCAGCAGCGGGACGACGAGCGCAAGCGCCGCTCCGATCACGGCAACGGCGACGCCGAGGACGAACCCTTGGGCGGCGGCCGAGAGCGTGACGAGTGCGTTCCGCCACACAAGGCTCGCGCCGGCCGGCGTCGAGACGTACGCCACGACATCCGTCAACGGGGGCCACGCCCTACCCGCAAGCTGAAACTGTCCGATGAGTTCGGCGCCCAGGATCAGCAGCACACTGCCGATAACTCCGTAGATGACTTTGGTGGATCTGCGGGTGGGCTTCACGCCGCGGCGCTTTCGCTGGCATCGAGGAGCGACGTGAGCTCGTCGACGAGGGCATGGAATTCGGGAGAGCGCGTGGTCTCGGCATCGCGGGGGCGGGGGAAGTCGACCTTCTTCACTTCGCGGACCTGCCCGGGGCGTCCGGTCATCACGATGATCCGATCGGCGAGGATGAGCGCCTCGTCGACATCGTGGGTCACGAGGATGGAGGTGATCTTCTCCTCGCCCCAGATGCGCGCGAGCTCGGCGTTCATCCGTCGACGTGTCACGGCATCGAGGGCGCCGAAGGGTTCGTCCAGCAGAAGCAGATCCGGGCTCAAGACGAGGGCGCGTGCGATGGACACACGCTGGCGCATGCCGCCCGAGAGCTGCTTGGGCCGCGCCTTCTCGAAACCGCTCAGCCCGACGAGCTCGATGAGTCCGTCGACCCGGACGTCGTCGACCTTCCGGCCGGCGACCTTGTAGGGCAGCGCGATGTTCGATCGCACGGAGGCCCAGGGCAGCAGGGCGTGCTCCTGAAACGCGACGCCGAGCCGGTGCTGCTTCGCCAACTGGCGCGGCTCCGCACCGAAGATCTCGACGGTTCCGTTCGTCGGCTCGTCGAGCCCTGCCGCGAGGCGCAGGACCGTCGACTTGCCACACCCGGATGGACCGATGATGGCCACGAACTCGCCCTCTTCGATCTCGATGTCGACCTGTGCCAGGGCCTGCAACTGCTTGCCCCGGCCCAGCGAGAAGATCTTGTCCGCCCCACGGATCGACACCGCCGTCTTCGAGCCTGGAGCGACGCCGAGATCCGTGGTCGAGCGTGTCCGAGTGGCGGCGGAGCGTGCAGTAGCGGTGGGTGCGGTGACGAGTGCAGCAGAGGCCATGGAGGGATCCGTCCGGTCGAGAACTTCCAGATCGAGCCACTCGTACGCCTGCTGCTCCGCCCGAGTGAATTGGTTAGTTCAACCGTAGGAACGTCCTGTTTCGGCCAGGTGACGCGATCGTGCGGACCTTGTTACGTTCTCGCCGCATCGGCATCCGTCCGCCGCCCCACTTACGACGTCAGAGGTCGAACTTCTCGTTGTCCGCCTTGAACTGTTCTCCCGTGACCTTGCTCTTCACGAGCGAGATCAGAGTGGCGACCTTGCCACCGGGGCTGTCCCAGTACTCACCGCTGAGAGCGTCGACCTTGAGCAGTACGACGTTCGGGTCTTCGGGGCCGTCGGGGAACCACGCACCGACGGCGGGGTTCCACAGGTCGCGCAGCTTGGCCAGGTCGTCCACCACGATCGCGGTACCCGCGAGCGAAACCCACGAGTCGTTCGAGCTGAACGAGACGCCCACGCTCGGGTTGCGCGCGATGTCCTCGACCGCCGACGCATCCTTCCCGATGATGAACCAGAGGTCACCGTCGAACTCCGCCTCTTGCACGGTCAGCGGGTGCGCCGTGAGCTTGTCTTCCGCGGTGCGTGTCGTGAGCATCGCGAAACGGAACTTCTTCAGCAGTTCACCCAGCTTGTCGAGCTCGGACGGTGAAGCGGTCATGATGCGGCCTTCCTTCGCGAGGAACCCCCCTGCGGGGTTCGTTCGGAACAGTCAAGCGCAGAGGCCTCGTAACGGATGGGGCGTTGACAGCGGCGGCCAACGTGCTATCCAGGGCTTCGCCCATCCCGAGCAGCACACGGTGAGCCCGCTACGGCTGCGCGATCATCCCGACTACAGGTGCACGGGGGTGTCAACGAGCGCACGCAGCGCCAGGTCTCCGTTCTCGATGCGGAAACGATCGGACAGCATCCACGGGTCCGCGCGCTCCCAGAGCACCAGGGCCAGATCGCCGACGTCCGCGCGCAGCACCTCAGAACCCGCAGGCACGTCTGCCCGCGTGATTCCGGTCACGTTCCAGTCGGCGGAGATTCCCCAGCTGCGGTCGATGTCGTCCGCCGCCAGGAAGAGATCGTGCGGAAGCGGTTCGATCCCGCGCTGCCGCGCGGCGGGCACGAAGAGCTCCACGAACTCATCGATGGCATCGGCCTGTTGTCTCAGATCCAGTTCATCCGGCATCCGTGGCGTCGCGTCACCGGCGGTGCGGAGGTCCCAGAGATGCTTGGCAGCCTCGTACGTCATCCGTCGCCCCCAGAACGACGCGACGGGTGCCGCTTCGAACAGGGTCCAGCACGCGCGATCCGCATCCGCCTCTGCGAGCGTCGAGACGAGCGTCTCGCTCGTCTGCGCGAACCACTCGACGCGATCCCGATCTTCGGCGCGGACGAAGGCCTTGCGGTCCGCCGCTGCGCCAGTACGCACGATCTCCGTCACCCAGGCCTGAACGTTCCCGAGATGATCGATCATCTGCCCGGCGGTCGGCCAGATCGAGCTCTGCACGACGGCATCGGCTTGCACCGCCGCCGCTTCCTCCGCGAACGCCCGATTGAGGGCCTCGAGGCCGTGAAGCGACATCATGTCCTCATCATCGCCGAACCGCGTTTCGTGCGTCCACGATGAACTGCCGCGTTGAACAGACACGCGACCAACGGACACATCCCCCAGGAACGACGAGACCCCGTACTACGCTTAATTCGAATCACCCACTCATCAGCCGACGATTTTCGCATAGGCGCGAAGAGAACCGGCACGGTACACAAGCGATCTGCGATACCGGTGAGGCGATCGGATGTGCGACCGTGTCGGTTGCAAGCGGGTCTGGCCGCGCCCAGCAGTCGCCTGGCGGCAGCGGACGCCTAAACGGGACCATCCGCGCGCTCCTCACTCTCACCGTGATCGTCAATCTGGTCTACTTCGGCGCACTCCTGCTTCCTGGCGATCCGGCTTCCACGCTGGTGAACATATGGCTGTCGATAACCGCCCAATGGGTCCCCGTCAGTGTCTTCTGGCTCGTCGCGGTGCGAACGGATTTCTCGAGGCCGGAGGTGATCCTGGCCGCGGCCGGAGTCACGTTCAACGCCGCCGGCGAAACGTTCTACGCCTTCGCGATGGACTCCTCGGGTGAACTCGCCTCGCCATCGCTCGCCGACCTCGGTTACCTCCTCTACTACCCCCTCACGATGGCTGCCCTCCTGGTGCTGGTCGTGCGCCAGTCCCACGGCTCCGTAAAATCCGCGCTCTTCGACGGAGCGGTAGCGTCGCTCGGCGCGGCCGCCGTGCTCGCCGTGATCCTCGGCCCCGTCTTCACGGACGCCACGACGGGTGCTGCCCCCCTCAACGGCGCCATCGCCGCCCTCTACCCCCTCTTCGACCTCCTCCTGATCACCGTTGTCGTCGCGATCTCCGCGTCACCGGCCTTGAGAATCGGGCCTCGGTGGCAGTTCCTCGTCCTCGGGTTCCTCCTGTTCGCGGGAGCGGACATCGCCTATGCCCTCCTGGCACACGGGGGCGGCTACACCACCGGCACCCCGCTCGACGCTGCGTGGACCGCCGCGATCGCCTGTGCCGCGATTTCGGTAGACGGGGTCACCCGGATCGAACCCGACCCGCGGACCGCCGCCGCGCATGTGCGAATTCTTCCCGTCCCCGCCCTGGCCGTCCTGGCCGGCCTCGGCGTACTGCTTTTCGCCACTCAGAACTCTGTGCCTGCGATCGCGTTGGTGCTGGCCGCGTCCACGATTGCTCTGGCCGCCCTGACGGTGATGTCTCGCCACGCCGCGCTCGCTCGCTTGTTGGAGGGCCAAGAACACCTGGTCCGACAGCTGAAGAACCTGGACAAGTCCAAGAACGACGTGATCCATACCGTCAGCCATGAGATGCGGACGCCATTGACGTCGATATTGGGCTATCTCGACCTGGTGCTCGATGACGACGCAGCGCCGTTGGCCCCCGTCACGAAGAACATGCTGGCGGTCATCGAGCGCAGTGCGCGTCGACTCCAGGACCTCGCTGGCGACATGCTGGTTCTCGAACGGCTCGATTCCGTTGGCGTTACCCCCAACACCATGTCGTTCGAGATCGGTCCGATGCTCCACCGGGTCGAGGAATCGCTGCGCACGCTGTCCGACTCTCGGAACGTGAGCCTCAGGATAGGCGGCAACGTCGCCACGATCGTCGAGGGGGACGAGGACCAGCTCGAACAGGCGTTCACGAACGTGCTAGAGAATGCGGTGAAGTTCACGCCGCCATCGGGGCGCGTCGACGTCGAGGTGATACCGGGCAGAGGGCCGGACGGGGGTCCGAGCGTCACGATCGACGTCACCGACACGGAAATGGGCATCCCGGCGGATGAGATCCCTCTGGTGTTCGACCGCTTCTTCCGAGCAACGAATACCCGAGACGAGGCGGTGCAGCGAACGGGTTTGGGGCTGGCCATCGTCCGCGAAATCGTCCGCGCACATCGAGGAGACATCTCCGTGTCGTCGGTTCTCGGCGAGGGAACGGTTCTGCGCATCCAACTTCCCGCGGCGGGAAGCGCGCAGGTGCGGGGCTGACGCACACGTCCCTCGAGCAGCGAGTTCCGCAGAGGTACGAGGTCGGCTGCGATAATGAAAGCCCGCTGAACTGGGCTTTTGTGGCGGAGACGGAGGGATTTGAACTCGCGCCGACGGCAATCGGACCGAAGTGAACCCGCTTGATTCCAGGGATTCTAACGTTGCGATGTGCCGTCTCGATCAGGTCGGTCGGCTTCGATTTGTGGCAGAAACGTGGCAGCTTCGAGTGGTTCAGCAGGGACTTGCGGGGTTCGACTCGATAACGGGGAGCAGACGTTCGGTCTGTACGAAGAAGCGGGCGGCGTCCGGCCCGATCGCGTGGCACACACTGCGCATGTCTCGTCTCACCCGCCGCAGGTCGTACCGGTGCAGCGGCTCGAGATGGGCGACGCGGTTGCGGAGTCCGTGGACGTTCGCGACCCGGTTCACGACGCTGTCTGCCGACCAGTCGCCTGGCCACGCGGGGAAGGCATTCTTGATGGCCACGTCCCACAGTTTCTGCTTCGACTTGTTCGCTTTCGAGGGAAGAATGTACCGCCAGGCGCCCAGCGACATCTGCGCGAGGATGTCGTCGTGGTTCAACGGCCGACCATGTTCAGCGGCGATCCGCCGAGCCCGCGCCGAGGCCTTCGAGATCTCGGGTCGGTACAGCGCCCGTTGGAGGTAGGGATGCGGCCGGTGCAACCAGTCGGGCGTTCCAGCCATGCCCTGGTTCCATACGCGCAGCTCACGATCAATGGCATTGCGGAGAATGAGCTCGAAGACGTGGATCGCTTCCATCGCCGCGCCCGAGGCGTGCACGTTCCACTGGAACAGTTCGTGGGCTCTCGGGGGATCCCCGCCCATATCGATGAGAAGCCGCTGCAACCGTGGGTCACCGATCAATCGGGAACTCACGGGCTCAAGCGGCGGCACAGAGGCTAGACTAGACGTACAAACACCGGACGCTCGGCGGATCGGTGCTTATACATAAGGGGCCCGGCGCAAGCCGAGGCCCCTTATCCTTTGCCCCCCACTTTTCTTTGCCGGCAATCGAAGTCCACGACACGTCAGGACACTCCGAGCCTGGCTAGCGCATAGCTCCAGGGGATGCGTTCCTGCTCGAGTCGGACGTTGCCCTCGGCGCTCAACGATTGGAGCGTCCCGCGTTCACCGGGCGTGAGTCGGTCGAGCAGGCCGACGTGCGGTTCGGGGTCGATCCCCCAGAGATCCCGGTGGTCGAAGAGGGTCCCGGAATCCATCAACGCCGAGGTTGCCTCGACCCCCCTGGCTCGGAGTCGGTTGAGAATGGCGAATCCGTGTGAGTCGAGATCGCCCCAGTAGGTGACGGTCTGCGCCCAAGGGAGCCGAGCGACAAGATCGACACGGTGCCCTCCGCCGTGGACCGCCACCGCTTCGGAGACGTTCGGCATGGCAAGCAGCGTGGCTAGGTTCTCGAAGACGAAGACTCGGTGAGGTTGTAGAGGGATCGCTGCGAGTTCGTCGACGGGCGCCGACACGTCGGTGAGCCCGTGGAACGAGAGCGATGGGTCAAGCACACGGATCCGCACGAGCGGCGACGGCTCGCGGAGTCCCAGTCCGGTCGCACCGGTCCCGGCTCGATGCAACGCCTCCACGACTCCTCTGCGAGACTCGATCCACTTGGAGTGGATGCCACGAATCGGCAGTTCCCGGATGAGTCGACCCGACGCCGCGTTCGCACGCAGCCAGGTCAGCACGTCGACGAACCTGTCAAAATCGTCGTCCTCGAGGTCGGCGATCGAGCGGGCATGGGTGCGGAGTGCTACCTGCGCGTCCGAGCCGACTACGGCCCTCAGCCCGTCGAGACGTGCGACCAGACGCCGCCAGCTGTCCGTCTCACCCGCGACTCGAGCGATCGCCTCGGGGCCCCGCACGATGGCACGCACGGGCACTTCCTGCGACCCGACTCGTGACCAACTGCGGACGGTCCACTCAAGCTCGATACCGGAGTCTTCGCGCACCCCTCGCCACGAGTCGACCCACGCTCGGACCCGGTCGAGGTCAGCGAGGGCCTCCCGCTCTGTTGGCGGATGCAGTGGAGCGTCGAGCACGATCGTCGTCTGCTGTTCAGCAGCCCACGTTCGCGCGTCACGGTCGAAGAGCTTCTTCGCTCGCGCGCGCACATCGGGGGGAGTGACGAGCGTGATCATGCACGCGGCTCCGCGTGCGGCGTGGCAGCGGCCTTCGGCTGTTCGATGGAGAAGACCACGTTCGCCAGTCGTGACGCGTTGCGGTCGGGGTTGGACACTGAGGTGATCGCTCCGACGTAGGGCTCGAGCGTCTGGAGCAGCTTCTGAGGCGTCGCGAGGATCATGTGGAACCCGAACTCACGGAACACTTCCATCGCGTTGCGTGTGTATCTGCTGTCGGCCTTGTCGAACGCCTCGTCGAGGACGATGGACCCGAACTGGGGCACTTCATCCTCTTCTTCGGTGAGCTGGTATCGCAGTGCCGCAGCGAGACAGAAGATCACGAGCTTCTGCCGTTGCCCGCCTGACAGACCCTCGGCTGAGTCGTACACCCGCAGAACACGGCCCGCGTCGTCCTTCTCACGTGCGAGGAAGCTCACGTGGAGCCTGGTGTCGAGCACCCGGGTGCGCCAGTCGATGTCGACGCGGTCCTTTGATCCGAGTCGACCGATCACGCGCTGTAGTACGGCGAAACGCTGCTCGGCGCCTGCTGCAGACTCGTCGGCCCAGTTGCCTTCGACTATGCGGCGCAGATCGGCGAGGAACTCGTCGACCTCGGGTGTTCTGGTCGTTTTCACGTCGATCTCCAGGAAGTGATCCGTCCCCTCGAAGGGCGACCTCCCCAGTGAGGCGTTGACGGGAAAGATGCGTTCTCGGATCAGTCCCGGGGCGTCGCGGAGGTCGCTGAGCAGGTGTGCGACGACGTCCTGCGATCGCTCGCGCAGAAGCTTGCGGAACTCGGCCTCTTTCTCAGGTAGCCCGCGGACGAGGATCCCCTCTCGTAGTTCCCGATAGCCGTAGCGGTCAGAGATCTCATGCGTCAGATCGGCCGATGCCGCAGGCCATCCGAGCCGGAATTCGGTTGCCCGACCGGCGAAGCCTGCTTCAGCGTCCGCCGCGCGACCCGCTGCCGCATCCTTCTCCTTAGAGAGCCCCGACTGAACTCTTCGGGCGACCTCGTCCACCGTTTCCAGGCTCACCGAGCGCCTCTCAGCCCGGAAACGGACTTCGAGTGCATCGGCGATCGGCTCATCGACGGGGGCGTGCAGGGCCGCCGCAAGGTCCGCGATCTGAGCCGCGATGCTTTCGACGTGCTTGTGGGCAACGGCCCTGCCACCGAGCGCGAGAGCCTGCTGATTGTCGGCTTCCGAGAGTCGCTGAGCCGCTCGCTCGGCAGCGTTCTGGGCGTCGCGGAGTGTTCCCGACTCGCTGGTGAGAGCCTGAAGTTCTTCGCGCCGAGCCGCCGTCGCGGCAGCTGCGGCCGCGACGTCCACTCGTTCCCAGCTGAACGTCGAAACGCGCGTGAAGACGTCGCGCCGCGTCACCCCCTGCTGGCGGGCGTCGTCGGCCACGGCCTCTCGGGATTCTGCTTCTTCCATCGCGGCCGTCGCTTGACGTCGCCGCTCCAGCAGCGCCTCGAGTCGCGCTTCCGTATCGCCGCCCAATACCCACCTTGTGGCGTCTGCGACGTCGTGACGATCGTCCTTTTCGTATCTGCGCGAGTTGCGCTTGACCATGCCACCGATCGTGACCCCGCGTTCGACATCGTCCAGCTCGTCGGGATGCGAGACACACGCGTAGTCGAACTCCGTGACGATGCGCTTACGGATGTACGCCGCGAAAGGTCCATCTCTTACCACGAGGCGGTGAACGAGCGACCGGGCATCCTTGGGTCGACGCGGCTCGTCGACGGAGTGTGGGACAGCTTCAATGACCAGTCGTACGCCGAGTGTGCGCGACTCTGCTGCGCGACGTGCAGCGACGAGGTGCTCATCGCGCACGAGGAGCGTCGTCGCAAACGGGGCCATCACGCGTTCTGCCGCACCGCGCCAGGCGGAATGCTGCTCGGTGACCGAGATCAGCTCGCCGGCGAAGGGGAACGCCGACTCTGGCAGGCCGACAGCATCCGCGAGGAACCGCCGTGCTCTGAGAAGCTTCTCGTCGAGGTTGCTCCGGTGATCCCTCAGCGACTGAATCTGCTTCGTGACCACGTCCAGCGCCTTCCGCGACTGACTGGCAGCGTCGCGAACGTCATATGACACCGCGGGGATGTCGCGCGTCGCTTCTGCGACAGCGGCCGCGAGGAGCTCGGCGAACTGTACCGAGTCGTCGGGCATCGGGGCGCCGATCCGGGCCAGCTCGGCAGCGAGTTGTGCCCGGTGGTTGACAGCGATGTCCTCGTCGCGGTTGGCACTGTCGATCCGTTCCTGCAGCAGCTCCACGCGCGCGCCACCCTCGTTTCGCACCTGGGCCTTCGCATTCTCCAATGCCTCGCTGGCCGATCGCTGTTCTCTCGTGGCGTTACTGAGCTCACTGTCTGCGCGGGCCAGTGCGGCTCGCGCGGGCCCGGCCGCCGCTCGTGCGAGCCGGAGCTTGAGCGATGAGGTGAAGGGCTCGACCGCATCGTGGAGGTCTGAGATCGCCGCCATCTCGACACCCGCCATATCGAACGCCGTGATTGCTTCGTCGACCTTGCGGAGCGCGTCGACCTGCTTGCGAAGATCGACGACGTGCTTGTGTGCGGCATCCAGCTCCGTGAATTGTTCGACCGCAGTCTCAGCGCGTGAGAAGGTTCCCGGTTGGTCGAGCATGAACCCGCGAAACAGCGCGTCGAGGGTCCCGAGGTTTTTTGCGGACTGGGTCTTATGAAGAAGCTGGAGCGTGGCCTCGCCGCGGAAGCCGAATTGTCGGACGATGCGCTCGTGGAACCGACCGTGCCGTCCGCCGGTCGTGATCAGCGCATCGGGGAAGGCCTTCGACATGCGTCGCGCATCGATGCCGCCCTCGACGTGCGGCTTCATGTCGAGAAGCTCCACTTGGCCGCGACCGAAGATTCGTGCGTCCTTCAGCGCCGACGGATCGGCGCGCGTTCCCGCCGCGTGAAACACACGCATCAGGACGACCGGTTCGTCGCGGAGGTTCTGATACCGCAGCAGGATGCCGCCCCAGGTCGCCTTCGAGCGAAGATAAGTCGTCGTGGCTCGATCGGCGTTCTCGTCCGCTTCCTTGTTCCATGCCCCACGCACATAGCTCATCAGCGTCCGATCACTCTGCCGGGAAGAGCCGTCCTGAGCTGCCGCATTGAGTCGAAGCCACTTGTCGGGAGTGAGGACGGCGGCGATCGCGTCGAGCAGCGAAGACTTGCCCGAGCCCGACGCGCCGGTGAACAAGTGGCCAGCGCGCGCGAGGTCTATCGCCACGTGGCCGGTGAACGTGCCCCAATTGATGAGTTCAATCTGGGCGAGGCGCCATTGGCCTGGCCTGTCCGGATCGATTTCCGGCTCGTCGATGGGGAAGGTCAGCGTCGTCATTCGGCTTGGCCCTCAGCATTCATCGACGGTTCGGTGTCTTCCCCGTCGCCATCGCTGGTGATCCGCTGGTACTCCGCGGTGATAGCGCGGACCTGGTCGGCGTCGACGAGCAGGCGAAGTACTGGTGAGATCTCGGCGCGGTCATCGCCGACGGCGTGCAGAACGCGGAGCTTGTTCTGCATCTTGTTCCACGAAGAGTTGACCCGACTCGCGAAGTCCTTCTCGTCGCGATCGGCGGTGCGAAACACGGCGAGTTGCTCGAACACTTCCGTCTGTCCAACGATCACGCGACCGCGGCCCCCCTCGCTCAGCAACGTCTGGCGAAGGACGAGCAGCATCGCCGTGTCGAGGAACGTCAGCGCCTCGGACCGCACCGCCTTCGGTGCATCGCCGGAGGGAGCGTTGCGGACGAAAGCGAACTCGTTATCACGGTCGATCACCAGCTCCAGAAAGAGGTCGGCGAGCCGCGAGCGGATCACAGCCTCATCGGTGAGGAGCACCGCCCAGAGCAGCGCCTCCCGTGCACCCGAGAGATAGGGGCCACGCACCAGACGCAGCAGCGCACGCCGCGTGCGATCCGGAAGATCCCCCGCATCGCCGCGCCAAAGGCCGGTGGGCTCGCCGGCGGCGGCACGGGCCGTGGTCGGATCGCTCATGTCACCGCTCCCGTGAATCGATGGGTTGCGACAAGCGCCGCGCGCGCCACGCCATCAGCACCGCGCCACGAGAGCACCTCGGGCACGTGATCGACGGTGCCCTGCTCCGCCGCGATCGAAAGAAGCCCGACCACGCTGCCCACACCCTGCGTCGCCGGATATCGTGCGAGCACATCCGCCACGGTGCACGACGGCACTTCGGCAAGTAGGCCATTCACGTTCCGGGTCAGTTCGTCGAAGTCAATCTCCGTTTCGCGAGCGATCCTGCGCAGGTCTTCGAGACTCGCGAGGGATGCAATCTGTGTGACGACATCTTCCGAAGCAGCGAACTCCGCCGGATCGTGGAGATCGATCGCTCCAACGCTCGACAGCGCCACGGCAGAGAGATCCAGCATGAGCGACGTCGGTTGCCACGGACGCGTCTGCGCCGCGGCCACTACACCCGCGTGCTGAGCCTCCCGCAGCAGGGTCCGTAGTACCCGGTCGCGCTGATAGTCCTGCGACTGCACGTAACGTCGGAGCGCCCGCGCGAACAACGTGATGACGTCATGGATCTCGGCGCTCCGGCCCTTGAGAGTGGACAGGAAGGAGCGCAGCGCCCGCCGCTCGTCCGACGTAAGGTCGCGAGCGAACCCGCGGTCGAGAATGCGACGGATATCGGCCTCGAACGCGGCACCAAGCGCAGGGTCCAGCACGAGCTGCGCGAAAGCAGCGAAACTGCGCCCGGCATCCGAGTCGGAGATGTGGTCGATTCCACGGAAAACCTCATCGACGACCGAGGCCTGAGAGACATCGGACTCGACGATCTTCGCCCTCAGCGATGCGTTGAGCGCCTCGAACTCGGCACGTACGCGCGCGAAGTCGTCGGGCACTTCCGCTGCCTGCGCCAGGACGTCTCGAATGCGTTCGAGCGCCCGGTCCTCGTCGATCGTGGCTTCGTCACCGGAACGCAGGCTCTCGATTCGTCGCTCGATCCTTTCGATCTCCTGCTCGAGCAGCACAATGCGCGCCGACACATCGGGATCGGTGTCGATCGCGAGCCGACGCAGCTGAGCAGCGAGGCTCGCAAGCCGCGACTCGGTCACGCTCGATCGCGGAGCGGCGCGGCCCTGCAGGAATCGGATCCCGGCGATCGCGTCCGGGGAGAGTTCGAGCGTCTCACCGCGCGCTTCCGATGAGGGCCGGCGCACCAGAAATCCGACGGACCGCCACTCGCCGCAGTACCCCTTCGCGGTGAGAGGCAATGACATGCCCTGCGCGCGGAGCCGTTCGAGATCGGCATCGATCCGCTCGTACAACTCCTCGGCGTCGACCCTGCGTTCATCGCCTCCAAGGTGGATACCGAGGAGACCGGCGATCACCGGTGCACTGTCAGCGCGGAGAAGCTTCCAGGCGGCGTCGCCCTCGGCGAGGTGGGTGAGCTCGAGAACCTGGGCAACGGCGGGCACGGTTCCATTCTGAAGGACGACACCGACATGCACCGTTGCAGGCTCGGTCGCAGTGCAATCAGTAGCTCACTACTTACTTGAGGAGAGTCGGCGATGCGATCGGATCGCATGGCTCGACTTGCGCCGTAGCGCTGGAGCGGGAGACGGAGGGATTGGCGCCATCGGCGGCGTTTTCAGCGTTGCCCAACTCGTCGATCCGCGGAGAGGCTTCGCAGATTGCCAGAAAGTCACTCGCGTACTTGCGAGGTCTGTTCAACAAATCCATCGTGCAATGAGGCAGAAAATGGCAGATTCGCGGCAGAAGCGATCCGAAACATGCGCTGATCAGGTATTTAGTGGCGGAGACGGAGGGATTTGAACCCAATGAGTCCCGACCTAGTCCGACCTGGTTCGATCAGGAAGCCCGGAATCAGGCGGATGTCAGATCTTCGTTCGCGGCACTCAACCCGTTTCGGTTGGTCTCGATTCTGTTCACTTGTGGGCAGCCTGTGGGCACGGGGGCCGGATATGCCACTGGCCCGAACGAGGGCAACTCGCCGGGCCAGTGTAGAAATCGAACGGAGAGACCTGCCTCCGCTTTCACCAGCTAGTTTAGGCCAGATGAGTGACGTCGTCCAGAAGCCGGAGCGCCCGCTGTTCCGCGTACTGGAACCGTTTCTCACCACCCAGCGACTTGCGCCCTATCTTGCTGCCGCCAACGGCAATGAAAAGCTCGCGTTGCAGCTGTATCAGTGGAACATCGAGATCTCCGGCGCAGCCCACGAGGCACTCCACGTGTTCGAGGTCGTGCTTCGCAACGCGATCGACGCACAACTATCCATCTGGAACGCACAGCAGGTCGATCGGCAGTCCGGGGCGCGCTTCGGTCGCGACTGGCTGCTCGATCCCGCGCCGCTCCTACGCCGTCTTGTCCGCCAATCCGAGCTCGATAGTGCCAGGGCACGCGCGGATCGTGCTCTGCGCCACCACGCCCGAACAGCAACTCATGGTGATCTGCTCGCACAGCTCTCGCTCGGCACCTGGCGCTTTCTCCTGCCCGACCGCGATCCAGGCCGCAATATCTGTGGGAGCACGCAATCTCGGACGCGTTCCCCAGCCTCAACCGCCCCGTCCGACAGCTCGTCACATCAGTCGACGGCATCTACCGACTGCGTAACCGCGTCGCCCACCTCGAGCCACTACTCCGATCCGGAACAATCCGCGACCGGTTCACCAACATGCGCACCATAATTGGCGACATCGACACCGCTACCGAGCAATGGTTCGTTTCCATCCAACGCGTCACTTCAACCCTCCGAATGAGGCCCACCGAGCGTTCCCACGACTGATTCGCCCGCTGCTGTCGCATCAGCGGCGGTCGAAGCGATCGCGCGAGCGAAGCGAGGCAGGCGAAGGTGTGAGTGCAGCCGTCGGGCCCGACGATGTTCTTCGTGGACGCTGTCTTCTAGCGCGCGAGCCATCCTCCGTCGACGGGCAGAACAATGCCCGTGACATAGTCCGCTGCGGTCGATGCCAGAAAGCACACTGCTCCGGCGATGTCGTCTGGTTGTCCCCATCGACCGACGGGGATGCGTTCGGAGATCTGACGGGAGCGGACGGGGTCCGCGATTAGCTGTTCGTTGAGTGCCGTCTGCATGTAGCCCGGGGCGACAGCGTTAACATTTATTCCGCGGCCGGACCACTCGTTGGAGAGAGCTTTGGTCAGCTGCGCGACTGCGCCTTTGCTAGCTGCGTAGGCGGCGACGTTCAACCCCCCTTGGTAGCTCAGTAGTGAGGCGATCGAAATGACGCGTCCCCGGCCTCGCTCCAGCATCGGCCGAGCAACTCGTTGCGTGACATGGAAGACAGCTCGGAGGTTTACGTCCAACACCGCGTCGAACTCGTCAGTGGGGAAGTTCTCCGCGGGATACCGCCGTTGCACACCGGCGTTATTCACCAGGATGTCGATCTCGATCTTGCTCAGCAGCCAGTCGAGGGCGTGTTCGGTCTCACGTTCGTCTGCGAGATTGACCGCGATGTGACGCAAGGTAAGTCCGGACGCATCGGCGATTCCTGAGAGTGCGGGATCGGGCTCCGATCGACTGAGCACCGTGACGTTCGCGCCGCCTCGGAGCAGCGCGGCAGTCACTCCCCCTCCTAGCCCGACGTTGCCACCCGTAACCACCGCCTCTGAGCCGACCAGCCGGTACGGAAGGGAATGGAGTTCAGACATCGTCGCCTCCGCAGATGATGACTACTTTCGTTCCGAAAGTGCCGTTGGAGGCTGCGTCGAGAGCCTGGTCGACGTCATGGAGCGGGAATTGCACTACACCGAAGGCGGACCAGTCGACGGTGTCGCCGGCGAGCAGCGTGATGGCCGTGTCGATATCCTCGGAGCGGTAGACGCGTGTGCCGACTAGGTGCTGCTCGGTGAAGTTGATGGCGCGCAGGTCGAGGGGGGCGGGCTTCTTGTAGACCGCGACGAGAACGATGGTGCCGCGAACACGAGTGAGCGCGCTGAGCTCGATCGCGACGGATGGGTGCCCCGCGCAGTCGAATGTCACGTCCGCCCCTTCGCCGTCTGTGCGCGCAACCAACAGCTTGCGCAGTTCGTCGACGCTTTCGACTGACGTGAATCCCAGGGCCTGCGCGGTTCGTCGACGACCCTCGTGGGGTTCGGCAATGATGACGTCACCAAGACCCTCGGCGCGTGCCGCGATCGCCGTGAGCAGTCCGATCGGCCCGCCGCCGACAACCGCGATGATCCCGCCGCGCACATCGACGTCTGCGACGGAGTGGATTGCAACCGCGAGAGGCTCAGCGAGTACAGCGACGTCAGGCGCCAGGTGTGGTGGAACGGCATGCAGGAGTTCGTTGGGGAAGGTGGCGTAGGCCGCGAGGCCGCCGGGCTGGTCAATGCCGTACATGGTCAATGTTCGGCAGACGTGCGCGTCGCCGGTGCGGCAAGCACGGCAGTGCCCACAGCTGATGAGAGGCTCGGGGACGACACGGGTGCCGGCGGGCAGATTGGGGTCGTCGGATTCAACGACGCGTCCGACCATCTCGTGGCCGAAGATGAGCGGTCCACGGGCTCGGGGGTGAGTGCCGCCGACGATGCCGATGTCCGTTCCACACAGCCCTACCCGCTCGATCGTCACGAGTGCCTGCCCAGGCTGACGGGCAGGGACCACGACCTCCTCGATTCGGACGTCCCCCGCCCCATGCCAGAGCGCCGCTGTCATCGTTGGAGTGATTGGCATCGTCATGCTGTCGTCCCCTGCTGCAGCGCCGTTTCGAGTGCGCTGATTGTGGTTTGGATCGTGCGGCGCTTGAGGATCTCGAATGACTGCTCGGAGTACCACGCCGCGTGGGGCGTGAGGACCAAATTGTCGAGCGCGAGGAGCGGGTGAGTAGCCGGCACAGGCTCCTCCTCGAACACGTCGATGCCTGCTGCCGCGATCGTGTGTGACTGGAGGGCCTCTACGAGGGCGCCGGTGTCGACAACACCACCTCGGCAGGTGTTGACCAGGATCGCGTCTGAACGCATTCTGCGGAGGACGTCGGCGTTGATGAGGTGGGTGGTGTCCGCGGTAAGCGGTAGGTGGAGGGACAGCACGTGAGCGGACTCGACGGCCTCGTCGAACGAAATCAGTTCGACGTCCGCGAGGGGGCCTTGTAGCGCAGCGGTGGTTACCGCGGGGTCGTAGGCCTTGACCTGGTATCCGAGTCCCAGCGCCTTGCGCGCGGTTGCGGCGCCGATGCGTCCGAGTCCGAGGGTGACGAACGTGCGCCCCTGGATGCGGTATAGCGGCTTTACCGCCGTGACATCGTACTCGCCGCGGCGCATCGCTCGATCGAGCTGCCCGAGCCCCCTTGCGGCTGCAAGCGTAAGGGCGATCGCGTGATCGCTGACTTCTTCGACTCCGTAATCAGGCACGCCGCGGACTTCGACGCCGCGCTCAGCAGCAGCGGCGAGGTCAATCATGTCCAGTCCGACACCGTAGCGGCCGATAGCGCGGATGTTTGGCAGAGCATCCAGCACCCGTGCGGTGATCGGCGCGTACTGGACGATGAGCGCGTCTGCACCCTGCCCTGCCTGGATGACCTCATCCTCCGTGCGACAGGAGCGCACCACGAGCTGCACACCGGCGGCCGCCGCCTCTTCGAACTCGGGTTCGAGCGATTCGTAGTCGGCGTCGGTGATGACGATGGTATGCACGTTTCGTTCTCCTTGATGCGTGCAGGCAGGCGCGTTTGTAGACGGGGCTGCCAGTCCGGCGCCCATAGGCGTTAGATGACGAGGAGCGGTTCGGCTCTGTCGTCGGGGTCCTACCCCGCGTTCCAGGCCTGAGCGAGAGCGTTGCCTCGCTGGGCCACCTCCTCCGAGGATCGTCCAGCTTTATAGAGCGAAGATCCGAGTCCGATTCCCGCGGCGCCGGCTCTCTTGTAGTCGCCGATGTTGTTCACGTCGATGCCGCCGACCGGGACGAGCCGGGTGGTCTTCGGGGTGACTTCGAGCATCGCTTTGAACGCATCGAGGGATAGAGCTTGGGCGGGAAACAGTTTGACGACGGTGGCGCCGGCCGCGACCGCATTCGCAATCTCGGTCAGGGACTGCGCTCCGGGGCAGGTCTGCATGCCGAGCTGGTTCGCAGTGCTCATCACCTCGACCGACAGGTGCGGCGAGACGATGAAAGTGCCGCCGGCTTGCTGCACCGTGCGCACCTCGGCGCCGGTGTATACCGTCCCGGCGCCCACGGCGATCCGGTCACCGAACGCGTCGGCGATGTTGCGAATGGTTTGCAGTGGATCAGGGGAGTTGAGAGGCACTTCGATGGCCCGATATCCAGCATCGACGAGCCCGGATGCGACTTCGACGGATTCCTCAGCGGTCAGTCCCCGCAGGATGGCGATGAGCGGTAGTTCGGTGAACGCGGTATCAAAGTCCATTGGGTACCTTCCGATCCTGGAACAGCTTGAACAATCCGGCTGCCGCGGCGTCTTCGTCGCCCATGTGCGCCTCGACGCCTATGATTCGCAGTGCTGCCAGGTACTGCCGCGCGAGGGCAGAGTTACCGATGACAAGGGCGGGCGGAAGCGTCGCCAGTTGTTGGATGGCTTCCTGAATCTCGGTTCCGAAGATGAGGCCCGCCAGAAGGTCGCGAGAGACCACCCCTCCAGGCTCGGCAAGGGCGCGCACCCGCAGCGAGAACAGCTTGTGCAGTAACCCACCGTCGCCGGGCTTCTGTGACGAGCCCAGCGCGACCCCCTGGCCGAACGCCTCCGCACTGGGCTCGTCGGTCAGGGTGGCTCGCAGAAGCGTGTGCTCTGCGATCGCGTTGAACAGTTCTCCGGTGAGGAAGGTAGAGAACCAGGTGACCGTGCCCCCATCGACGAGCGCCCATTTGGAGTGGCTGCCGGGGAGAATAATCAGTTTCGCGCCGGCGTCATGGTCGCTGACATGGCCGAGGATTTGCGTCTCCTCGCCCCGGATCACGTCAAGGGTGCGGCCGTCGTCGACGAGGGCGAGGCCGGGTGCGAACCACAGGTCGAGACCCGCCTCGGTGCGGTGGATCATGCCTTCAGCGATGCGCGCCGCGTCTGCGGGGAGCGTGGCGTATGGTGTCTCAACCCAGCCCTGCCGGCTGGTGATCATTCCGGACAGGACGACCTCGCGTGCGCCGGCCTCGACCCACGGGCCGATGTAGCGCAGGAGCGTCTGCTTCCATTCTCCGGGCGACTTGGAGATTCCGTCGCGGCCGGAACGCTGGTCGAGGAGCGTCCCCGCATCGTCGAGCAGGTAGGCGCGCAGCGAGCTCGTGCCCCAGTCGACGCCGATGAAAGTCACTTCCGCCCCGATCACGCGATCTCGAACCGCTTGATGGCGTCGAGGTCGATCTCGACACCGATACCGGGCTTTTCGGGAATTCGTGCGACACCACGCTCGGCGACCTGTCCGTGGATGTCCAGCGGCTCGGTCAGGATCTCGTCCTGGAACATGTGCGGAGTGGTGTCGCACTCGAGGATGGGCTGCACTGGCCTCATCGCGCCGGGCAGATCAGGCATCGCCGCGAGCAGATGCAGGTTCGTGGCGATGGCAACCCCGGACCCCCACACGTGATTGATCACCGGGATGAAGTTGGTGTGCGCGAGCGAGAGGACCTTCAGGTATTCGCTGACACCGCCCACCGCGCAGACTTCCGGTTGGGCTATGTCGACGCCGCGGCCTTCCAGCAGGTCCCGCCATCCCCACCGGGTGAACTCGGTCTCTCCGCCGGCGATCTTCACGTCGAGTTTGGAGGTGAGGAACCGGTAGCCGTCGCGGTCCTCCGGCGCGACCGGTTCCTCGAACCACTCTACGTCGAGCTCGCCGAGCGCCTTGCCAACGACGAACGCCTCTGTTGCGGTGTAGGCGTGGTTCGCGTCGACCATCAGCATGCCGTCGGGGCCGAGTGCATCGCGCACGGCTTCGACGAGCTTGATGTCCTCGCGCGGCCCGATTCCGACCTTCATCTTCAGGCCGATGTAGCCGCGGTCTTTCAGCCCGAGCGCCTCGTCGTGGAAGCGGCGGGGGAGGTCGTCGCCGCGCTTGAGCATCATCCCGTAGCCATAGACGGGCAGCTCCTTGCGGAATGCTCCGCCGAGCAGCTTGTAGAGCGGCAGGTCTGCGGCCTTTCCGGCGATGTCCCACAGGGCGATGTCGATCCCGGAGAGCGACTCGAGAGGCATGCCCTTCTGGCCGTGATCGCGCATCATCTTGTAGGCGCGGTGCCACAAGACTTCACGGTCCAGGGGGTCTTCTCCGATGAACAGGGGTGCGAGGACCTGCTCGACGATCGCCTTATTGCCGAGAGCGAAGCTCCCGGCTCCGAAGCACTCGCCCCAGCCCACCAGTCCGTCGTCGGTGCGGACCTCGACGAGGTGTGCGGTGCGGCGGTTGTAATACTGCTGCGAGTAGCCCAACTCCTCCTCCATGTCGTAGGAGAGGATGCGGCTCTTGACGCTGGTGATTTTCATGGGGTGGACCGGAAGCGAGTGCTTCGTCTCTTCTCTCAGTTGATGGCGGCGGCGTCGACGACCTCAGCGGGCGCGCTCTTCTTGAATGGGTTCGCCGCTTCCGTGATCCCGTAGCTGACGCGCTTGGGTGCGAGGTAATCGTGCAGGGCGTATCGGGAACCGTCGTGGCCGAGGCCGGACTGCTTGATGCCGCCGTGGGGCATGTCCATGCCGTACTTGACGCCGTTGACCTGCACCTCGCCGAAGCGGAGCCCGCGGGAGACGCGGTTGATACGGTCGGCGTCGGGGGTGAAGATGAACGACGACAGGCCGGCATCGGTGTTGTTGGCCTGCGCAAGAGCGTCGGCCTCGTCCTCGAAGGTGACGATGCTGACCACCGGTCCGAAGATCTCCTCCTTGTAGATGCGCATGTCCGCGGTGACGTCCCGCAGGACGGTGGGCTGGAAGTAGGTGCCGCCGTCCTCGGACTCGGCGCGGCCACCGCCGACGAGCAGCTCGGCTCCATCGGCGACGGCGTCGTCGACGAGGCCCTTGATGCGGCCCAGCGCGCTCCCGTCGATGAGCGGTCCCATGTCAACGGTGCCTTCCGGGCCGAAGCCGATCCGGACCGCGTTTGCACGCTCCACGACCATGCCGGTGAACTTGTCGGCGACGTCGGCGTGGACGAAGACGCGGTTCGGGGTGACGCAGATCTGGCCGGCGTTCTTGAACTTCAAGCCGACGACGATGTCGACGGCGAGATCGAGGTCGGCGTCGTCGAACACGAGCGCGGGGGCGTTGCCGCCGAGCTCCATGGAGTAGCGCTTGATGGAGGACGCGCCGCGCTCCATGATGCGTCGGGCCACGCTCCCCGAGCCGATCAGGGTGAGCATCGAGGGGATCGTGCTGCCTGACAGCGTGTCGCCGACAGCGGCGTTGTCGCCAGAGACGATGTTGACGATCCCGGCGGGCAGGCCGACCTTCGCGCACAGCTCTCCGATGAGGTAGGCCGACAGGGGGGTCTTGCTGGACGGCTTGATGACGATCGGGCAGCCGGCCGCCATGGCGGGGCCGAGCTTGTAGCCTAGGTTCAACAAAGGGAAGTTCCAGGCGAGGAACGCACCCACGACGCCGACGGGCTCGTAGATCATTTCGTTGCGGTAGGAGCCGTCCAGATCGGGCAGCTCGGTGGGGGCGAGGAAGCTGCGGATTTCGTCGGCGTAGTAGGTGAGGGAGTCGATGACGCCGTCGACGTCTTCGGCGGTCTCTTCCCAGGGCTTGCCGGCTTCGTCGGCCACGGCCTGCCGCAGCTCGTCGGCGTGTGCGACGACCTCGTCGCGGAGCTTCAGCATCCAGGAGATGCGCTCCTCCACGGGGGTGGTGGGCCAGGAGTCCAGCGCGGCCTGGGCGGCGGCGAGCGCGGCCAGGGTTTCCTTCTCGCCGCCCCACGCGATGGTCCCGACGACCTCACCGGTCGCGGGGGAAATGACGTCGTGGGTCTCGCCGGACTCGACCAGCTCGCCGCCGATGTACAGGCGCTTCACGTTGCTCACTTTTGTTCTCCGAATCAGGGTGGGTGGGTCAGTTGAACGGCTGGGTGTCGGTGTGGAGGTCGAGCCAGTCGCGCTCGGTGTCGCTGAGCTCGAGGTCGCCGGCTTTCAGCGATGTCGCGATCTCGTCCGTGGTGGCCGCACCGTTCAGGGCGATCACGGGGAAGCTCTGGCTGGTGACGTAGGCGAGGGCCACTTCGAACATGGACAGGCCTTTGCGGCGGCCGAGTTCCTCGGCGCGCTGCTTGCGCGCGAAGTTGTCGTCGTTGTAGAACACGCGCACCAGGTCCTTGTCGCTCAGGTCGTCGGGGTTTGCCAAGGCGAAGAACCCGCGACCGAGCGCCGACCACGCGACCAGCGGCATGTTGCGCCTGGCGAACCACTTCTGGTCATCCCCCGTGGTGACGACAGTCTCCGGCCAGTACGGCTCCTTGGCCTTCGCGAGCGAGAACTGCGGGCTCGCGGACTGCATCGGGGTCAGGCTGTTCTCCTCCGCGTACCGGATGGCCTCGTCGATCCGCTCGGTGCTCCAGTTTGAAGCGCCGTAGCTGAGGATCCGTCCAGCCTTGACGTGGCGGTCGAGGGCTTCGACGAGAGGCCCGACAGGCAGGTCCGCGTTGTCGCGATGGAACATCCAAATGTCCAGCCGATCCGTCTGCAACCGCTCCAGCGAGCCGGGGATGGCCTGATCGATGCCCTCCGGGGTGATCTGCGCGCCGCCCGGGTGCAGCTGCTCACACGTACCGGGGATGAGGCCCTTGCTGCCCAGGACAATCTTGTCGCGCATCCCCGGACGCTCCTGCAGCCATCGTCCGATGACGATCTCCGACAGGCCGAACTGTTCGACGGCGCCGTAGATCTCGGCGGTGTCGATGTAGGTGCCGCCGCCGTCGACGAACGCGTCGAGCAGCGCGAAGTCTCGGTCCTGGGTGTCGGTGTGGAAGATCATGGTGCCGAGCCCGATAACTGAGGCCTGTACGGGGACGGCGGGGAGGGTGACGTAGCGCATGTGCGGAGGGTTCTTTCTAGGTGAGATGTCGGGTGACGTCCGAGCGGTCAGGCTCTGGTGCGGCCGCGGCGGGAGACGGCGTCGAGGGTGACGGCGAGCAGCAGGATGCCGCCGGAGAACATCAGCTTCTGTGCCGAGCCGGCGCCCTGCAGATCCAGACCGTTGGAGAGGCTTCCGATGACCAGTGCACCGAGTAGAGCGTTGATCACTCGGCCCCGTCCGCCGAAGAGGCTGGTGCCGCCGATCACAGCTGCGCCTATTGCCTCCAGCAGCAGGGAGCCGCCAGCGAAAGCGTTGAACGATACCGAGGCGTAGCGGGATGCGCCGAAGATGCCGGCGAGCGCGACGACTAGGCCGAGCAGCATGAAGGCGCTCATGCGGATGCCGACCAGGCTGATGCCGGCGCGGCGCGCGGCCTCGGCGTTGCCGCCGACTGCGTAGACGAACCGGCCATACTTGGTGCGCCCGAGCACCCAGGTCAGCAGGCCGCATAGGGCGAGCACGAGCACCACGATCAGGGGGAGGCCGGCGTAGCTGTTCAGCACCGTGATCGCTGCCAGTGACAGGACGGCGAGCAGAACTACCTTGATGAGCATGTTCTGCACCGGGGGGACCGGGAGGCCTGCGGCGACACGCTGGCGGCGGTTCCAGAGGCTCGTTCCGACGTAGACGGCGAGGATGATGGCGGCGAGTCCGTAGCCGGCGACCGGGGAGAGATAGGTGGTAGTCAAGGACCGAACGAAGGGGTCATCAACGTTGATGGCGCCGTTGTCTCCCAGCAACGCCAGCATTAGGCCCTGGAATCCGAGCAGGCCCGCCAATGTGACAACGAAGGATGGCACTCTTGCGACGGAGACGAAGAATCCTTGGAACGCGCCGATCGCAACGCCGGTGGCCATGGTGACCAAGAGCACGAGCCAGATCGGGATGCTGCCGTTGATCATCTGAGCCATCACGGCTGCGCAGACGCCCGCGACTGCGGCGATCGACAGGTCGATCTCTCCGAGCAGCAGGACGATGGTAAGTCCCATCGCCAGGGTGCCGACCACAGCGGCCTGGAGGAGCAGGTTCGTGATGTTGCGGGAGGAGAGGAACAGCGGCTGGTTGATCGCGAAGAAGATCCAGATCGCGGCCAGCGCCAGGATGACGGGGAGGGCGCCGAGCTCGCCGTGGCGGATGTTGGTGATCTGGCGGTTCAGGAACCCGCGCTGTTCCGGCTCGGCCGGGAACGTGGTCGTGTCGGGGCCTGTCGATTTCGCGGTCCGCGTGGTGGTGGAAGTCATGCCATTTCTCCGACGAGTGCCCGTCCACCGGTGATGGAGGAGACGACCGTCTCAGGGTTCGTGTCTTTGACGGTGAAGACGTCTGCGGTGGAGCCGAGACGCAGAACGGTGATGCGGTCGGCGACCTTGAACACGTCGCTCATGTTGTGGGTGATGAGGACGACTCCGTGGCCGTTCTCGCGCAACGTGCGGACGAGGTTCAGCACCTGTGCGGTCTGTTCCACGCCGAGGGCGGCGGTGGGTTCGTCCAGCATGACGATGCGGGAGTTCCACATCGTCGCGCGGGCAATGGCGACCGATTGGCGCTGGCCTCCGGAGAGCACGGACACTTTGGTCCGCGGGTCTTGCAGGGTGCGCACGCCCAAGGACTTCAGGACCTCACGTGCGCGTTTCTCCATCGAGACCTCGCGCAGAGGGCCCAGCAGGCCCGGCATCCAGTGCTTCTCACGTCCGAGGAACATGTTCGCGACGACGTCGAGGTTGTCGCACAGTGCGAGGTCCTGGTAGACGGTCTCGATCCCGAGCGCCGACGAGTCGTGCGGCGTCTTTAGCTCGACCGGCTCGCCGTCGAAGGTGAGCTCACCCTCATCAGGCTGGTGATGCCCGGAGAGGACCTTGACCAGCGTGGACTTGCCGGCACCGTTGTCGCCCAGCAGTGCCATGACCTCGCCCGCACGGACCTCGAAGTCCACGCCGCGGAGGGCCTGAACTGCGCCGAACCGTTTGCGGATGCCGCTGGCCTTCAGAAGCGGCTCAGGGCCGTGGGCGGCGGGGGCGCCAGTGGGCGCCCCCGCGTTGTCGATGGGTTCCACGATCATTACTCCGTGCAGAAGGGCAGCGCGGCGGTGGCGCCGGTGCAGACGTCGGTCTTCTCGATGGACGGGTCCTTGTCGATGATGTACTGGATGCCTTCCTCGTCAGTGGCGACATAAAAGTCAGTCTGGATCTGGGGGACATCCGCGTCGACGCCGTTCTTTACGGTTCCGGTGATGATGTCATCGATGGACTCGCCGGCGAGGAGGCGCTGGACCACCTCGGCGGTCTTCTCGCCCATCTGGTCGAACGGACGCCACACGGTCATACCCTGCTTGCCCTGCAGCATCAGCTGCAGCGCTTGTACGGTGCCATCCAGCCCGGTGACTGGAACCTTGCCGGCCATGTTCTGCTCTTCGAGCGACGCGATCGACGCGGCCGCATTTCCGTCGCTGGAGGCAAGGATGCCCTGGACGTTGTTGTTGAGCTTGGTCAGCGCCTGGTCCACGGAGGTACGGGCGATCGCGGGGTCCCAGCCCTGCGTCCAGGTGTCGTAGGCCATCACGCGCTCACCGCTTTCGTACAGCGGCGTGAGGACGTTCTGGTAACCCTCGTCGAACAGGCGAGCGTTTGTGTCGGTGGGTGAGCCCTTGATCTGAATCAGGTTGTCGCCGGCCTTCGTGTGGTCCACGAGCCACTGTGCCTGCGCCTCGCCAACGGCGACCATGTCCGCCTGAATCCAGGCCGACACGTTCTCGGAGTCGATCATGCGGTCGTACGCGACGACGGGAACGCCGGAGGCGGCGGCGGAGTCCGCGATGACGCCCGAGGCTGCAGCGTCTACCGGAATCACGACGAGCACGTCTGCGCCCTTGGTCATTGCCTGGTCGGCCTGCTGCTGCTGCTTCGACGCGTCGTTGTTGGCGTTGTAGACCTCGACGGTCGCGTCGGGGATCAACTTCTTCAGCTGCTCTTCGAAGAACGGAGCGTCCTGGCTCTCCCAGCGCGGGTTGACATTCTCCGGCAGAAGCATGGCGACGGTCGCGGGGCCGTCATCCTGTCCGGCGCCAGAAGGGGCGCCGGAGGAGGTCAGACCACTGCATGCCGAAAGCACGCCGACGGCAGCGATGGTCCCAGCGACGGCAAGAAGGCCACGGCCTCGGTTCTTCAGAATCACGAGCAACTCCTTTGATGCTGTGTTGCAGCCCTTGCAACACCGTTGGTGCCTGTGCAACACTTTACGAGAAATGCTCTAGTGGTGTCAATTGGTTCGCCATTCGGGCGCGAGCGCGACAACAAGCTCTACCCCTGCGATGACGTGGAGGGGTTGTTCGGCAGGCGAAGGAGAAGCGATGAAACGGAACGGCAACGATGGCGGTCCGCAGGGAGTGGACCGGGCGCTCACCGCGCTCGCGCTGCTGACTGACGGTCCCCGTTCAATCAGCGAGATGGCGCGAGAGCTCGAGGTTCATCGATCCACCGCACTTCGCATCTTGAGGACGCTTGAGGACCGGGGTTTTGCTCGACGGCTCCCGGATCTGCGGTACAGCCCAGGGTCGATGCTCATCTCGCTGGGGCAGCAGGCACTGGACCAGATCGACCTGCGCACCGTCGCGTCCCCCCACCTCCACGAGCTACACGACAAGACGAAGGAAACCGTCCACCTCGCAGTCCGCGAGAAAACTGACGTCGTCTACATCGACAAGATCGACGGTCAGGCTGCCGTACGCATGTGGTCACGCGTCGGGAAGCGAGGTGAGCTGCACTGCCGCGGGATCGGCAAGGCGACGGCCGCCTTCCTTCCTGCACACGAACTCAGCGCACTGGCTGACGAGCTGACGTTCACGAGGTACACACCCACGACCATCACTACCCGCGAGGCGTTCTTGACGGACATGGAAAGCATCCGGGAACGTGGGTGGGCGATCGACGACGGCGAGGCGGAACCGCTCGTGCACTGCATCGCGGCACCAATCTTCGAAGGCGACGGCGAGATCGCGGCAATCTCACTGGCTTCCCCCGTAAAGCCGCTCAAAGAAATGCTCGAGTTCGTTCCCGACTTGCTCGCGACCGCGGCGGCAATCACCCGAGATCGAGGCGGCAGCCCTCGTCCAAGCTCTGGGGACGCTAGTCGCCACGCCGTTCCCCGCCCCCGCAGCAACGTATAAGTCGAGTTGCCCACTTCGACTCCTTAACCGGCTGAGTCTGCTGCCGCGGTCTCTGTGTACGCAGGCACGCTGGAAGCTTCGTCGTCCTCGCTGATCTACGGATTCGCAATCGCGCCGAATGGCATTGGACCTCACGGGGTCGACAACCTACACCCGGGGGCCGTATCCACCATGTCACTTGACATCGCCAGTGCCGGTCGCCGAGCTGCGACCGTCTTTGCACGATTGCAGCGATCGTCTCTAATCCACCTGATCTGGGGTTTCGCTGGTAATGACCGTTTTTTCAGACGCTTGGTGGCAGCTTCCCGTCCCTACCCAGGTGTCCGAGCACCACGACGCCAACAACCGCACCGGCCGCGATGGCGACTACCTTGGTCAAGGTTCGCTCGTTGGACTCACGCACGTCCTTTTCGCTGTTGCCAACCTGGTTGGCCATGCGCTCTCCGGCCCGTAGGAATTCCAGCCGTTCCTGAGGGCTCAGCCCTTCGCGGTCTAACTCCTTCTCGACCAAGTCGATCACCCGCTCGGCCGTGTCCTTCGTTCGACCTGCTCCCCTGTCGCTAGCGACGAAGAACTCGCTCATACCCTCGCGGAGAGCGCGGAAGCCCTCTCCGACCCGTGAGTAGAAATTTGGGTCGAGTCGAAGCTTCCGCAGTGCAGGCTCGGGATCGTTGATCAACTCCTCTGCGTCCTGCGCGGCCGGGTCGGCGCCTTCCTCGTCCAGCTGTTCCGGCTCGGTCGGCCCCGTGGTGGGCTCTTCGTCGGATTGCGGCTCGTCGGTCTCATTGGCCATGACGCCCCCAAAGTCTCGGTGTGCGCTCATGGTAACGGGCCGACCTCCTGGAGGGATGCGCCCTACCGCCCAGTTGCGATGGACTGAGCACGTGCCCTTTCAGATCGAGTGGACCCGTTCTGGGTTCGAACGCTGGGGCTTTGTGGCTGGAAACCATTTGGCGCTCTCGTCGCGGCAGATCTTCCCCCGCGCCACGGCGTCTACGTCGTAGTGCGGCAGCCCGGGCCTCATCCCCTCTTTCTCTCGGAGAACGTGGGAGGTCCCCACAAGGGCCGACCTTTGACCGTCGAGGTTGAAGTGCTGCAGAAGGCATGGAGGGACGACGCCGAGGTCGTCTACGTGGGCAAAGCCGGAAGTCGACTCGGTCTCCAGGAACGGCTGCGGGCTTACGCGAAACAGGGCCGCGGGCGATCTGCCGGCCACGCAGGTGGACGATTCGTCTGGCAACTTCCCGCGGGCGACAAACTTCTGGTCGGCTGGCGCGAGATCAATAACGTCGATGTGGGGGACGTCGAAGAGGCGATGCTCGCACTTCACATCGAGCAGTTCGACCGGCGCGACTTCGCGAACCTGAAGGATGGCTACAAGATGCCGGCGGACCGCGCCCGACTCCTCCTCGCTGATGCGTTGCTACGCCCAACTACACACTGACAAGCGAGAGCTCCACTGGCCCGTTGCACCCCCGCGGTAGGTTTACCTCGAGGCGACGCCGCCTTCGCGGCCCGACAGCGGGCCGCGACGCGTCTGAGGAGTATGCATGCCAGTCCGGCCGATGGGTGAGCTGCCTCTGACGAAATTCATTCGCTCCCCGACGTGCTGGACCATCTGGCCCTGCTCGTTCCGGGTGTCACGACCGCTCAAGAGGTGCATGCGGACCACGTACTGGAGCCTCTTTGGGACGACATAGTGCAGTACGCTCCACGGCCGTCCGGGTCGCGCGCCGTCAACGCGATCACTACTGAGGTCGTTCAGGACGACGAGCTCCTGACCGCAATTCGGGGCAGGCGACCCGAGGCACCCCTGCTGTTGTTGTGTGCGCTCGTCTTCGCCGACAGCCGTATCGACGCAGCCGTGCGAGAACTGCTGACGGGCGTGCATGGCTGATTCATCGAGGGCATGCTGAACACGGATGCGCTGACAATCGCGCTCGGGAGTCGCCCGACTTTGCCGGCAGAAAGAGCACGAATGTTCTGCGGAACATGGATCAGGCGGGGATCTTCAAACCGGAGGAGAGCCAGGTGGCAAGATCGAAGCACCCCCTGTTGCTCGATACGAACGCCTCGACGATGAGGTCGCCGATGCCCCTGGACGCACAGCTGAGCGCTTTCTACGAAAGCGGCCTCAGGATCCCCGACCTACAGAAGACAACTGGCTACTCCATTCAGCGTCCGTGGCCTGCTTGAACGTGCAGGCGCCGATCTCCGTCCCCGCGGTAGCGCCCATTCACGCGAGCCTCGCGGTGGTCTGGCCGAGACAAACATGACGATGCGCTGTGTTTGTGTTCAGCGGGAGCGCTCGTTCCTGCGCGTGCCACGGGCCCGCACACCCGGGGCAGCACGCGTTCCCGTGCCCTTGCCTGCAGCGACGGCCTCGGCGAGCGAACGTCCCTGATCGACATCCACCCACATCCGGGTGCGAACGTCCGACTACTCGACACCAGACTTCTCCATCGTCGCGGCCTTATCCTGGCGTCGCTCTGCGGAGTCGTAGACGGGCGCCTCGGAGCGATTGGCCTGCACCTCCGGTGCTGGCGCATCCGTCGCAGTGGGCTGCTGCTCAGCGGCCTCCAGATTGCGGTAAAGCTGCGCCTGGCTCCGGGCGTCGTTGGCGAGCTCACGCACTTCCTCGGGAGCACCCGTTCCGTCTCCCCCGTCGTTGGCTCGCCACTCGTAGTCGGGTGCCTTCTGCTCGAGCTCGTGAACGTGTTGCGGGTAGGACCAGGCGTTGACGAGTTAAACGATGTCGGCGCGCTCGTAGAACATCTCGTCGGCTACGTGTATACACGGGACACAGCGCGTGGCCAACGCATGATCGATCTCATCGACACCGGCATGATGGGCCTCAACGTCGGTGTCGTGTCGAACGCCGCGGGCCCGTTCGGTGGCGTGAAACAATCCGGCCTCGGCCGCGAGGGCGGGACTGAGGGCATTTACGAATACCTCGAAACAAAGTACACGCTCATGCCGAACCCCTACGAGAAGTAGTGCAACATCCCGCCGGGACTCTCGACCCATGCTGTCGACCAACTCGAGACACCCAGGCTTGCATGCTTGGCGACGACCTGGCCCGGAAAGCCCTCACACGGCTGGTGGGGGAACGAGTGGTGCTGCAGAATGACGGAAGACACAACACACCCGCGGCCTGCCTCACTGAGCGCCGCCGAGACTGCTTCGACGACCGGCGAGAGGGCGATCTACGTCGCCTACGTCGCTGTCATATTCATCATGCAGCGGGTGAGCATCGCGTTGGTTTTGTCGGTGGACGGATTATCGAGCAGCGAATCATTGTCGAGCCCGCGCGTGCGGCGGGCGACGGCAGAGTGCGGCTAATTGGTTGTGACCCGGGTGCTGGCGGGCAGAGTGAGTGAGCGTTCGGCGACCTGCTCGGCGACGGTACTGAGTTTGAGTTGATTGTGGCGGGCGTAGTCCCGGACGATGGTGAAAGCAGTGTGCATGTCGGCGCCGGTTTGCGCGGCGATCACGCCTTTGGCTTGCTCGATGATGACCCGGCTGTCCAGGGCGCGCTGTAGTTGGTCAGCGACGAGTGTGGAGTCGCGCAGTGAACGTTCTTGCAGAATGCCGATGGTGGCAACATCAGCCAGGGATTGAGCGACCGCGAGATCCGACTCGCTGAGCTCGCCTGTGGTGGCGCTGAAAAGTCCCATCGCGCCGATTGTGTGTCCACGTAACCGCATCGGGAATGCGTGCATCGAACGAAAGCCTTGCTTGGTCGCCGCGTCGCGGAATGCCGGCCATCGATCTTCCTGGGACATATCCGGGATCGTCACGCCTTTGCCAGTCTTGAACGCTTCCACGCACGGCCCCTCGCCCGCGTTAAGCTGAATGATCTCCACGAACTCGGCCTCTTCGTTGGTGGACGCGATCAGCTGTAACCATCCATCCGTGTCGGCGATCAGCAACCCACCTGCATCGGAATCGACGAGGATAGTGCACTCGTGCACGAGCGTGTCGAGCAGGTCGACCACGTCGTAGTCGTCGACCAACGTATCCGCGAGCTTCACAAAAGCCGCGCTGAGTCGGGCGTCCCGCGATAGTTCAGCCATCATCTTTGTCCTTCGTCCAGTTTCCCGCGCATCACGCTGTCTCGCCACCTGTCGGCTCGGTGAAGTCAAGGACCCGTGTCACCACGTCATGCGCCACGTCATCCACACTCCGACCGGCGGCGTACGCGTGCCCGCGAAGTCGGGAGAATGCGTCCCTGGCCGAGGTGTCGAGTTGCACCGAAACCATGCCGGTCGCCTGGTGGACATGGCGCCGCGTGCCTGCCACGAGCGCCGACTCGTCCCGTCCGTCGCCGTCCGCATCGGCAGCCGCGTACGCTGCCGCTTTCCCCGCGACAGCTCCGGCAAGAGCTACGGCGGGGGCGACATCGACGTCGGAAAGCTCGCCCGGTGCTAGGCGGTACAGGTCCACGACGCCCACGATCGCCGCGCCGATGCGCAGCGGGAAGGAGAACAACGCCCTCGCCTGGGTCTCCACAACGGCGTGTCCGAACGTCGGCCACCGTGAGTGATCGGCCGATCGCACATCAGGCACGAGCACGGGCTTCCGCATCTCGAGCGCCCGGTAGTGCGGCCCCTCCCCGAGGTCATATTGCAGCTGCTCGAGACGGGTCGCGAGGGCATCGCTGGAGGACACCGTGGAATGGTTCCCTGCGACGGTCACCACCGACACCGACGCTCCATCGACGGGTAGGCGCGCCAAGAAGCTGGCGTGCAACCCGTCGGACTGCGACGGGCCGGACGCACCGGCACCGCTCCCCGCTCCCGCCATCAGCCCCTCGCTTTCCAAACCAGCAGAAGGCGCACACGCCTGCTACCGGGACGCGGGGACTGGGCGTCGTAGTCGTGACTCTACAGGCCCAAGCCCCCCACCGACCCTGACATCGTCAGTTCCGGCTTGTAGGGTTGAAAGGAGAACCCTATGGGTATCGGAGATGACATCACAGCACTGAGGATCTGAAAGGAAAGGCCAAGGAAGCCGTCGGCAAGATGTTCGGCCCCCTTCGGTCCGTCTCGTTCGTGTTCGGATGTGGGCAGTGCGTGGGAACGGAGCCCAGGGGGCTGCGCCGCCCCGGACAGGCTAGGTCTCCGGGCCCGTGGAGAGAATTGGAGGACAGACCTCTTTCCAACCTCGGCAGCCAGATTACGTCGGGGGAGCGACACCGTCTAGGACGCGGAGCGGCTACTGGCGGGCTCGCACACGATCACCCACCGGTTATAGATCACGCGGAGCCTCCGCTAAAGCGACCAAGCCGACGCTCGGAATGTACGCCGGATCTATCCCGCTCCAACGACTGAACTTCTTGATGTTCGCCGTCCAGCTTCTGTACCAGCCTCGCGACATCTCAATCTGCGAAGTGCGGCTCGCGCACTCCCCGTGCGCTGCGAGTCACGGCAAAGATCCCGCCCGCAAGCGGCTCCCTGGCGAGCTGCTGATCCGTTCTTCCGAAGCGCGCGCTCGTGATGTACAGAGTCGACAGGTCGGCATCTCCGAATGCCACGCAGGTGGGGTTCGTCGCCGGTACCCGCACCACCGCGTCGACGGAACCGTCGGGCGTGTATCGCACGACGGTTCCGGCGCCCCACCGCGCGTTCCACAGGCACCCGTCGGCATCCACCGTGGAACCGTCGGGAAGACCCGGATGCTCCGTGCCGTCCGCGAACACCTTCGGGTCGTGCGGGATGCCTTCGTCGACGTCGTACTCGTAGACGAGGATCCGCGCCGAGGGCATGTCCGAGAAGTACATCAAAGCGCCATCCGGGCTGAAGGCGATGCTGTTCGCGCAGGCGACCCGATCGATGATCCTGTGCGGGGTCCCATCCGGGTCAAGCCGGTAGACCGCGGACAGCGCCAGCTGGTTCTGCGCTTCATCCATGCCACCGCAGATGAAGCGGCCCTGACGGTCGACCTTGCCGTCGTTGAGGCGGGTGGTCGGTAGATCAGGCTCGATCTCGATGAGGTCGCTGTCGAGGCGGCCATTAGCGTCGAGGAGGATGAAGCCGGCGGCGAACGCCGCCACGAACCCCCCGGAGGCCCGCAGGCCGATCGCGCCGATCCGGGCCGGAAGGTCGGCGGTCGACCTGGACATGTCGGCGCTTCGCCTTTCCAGCTTTCCGCGATGGATGTCGACCCAGGCGAGCTCGTCGGTCTCCGAGTTCCAGACGATGCTCTCGCCGAGATCGTTCGCGCTGGCGATTGCCAGTTCCGCGACGGTCTCCTCCGCGCTCATCAGTGCATGACCAGTCCGGCCGTCACGTTGATCGCCTGGCCGGTCATCGCGCTGCTCTGTTCGCCGGCGAGGAAGCCCACGACGGATGCGACCTCTTCGGGAGTCACGAAGCGTCCGAGGGGCGCCTCGGCCTCCCACTTCGCGCGCATCTCGACCACTGTGGTGCCCTCGACATCCGCGTGGTGCTGCATCACGTCTTCGATCCGGTTGCCCTCTATAGGCCCGGGGCAGACGGCGTTGACCCTGATGCCGCGGGGTGCGAGCTCCAGCGCCATCGTCTGCGTCAGCCCGATCAGCGCCCACTTGCTGGCCACGTAGTCTCCCCGATAGGGCAGACCGCGCTTGCCGACGTTGCTGGCGATGTTGACGATCGTCGCCCCCTGGGCCGCGAGGTGGGGGATCGTCTCCCTCGTCACGAGCATCGTGCCGGTGAGGTTGATGCGCAGCGTCTCCTCCCACTCCTCGAGGGGCATCCCCTCGAGGAGGTGGTAGTGGCCGTTCATACCCGCGTTGTTGACCAGGACGTCGATGCGGCCGCCAAGAAGCTCCGCTGCTGCCGCGACCGCTTCACGGACGCTCGCCTCGGAGGACACGTCGCAGTGGAGCTGGTCGGCTGCGCTGCCGTCTTCTCGGATGAGCCGGATCGTCTCGTCGGCGCTTCGGATGTCGGCGATCACGACCCGTGCGCCATCCTTCGCGAGCGTGCGCGCGATTGATCTCCCGACACCCTCGGCGGCTCCTGTCACGAGGACGTGTCGCTGTTCGTTCGTCATGGGTTTTCCCTTCGGAGTTGTCATGCGGGGTGGGCGTACGAGGACCCGGGAGTCACAAAGTCACGTGAGCGATCGGATGCCTCTCGCCCGGCCCCTCCTCGACCTCATGCGCGCGTCAGGACGTCGTACCTGCCCAGGACATCACGATCCACCTCGACGCCGAGGCCGGGGGCGCCCGACACGGCGACCCGCCCCCCGTCGATGGTGAACGGCTCCGTGAGCAGGTCGCGGCGCAGCGGGTTATCGGTCGTGTCGAACTCGAGGACGGGCTCGTTCTGCAGCGGCACGGGCCGGGCCGTGTAGGGGTTCGGCGGAGTGGCCGCGAGCACCTGCAGCGCGGCGGCGAGCGCGATGCCCGATCCCCAGATGTGCGGGATCACGGTGACACCGGCGACCTGGGCGATGGTGTGGATTTTCTGCCACTCGGAGATCCCGCCGGCGACCGCGAGGTCGGGCTGAGCCACGTCGACGCATCCGCCGCCGATCAGCTCGGCGAAGCCGTACCGGGTGAATTCCGCCTCACCACCGGCGATGGGCACGGGCGACGTTTCGCGGAGGGCGCGGTAGGCCGCCTTGTCCTCCGGGACTACGGGTTCTTCGAACCACCGGAACGCGAGGTGACCCAGCTCGGCTGCGACAGTGCGTGCGCTTGCCAAGTTATAGGCGTGGTTGCTGTCGACCATGAGGGCGACATCGTCGCCGACAGCTTCTCTGACGATCTCCATGCGGTGGATGTCGTCCCGAATCGGCAGCAGGCCGACCTTCGCCTTCAGGGCACCGAATCCCGCGTCGAGCTTCGCCGCGGCTTCGGCCCGGATCCAACCGGCGTCGACCGTTGCGGGGTCGTCGGCCGGATAGTAGAAGCCCGTGCCGTATGCCGCCACCGAGTCCCGGAACGCGCCACCCAGGAGCTTGGCCACCGGCACGCCGTACGACTTGCCCGTGAGATCCCACATTGCGATGTCCAGGGCGCTGAGGGCCTCGATGTAGGGTCCCCGCGTGCCAAAGTCCCGGTATGCCGCGTACAGGTTCTCCCAGTGCAGCCCCGGGGTGCGCGGGTCCGCGCCGATCAGCTTCGGTGCCAGGACATCGCGGATGCAGGCCAGGACCGGCTCGGCAGGTCCGTACTGCCCTCCCTCGCCCCATCCGCTCGTCCCGTCGTCAGTGACGATCTCGACGATCAGGCTCTTGCGACCCGTGAACAGTCCCTGCGACGAGTAGAACGCCGACTCGGTGGGAGCCTTCAGCAGATAGGTGTTGATCTCGGCGATCCTCACGAAGCGCCACCGGCGTTCTCGGGAGTGGGGGCCGTGGAGGCCGTGGAGCCGCCCATCGTGATGACGACCTTGCCGCTGGCGGAGGCGTCCGCGACGGCGAATGCCTCGGCGGCGGCGGCGATGTCGTAGACGTCGGTGACGAGGGAGGCGAGATCGACCTCGCGCTCCGCGACGTAGTCGAGCACCCCGCCGAGCTCGCTCAGCCCGAACACCCAGGAGCCGACGACCGTCAGCTGCTTGTGGATGATCTGCTCGCTCACGTCGATTCGGACGTCCCCGCCCTCGCCAACGAAGGCGACACGGCCGAGGATCGTCATTGCGTCCAGAAGTTGATGACGCGCGTGCGGATTCCCAGATGCATCGAGGCCGACGGACGCACCGCGACCGTTCCACTCGAGGACCGCGGCGGCCGCCTCGGTCTCGCGCGGATCGATCAGCAGATCGGCTCCCGCACGCCCGGCGAGCTCGCGTCGTTCGGCCGAGACATCGACCGCGGCGACGCGCGCCCCGAAGTCGTGCGCGAACGCCACCGCGGCGAGACCCACGGGCCCGAGTCCGAAGATGATGATGGTGTCGGCGCTCGTGAGGCCGAGCTTGCGTAGGGCGTTGTAGGCCGTCCCGGCGCCGCACGCGCAGTAGGCCGCGACGGGCATCGAGATCCCGTCCGGCACTTTGACGACGTCCTTGGCCTTGGCCACCATCTGCCCGGCGAAAGCCCCGTCGATGTCGAACCCATAGGTCTTCTTGGTGGCGCAGTGCATCGGCAGGTCGCGGATGCACCAGTCGCAGTGTCCGCAACCCGAGATGTGGTGCACGATCACACGGTCTCCCGGCTCGAGGGTGTCGACACCGTCCCCGACGGCGGTCACCGTTCCGGCGGGCTCGTGTCCCGGCACCGCGTCGGGGTTGATGGTGACGCCGAGTCGGGGCTTGCCCCGCTCGCTCGACGGCACCCGGTACAGGTAGTGCAGGTCGCTCCCGCAGACGCCGGCGGCATCGATGCGGATCGCGACTTCGTCGCGGCCCGCCGACCTGTCCGGCCCGTCGAGCACCGCAACCTGACGGTCGCCGGCAAAGAACAGTCGCTTGGACATGTCGTCTCCTCAGAAGGGTGGGGGCGCGGTCGATGACCGCACCCCCACGATTGGTCCTACTTGTCGAGGCCGAAACGCTCGAGTACGGCCGCCAGTGTCATTGCGTTCGCCGCATCGACGTCGTCGAGGTAGTCGGCGACGTTCGCGCTGTCCACGAGCTTTGTGTCGAGGATGACCTCGCCGTCGTGATCCGCGTCGGTGGCGATGAGGTAGGCCAGCGCGATCGCGACAGCACCCATCTCGTAGGGAACCTGGTCGATCGTGAACGCCATCTCACCCGCGGCGATAGCGGCGAAGGCGTCGGGGGTGCCATCGAATCCGCCGAGCAGCACCTCTCCCGCCAGTCCCTGAGCCTTCAGCGCCTCAAGCGCACCGAGGGCCATCGTGTCGGATGCTCCCCACAGAGCCGCGAGGTCCGGATTGGCCTGGAGGATGTTCTCCGAGACTGTCTGACCCTCCTCGCGGGAGAGATTCGCGATCTGCGAGGCCACGATCTCCGCGGCCGGGTTGGCCGAGAGACCCTCGTCGAACCCGTCCTGCCTCTGCTGGATGATGTCGCGGCCAGGCGTGCCCTCGAGCACTGCCACCTCGCCGCCGTCGGTCAGCGCCTCGGCGACCCAGGCGCCGGCGAGTTCGCCGCCCTGCTTGTTGTCGGCGACGACGGATGCGTCCACCTCGGTGCTGACGTTGATGCCGTCGGTGACGACGGGGATGTCCTGCGCGCGCGCCTCGTCGATGGCGCCGTTGATGGCGTCGGTGCTCGTCGGATCGATCTGGATGACGTCGGGCCGCTGCGCGATGAGGTTCTCGATCGAAGCGATCTGGGATGCGGGCTCATACGGGGTGTTCGCGGGGTTGGTCACGAGACGCAGCTCGACCCCGAGGGAATCTGCCATGTCCTGCGAGCCCTGCGCGAATGCTGCGTACCAAGGGTTGTCCAGCGTGGGCAGGCTCTGCCCGATAACGATCGCGTCATCGCCGGCGTCGCCGGAGTCTCCGGACGTGCCGGAGCAGCCGGCGAGCATGACAGCGCTCGTTGTGACGGCCGCCACCAACAGGGCGGCTCGGCGCATGTGATTTCCCATCGGAACTCCTTTGTTCTTTCTATTCATTGGACTTGCGGTTTCTCCAGTCGAGTCCGACGGCGAGGAGGATCAGTCCGCCGACGAACATCCCCTGGAAGTAGGGGGAGACGTTCAAGAGGTTGAGGCCGTTGTTGATGACCGTGATCAGCAACGCGCCCGCGATGGATCCCCAGACGGATCCGCGTCCGCCGCTGAGGCTCGTGCCGCCGATAACGACGGCGGCGATCACAATGAGCTCGATTCCGGCGCCTGCCGTGGGCTGGCCGGAGTTCTGACGCGCAGTGAGCACGACCCCGGCCACACCGCCGAGCACTCCGAGCAGCGCATACATGATGATCTTCCAGCGCGTCGTGCGGACGCCCGAGAGGAAGGACGCCTTCTCATTGCCGCCGATGGCGAACGCATAGCGGCCGATGAGTGTGCGGCCCAGCAGCAAGGCACACAGCGCCACGACAAGGAAGGCGATGACGACGGGGGTCGGGATCGGGCCGACGAATCCCTGCCCCAGGTACGTGAACTCCGGCGGGAGGCCGCTGATCGGCAGTCCCTGTGTGTACGCCAGGGCGAGGCTGGATCCGATGGTTAGCGTGCCGAGCGTTGCGATGAATGCCGGGATCTTGAAGACCGCAACCGCCACCCCGTTCACTGCGCCGAATGCCAGCCCGATGGCGAGCGCGACGAGGATCGCGATCCACACCGGCGAGCCGTCCTTCATCAGGCCCGCCGCCACGACCCCCGTGAGCGCCACGACGGAGCCGACGGAGAGGTCGATGCCGCCCGAGATGATCACGAACGTCATGCCCGCGGCGAGGATGGCGGTCACCGCGCTCTGGCGGAGGATGTTGAGCAGGTTGTACTCGGTGAGGAATGCATCGGACAGGAGCGCGAAGATCGCGCAGACGAGCACCAGTCCGACGACCGACTGCGTCTTCGACAGCAGTCCGAGGACCTTCTCCCGGCGCTCGACACCGGACAGGCTCGCGCCTCGCCGCTCCGTCTCGACCGTTGTGGTGGTTTCAGAATGCATGTTCCATGACCTCGCCTTCCGTTAGTGCGTGGTTGACGAGTTCGCGCGAGACGGCTCCGCCCCGCATGACGACGATCCGATCCGCGAGAGCGGTGAGCTCCTCGGTCTCCGAAGAGATGACCACGACGGCTGCGCCCTCGGCGGCGGCCTCGCGGATCATCCGCCAGATACCGGACCGTGCGCCGACGTCCACGCCCTTGGAGGGCTCGTCGAAGATCAGAACCTTGTACTTCTCGAGTAACCAGCGGCCGATCAGCACCTTCTGCTGGTTGCCGCCGCTGAGGAACATGGTGGCCTTGTCGATCACGGCCGGACGCACGTCGAACTCGTTGACACACCGCTCGGCGAGGGCCTTGGCGCGCTTGCGGCGGACCCACAGCGCGGTGGACAGCGCGCGGAGGTGCGGCAGCGCCACGTTGTCCTCCACGCTCGAGCCGAGGAGAAGACCCTGGGTCTTGCGGTCCTCCGGGATCAGGACCATGCCCGCAGAGATCGCCTTGGCGGGGGTGCGCGGGACAAACTTCTTGCCGTCGAGAACGATCGTTCCGGACGACACGCGTTCGAGCCCGACGAGTGCACGAACGGTCTCGGTGCGGCCCGCGCCCACCAAGCCCGCCATGCCGAGGATCTCGCCCGGCCGCACACTGAACGAGACATCCGTGACCTTGCCGCGGACGGTGAGCCCGTTCACCTCGAGCATTGGGTCGCCGGAGAAGCGATCGGCGTGCTCGGAGTCGAGCTCGCGCTTCTCCGCGGCCAGGTCTCGCCCGAGCATGAGGGACACGACCTCCTCCCGGCTCGACTCCGTGGGCGTCACCGTCGCGCGGAGCTTGCCGTCGCGCATCACGCTGATTCGATCGGCGATGCGGAAGACCTCGTCCAGCTTGTGACTGATGTAGATGACCGAGATGCCGCGGGCGGTGAGGCGGCGGATCGACTCGTGGAGTCGCTCGATCTCTCCGGAGGAGAGGGCCGCGGTCGGCTCGTCCATGATGATGAGCTGCGCGTTCGTGGCCAGCGCCTTGGCAATCTCAACGAGCTGGCGTTCAGCGGTGGACAAGTCGGCCACCGTCGTCGTGGGCTTGGCTCGCGATCCGATCTCGGCCAGTGCCGCGGCGGAGTCCGCACGGATCTGTCGACTATGGGTGAAAAGGGCCGTCTCGGGCTCGCGGCCGAGAAAGATGTTGGCGGCGCAGTCCAGATGCGGGATCAGGTTGAGCTCCTGATACACGGTGCTGATGCCCGCTCGGACAGCTGAGCCGGGATCGCGGAAGTCGGCCGGCTCACCCCGGTAGGTAATGGTGCCCTCATCCGCCTTGTGAACGCCGCCGATGACCTTGGTGAGGGTGGACTTTCCCGCGCCGTTTTCACCGAGCAGGGCGTGGACCTCTCCGGGCCTCACGTCGAAGTCGACACCGCGCAGGACACTGTTGCCGCCGAAGCTCTTGGTGATCCCTCTCGCTTCGAGAAGCAGATCGTTGGTCATGCGCCGTTGCCTCCACCTGAAATGGTCAAATGAGCTGCTCTACAAACGCAGGTCATCAGATGATGGGATCAAGTTAGTCACATTCCCCCACAATGTCAAAGGTATGCGGATGTTCGCCTCATTCTTTGGTAGGCTTTATCCCATATTCGGAGGAGCTATGACAACATCTGATCACACCGGCGTGAAGAGCGCGATCGCCGAACACCGCGTGCTGCCCGTCGTCACCGTCGAGGACCAAGAGGCCCTGGAATCCGTCCTGCAGGCCCTGACCGGAGGCGGACTGCCGCTGATCGAGCTCACACTGCGCACGCCGTACTCACTCGAAGCGATCACCACCGCAAGAGCGCAATCGCGCGCCGTGGTTGGCGCGGGATCCATACGCGCCGTGCATGACGCCCGCGCGGCGGTGGACGCCGGCGCGCAGTTCCTCGTGTCTCCCGGCCTCGACCCCGATGTGCTCGCATGGAGCGATGGGCAGCGCATCCCCGTCTTCCCCGGGGTCGCGACGCCCTCGGAGGCCCTCGTGGCCCGTCGCGCCGGACTTGACACGGTCAAGTTCTTCCCGGCGTCGGTGTGCGGTGGCCCATCCTGGGTGAAGGCCGTGTCCGCCCCGATCCCCGACATCGCATTCCTTCCGACGGGCGGCATCGACGACACGACGTTCGAGGCGTACTTGGCAATCCCCAGCGTCATCGCCGTGGGGGGAAGCTGGTTTCTCGACCCGACCGAAAGTCACGAGCGACGCGAGGCGAGGGTGGCGAATGTCGTAGAGCGTGCCCGGCGTGCCGGCCGGCCGCACTACAGCACCGAAGGTGAGAGGCGATGACGAGCGGGTTGAACGTGCCCCCCGCGGACGGTAGAGAGTTCGATCTGGTGTCGCTGGGCGAGGTTATGCTCAGATTGGATCCTGGCGAGACCCGCATCCGTGACGCCCGACGCTTTGAGGCTCACGTCGGCGGCGGCGAGTTCAACGTGGCATACGCGATCAGCAGCTGCTTCGAGCTGCGCAGTGGCATAATCACCGCATTGGCCGACAACGAGGTGGGAGCGCTCATACGTGGACTCATCCGCCAGGGCGGAGTCGACACGTCATTGATCTCTTGGTCCAATGACGGGGGTACCGGTCATCTCGCGCGCAATGGATTGAATTTCACCGAGCGCGGATTCGGCACTCGTCCAGCATTTGGGGTGTCCGACCGTGCGCAGAGTGCGGCCTCCCGCTTGTCACGGGGCGACATCGACTGGGAGCAACTCTTCGGCGAGCGCGGTGTGCGGTGGCTGCACACCGGGGGTGTCTTCACGACTCTCTCGGAGTCCACCCTGCGGCTCACACTCCAGGCGGTTAGGGCCGCGAAGAAGCACGGAGTCCTCGTCTCGTACGACGTCAACTTCCGCCCGAGCCTCTGGCACGCGCTCGGCGACTACGAGTCGCACGCCCGCGTGGTCCGGCAGATCTTCGAGTACGTGGACGTGCTCTTCACGAACGAGCCGGAGTACCGTCTCAGCATCGGCGAGGACCCCCAGATCGATGACCTCCCGCTCATCGATCAGTTTTCGCGCATGGTCCTCGACGCCGAAGTCAGATTCCCCCAGCTCTCGATGATCGCTGCGACCCACCGCGTGGTGCGGTCGGCATCGACAAACGATTGGGGAGCCGTCGCGTGGACTCCGAGCACCGGCGTGATCTCGTCATCCGTCCTCGAGCAATTGGACATCTTCGATCGGGTCGGTGCCGGTGACTCCTTCGTCGCGGGGGTCGCCTACGGGCTGCTTCGCGACCATAAGCTCGAGTGGTCGTTGGAGTTGGGCGTCGCTCATGGTGCCCTAGTGATGACGACACCCGGCGATACCTCCAGCGCGCGGCGCGACGAGGTCGAGTCCCTGGCAGCGCGACGCGCGATCGTCGCCGTTCGATAATCCGTCTTCGCGAAATCACCCGGAGTGCAATGAGGCAGAACCTCTCGCAAGCCGTCGCCGGCCGCCTGCTCGACGCCGTCCGGTCCGGCGAGTTCCCGGTAGGATCTAAACTGCCTCCCGAGCGCGAGCTCACCGTGCGCTACGGCGTCGGGCGCAACACGCTCAGAGAGGCGATCCAGTCTTTAGTGTCGCAGGGGGTGTTCGACGTTCGCCCCGGTCGGGGAACGACCGTGCTGGGAGTCGATGGTCGCCGGGCCATGGAGCAGCAGACGCTGGAGGTGCTGCTCACCGACACCGCGATAGACGACCTATACGAGTTCCGGATGCTCTTAGAGACCGAGACCGCTGCCCGCGCAGCAGAAAGGGCGGGTCCTGCCGAGCGGGCCGCTGTCGCGCAGGCGCTTCGACGGTACGAAGAGGCCGCAGCATCCGGTGTCGACGCATACCGACGCGACGTGGAGTTTCATGCTGCAATCGCACAGGCATCTATGAATTCCGCGTACGCAGCCGCTCTCGCGGCCGTGTCCAACACGCTCGTCGCGGTAAGGAAGGCGACCGACGACGTCCCTGGCGCGGTGGAGCGAGCGTGCATCGAGCATCAGGCGATCGCTGAGTGCATCGTCGAAGGAAATGTGGAAGGTGCACGCGCGGCCATGGTCATGCACATGCAGACCGCGCGTCGCACGCTCAACCGCGCGCGGACGGCGGATACCATCGCGGCGCTGCCCGACCGGGCTTCTTAGCGCGCGGTCACGACCCCCTCGTGCGGTCTCCCGCGCCCACTTCCCATTGCACCGTCATCACGTGCTCCTCGGCGCGCCTCGACGCGGACTCGGCGTCGCCCGCAATGACTGCGTCCGCAATGCCGCGATGGTCCTCATGGGCGCGCCGCCGCCGGCCGGGCAGGCCCACGACGCGGAATGAGTACTCCTCGAACTGCGGCGCCAGCGAGTCCCACATATGCAGCAGCAGCGGATTACCGCTCGCTTCGGCTACCCGCCGATGAAAGCGGGCATCCAGGCGGACGAACGCCTCGAAGCTGATGGCTCGATCCGCGCCGGATTCAATAATTGCGGTCAAGGCGTCCCGGTCCGCTTCAGAGCCCCGCTTCGCCGCAAGCTCCGCCGCCTTCCCCTCGATGGCAACCCGCGCCTCGAAAAGATCGCCCATGGTGTATCCGCCGACGAGAGATTGATCCACGGGGGCGATCGTCTGTGCGCGGGTGCTAACGACGAACACGCCACTCCCCTGCGTACTGCGGAGATACCCAGCGGCTTGCAGTGTGCGCACGGCTTCTCGCATCGAGCTGCGACCTACGTCCCACTGCTCCGCCAGCTTCTGCTCGGAGGGTAGGCGGTCGCCCACGCGGTACTCCCCCGCCGTGATTTGTTCGACAAGTTTAGCTGCCACCTCATCCGCGAGGGTCAAACGCGGAATCACATCGCTCGCCCGCCGGATCTCGCTCATGACTCGTCATGCTACCCATGTGCAACTGGGCCTGTCACAACCCATTGGAGCAGCCCGCGCGCTTTCCGACGTGTGAGGGACGCCTGCTTCACGCTTCCTCTTGCGCCGACACCGCCCGGGGACAGTGCCGTCACCGGGTCTGGTGAAGACGTCCTCTCCGCCGCAAACTATGACGGTCGTGATCCCGCGCCACTGTGTCGCCCATCACGGTGAAGCCTGAAACGGTCATCTCGCCATCCTCTTGGTGATGTCCAGAAGGGCTAGGCGCGCTCGGTCAGAGCGGTAAGGTCACTGCCAGCGAACCCATCCCCCGGAGTGTGGTCTGCCGATGCTTTCCGCGACGGCACCGGCCCGGATCCATGCGATCGCGGCCGCCTCCTCGGCTCCTCCGCTTGATGGCTTGCAGGTCGGGGAACGGACCGCGGAACTGCCCGACATAGCCGGGTCCGACGGTGGAAGAGGGAAATATCTTGACCGCGGTTGTGAGCGTCAACTCGATCGTGTGCACTCCGCCCAATAGAAGTGAGGATGACCGACTGATATTCCTTCGCGTGCTCCGCTCGCAGAACGACGATCACCGGATCTTTCGCGAGCATCGACGTGCGTGGGGTACGGGCGCTGGTCATCGGGACAACCATCCCCCGTCGACGGGCAGGCTGATCCCATGCACGTAGTCCGATGCGGACGAGGCTAGGAAGACGGCCGCACCGGAGATATCATCGGGTTCACCCCACCGCCCTGCGGGTATGCGCGTCATTATCTGGCCATTGCGCTGTTCGTCTGCGACGAGCGCGCTGTTCATGTCGGTCGCGAAGTAGCCTGGGACGATGGCATTCACGTTCACTCCATGTCGGGCCCATTCGTTGGCGAATGCTTTGGTGAGTTGCGTGACTGCCCCTTTCGAGGCGGCATAGGCGGGCACGCGGAGACCCCCCTGAAAGGAGAGTAGGGAGGCGAGGTTTATTATCTTGCCGCGCTCTCGCTGGACCATACCCGCCGCGAAACCAGTGCACAGCTGGAACACAGCACGGGTGTTGACGCCCATCCGCAAAGACAGAGCGGGCGGGAGTTACGTTACTCCCGCCCGCTCCTGCATGTCACGGATGGGAGTTCGTGATGACTTCCATGGGTCGTACCATTTAGAACGGATGTTCGATGGGAGGGATTGTGGGCACGAATCGTCGATATGCCGCCCAGATCGACGAGCGCATGAACCAGAAGATCCTCGACCAGCTCGCGGCAAAATATCCGATCCAGGCACTCACCGAGCGCGAGCTGCGCTTCGACCTCTACCCGGTGACCACCGATCCTCAACCACGGCGCGTGCGCGCTTGGGTCCGATTCGGCGCGATCGCCTCGCAATCGAGGGAGATGCGGTCGCCTGGACTCCTCGGGCCGTGCAGGTCAAGTTCCTGTTGGACGGCAAGGATCAACGCGTGTGGGTCTGGGCATCGGCAGTCGACCGCGTGGAGTGATCCCACTCACCCTCGTCGATCATCTCGTGCCGTAACCATGGCTAGCCGTCAGCTCAGTGAGGCTCCGCCATGGGTCGGCGTCGATGAGACGATCGGGTCGGACTTCACGATCTGCGGCCTTGTGCCCTGCTCGATACCTTCTGGCAGCGTGGTCGCTGCCCGGCCAAGCTCGAGCCGCGCGGCCTGCCGATTCTCTTCCATCGTGGGTTCCATCGAAGGGCGCAGCATCCGGGCCGCGAGCTCTTCGACTGCGTCCACGCCGGGATCGAGGGCAATCACGGAGTTCACAGCGCGTCCTCTGGTCATCCCGACATACATGCCGGCCGCATCGACGCCTGGACCAACGAGCGCGGCGTCTGTGCTTTCGCCTTGAATGCCATGGACCGTTGACGCGTAGGCGAGGTGCACGTGCTCAGCGACATAGTCGAGAGGGACAAGTCGAGTATCGCCAGAATCAGTAACACTCACGAGCCGGACTCCATCCGACTCGATGCGACCGACGGTCCACATCGCGCGATTCTCGACTCCCAGACCCTTGTCGTTCCGACGCGTCTGGACAACGTCGCCCTCCAACAACCACTGATCGTCCCTGCCAATGACGGTGCGCGCCGAGTCGAGTTCGCCCTGGTCGACCCGTCGCTTTTGGATAGCTTCGTTAATCGACTGGGCTTCGGCGTTGGTCGCCGTCACCAGAGCCACACGCCTACCTGCGGACGCCCAGAAGAAGTACTCATCAACCATGACTTGCTCCGCCTCCTCCTCGTTCGCGGCGCGACGGATCGACCCCCGAGCATCAAGCTCACGGGCAACGTCGAGTGCGTCGTCCTTCGTGCGCGGGTCGCGCATGCGGAGCGTCAGCGCGGCATAGGTGGGATCGCGGAAGCGATGTACCGCGGTGAGTTCGACGGCTGCGGTCGAGCGTCGAACCATGATGGCCATGGCACCCGAGTGTCCGACGGGGCGAGCTTGTAGGTGATCTCCGACCATCGCGATTCCGGCACCGGTCTGAGCGGCGACAGCTGCGAGCGCGGTTGCTACGCGTAGGTCGACCATGCCGGCCTCATCAACGACGATCCGATCGCCAGCGGTCATACGGAATCGGCGGGGCCCGCCGTAGACCTGCCCCGTCGCGTCCGTGTCGCCCATGTCGAGTTGCCGCCATTGCTCAGCGCCGGCGGCGTCGGTGTGCCAGCGCCATCCGTAGTCGAGCATCAGAGCGTGCAAGCTCGATGCGTCTGCACCGATCTCGTGGGCTGCGACGCTCGCGGCCTTCTTCGTCGGCGCGACTACCAGCATCGCCCTGCCCTGCCGCTCGAGGGCCCGCTTTGCCGTCACGAGCATGGTCGTCTTGCCCGTGCCAGCGGGACCGGTCACCGCGACCAGCCGATCCGTCCCGGCGATCGCGGAGGCAGCGTTGAGCTGTCCTGTGTCGAGCTCACGACCTTCGGGCAGAACGCTCGTCGATATCGCTCGGATGGCTTCGAGCGGAACCCTCGCGCCCTGCTCGGAGAGTTGCTCGAACTGCTCGGCGAGGTCGGTCTTGAGAGCAGCCGTCGTGACCGCCATGAAGCCCTTCACGTGGGCCGGGACGCCTGCACGGTCATCCAGCAGATCCACAACGTCGCGAACGGCTCGCGCGACTACGTCGTCGATTACATGGTCAAGCAGTTGGCGGTCAGCGACGACGCCGGATGCTGCCACCGCGCGCATCGCACCCGCACGAACATCGAACAGGCTGAACCGGCCACCGCTACTCGCCGAGCGGTTGTCCGCATCCACCACCGCCATGCGCGCGAGCAGGTCCCGATCGAGATCTGCGATCACGACCTGGTGCGGCTCTGCAGACGGCCAAGCACCGAGCAGCGCGGGATCGAGCGATGCAAGCTCGTCGCGGACCCGTTGCTCCCAGTCATTCTCATCAATGTTGCTGGGCTTGTTCGGGCGTCCCTGGGCCCAAGCCCACCGATCGATCGCGGCGAGAACGTCGTGGGATGGCTCCTGTCCCGGGTGTGCGGCGCGCCACTCCGCCATCTTCGCGTGCCGGTTGGTCTCGATCTGGTTCGATCGGCGCGACATAGGCCGCACGGCATGCGCGACCTGAGCGATCTCGCCGTGCTCATCGAGGGTGTATCCGTGGCGGGCCAGCGCGGCGGTCCATTCGGGGTCAGTCCGAGCCGCGATCTCACCCTCGGCGTTGATGACCGTGTGCAGCTTCATCGCAACCCGTGAGTCGACGTTCGACCACTTGCCGTCCATTCCCTGCACTTTGACGTTCAGCCACAGGTGCCGGTGGATGTGTGGATCGAGCGCCCGAGACCGTCGGTGGCGCAACTCGACCACTTCGATCCTCTGCAGCCCCTCACGGATGCTGCCGCCTGCGCCGCGCCGCGCGTTGAGCTCGCGATGCCAGGTGACGACGATACGGTCCCGCAGGCGATCCTGTAGCGCCTCGAACTCGGCGGCGAGCTCGGGGTAGATAAGTGAGGCGAGACTGAACGATTTTGGGGCGTTGATCGTCCCATCAAGGATCAGGTCAGCATCGGGCGACTGGAGGTCGCGTCCCCGACGCTCCCCCGTCGCTGGGTCTTCGCCATTCACCCACCGGCGAAGCGAGGTCGGGTCAAGGGCGTCCTCGCGGATCTGTCCGGCTTCGACAGCGAGTCGGGTGACGGATGCACCGGCGGAGTATCCGGCGAGCGCGTCAGTACCGCGCGGCGCAGCTGTATGCGAGTCACACGTGCCATCGAAGGCGTAGGCGACAGCCTGCCGGACTCCACCGGAGTCGACACCGCGCTTCCATCGCTCGAGCCCACCTCGCATGGGGTAAGGCTACGCGAATATGCACAACCGCGACAGCGTTACACAGAAAGTGCCTGCGTGCATTGCTGTTCTGTTGTTGGGAGCGACGTTCCCACTGGGGCCTTGCTCGTGATCGGCGTTGCGTTTGTCGGGGGATGAGCAGGCGCTTTCGCGGGCGGGTTGAGGCGCGGGACGTGACGCCGACACCCTTCTCGGCGTGAGACCGATAGCGACAAGACACCAGACCGACACCCCCGACCGCCCGTATCGGCGTGATGTCACGTGGCGCATCGAACCAGGTCAGCCATGAGGCCTGGGGCCGAGACTGTGGATAACGCCGTTGCCGCCCGGGGGTGCGGTCGCGAATCGGCGTTTGTGCATCCACGCCGAACCTTCGCCCGGTACTCCTCGGGCACTGCAGGATACCGGTAGATGCACGACAGCCATCGCCCGTCGACTCGACGATCCCGTGCGACGTGGACCAGCCCCGACTCGCCGAGCACCTTCACCACCCGCTGCACGGTGCGCACGTTCAGGCAGGTGCGGCGCGCGATCGTTGCGTATGACGGGTAGGCGTACCCCTCCGCCGCGCTCTCCAGCCCCGCCAGGCACAGCAGCACCAACTTCTCGGCCGGGGTCAGTGGTATCCAGGGCACATCTTCCAGGCCTGCGGGCGTATCGGTCGCGATCCTCGGGCGGTTGTCCGTCTCCCACACCCAGTTGCGTGCGCTCAAACTCATGCTCGGCCTCTGCCCTCGTCATCCACGTCACGAGTCACACCGCCTCGGACGTGCGATCGCAGGTCGACGCCTCGATCCACTCCTCCAACTCGTCGAGCGCGTAGACGATTGTGCGCCCGAGCTTGCGGTAGCGGGGGCCCTTGCCCTCGTACCGCCACATCGCGAGTTTCCCCTTGGTCACCCCCGGGAGCATCGCCGCGACTTCATCCGGGCTGAGGAACGTGTGGGCCAGTCCCGTTCGCATCGTGTTCGTGGGGTTTGCCATGATCCAACTCCGTTGCGTATACCCGACAAGGTTTGACGCGAGTGAACCAGATGTGACAGACTGCGTCACGGTTATACATGCATATTCGTGACGCGGAGAGGCAAACTAAGGGGGTGATAGTCGACGTGCGAACACTCGAAGGCGACCCCGTCACCTGGCGCGACGCCACACTCGCGATCGGGTCCGCGTTGCGCATCGTCCCGGCCTTCCGGGCGACCGTCGAAGAAGGCGACGTCCCGTACGACACGACCGTGCAGGCCCTCTACGACAACGAACTCGGGCGCTATCGCGTCACGTCGGTCAACGTGGTCAATGCTGAGCCCGGCGGCGAGATCAATGGCGCTGCCCTCCGTCGCGTACGCGTCCAGGAAATCGTGCAGGCAGCAACACCGTCATGCATCGCGATCTCCCTCGACGACGGGAACGATCCCACCACGGTGAGCGAACTCACCACCGCGGAGGGACGCCTTATTCCCGAATGGATGGCAGAACACGCCCGGCAACGCGCGAACAAAGATGCGCGTATGGATCTCGTTGAACTGATCTACAGCGCCGCCGCACTCTCGGGTCAGCCCCCCACCAAAGCCGTCCAAGCCGAACTCAACGTGCCCTACCGCACCGCCGCGGACTGGATCTCCAAAGCCCGCACGACAGGACGCCTCGAAGGCATGAGCTATATCGCCGGCCGACAAGCGGATGGGTAGCGTCAGCAGCTACGAGACAAAGTCGGGGAAGCGGTATCGCGTCCGCTACCGCAAGCCCGACAACAGCCAGACCGATCGGCGCGGATTTCGGACCCGGCGCGCAGCCGAGCTCTTTCTCGCCACCGTCGAAGTGAACAAGGCAACCGGGACCTATGTCGATCCCACCCACTCCCGCGTGACGGTACGCGCACTGGGGCCAGCCTGGCTCGAGACCAAGAAGACCTCCCTCAAGCCCTCCGCTTTTGCGCCGGTGGAGGTGGCTTGGCGAAAACGAGTCGAGCCGCGTTGGGGAAAGACACTGGTCACGGACATCCTTCACTCGGATGTCAAGAAATGGGTCGGCGAGCTCAAGGAGGAAGCGGGAGCGACGGTTGTCATCCGCACCTTCGGCGTGCTCGCGGCCATCCTCGATGACGCAGTGCTTGATCGACGAATCGCAGTCAACCCGGCGCGAGGAGCGAAGGTCGGCCTGCCCCGCAAGATGCCCACCCGCCACGTGTACCTCACTCATGGTCAAGTCGAACAGCTCGCCCTCGCGAGCGGACCGCACCGTGTGCTCGTGCTCGTCCTGGCTTACACCGGCATCCGTTGGGCCGAAGCAGTCGGACTCCGCGTCGAGAATCTCGACCTCGGTCGGTCTCGTCTGTGGGTCGAGCGCAACGCTGTCGAAGTCGCTAACGTGATCCACGAGGGCACCCCAAAATCCCACAAGATTCGCCCTGTGCCGCTGCCTAGATTCCTCCGCGATGAACTCGCGGGGCTCATCCGGGGGCGGACGCCAACCGAACTCGTTTTTCCCGCCGACGGCGGTGGCTTCCGAAAGCGCACTCGTACAAGCTCGGGTTCGAAGTCGTGGTTCAAGACCGCTGCCCGGGAAGCAGGTGTCCCACCTCTTACGCTGCATGATTTACGCCACACGGCAGCCTCGCTCGCCGTGCAGGCTGGCGCCAATGTGAAAGTCATCCAGCGAATGCTCGGCCACGCGTCTGCGGCCATGACTCTCGACGTGTACGCAGACCTCTTCGAAGACGATCTTGACGCTGTTTCGCAGGCGCTAGACCGTGCTCGGTCGAGTGAGGTCGTGGGCAAAATGTGGGCAGAACCCTCAACTGCCGACTGACCTACCGCGCGATAATCCCGTAAACACGGGGATCTGAATGATCAGAATGTGGCGGAGACGGAGGGATTTGAACCCTCGGTCCCCGTAAGGGGACTCCACCTTAGCAGGGTGGTGCACTAGGCCGGACTATGCGACGTCTCCAGGCATTCCGACGCGAACGTCCGCGAATGCACTCCGCAATACTAACCCGATCGCGCGCCCCATCACGAAGCGAGGTCGAGGGATGGGCGCTCAGCCGTTGCCGTTCGAGCAGGTCTCCTGCGCGGCCGTCTGTCCCGTGACCGCAGGCGGCAGGGCGATCGCTTCGTCTTCGGGTGCCACGGTCGCCTCCGGGGTCGCGGCTTCGGTCGGTTCGACGGGGTCGGTCGGCTCGGGCGTCTGCACGATGACACCGTCACCCTGACCCGTTTCGCCCGTCAGCTGCAACGGACGGTTGGTCTCGAGCGCGGCCCACAACGCGTCCGCAGCCGTGTAGTTCGGCACGACCTTGTCGGGATCCGCGGGATCGCCGTTGACGGGATACGAGATGAACACGATCTCGTCGAAGGGGACGTTCCTGACGGCGAGAGCGATCTGCGTGAGGGTGAGGGGGTTCGTCAGCGATGTGCTGGGATCGATGTTCGTCAGCGCGGTGCCGGCCAGCGAGTAGAGCGTCGCCGGGTTCGACAGCACTTCGTCGCTGATCAGCTTGCGGGCGAGGCGCGACATGTACTGCTGCTGGTTGGAGATACGACCGAGGTCACCGCCGTTACCGACTCCGTGACGGGTGCGCAAGAACTGCAGCGCCTCGAGCCCGACGAGCGTGCGGTTTCCCGCCTCCCAGTCGATGCCCGTGTGGTAATCCTTGATGCCGTTGGCGATGCAGACCTCGACGCCGCCGATGGCGTTGGTGATCTCGATCACTCCACCCCATGTGACGGATGCCGCGAACGGGATGTTCTGACCCGTCAGCTCGGAGATCGTCTTGACGGCACAGGCCAAGCCACCGTACGAGAACGTCGAGTTCAGCGGCTGCTTCGTCATCGCCGAGGTGGTCCGGCCCGTGTCGGGGTCGGTGCACTCGGGGATCGGGATCATGAGGTCGCGCGGGAAGCTGATGACCGTGACACGACGAGGCTCATCGGAGATGTGGACGAGCATGTTCACATCGTTGAGCTCCCCGCCTGCGTCAGGCCCGGTGCACCGCTCGCCGAAATAGGCGGCGTACTCGGGCTCGCACGCGTCCGTTCCCGCCACGAACAGGTTGACCCCGCCCTCGATCTCACCGATGTCGGGCGGAACGGACTCCTGCCCTTCGAGTTCGACGGCGCTCGCCGAGAAGTCGGCGACGGCCGTGTAGGTCGTGTAACCGACGACTCCGAGGCCTGCGACGAGGACGACGGCGAGCGCAACCGCCACGAAGCGCGCGATCTGCCCTCCGATGCTCGGGGACGAGAGGTTGCCGTGACGCGCGACGGTCTTGCGTCGTTTCGCGTCCTGGCTTTTCGAGGCCTGGCTCGTCTCGCTCACTCGCGTCCTTTCGGCGGTCGGGTCCGCCGGGTGTTCGTGCGGAGGGTGTGGGATTCGAACCCACGGGACATTGCTGCCCACTGGTTTTCAAGACCAGGTCCATCGGCCGCTCGGACAACCCTCCCGGCGAAGCACCGCAGCACTTCGTCGACAGGCACCGAGTGTACTCGACAGAGCGTCACGCTCATTTTCGCCAGTCGGGGCTTATTTTCGCAGGAAGTGCTGGCAAGGCCCTGAAAGCGGATTCCTCGGCGCGGCGGATCGCGAACGACTCCGCGCTACCCCGGCTACAGGCGGCGGAGGATGTCCGAGACGCCGCCCTCTTGCACCGAGAGAGTGATCTCGCCCGCAGCGTCCAGGACCTCTTGCGGCCCCTGAGCCATCGCGATCGCCCGACCGCCGTTTTCGAGGGCCCAACGGAACATGCCGACGTCGTTGCGCCCGTCGCCCATCACGAGCACCCGGTCGGGCGGGATGCCGAGCCAGCCGCGCACGAGCTCGAGGGCGGTGCCCTTGTCGACTCCCTGCGGCGCGATGTCGAGCCAGGCGGTCCAGCCGATCGCGTACGACACCTGGGTGAGGCCGATCTCATCGACGAGCCGCAAGAAGTCGCCCTCGGCGTGCTCGGGCGATACGACGACGACACGCGAAACGGGGTGTCTGCCCAGCTCCTCGAACGGCACCCGGTGCGCGGCGAGCAGGTTCCAGTCATCGAGATAGTCGGTGTAGTACCGCTCACCACCGGGCAGCTCCACCAGGTACTTCGCGTCGGGCAGGTGTTGCCGCAGCAGCGTCAGCACCTCGGTCGCATCGAACGTCTCCGTGTGCACGCGCTCGTAGTGCACCTGTCCGGCATCACGGCGCTGCAGGACCACGGCGCCGTTCGAGCACACGACGTACTCGGGGTCGAGTTCGAGCACGCGTAGGATGCCTCGGGTTCCCTCCCAGCTGCGTCCCGTCGCGAGCATGACCTCGTTGCCCGCCGCGCGGGCGTCGGCGACGGCCTCGACGATCCCGGGGCTCAGCGTCTCGTCTTCGAGAAGGACGGTGCCGTCGATGTCGAGCACGATCAGCAGCGGAAGAGTGGTGATCTCGGGATCGACGGAGTCGTGTGCGACGTGCTCGATGATCTCGGCGGCCTCGTCACGTTCGACGACCTCCACCTCGCCCGTGTCGGGGATACGGGCGTCCGTCACGCGATCGGCTCCAGGACCTCGAGCCCACCCAGGTAGGGGCGGAGCGGCTCGGGCACCCATACCGAACCGTCGGCGCGCTGGTGCGTCTCGAGCAACGCCACGATCCAGCGTGTGGTCGCCAGCGTGCCGTTGAGCGTCGCGACCGGCTGCGTGCGCCCGCCGTCGGGGCGGTGACGGATGTCGAGGCGACGCGACTGATACGTCGTGCAGTTACTCGTCGAGGTCAGCTCCCGATAGGCATCCTGCGTCGGAATCCACGCCTCGATGTCGAACTTGCGAGCCGCCGACGATCCGAGATCCCCCGCGGCGACATCGATCACGCGGTAGGTGAGGCCGAGCTTGCCGAGCATCTCTTCCTGCCAGCCGAGCAGGCGCTCATGCTCTTTCTCGGCCTCTTCGGGCGTCGTGTAGACGAACATCTCGAGCTTGTTGAACTGATGCACGCGGATGATGCCGCGGGTGTCCTTGCCGTGCGATCCGGCTTCGCGGCGGTAACAGGTCGACCAGCCGGCGTAACGCAGGGGACCGTCGGCGAGGTCGAGGATCTCGTCCTTGTGATACCCGGCGAGCGCGACCTCGCTCGTCCCCGTCAGGTAGAGGTCGTCGTCGGGCAGGTGGTAGACCTCGTCCGAGTGCTCACCGAGGAACCCCGTGCCACGCATGATCTCGGGACGGACGAGCGTCGGCGTGATGAGCGGGATGAACCCCGCCTCGAGGGCCGAGTTAAGTGCCAGGTTCATGAGCGCGATCTCGAGGCGCGCGCCGATGCCCTTCAAGAAGTAGAAACGTGCACCCGAAACCTTGGCCCCGCGCTCCATGTCGATGGCACCGAGCAACTCACCCAGTTCGAGGTGATCGCGCGGTGCGAAGTCGAAGGTCGGCACCTCGCCGACGCGACGGATCTCGACGAAATCGGCCTCGCCGCCGGCGGGCACACCGTCGATGATGATGTTCTCGATCTTGGCGAAGGCGGCGTCCGCGGCCTCTTCGGCCACGGCGACCGCAGCCTGCGCCTGCTTGACGCGGTCGGCCAGACCCTTGGCCTCGGCGACGAGCGCGGCCTTCTCGTCCTTCGGCGCCTTCGCGACGTCCTTACCGAACGCATTCTGGGCGGCACGCAACTCTTCGAACGCGGTGATCGCGGCGCGGCGCTCGCGATCCGCGACGAGCGCGGCTTCCACGGTTTCGGGCGAGTGCCCGCGGGCGACCTGGGAGCGGGTGACGAGGTCGGGGGCGTCGCGAAGAAGCACGGGGTCGATCATCCGTCAAGTCTAGTTGCGCGAATACCACGCGATCCCCGGCCTGGCGCCCGCTGAGCCTATGGTGGGAACCATGACTGCGGCCTCATCCCCTCCCCCCGACGACGACGCCGCGACAGGGGACGATGTACCCGACGATGCGCCCGTGAATCCCGAGGTGCCGGACGACGCGGAGAGCCTCGACGACGTCGATGGACTGCCGAAGGGCTTCGACGACGACTCGGAGCCCATCGACGGCCCGGAGGACAAGCCCGACCCGGAAGAAGCGGCGAAGCCGGACGATGTCATCCGCGAACCCGAAGACGTCGAGCCAGACACGACGGACGGGGAGACCGGAGAAGCGCGGCAGGTCACGCCCGAGGGCGAAACGACGTCCATGGACGCCGACCCGACTCCGAGAAAGCGCGCCGCACTCGTCTACAACCCCATCAAGGTAGACAAGGACCGGCTCCGCGACCAGGTGACGCGGCTTTCCGCGGAAGCCGATTGGGCCGAACCTCTGTTCTTCGAGACGACCGTCGACGACCTGGGGGACGACGTCACCCGGCAGGCGCTCAAGGAAGGCGTCGACGCCGTGATGGTCGCGGGCGGCGACGGTACCGTGCGTGCCGTTTCCGAGGCGATGGCAGGCACCGGCATCGCCCTCACGATCGTGCCGAGCGGCACGGGCAACCTGCTCGCGCGCAACCTGGGATTGCCCCTGGGGGACTCCGAGCCCATGGTGGCGGCGACGTTCACCGGCACGACGCATCCGGTCGACATCGGATTCGCCGACATCCGCCGTGCCGACGGCAGCCGCGAGCGCCACGCCTTCGTCGTGATGGCGGGCATCGGCCTCGATGCCGCGATGATCGCCAACACCAACTCGCAGCTGAAGAAGACCGTCGGCTGGGTCGCGTACGTCGACGGCGCCGCACGCTCGCTCGCCACGGCGAAGCCCTTCCGCGTCATGTATCAGATGGAGCACGGCCGTCTGCATGCCGCCAAGGTGCAGAGCGTCCTGTTCGCGAATTGCGGGGCCCTTCCCGCGGGCATCGCTCTGATTCCCGAAGCATCCATCGTCGATGGCTTGCTGGATGTCGCCGTCATCCAGCCCTCCGGATGGTTCGGATGGCTGGGCGTCTGGCGGAAGGTCTGGTGGGACAACAGTGTCCTGCGGCGCTTCCGCGCCGGTCGTCGGGTGCTCGAGCGCCGTGGCAGGAACAGCTCGGTGCGCTTCCTGCAAGACGAGGCCATCGAGCTCGCCACGTCCCCCGCTCAGCCGATCGAGCTGGATGGAGACGAACTCGGCGAAGCCGTACGCATCCGTTGCACCATCGAACAGGGCGGCCTGACGATCGTCGTGCCCGAGGGCCACGACACGTCCGACTTCTGACGATGCCTTCCGCGTCACTGGTCTGGTTCCGCGACGACCTCCGGATCGCCGACAACCCTGCACTGCGCGCGGCCGTGGAACGCGGCGGCCCCATCATCGCGCTCTACGTGCTCGACGAGGTCTCGGACGGCATCCGTCCCCTCGGCGGCGCTGCGTGCTGGTGGTTGCACGGCAGCCTCACGTCGCTCGGCGAGAGTCTGCGCGAGCTGGGGGTCCAGCTCGTCCTGCGCCGCGGGCCGGCGGAGCGCGAGGTTCGACAAGCGGTGGCGGATGCGTCGGCCGGCGCCGTGTTCTGGAACCGCCGCTACGGCGGGGCCGAGCGCGAGATCGATTCCGCGCTCAAGACCGGCCTGCGCGACGACGATGTGACCGTCGAGTCATTCGGCGCCTCACTGCTGTTCGAACCGTGGACCGTCCGCACCGGTGCCGGGCAGCCGTACTCCGTCTTTACGCCGTTCTGGCGGGCCTGCCGCAACCTTCCGGCACCGCGCGCGCCGATTCCCGCGCCTCGCGAGCTCACGGGCGCCGCCGACATCGACAGCGATGCGCTGGACGATTGGGCGCTCCTTCCGACCGATCCGGACTGGGCCGGGGGCCTGCGCGAGACGTGGGAACCGGGCGAGCCCGCCGCACGCGCGCGGTTGCACGAGTTCTTGCGCGACGACCTCGACGACTACGACCGGGCCCGGGACGAACCCGCCGCGGGGGTGACGTCCGGCCTGTCGCCGCGCCTGCGCTGGGGCGAGATCAGCCCCTACGAGGTGTGGCATGCCACGCTTGCGGACGTTCAGGGGGGCAAGACGCCGGGCGGTCCTCGGGCGGCTGCGGCCCAGCGATTCCTGTCCGAAATCGGATGGCGCGAGTTCGCCGCGCACGTCCTGTTCCACAACCCCGACCTGGCAACCGTCAACCTGCGGCGCGAGTTCGACGACTTCCCGTGGCCGAAGCTGAAGCCGAGCGCGCTGCAGGCATGGCAGCAGGGACGCACCGGCATCGCCCTCGTGGACGCCGGCATGAAAGAGCTCTGGCACACCGGCATCATGCACAACCGGGTGCGCATGGTCACCGCGTCATTCATGATCAAGAACCTGCTGATCGACTGGCGGCACGGCGAAGAGTGGTTCTGGGACACCCTCGTCGACGCGGATGGCGCGAGCAACCCCTTCAACTGGCAGTGGGTGGCCGGATCCGGTGCGGACGCCGCTCCCTACTTCCGGGTCTTCAACCCCGAGCTGCAGGCGAAGAAGTTCGACCCGCACGGTGAATACATCGGGCGCTGGGCGCCGGAGTACGGGCGTGGGCGAGCACCCGAACCGATCGTCGACCTCGGCGAAACCCGCAAAGCCGCGCTCGACGCGTACGAACGGATGCGCCGCACCTGAGCCTCGCGTCGGACCCTTCGACAAGCCCGCGCACTGCGGGAATGCGGAGCACGCCTCTCGCCGTTGAGGATGCTGATGACTTCTCACGCAGCCCCCGCCCTGTCGGTTCTCGACCTCGTGCCCGTTCGCGCGGGCCAGAACAGCGCACAGGCGGTCGCGGCATCCCTCGACCTCGCCGTGCACGCCGACCGGTTGGGCTACCGGCGCTATTGGTTCGCCGAGCACCACAACATGCCCGCCGTCGCGTCGACGACCCCGCCCGTGCTGATCGCGGCCGCTGCGTCCCGCACCGAGCGCATCCGGGTGGGCTCAGGCGGCGTCATGCTGCCGAATCACGCACCCCTCATCGTCGCCGAGCAGTTCGCGGCGCTCGAAGCCATCGCGCCCGGGCGCATCGACCTCGGCATCGGTCGCGCGCCCGGCAGTGACCCCGTCATCACGCAGCTGCTCCGCCAGTCGGGCGCGACGAGCGACGTCGACCGATTCCCGGATCACATCCGAGACATCCTGGCCCTGTCTTCCCCGGAGGGCGCGACCCTGCGCTTCACCAGCGGCGGCGAGTACACCGTGCATGCCACCCCCGCGGCTTCCGCTTCCCCTGAGGTGTGGTTGCTGGGTTCGAGCGACTACTCCGCCCAGCTGGCCGCGTCGCTCGGCCTGCCGTACGTCTTCGCCAACCACTTCTCGGGCGAGGGCCTCGAGCGCGCTCTGTCGCTGTACCGCGACCAGTACGTCCCGAACGAAGCGCACCCCGCGCCGCGGACACTGCTCACGATCAATGCGGTGGCCGCGCCGACGGCGGAAGAGGCGGATGCTCGGGCACTGCCCCAGTTGCGCATGATGGCGCGACTACGCACCAACAAGCCCCTCACGCCGCTCGAGTCCGTCGAGCAGGCCGAGGCCGCGCAACGCGACGGTACCGGCGGCCTCTCGGACGGGCTCGCCGTGTCGTTCATGGATGCTGCGAAGGCACGGTGGCTGATCGGCTCCGGCGCGGACGTGGCATCCGGAGTCGCCGCATTCGCCGCCCGACACGGGGTCGACGAAGTCATGCTGTCACCGGTCGCGGGTGCCTACGACTCCGAAGCGCTCGAGACATCCGCCGGTCGCGCGCAGACCCTCGAACTCGTCGCTACGAACCTGCTCGCGCCGGTCGCCTGACGCTGCGGCAGCCAGGCTCAGAGGTCGGGCTCAGAGGTCGGGCTCGCCGCTGAGCAGTCCGCGCAGCCAGTCGCGCGCCTCGACGAAGATGTCGTCGGAATAGCGGTCGGGGTAGCGCACGACCGCGCGGTCGGCGCGCGGGTACGAACCGAGGAAGATCACCTTCGGGCTGAAGCGGCGAAGACCCAGCAGCGCATCGGCCATCCGCTCGTCCTGGATGTGGCCGTCGGCGTCGATGACGAAACGGTAGCGACCGAGGGCGTCACCGATGGGACGTGACGCGAGCAAGCTGAGGTTGATGCCGCGGGTCGCAAACTGCTCCAGCAGCTCGAGCAGCGCACCGGGGTAATCCTTCGGGAGCTCGACGATGAGCGACGTCTTGTCGGCCCCCGTCGGCGGGGTGGGCGCTACCGTTCGTCCGACGAGGACGAAGCGGGTCACGGCGTTCGGATTGTCGCCGATGTTCTCGGCCAGCACCTCGAGGTCGTGATGCTCGGTGATCGTCGGGGGCGCGATGGCGGCATCCGCGTCGCTCGTGCCGTCGAGCAGGCCGACCGCGCTGGCGACGTTGCTCGCGGCGGGGATGTGCGCGTGGGCCGGCAGCGCGCGCGTCAACCACTGCAGGCACTGCGCGTAGGCGACGGGATGCCCCGCAACGAGCGACACGTCGGAGAGCTTTGTTCCGGGGCGGGCGACGAGGACGAAGTTCACGGGGACGAGGTACTCGCCGATGATCCGCAGGCCCGGGACGGTCGCCAGGGCATCCTGTGTTGTCGAGACGCCGCCGTCGACCGAATTCTCGATCGCGATCATCGCGGCGTCCGAGCGGCCCTCGATGACGTCGGCGAGCGCTTCGCCCACGTTGTGGACCGGAACCCAGTGGTGGCCGCGCGCCTCGGGGACCTGCGCGAGCGCTGCTTCTGTGAACGTTCCGGCCGGGCCGAGAAAGCTGTACGTGCGACGAGCGGGTTCGGAGGCGATTTCGGAGGCGGCTGTCACGAGCACTCAGCCTAGTCCTGCAGTTGCGGGACCCGTTCGGCCGGCACTTCGGACATATCCTCGGCCTGCTCCTCGGCCATCCGAGATCGGCGATCGCGCCAGGCGCTGACGAACATCCAGACGGCGTAGAGCAGCAACGCACCGCTGAGGACGGGAGCGACCCACATCCGCAGCTCACCCGAGATGAGCACATTCATCCAGCCGAGCAGCGGAATGCTGTAGACCAGTACGCCCCGGAGCTGCGGCTCGCGAACGGGTTCGAGGTCGGCGGTGTCGTTCGCGTCTCCCTGGGTCACGAGGACACGTTCGCCGTCACCTACCAGCCCTTCCCCGACGACCCGGTGCGTCGCGACGGTCGCCTCGCCCGATTCGAGCTGGTAGGTGACCACGTCGCCGACCCGCACGTCGTTGAACTCTCGGGGTTGCACGACGACGAGCGAACCGAGCGGGATCGCCGGTTCCATCGAGCTGCCGAGAATCGTGTATCGCTCAGCGCCGATCACCGTGGGAACGACGAGGGCCAGCACGGCGGCGAGCCCGACGAGGGCGAATGCGCCCCACGCCAGGCCGCGACCGAGCGAGCGGACCACCGACCGGGTCAGCCGACGGCGTCAGGCAGCGGCTCGGCAACCTGCGTCAGCGTGAGTTGGAGTTCAGTGAGGTTGATGGGGTCAACCATCGGCTCGTCGTCCTCAAGCTCTTCGGGCACCTCTATCGTGATCCTGACAGTGAACGACCCGTAACCCGTGACGTTAAAGGCTCGTGCTTCGTTCGTCGCCGAGAATTGCGAGTACGCCCCGTTCGGAATCACCTCGAGTGTGGTTTCGATCGCCTCGAGGACGTAGTCCGGGGTCCCGGTGAAGTCGAGTTCGGGCACTCTGAGCACAGCGTCGGTTCCGCGCACGTCGATCTGATAGCTCTGCGAGTAGGTGACCACGTCCCCCGGCACCAGCCACGTCCCACCCTCCAGGGTGTCAGCGGAAACCGACTCGTCATTGAAGGCGTAACCCGCCGCGCCCGTGCGGTACATCTCGACGTGACCCATCTGAAGCAGCAGCCCATCAGTGTTGGCGGTGGCCTGCCAGTAGGCGAGCGATCCAGCACCACCCCCGAACAGAGCGACAGCGGATGCGGCGGCGATGGTGCCTTTGACGACCTTGTTCATGGGGTTCCTTGGGGAGAGGAAAACTGCAGGGTGTGGGGACTTTGCTCACGCTAGGGGCGTGCGCCTGCGCCACATGCGGCTTCCAGCCACCGAAACCAGTGGTTCTGGGCACCGCGGAGAGCGTTCATCGCTCCCTGAGCCTGTAGAAGGGAGCGCGGAGCCACGCGGGCAGGGCACAGCGGGTCACTTCGACAGGCTCAGTGACCGCAGGGGTGCGTCATTTCGTCTCGGCCCTGCGGGCCTCGCTCAATGACCGGAAGCGGGGCGGTCGTTGAGCGAGCGCAGCGAGACGAAACGCTCGGGCGCGCGGATGCCTCAGAACGGGGGCGGATCCACGCTTGGCGTGAAGTGGATGGTGGAGGGCGGCTTGTCGATATAGACGTGACCGCCCGGTGAGGTCCATTCGAGGATTCCGCCGCCGAGCTGTCGGACGGTCCAGGCTGTTTCGCCTTTCAGGGTGTGGTGCCGTTTGCAGAGGCACGCGAGGTTGCAGGTGCTGGTTTCGCCGCCGAGGGCGTAGTCGAGGGTGTGATCGCGGTCGCACCGGTGTGCGGGTTGCCTGCATCCGGGGAATCGGCAGTGCTGATCCCTCGCGCGGAGGAACCTCTTCATATCCGCCGACGGGGTGTACCGATCAACCGCGAGAACACACCCGGTGATCGGGTCAGCCAAGACCCGATCCCACCCGGTCGCGTGTCCGGCGAGCTGGCGGGCGGTGGCGGGGTCGATCGGGCAGCGACCAACCAGCTCTGCGGGTTCATCGGTCACGCCTGCCAACGCGAGAGCGGGGACGGTGACGTTCACGATCCCGCGGATCGCCCCCAGAGCGCCGGCCCCGCCCGTCATCCCCGCACCGGTTTCCACGGAAGGCGCCGAGGTGAGCAACATGTCCGCCACCAAGTCCGCGCGGATCTGATCCAACGTTCGCGCGTCGTCCGGAGCGGCCTTCTTCAGCGCCTGGGCTTGCTGCGTGAGACGGTCGTGCATGGCGTGGGCCAGCACCGCGGGTTGGGTTGAGATGAACTCGGCCATGCCGTCGCCGATGTCCCGCACGCACGCGCCCCGCGACGCCCGTGCCTCCCTGTGACGCTCCGTCAACGGGCGCGGTTGCAGGGACTCCGCGAGCCGCGCCAACGACGCCCCGAGCCTCCCCGGTGTGGTGCCCTCGGCCCGGATCAGCGCTTCGGCCTCGAACGTCGCGCGCGCATCCGGATCCGTCAACGGCAGTGCGTGTTCCATGATCACCGCTACATGCCCCGCGCCAATACGACCCTCGTCCCAAGCGTCGAACGTCGCCGGCAACGACTCCGCCAACACCGCCGCATCATTCATCCGGCGCTGTACCGTTCGGTCCGACATGCTCGCCGCAGCGCCCAACTCCGCCGCTAAAGAACGGAATGGCAACTCGGCCTCACGCGAGGAGGGCGAGGCGAGCTCTGCGACTCGACGCGTCCCGAGGCCTGCTGCCTCCGCCAACAAGCGCGCCTGCGCGGCCTGAGCCTGCGCGAGCACCCGCGACGCCTCGGCGAAACGGTCCGCAAGGTCACCCGCCTGGTCATCGAGTCCGAGACTGTTCGAATGCATGTTCGAAAGTCTACGGACGACCACCGACATCCGAACCCCGGAAATCCCCGAAATCCCGCGCGAATTACGCCGAAAAGATGAGAGTTTGCTCACCTACCTCGCGAACGTCAGCGCCCGACCGTCGACGACGACCTGAGCAGCGAACGGGCGCCCCGGTGGGAGCAGTCGACCCACGAAGCGCTCGTCAGCCGCGTCCAGCCGCTCCGTCATCCAGGCGGCGATCTCCGTGGTGAGAGCGGGCTCGACTCCTCCCTCACCCGAGTCGTCGAGCAACACGACGTCGACGCCGCGCGTGCGGGCCCGCATCGCCGCCTCGATGAGCGGCTCGTGCAACAGTCGGCCCGCGCGATACCCGTCCCGCAGACGCCCCTCGATGGCGCGCGCGTGAGCTCGATCGTCCGCATGGAGCTGTTCTCCCGCGGCGACCCGCAGGAGGAAGGGTCCGGCGAGTTCGTCCAGCGCCGCCGTGTGATCTTCCAGTTCCCGGCGAGCAGCCGCATCCCATTCCCGCTGTTCCACGATCCGCACCGCGCGCCGGGCATAGTCGCGTGTCGACCGGCGCATGCGCACGATCGCGACCGAGAGCAGCGTTCCGAGGCCCACGATCGTCGCCGTTCGCACAACGATGCTGACGAGCTGCACGGGGTCACCCCCGCGCACGACGGCATCCACGACGAGCATGACCAGCAGCAGGGCGAGCCCGGAGATCGCCAATACGGGACGCGCGTTGAGCGCCACCGCAACGAGCACGAACCCGGCGGCGGGCACGAACCACGCGCTGCCGTATGTCAGTGGCGCCGGCGTGCCCCACAGGCCGCCGAGAACGGCGATGCAGACCAGCAGTACGGCGAGCGCTCCCCGCTGTCGAAGGGAGAGCGGTCCCCGAATGGGCAGTGCGGGAATGGTCAAGGCGGCAGAAACGAGGATGCCCCCGAGAACGAGCAACGGCACCGCGCCGCTACCCGGGCCCGCAGCCGACGCCACCCCCGCGACGAGCGACTGGGCGACGACAAAAAGGGTCCCGGCGACGACCACGTCCGCGCGGGCTCCGCGACGGGGCGGCAGCGGGGGGCGTTCCACGAAATCTCCCTCGATCTGCGGGGTGTCGTCCCAGCGAAGCTCGACCCTCACGCCCCGACCGGGACTCGCCGTCACCCGGGCAGTTCCGCCTGCCACGTCGCGCATCGCGCCCTCGATACTGGCAGCGATACCCAGGCGTCCCGGAGGGACAGACTCCGGCGAGAATCCGACACCGTCATCCACGACGACGAACGACACCCCGGATTCATCCATCTCGAGTAGAATCCGACGATCACACGGGCCGGCGTGCCTGACACTGTTGTCGAGCGCCTGACGAGCCGCGATCAGAAGAGCCTCGACGGCCAGAGCGCTCGGTACAACAGCACGCGGAGCGCGGTCGATCCGCAGCTCGGCACCCGCGGCATCCGCCATCGCACGAAGCTTCTCCACCCAGTCGCTCGCCCCTCGGTCCGCACCGACCACGGCGGTGGCTCGCCGGGCCTGGGCCCGTACGGCGTCCGCCTGTTCGGGCGCGCCACCCGCCGCGCCGCGCAGAGCCGCGAGCACCTCATCGTGGACGAAAGCGGCGACCCGCGCGCGCGCCGCCAGCCGACCGTGGGCCGCGCCCTGCTCGGCACCGATGGTTTCGGCGCGGGATGCCGCCGCGTCCAGTTCGCGGCTCGCTCTCACGGCGTGAACAGCGATCACACACAGGGTCGCGGCGGTTGTCAGCGCCTGCGCGTCGTTAGCGAGGCCGATGAGCGAGTATCCACCAAGAAGCAGCCGAAACCACGCCACGATGACGATCCACGCCACGATCAACGACCATCCGAGCCGAGCCCCGCCGGTGACGACCGCCGCCACGACGATGCCGCCGAACGCGGTCAACGCCCAGGGTAGGGTGCCGTTCGATCCGGTTCCGCCGAGTGCACCGCTCGCGGGCGCGAACAGCACCAGCGCCGCGAAGAACAGGGCGACCCCGACCGCTGCACCGCACCTGAGCGCCCGAGCCCTGAGCCAGGGTGCGGCGGCGCCCACCACCACGAGCGCGGCGAAAGCGGATGCGAGCAGGATGCTGAACCACCCGGGCACCGGGACTCGGCCGCGCGTATCCGCGACGGCCAGCGTGACGATGACCGACACCACGACCGAGACGGCCACGCCGATCAGCAGGAGGCGAAGCGTCGACACTTCGGCGGCATGCGATGCGGCGCCATCCCGCACCCCGGGGGGCGAATCAACCACTGCGCGGAGCCGGCAGGAACCCGTCTTCGAGGCTGCGCTGGTAGAGCTCGACCTTCGTCGCTGCGGGGCGACCGAGCTGGTGGTAGATCGTACGTATGCGACGCAGGTGGTCGTTCACGGTGTTCTCGCTCACGAACAGCGCGGCTCCGACTTCTTTCGCACCCATCCCCACCGCGTACAATCCGAGCACTTCGCGCTCGCGCGCGGTGAGCGGGGCGGCGTGCAGCAGCGGATCTGTGTCGAGCGCGGATGCCCATTCCGTCGTGGGCACGTACTCGCCCCGCGCCGCGGCGAGCAGCGCGTCGGCGATCACGCGAGGCGGAGCGGACTTGCGAACGATTCCGAGGGCTTCGGTGCGAGACGCCTCACGGACGAGGTAGGGATTCTCGGCGGCCGTCAGGATCAGGACCGACGCTCCCCACTTCGCCGCCGCCTCCACGTTCTCGCCGGGCGTGGTGTCATCGCCGAGGCTCAGGTCCAGCACGACGAGGTCTGCGTCTCGCCCGCGCCGGACCAGCGCGGCCATGGACATCTCGTGCCGGGCGAACACCAGCCCCGGGGTGTCGTCGATGATTTCGCGCACCGCCATCGCCACGAGCTCGTGGTCGTCGACGATCGCGACCCGCGTCTGGTCCGCCATCAGCTCCACTTTCGTCGCACCGTCGGTTCTCGAACCATATCGACATCCGCGTGAGGGTGCCGTCGGCCACTCGGGCGAGGCAGACTAGGACGATGAGCCGCGCAGGACAGCCAGCCGAAGCATCCGATCTGATCGACGTCGACGCGTTGATCGCCGCCTACTACGACCTGAAGCCGGATGTCTCCGTTCCGGAGCAACGCGTCGCCTTCGGCACGAGCGGCCACCGCGGCTCGTCGTTGTCGACGAGCTTCAACGAGGACCACATCCTTGCCACGACCCAGGCGATCGTCGACTACCGAACGTCGCAGGGCATCTCGGGCCCCCTGTTCCTCGGACGCGACACGCACGGGCTGTCGCTGCCCGCCGAGCGGACGGCGATCGAGGTTCTCGTCGCGAACGGTGTCGACGTGCGGGTCGATGCGCGCGAATCGTGGGTGCCGACGCCGGCCCTCAGCCACGCGATCCTCGCATACAACCGCGCGCTTGCGGCGGATGACGCGGGTCGGTCGGACGGCATCGTCGTCACGCCGAGCCACAACCCGCCGCGCGACGGCGGCTTCAAGTACAACCCGCCGCACGGCGGTCCGGCAGACACCGACGCGACGTCCTGGATCGCGGACCGCGCCAACGCGCTGATCACGGCCGGCCTCGAAGGGGTCGCGCGCGTCCGCCACGCCGACATCGACATCGACGGGCTCGGACGGTACGACTTCCGCGACGCCTACGTACGGGACCTCGCGAACATCATCGACATCGATGCGATCAAGAACGCAGGCGTCCGCATCGGCGCCGACCCCCTCGGCGGGGCGTCGGTGGAGTATTGGGCTCTGATCGCCGAGGTCTACGGGATCGACCTCACGGTCGTGAACCCCGACGTCGACCCGACGTGGAAATTCATGACGCTCGACTGGGATGAGAAGATCCGCATGGATCCCTCCTCACCGAACGCGATGGCATCGCTCGTCGCCCGCCGCCACGAGTACGACATCCTGACCGGCAACGATGCGGATGCCGACCGCCACGGAATCGTCACGCCCGACGCCGGCCTGATGAATCCCAACCACTACCTCGCCGTCGCGATCGACTACCTCTTCTCGCACCGACCCGGCTGGTCGGCCGGCGCGGCCGTCGGCAAGACCCTCGTGTCGTCGATGATCATCGACCGGGTCACCGAATCACTCGGTCGTCGCCTGCTCGAAGTGCCGGTCGGCTTCAAGTGGTTCGTGCCCGGGCTGCTCGACGGCTCGGTCGCCTTCGGGGGCGAAGAGTCCGCCGGCGCCTCGTTCCTGCGGACGGATGGCTCGGTGTGGACGACCGACAAGGACGGGATCCTGCTCGCCCTGCTCGCCGCCGAGATCCTCGCCGTCACCGGCAAGACCCCGTCGGCGCGGTATGCCGAACTCGAAGCCGAATTCGGCGCATCCGCCTACCAGCGGGTGGACGCGCCCGCGACGCCCGCGCAGAAGGCGACGCTCGCGAAGCTGTCCCCCGACGCCGTCACGGCAACAGAACTCGCGGGAGAGCCGATCACGGCGAAGCTCTCGCACGCTCCCGGCAACGGTGCGGCGATCGGCGGGCTGAAGGTGCAGACGGAGCACGCGTGGTTCGCCGCACGCCCGTCCGGCACGGAAGACGTCTACAAGCTCTACGCCGAGTCGCTCCGTGGGCCCGAACACCTCGCCGAGGTGCAGGAAGAGGCCCGCGCGGTCGTCGCGGCAGCCCTCGGCGACTGACGTCCAGCGCTCGAGCTCGACGTACTGAGTCAGGTGTCGCCCGCGAGCGGGGGGCCGAGTTCCCGCGCGAGGTGGGCCCCCGAGGCGCGGAGCCAGACGGCAGGATCCTTGATCGCGCTTTCGAGAGAACCCGCCAGGTCGGCGAGAGAGACGGATGTCGCGAACGGCGAAGTGTCCGCGTCCGGGTCGATACGGCCCGCGACAAGGGCCGTGCGGCCGTGCGCGAGTGAGGCTACGTAAGCCGGGACCTTGCCCGCCGCGGACTGCGGGTCGTACGACCCTTCGCCCGTGATCACGAGCTGAGCGGACGCGACCCGGTCGGCCAAGCCCGTGAGCGCCGCGATCTCGGGCGCCCCGGCGACCAGCTCAGCGCCCCACGCACCCAACGCCCAACCCGTACCGCCGGCGGCACCCGCACCCGGGGTTGCGGGGTCGAAGCTCGGCACCAGGCTCGCCAACCGCGCGAGCGCCACGTCGGCGCGGGCGACGCCCTGAGCATCCAAGCCCTTCTGCGGCCCGAACACCGACGCCGCCCCCTGGGGACCGAGAAGCGGGTTCGTCACGTCGGTGAGCACCCGGGCGCCGCCCGGCGGAAGGGCGGCGAGTCCCTCGAGGTCGACCGCGACGAGCTGCTCCAACCCCGCGACGCCGTCGCCGATCAAGGCACCCCCAGAGTCCGTGAAGCGGGCTCCCAGGGCCTGCAGCACACCGACCCCACCGTCCGTCGAAGCGCTCGAGCCGATAGCGAGCACGAGGCGAGAGACTCCGGCCGCGAGCGCGTCCGCTATCGCGACGCCGAACCCGCGCGTGGACGCCGTCCACGGAAGGAGCCGGCCGCCGAGCAGCTCGATGCCCGAGGTCTGCGCGAGCTCGACGACACCGACCCCGCCCTCAGCACCGTCTCCCGCACCGTCCGGTGCGGGCAGACGCAGCCACATGGCCTCGATAGGAGTTCCATCGTGGCCCGGCACCGTGACGGGCACACGCACCGCGCGGGCGACGGCCGCCGCCAGGGCGTCGAGCGTCCCCTCGCCACCGTCGGCCATCGGCGCCAACACGATCTCGTCGCCCGGGCGTACCGAGCCCCAACCGTCGGCCAGGGCGTTCGCAGCATCCGTCGCGGTCAGCGTGCCCTTGAAGCTGTCGGGCGCCATCACGATCCGGGGCATCTGCCCATTCTCTCGCGGCGGTCACTTGCGACGCTGTTGGAACTCACGCGCGTGCGCTGATCGCTCCCGTACTGGCGCGCACGACGAGGGGCGCGGCCACGACCTCGCGCGAGCCCGGCTCGGCATCGCCCAGGACGGCAGCCACGGCACGGCGTCCGAGCTCATCGAAGGGCTGGTGGACGGTCGTGAGCGCGGGGCTGTAGTTCGCGGCGTCGTCGACGTCATCGAACCCGACCACGCTGAGCCGCTCGGGCACCCGGATGCCGCGTTCGGTCGCCGCGCGCAGCACCCCCAGCGCCATCTGATCGTTGGCGACGACGACAGCGGTCGCCGTGCCGACATCCATGAGCGATCCCCCCGCCTCGAATCCCGATGCCGAGGTCCACTGCCCTCGCACCACGGGCCCGGGGGCGCACCCCGCGGCCGTGAGCGTTTCGCGCCAGCCACGCTCGCGCTCGGCGGCGGCATACGAAGAGTCGGGCCCGGCGATGTGCGCAATCGTGCGGTGGCCGAGTTCGAGGAGGTGACGTGTCGCCGCGGCGGAACCGTCGGCGTGCGCCGTCTCGATTCCGGCGTAGCGCGGGTCGGGCGGCGAATCGACGACGACGAGGCGCAACTCGTCGGGCAACGCCACGTCCCGAAGCAGGGCGGATGCCTCGTTCACCACGATCGCACCGTCGACCCCCTGTTCGCGCAGACGTTCGAAAGCCTCGGCGGGTCCGTCCGTACCGATCCGGGCGATGACGACCGAGTATCCGCGGACGGATGCTTCGTCGACGACCGACTGCAGCATGAGCGAGTTGCCGACCGTGGCCAGCGTGGAGACCACGGCGCCGATGATGCCGGTCCGCCCTGTTCGCAAGGCGCGCGCGGCGCGGTGCACGCGATACCCGGATCGCGCCAGCGCGGCCTCGACCCGGTGCCGCGTCTCGGGGTCGACGCGTGGGCTCGCGTTCACGACCCGCGACACCGTTTGAGCCGAAACACCGGCGAGAGCCGCCACATCGGCCATCGACGGTCGCCGCGAGTTCGCCATTTATGCCTCCGATGTTGACGATATCAGCCCCGGAATATAGCGTGTTATCGTGAACATGCTCCCTGACGCCGTGCCCCTCTCGGGCGGAGTCGTCCGCCGCGCCAGCCTCCTCGCGGACGGCCGCGAACTCTTCTACTACGACGACCCGGGCACTGCGCTCAGCTCCGAGCGCGCCATCGATTCCCGAGCCTTCGGCGATCGGCCGGCCACCGCGACCATGCGCCGCGATGCCTTGACCGGCGACTGGATCTCGGTCGCCGCCGCGCGACAGAACCGGGCGTTCCTTCCGCCCGCCCACCTCGATCCGCTTTCGCCGCAAACCCCCACCAACCCCTCCGAGATCCCCTCCCTGTACGACGTCGCGGTCTTCGAGAACAAGTCGCCGTCATTCGGGCCCGGTCTGGCCGAACCGACCGACACGGCCCCCCGCGCCGACGATCCCCCACACGGTCTGGCAGACCTCGTCGCCCCCGGACTCGGCCGCACCCGCTCGTCCGTCGGTCGCTGCGAGGTGGTGTGCTTCAGCCCCGAACACGAGGGATCCTTCGGCACGCAGACGACGACGCGCGCCCGCACCGTGATCGAGGCGTGGGCAGATCGCACCGCGGCGCTCTCGGCACTTCCCGGCATCCAGCAGGTCTTCCCGTTCGAGAACCGCGGCGAAGAGATCGGCGTGACGCTGCACCACCCTCACGGTCAGATTTACGCGTACCCCTACATCACCCCCCGCACATCGACCCTGCTCGCATCCATCGATCGCGAGGGGCCCGATCTGTTCGAGCGGATCATCGCGTTCGAGACCGCGGGACCCCGTGTCGTCCTCGAATCGGACCGCTGGATCGCGTATGTGCCGTTCGCGGCCCGCTGGCCCGTCGAGATCCATCTCGCACCGAAACGGCACGTACCCGACTTCGCCGCCACGAGCCCGGAAGAGCGCGACGAGTTGGCGGATGTCTATCTGCGCCTCTTGCGCGGCGTGGACCGCATCTACGAAACCCCGACTCCGTACATTGCGGCCTGGCACCAGGCGCCCGTTCACACCGGGCGCGACACCGTGCGTCTGCACCTGCAGCTCACCTCCCCGCGGCGCGCGGCGGACAAATTGAAGTACCTCGCGGGTTCCGAGGCGGCGATGGGCGCATGGATCGGTGACATCGCCCCCGAGGACGCCGCCGCCCGCATCCGAGAGGCAATCGAGCGATGATCCCCACACCTGCGAGCGATTCCGGCGTCTGGTCGGCCCCGGGGCGCGCCAACCTGATCGGCGAGCACACCGACTACAACGAGGGCTTCGTCCTGCCGTTCGCCATCGAGTACCGCACCCGCGCAAAAGCGTCCCGCCGCGATGACGGCATCATCCGCGTGACGTCGACGTTCGATCCGACGCCGGTCGAGGTGGCACTCGACGACCTGCCGTCGCTCTTCGACCACCCGGACCACGGCATCCCGGAGTGGGCCGCTTATCCGCTCGGGGTCGCCTGGGCCGCGCTGCGGGCGACCGGCATCGATGCGCGCGAACTACCGGGCCTCGACCTCGCATTCTCGTCGGATGTTCCGATCGGGGCCGGCCTGTCGTCGTCGGCCGCGATCGAGGGTGCGACCGCGAGTGCGCTGAATGATCTCTGGGCCCTGGGCCTCTCTCCGCTCGAGCTCGCGAAGATCGGTCGGACGGCCGAGAACGACGCCGTCGGCGCCCCCACGGGCATCATGGACCAGGTCGCCTCGATGCTCGGGCGCGCCGACGCCGCAACGTTCCTGGATTGCCGGACGCTCGCGACCGAGAGCATCGACCTCGGGTTCGACGCGGCGGATCTCCGGTTGCTCGTCATCGACACAGGGGTCAAGCACTCGCACGCGACCGGCGGCTACGGCGAACGGCGTGCGTCGTGCGAGCTGGGCGCGGCCTCGATGGGTGTGCCCGCGCTGCGCGACCTGACGCTCGACGACCTCCCTCGGGCCCAGGCGCTGCTCGACGACGTCACATTCCGGCGCGTCCGCCACATCGTCACCGAGAACTATCGCGTGCTCGACACCGTACGGACCCTGCGCGAAAGCGGACCCCACGCGATCGGCGACCTGCTCGTCGCCTCGCACGCCTCGATGCGCGACGACTTCGAAATCTCGACACCCGAACTCGATACCGCGGTGGACGCCGCGCTCGCGGCTGGAGCGGTCGGCGCGCGGATGACGGGCGGCGGCTTCGGCGGAGCGGCGATCGCGCTCGTCGCCGAGGGCCTCGTGGGCAGGGTGACGGATGCCGCGACCTCCGCTTTCGCGGAGCGCGGCTACGCCGCACCGCACATCTTCACGGTGACACCCTCTCGTGGGGCCGGTCGCGACGCCTGACCTTCGGCATCCGCTCCGCCCGACCGGCGCGCCGGTCGCCCCGCCACATCCCGCGAAACACCCCGTGTGCCGCGAAAAACCCCGTGTCGTGGGGTGTCTCGGCGCACGCGGGGTGTTTCGGCGACTGTGGCTGACCCCCGCGGGTCAGGCCTGAGCGATCATCCGCTCGATCTCGTCCCGCGTCGCGGGCACATTGGGGAAGGCGGCGAGCCGACCGATCGGGAACGATCCGAGAACCTGAAGCGCTCCCTCGGACTCCGCTCCCGGCCCGAACGCGGCGGCGACGAGCGCACGCATCCGCTCACCCAGCACGGGGTGCGCCAGAAGCTCGGTGATGGATGAGTTGAGCGAGGCCGGGAGAACGAGTTCGTCGCCCGCGACCTCGGCCGAAGCAACCGAACGGATGTCGCGACTCGAGGCACCGACGTGCACCTCGTACTCGCCCCCCTCGACGACCCAGCGGTCCACGCGCACATCCCAGTACGCCAGGTCGTCGCGCCGGACGATCAGTTCGACCTCACGCGTCTCGCCCGCCTCGAGCGCAACGCTCTGGAAGGCCTTGAGCTCGCGCGGCGCCCGCTGCACCGCCGATCCCTGCAGTGCCGTATAGACCTGAACCAGCTCGCGGCCCGCCCGCTCACCCGTGTTGGTCACGGCGATACGCACAGCCATGTCGCCGTCGGAGCGAACGGATGCCTGGGCCTCGCCGTAGGCGAACGTCGTGTACGACAGGCCGTGCCCGAAGGGGAACGTCACGTCGAGGCCGCGCTCGTCGTACCAGCGGTACCCGACGAACAAGCCCTCGCCGTAGCGCACGTGACCGTGCTCGCCCGGGAAGTTGCCGTACGAGGGGTTGTCCTCGAGCCGCACGGGGATGGTCTCGGCGAGGCGCCCCGACGGGTTCACCGCGCCGTAGAGCACGTCCGCCGTGGCCGACCCCCCGGCCTGACCGAGCAACCATCCTTCGATGATCGCGGGAACCCGGTCGGCGAAGGGCAACGCCACGACCCCGCCGTTCGACAGAACGACGACCGTGCGCGGGTTCGCCACCAGGACGGCGTCGAGCAGTGCGAGCTGATCCGCCGGCAGATCGATGTGCTCGCGGTCGAAGCCCTCCGACTCAGCAGACGCGGGAAGACCGAGAAAGACGACGGCGACCTCGGACGCGGATGCCGCAGCAACAGCCTCGGCGCGGAGCACGTCGGCATCACCCGAACCATCGAGGGCGAAGCCCGCCGCGTACGTCACGGCGCCCTCAGCCGCGTATTCGGCGAAGCCATCCAGGGCACTGTCGAGCCGGGTGGGGTTGATGAGCGATGACCCGGCGCCCTGGAAGCGCGGCGTCTCGGCGAAGGCACCGATGACGGCGACCTTCTGCTCGGCGGCGAGCGGCAGCACGCGGTCATCGTTCTTCAGCAGCACGATCGCCCGTCCGGCGACCTCGCGGGCCAACGCATGGTGCGCATCGATGTCGAGGTGACCGTCGATAGCGGGCCGCCGACCGGCCTTCTGCACCAGGTCGAGCACGCGGCGCGCGACGACATCGAGCGCGGCCTCGTCGAGCGATCCGTCCCGCACGGCCGCGACGAGTTGCGCGTCGGTTGCTCCGCCGCTCGAGGGCATCTCGAGGTCGAGTCCCGCGATGACTCCGGCGACGCGATCGCTGACGGCACCCCAGTCCGAGACCACGAGCCCCTCGAATCCCCACTCGTCGCGGAGGACGCTCGTCAGCAGCCACGGGTCCTCGGACGCATAGACCCCGTTGATGCGGTTGTACGAGCACATCACCGTCCACGGCTGTGCGCCCTCGATGGCGATCTGGAACCCGCGGAGGTAGATCTCGCGCAGCGGGCGCGGGTCGACATCGCTCGAGACGCGCAGCCGGTCGGTCTCCTGGTTGTTCGCGGCGAAGTGCTTGAGCGACGCCCCGACCCCGCGCGACTGGATGCCGCGGACGAGCGCGCCACCCATCACACCCGAGACGATCGGGTCTTCGGACATGTACTCGAAGTTCCGGCCGCAGAGCGGCGAGCGCTTGATGTTGATGCCGGGGCCGAGAATGACGGCGACATTCTCGATGGCGGATTCGACACCCAACGCTTCGCCGACTCGTACCGCGAGCTCGGGATCGAAGGTCGCGCTGAGCCCGACGGCGGGCGGGAAGCAGGTCGCGGGCACGCTGTTCGCGAGGCCGACGTGATCGTTGCCGTCGGCCTGTTTGCGCAGGCCGTGCGGCCCGTCGGTCATCATGATGCTGGGTACGCCGGCACGATCGATGGCCGTGGTGGTCCAGAAATCCGCCCCGCTCGTGAGCGACGCCTTCTCTTCGAGAGTCAGGTCGGCGACGGATGGCTGGGTGACGGAATCGGACATGTTCACTCCCTCGTGGATGGCGTGCGAACTTCATGCGCCATAAAAAGCGTATGCTGCTCGGTTTTTATTGGCAAGAGGCATCCGGTCTACGCTCTACCCATGAATCGACGAGGCTCCTACGCGAAGGGCGTTGCCAAACGCGAAGAGATCCTCACGACAGCGCTCGACGTGATCGCTCGCGAAGGCCTGCGCCGCACGTCGGTTCGAGAGCTGGCGGACGCCGCTGGCCTGAGTCAAGCGGGACTGCTGCACTACTTCGACAGCAAGGAAGAGCTGTACACCGCGATCCTCCGCAAGCGCGACGAGGTCGACCACGCGGCGCATGCGCCCCGGCCGGAGAGCGAGGGGGCACCCGGTGATGCTGCCGAAGCAGTGCTGGCATCCTTCCTCGAGATCGTTCGGCACAACGCGGATGTACCGGGCCTGGTGCAGCTGTTCGCGCACATCTCGGTCGACGCAGCAGCGCCCGAGCATCCGGCGCACGAGTTCTTCCTCGACCGTCAGCGCTACCTCGGCGAGCTCCTGATCCCGGCGATCACGACTCTCCAGGCCGAGGGGCGGATCGTCGATACCATCCCGGCTGCCACCCTCGCGACGGTCGTGCACGCTCTCGCCGACGGTCTGCAGACGCACTGGCTGCTCGATCCGAACCTCGACATGGCGGGAACGATCGACGCCCTCCTCGGCGCCCTCGACCCCCGACAGGAGACCACGCGATGAGCCCGGCCGCCCCCGAAGCACGCACGCTGCAGGGAGCCGTGCGTGGCATTCGTCACAGCACGGCCGGCGGCACCGGCGAGGCCTACCTCGGTATCCCGTTCGCCGAACCGCCCGTCGGCGACCTGCGCTTCGCCGCCCCCGCAGCTCCCCGCCCCTGGGCCGGGGTGCGTGATGCATCCGCCTACGGCCCCACTCCCCTGCGGCACGACTTCGCCGACACGACCCTGATTCCCGAACCGCCCGTCCCGGGCGATGCCACCTTGAACGTCAACGTCTTCACCCCCGCCGCCGATCCCGGCGCGCGCCTGCCGGTGTGGGTCTGGATTCACGGCGGCGGGTACACGACCGGTTCGCCTGCCAGCCCCTGGTTCGACGGTGCGGCATTCGCCCGCGACGGGGTCGTGACGGTCACGCTCTCGTACCGGCTCGGTTTCGACGGCTTCGGATGGATCGACGGAGCACCGCAGAACCGCGCCGTGCGCGACTGGCTCGCGGCCCTGGAGTGGATACGTGCGAACATCGGCTTCTTCGGCGGCGACCCCGACCGTGTCACGATCGCCGGGCAGTCGGCGGGTGGCGGTGCCGTCCTGACGTTGCTCGGGATGCCGTCGGCACAACATTTGTTCCACCAGGTCTGGTGCTCCTCCCCCGCCCTCGGCGACATCGCGGTGGATCGTGCTCGCGCGATCGGTGCTCGCCTCGCCGAGCACCTCGGTGTCGCGCCCGACCGAGAGGGCTTCGCCACGGTCGACCCCGAGGTGATCGTCGACGCCCAGGAACGCGCCACGCAAGAGCCGGACGCGAAGGGGCTCGCCGTCGCCCGCGGCCTGCTGCGCGACGGTGTCGGCCTCGGCCCGGTCGTCGACGGCGACCTGATTCCCCGACCGCCGCTCGAATCCCTCCGCACGGGAGTCGGCGCCGATAAGCCACTCGTCATCGGCGCGAACGACGACGAGTTCACCATGATCACGATGGGTTCGAAGATCTTGCGGTTCGTCCCTGCGCGCCTCGCCCTGCGAGCTCTCGGCGCGAGCCGGCGGGTTGCCTCGGGCTACCTGAAAGGCAATCGTGCGGTTCGCAAACGGGGGGCCGGGCGGCTGGTGGGCCGGTACGTGACCGACCACACGTTCCGCGCGGGCGTGGCGCGCGTCGCCGACGCCCGAGCCATCGCAGCGGGGAGCACGGATGCGCCGACCGCCCGCACCTGGCTGTACCGACTCTCGTGGGTCTCGCCGACCCACGGCATCGCCCTGCACTGCCTCGATGTGCCCTTCCTCTTCGACGTACTGGATGCACCGCGGGTGAGCGCCATCGCCGGGGACGCTCCCCCGCGCGCACTCGCCGATTCGATCCACGGAGCCGCGGTGGAGTTCATGCGCGACGGGGAACCCGGGTGGGCAGCAACATCCAACGGCAGACGCGGCGCCGCGCGGGTGTTCGACGTCGGAAGCTCATCTCCCGACGTCGTCTCGGACGCCTACGCCTCGGTGGTCGCGCTCGGCTGACGCCGGATCTCGGCCTCGGGCATCCGTCTCGCCATCACCTCGATGGCGTCGGGGTTGTGATCGATCAGCACCGCACGCCGCCCCAGCCCACCGGCGACCGCGCCCGTCGTGCCGCTGCCCGCGAAGGGATCGAGCACGGCATCCCCGACCCGCGTCGATGCCGAGATGATGCGCCGCAGGATCCCCTCGGGCTTCTGCGTCGGATAGCCGGTCTTCTCACGACCGGTGGTGGGCACGATCGTGTGCCACCAGACATCCGTCGGCAGTTTGCCGCGCGCCGCCTTCTCGGGGGTGACGAGTCCCGGCGCCATGTACGGCTCGCGGTCGACGGCGTCGGAATCGAAGACGTAGTTCGACGGATTCTTGACGTAGACGAGGATCGTGTCGTGCTTGGTCGGCCATCGGCTGCGCGATTTCGCCCCGTAGTCGTACGCCCAGATGATCTCGTTCAAGAAGCAGTCCCGCCCGAAGAGCGCATCGAGCGCGACCTTGGCGTAGTGCGACTCGCGGTAGTCGAGGTGGAGGTACAGCGTGCCGTCCGCCGCCAGAAGACGCCAGGCCTCGGCGAGGCGCGGCGCCAGGAAGTCCCAGTAGTCGGTGAAGCGATCGTCGTACGAGCGAAGAAGCCCGACGACCCGCTCGTAGTCGCGGCCGTGAAAACCGCGGAAGACCGGGGCGGTGCTTGCCACACCGCCTCCCTCGATGGGCTGCGGCCCAGCGGGGTTCTCGGTCACGAGGGGACGGGACGTGTGAACCGCTCGGCCCTGTACCCGACCCGTGTTGAACGGCGGGTCGAGATAGACGAGTGCGTACGAGGCATCCGGCATCGCTGCCATCGCCGCGAGGTTGTCGCCCTCGACGACGACGACGGATGCTCCGGGCTCCGCGTCGACGACGACCGCGTCCGGCGCCGCGTCGGTCACGGCACCCGGCGCAGCCAGGCGTCGGTCGCGAACTTGGACTCGACGAGTTCCTCAGCCTCGGTATATTCCTCGGCCGTGATATGCCCGGGCTCGGCACCGTAGAGGCGCGTGAAAGTTTCGATGAAACGCTCGATCACGACGTCGCGGGCGAGCCCGGTCTGCCGACGAAGCGGGTCGACCCGCTTCGCGGCAGATACCGTACCCTTGTCGCTCAACTTCTCGCGACCGATGCGCAGCACCTCGGTCATCATCTGGCCGTCGATGTCGTAGCTGAGCGTCGCGTGGTGCAGCACCCCGCCATTCGCGAGACGTTTCTGGGCCGCCCCGCCGATCTTGCCCGTGGGGCTCGCGATGTCGTTCAGCGGCTGGTAGGTCGCCTCGATGCCGAGCGAGCGAAGCGCCTGCAGCACCCAGTCGTCGAGGAACGCATACGAGTCGGCGAACGTCATGCCCGAGACGAGAGCCGCCGGAACGTATAAGGAGTACGTGATGATCTGGCCCGCGGCCATCATCATCGCCCCGCCGCCCGAGATTCGACGGACGACATCGAATCCGTGCCGTGCCGCACCCTCGGGGTCTACCTCGTTGCGCAACGACTGGAACGATCCGATCACGACCGCGGATTCGTCCCATTCCCAGATGCGCAGGGTCGGTCGCCGCCGCCCGTCGCCGACTCGAGCCGTGAGCACCTCGTCGAGCGCGAGGTTCATGCGCGGCGAGACGGCCGGCTCGTGCACGACCTCCCAGTCGAAGTCGCTCCAACCGGGAGCCGTCACGAGCGCCCGCCGCACCGCGGTGCCGACGGACTCCGGGGTGAAACCGAGCATCTGAGTGTCGGGCGGAAGAGCAGCGCGTACCGCCGCCGCGATCGCCGTGACATCCGCCGTTTCGCGGAGGCCTTGCACAGCGGAGTCGATGGCTTCGAGCGCCGTGTCGGGCTCGAGGAAGAAGTCGCCGGCCAGGTGGAAGTCCGAGATCAGGCCGTCGCGTGTCTCGAGGTCGACGACGACGAGCTTGCCGCCTGGGACCTTGTATTCGCCGTGCATGGCTCCAGACTAGGCGCGAAAGGGAAAGCGCTTCTCGAGCCAGGCCAGCAGGTCGGCACGGACATCGGCCTGTTGAACCTCGTTGAACACCTCATGCCGGGCACCGGGGTAGATGAGCGTGGTGATGTCGTCGAGGCCGCTGCGGTCGCGATAGGCGCGCGCCAGGCGATGAGCGGATGCGGCGCCGCCCACCGTGTCCTCGCGTCCCACCATGATCAACACGGGCAGGTCAGCCGTCCGACGGTCGCGCAGCCCTCGTGCGGGGCGGCCGAACAGGCGGGCGGCATCGATCGGTCCGAACAGCGCCAGCAGCGGTCGATCCGTCGTCAGAGGGTCTTCGCCGAACGCCGCACCCACCGCAGGATCCGACGACAACCATTCGCGACCCGTCGCATCCGGTCCCTTCCAGGGCGCGTTGAGAGCGCCCGCGTTGAGCGACCCCGGCCAGCGCAGGGCAGTGCCGGTGAGCACAACGGCGTCGTAGGCCTCGGGGTCGTCGTTCACGAGGATCTGCGCGAGGAACGAGCCCCACGAGTGGCCGAGCAGCACGAGCGGAAGATCCGGGTTCTCGGCGCGGATCAGCTCGGTGAACTGCCTGAGCGCGGCGACGGTCGCGGGCATTCCCCCGGGCCCGAGGCGGCCGAGGCGAGCGGGATCCCCGTGCTGACGTAGCCCCGTGCGCCCGTGGCCGCGGTGGTCGTCGGCGTACACGATGTACCCGTTGGCGGTGAGCTGAGCGATCAGGGTGCCGTATCGACCCGCATGTTCGCCCACTCCGTGGAGCAGTTGGACGACGGCGCGCGGGGCGGTGGTCGCGGGATGGACGTCATAGACGATCGCGACGCCGTGCGCGTCGATGAACTCCGGCATGCGCCCGACTCTACCGGGGGCCCTCGTCGGTCACTCGAGGTGTTCCTCGATATCGTTAGCATGGGTAATGAGGTAGGCTAACTATCGAAATGACCACCACCGATTCCGCCGCCCCCCGTGACGACCTCACCACGACGTCGCCCGGCCTCTACGAAGAGGCCTCCGCGCTACGCATGTCCGTGATGCGCTTCTCGCGCCGCCTCCGGGCGGAGCGCGCGGTCGACACGATGAGCGACGGACAGATCGCTGTGCTCGGCTGGTTGCGCATGAAGGGTCCGCACACGTTGGGCGAACTCGCTGAGCGCGAACGGGTGTCCGCCCCATCCATGAATCGCACGGTCAACTGCCTGGAGGAGTGGGGATACGTCACCCGCACGCCCGACGAGGACGACCGCCGCAAGGTCAATATCGCCCTGAGCACTGCCGGGCACGATGTCATCACCGAAACCGCGCGTCTACGTGACGCTTGGCTCGAGGCGACCCTCTCGGAATTCACGCCGGCGGAACGGGAGACACTCGCGCAGGCCGCCGCGCTGCTGGCACGGATCTCCGAACGATGAGCGCGATGTTCCGATCTTTTTCGATCTTCAACTACCGGGTCTGGTTCATCGGCGCACTCGTCTCCAATGTCGGGGCGTGGATGCAGTCGACCGCCCAGAACTGGGTCGTCCTGACACAGTTGACCGACAACGACGCCACCGCCGTCGGCATCACGATGGCTCTGCAGTTCGGACCACCTCTGCTGCTCGTGAGCGTGACGGGCTGGGTGGCCGACCGGTTCGAGCGGAGGCGGCTGCTCATGCTCACCCAGAGCATCCTGTTGCTGCTCGCCATCGCGCTGGGCGTCTTACTCCTCGCCGGCGCCATGACCCTGCCCCTGATGTACGCCTTCGCGCTCGCGCTCGGCGTCGTCATGGCCTTCGACAATCCGGCACGTCAGACGTTCGTGACCGACCTGGTCTCGCGCGAGAACACCTCGAATGCCGTCGCCCTGAACGCGGCTTCGTTCAACGGCGCCCGCCTGATCGGCCCCGCGGTGGCGGGGCTCATGATCGTCGCGGTCGGCACGGGATGGGTGTTCCTCGTCAATGCGGTCACCTTCCTCGCGACCGTGGTCGCCCTCCTGCTGATCCGCCAGGGCGAACTCGTGCCCCGCGCCGTTTCGCGCACCGGATCGCGAATCGCCGACGGCTTCCGCTACGTGCGCGGCCGGCCCGATCTGATCGTCGTGTTCGTGATGGTCTTCCTCGTGGGCGCGTTCGGCATGAACTTCCCGATCTTCGCGTCCACCATGGCGCTCGAGTTCGGTCAGGGAGCCGACGGCTTCGGTCTTCTCTCGTCGATCCTCGCGATCGGTTCTGTGGCCGGCGCGCTGCTCGCCGCCCGGCGCGACCGGGCACGCCTCCGGGTCATCGTGCTGGCGACCATCGGATTCGCCCTGGCATCCGCGACATCCGTCCTGATGCCCACGTACTGGACGTACGCCGCGACCCAGATCCTGGTGGGCCTGTCGATCGTGACGATGCTGACGACGGCCAACGGCTACGTGCAGACGACGACCGAACCGAGCCTGCGCGGGCGCGTCATGGCCCTCTACCTCGCGGTCATCATGGGCGGCACACCCATCGGCGCACCGATCGTCGGCTGGGTCGCGGCCGAACTCGGCCCGCGCGCGGCCATCCTCGTCGGTTCGGCCGCAGGCCTGACGGCGTTCATCATCGGGGCGACCTGGCTGCTGGCCTCGGGCCGCCTGCACCGCCACCGCACGCGCCGCTTCGCGCTGGCGCTGGATCAGACTCGGCCGATCTCGGTCGTCACCGGCGCGAACCCGACCCAGGCATAGCCCGGCCGAACGGCCCCGTGCCCTCCGCCGCCGATATCCACGACCGCGCGTTGTCAACTCTCTTCCGTGTGCGCCCGCGCTCGTGGTTGGTTTGCCGTCTTACCGAGAGGAGGCGGTCATGCCGCAGGGAAAGGACTCACGCCTGAAGGACCCGGAGATGTACGAGGCACTGCGCGACGATGGCGCCTCGAAAGAGAAGGCGGCACGGATCTCCAATGCCACCGGCGGTACCAAATCCGGCAGGTCCAGCGTCGGCAGCACAGGCGGCCAGTCCGGCAGGTACGAAGACTGGACGGTCCCCGAGCTGAAGAAGCGCGCGAAGGAACTGGGCCTGTCCGGCTACTCCGGCAAGAAAAAGGACGAACTGATCCGCGCCCTCCGGGACCACTGACTCCCTCGCCCGGTCTCGGGCCTCAGGAATGCCTGGCCCGAACAGCCGGGTCAGGCTTCGCGGGTGATCGTGACGCGCACGAACAGCTGGCTCTTGAACGGTCCCGCGTACACACCGCGCAGCGGCGGTACGTCGTTGTAGTCGCGGCCACGCCCGACGAGCACGTGACGGTCGCCGATCTCGATGTTGTTGGTGGGGTCGAACCCCTGCCACTCGCCCGCGAACCACTCCACCCAGGCGTGAGATTCGCCCGTGACGGCGACACCGACCGCAGCGTCGGGCTTCGGGTGCAGGTATCCCGACACGTACCGCGCGGGGATCCCGACGGAGCGCAGCGCCCCGAGAGCGATGTGCGCCATGTCCTGACAGACGCCCTTGCGGGCCTCCCACGCCTCGGCGCCCGTCGAGTGCACCCCGGTCACGCCGGACATGTACTCCACCGCGTCGCCGATCGCGACGACGATGTCGTGTGCCGCTCGGCCCGGGTCATCGTGCTGGGAGGCGATGGTCCGAGCGATCTCGGCGACATCCGGGTGGGGCATCGTGCGGTTCGTCTGGGTCAGCTGCTCGACCGTTTCGATCGATCGAGCCGCCTCGACCGCGAGCCGCTCCCACGTGATGCCACTGTGCTCGATGGGCCGCGGGCGGACCTCGACGAGGCTGCGAGCGGTGATCTGCAGGTCGGCATGGGGCGAGAGCACGTCGAAGGCGCTCACCCGGGTGCCGAAGTAGTCGACGTAGGTGTTGACGGATGTCGAGGGCTCGATATCGAGCGACGAGCTCAGCACGAACTGGCTATCCGTGGTGCCGGGAAGCATCCGAGCCTCGTTGTACGACGCCGAGACATCCCCCTTGTATGAGAAGCCGGTCGCGTGCTCGATCCTCAGGCGCTTCACGAGATCTCTCCGATCCAGCTCGGCTCCGCCTGCGTCGGGAAGAACCGGGCGCGGATCGCCTCGGACGCCTCGCGCGTGACGCGCTGCACCCGATCCATGTGCCGCGGCAGCTCACCGAGGATCTCACCGATCGGCCGGTATTCGAGGTCGTTACGGATCTGCCCGAGCGCCCGCAGCACCGTGTTGGAGTGGCCGACGCGATCTTCGCGGGGGTCGATGGCGCTCATGCAGTCCTCGGCACGCTGGATGGAGTAGATGATCGATCGCGGGAACAGGCGGTCGAGCAGAAGGAATTCGGCGGCGTTCTTCGCACTCGGCATGCCGCGGTACGTCCGCAAATACGCCTCGTAGGCGCCGCACGATCGCAGGATCGTCGTCCACGACGGACCGGACGCCTCGGTCAGAGACCGCGTCGCGAGCAGACGTGCCGTCATGTCGGCGCGCTCGATGCTCCGCCCGAGCGTGAAGAACTGCCACGACTCGTCTCGGCTGGTCGACGAGTCGACGATACCGGTCGCGAGGGCCGCGCGCTCGCGCACCCACTGGAAGAACTCGTGCACCTTGTCGGTCTGCAGGCGGCGAGGCATCCGGGCGCTCGTGGTATTCAGAACCTCCCAGAGCTCGGTCGAGACGATCTCGCGGGCACGACGGGCGTTCTCCCGAGCCGCGGTGAGCGAATAGGCGATGCTCGCGGGGTTCATGCGGTCGACGGCGAGTCGCGAAAGCACGTCTTCGCGGCGGACGCTCTCGGCGGCTGCCGGCGCCGTCGAACCCATGACCGTGAGCATGGCGCGGCAGGCCGTCTCTTCGTCGATCCAGGGGTCTTCGAGCAGGAGCTGCAGGTGGACGTCGAGGATGCGCGCGGTTCCGTCACTGCGCTCGATGTAGCGGCCGATCCAGAACAGGCTCTCGGCGATGCGGCTCAGCATGAGCCGTCCTTTCCGGTCACTGAGCAGCGCCCGCAGGGCGCGTGTCGAAGTGCGGCGATGCGGCTCAGCATGGCGCTTCCTCCCCGCTCTGCTGCTGCTGTTCCTGCTGTTCGGAGCGGTTGCGCGGGCGATCCTGCGGCGAATGCGTGACCTCGGACTGCTCCTCGTCGCCGTCCTCGGCGTAGATGATCGAGATCGACTCGGTGATGGTGGATGCCTGGTCGGCGACCAGTCCGGCCATGCCGTGTCCCTGGCCATATTCGATGTGGGTCGGGGCGGAGCCGCCGACGATCCAGGTGTCCTTCGATCCGCCGCCCTGGCTCGAGTTGACGACGAGTTCGCCCTCGGGCAGCGCCACGCGGGTCAGCCCGCCGGGCAGCACCCAGATGTCGTCGCCGTCGTTGACAGCGAAGGGCCGCAGGTCGGCGTGACGCGGACGCATCCCGTCCTCGACCAGCGTGGGGATGGTCGACAGCATCATCACGGGCTGCGCGATCCAGCCGCGGGGGTCGGCGATGAGGCGCTTGCGGAGCTGATCGAGTTCGGCGCGCGAGGCATCCGGCCCCACGACCAAGCCCTTGCCGCCCGAGCCGTCCACGGGCTTAACGACCAGCTCTGGCAGGCGATCGAGGACCTCTTCGAGAGCGCCCGGATCTTCAAGGCGCCACGTGTCGACGATCGGCAGGATCGGCTCTTCCGAGAGGTAGTACCGGATCAGGTCCGGCGTGTACGTGTAGAGCAGCTTGTCGTCGGCGACACCGTTGCCCACGGCGTTCGCGATCGTGACGTTGCCGAGGCGCGCGGCGAGCATCAGGCCCGGGGCGCCGAGCATGGAGTCCGCGCGGAACTGCAGGGGGTCGAGGAAGTCGTCGTCGACGCGGCGGTAGATGACGTCCACGCGACGCGGGCCGCGGGTCGTCCTCATGAAGACCTTGCCGCCGGCGCACAGCAGGTCGCGGCCTTCGACGAGCTCGACACCCATCAGCCGGGCGAGCAGCGTGTGCTCGAAATACGCCGAGTTGTAAACGCCCGGGGTGAGCACGACGACGTTCGGCTCGTCGATCCCGGGCGGGGCGGATGCCCGGAGCGCGGCGAGAAGCTTGTTCGGGTAATCGCCGACCGGCCGGACCCGCATCGACACGAACAATTCGGGCAGCGTCTGAGCCATGACCCGACGATTCGAGATCACGTAGCTCACGCCACTCGGCACCCGGACGTTGTCTTCGAGAACCCGCATCTGGCCGTGCTCGTCGCGGATCAGGTCGATTCCCGACACCTGGATGCGCACGCCGTTGGCGGCATGGATGTCGTGGGCCTGCCGATAGAAGTACTGCGACGAGGCGATGAGCTGCGCCGGGATAACGCCGTCGCGGACGCAGTTCTGGCGTCCGTACGCGTCATCCAGGAACGCCTCAAGCGCACGAACGCGCTGCTTGATTCCCGCTTCGACATGCGACCACTCGTCGAAGTCGATGATGCGCGGGACGGCATCCAACGGGAACGGCCGCTCTTCGCCCGCGAAGTCGAACGTGACACCCTGCGCCAGATACGAGCTCGCGAGCGAGTCGGTGCGCCCGCGCAGCTCTTCCTGAGTCATCCGCGCCAGAGCCTGATAGAGCTCGCGATACGCCTGCCGGGACTCCGCGAGGGCCCCCGGATGCTCCGGCCCACCGAACATCTCGTCATAGGCGGGAAGGCCCCCGGCTGTCTTCCGCGGCGCAAGAGTCGAGCCGTAGCCGTCGAAAAGGTCACCCATGCACCGAGCCTAGCCCCGGCCGTGTTGCCGCGATGTTTCGGTCCCGGCGCGGGCTCCACCCTCCGCGATGCCTCATAGCGAATGCACTGCTCGGCCCCGCCCGCCCCCTCGTGCGCGCGCGTAGGCTCTCACCATGACGCAGAGTGAGCGCGCACCGAGTCGCGTCGCCGCCGGCTGGGCCGGCATCGCAGCGGTCGCGTTCGGGGCCGGCCTGGGTGAGTTGGCCGCAGCGATCATCTCGCCCACAGCCAGCCCGACGGCGAGCATCGGCTCGCTCATGATCGACCTGGCCCCACCGTGGGCCAAGGACCTGGCGATCGCCCTGTTCGGCACGCTCGACAAGATCGCGCTCCTCACCGGCATCGCCGTCGTCCTCGCGCTTGTCGCCGCGGTGGCGGGCCTGCTCGAAGCGCGACGCCCGCCCTGGGGACGCGTGATCGTCCTGGCTCTCGGCGCGTTCGGCGTTCTGGCCGCCGTGACCCGGGCGAACGCGACGGGGGTGTCGTGGCTGCCCTCGGTGATCTCGGCCGTGACGGCCGCGGTCGCCCTCGGCCTGATCGTGCGACGGCTCCCGTTGCGGACCCCGGCGAGCGCGGCGGTGTCGGATACGGCGACGGATGCGCCCAGCATTCCCGGCCGGGACGGTGCCGATCCGGATCGACGTCGCTTCCTCGTCTGGAGCGTGGGGGCCGCGGTGATCGGAGGCTTCGCCGCCGTCGGTTCCACTGTGGTGCGCTCGGGGAGCAGAGCCGCGACGGTCGTTCGCGACGCCATCCGTCTTCCCGCTCCCGCAACCACGGCGGCACCCGTGCCGCCCGGAGCCGAGCTGAACATCGAGGGCCTCGCCCCGGTCATCACGCCGAACGACCAGTTCTACCGCATCGACACCGCGCTGATCGTGCCGCAGGTCGACCCCGCCGAGTGGTCGCTGCGGATCCACGGGATGGTCGAAGAAGAGATCACGATCGGGTGGGGCGAGCTGCTCGCGTTGCCGCTGGAAGAGAGCGTCACGACCCTGACCTGCGTCTCGAACGATGTGGGCGGCGATCTGATCGGAAATGCCCTGTGGCTCGGCTATCCGATTCGGCTGCTGCTCGAGCGCGCGCGCCCGACGGCGGGGGCCGACATGGTGCTCTCGCGCTCGATCGACGGCTTTACGGCGAGCAGCCCGATCGAGGCGTTGACCGACGACCGCAATGCGATTCTCGCGGTGGGCATGAACGGCGACCCCCTGCCCGCCGAGCATGGCTTCCCCGTGCGCATGGTGGTCCCCGGCCTGTACGGCTACGTCTCCGCGACGAAGTGGGTCGTCGAGATGGAGGTCACGACCTTCGCGGATGCGACCGCGTACTGGACCGACCGCGGATGGTCCGAACTCGGCCCCATCAAGCTCCAGTCGCGCATCGATGTCCCCCGCAGCGGGTCGGTGCTTGCGGCCGGCGACACGGTCATCGCGGGGGTGGCGTGGCAGCAGCATGTCGGCATCTCGGGTGTAGAAGTGCAGATAGATGGCGGTGACTGGCAGGACGCGACGCTCGCCACCGCGATCTCGGACGACACGTGGGTGCAGTGGAGCCTGCCGTGGGCCGCAACATCCGGCGAGCACACGATTCGCTGCCGCGCGACGAACGTCGACGGCGAAACGCAGACGAGCGACGTGCAGCCCGTCGTGCCCGATGGCGCGACGGGCTGGGACGAGCTCAGCATCAGCGTGAGCTGAGTCTCGCCCGGTCGTTCCGGCCGCCCCCCTCGACGTGACCCGCCGAGTGCGCCGGTTGTCGCCGAGATGGCCCGTTCCATGCGGTGGATTACCGGCGGGCTCGCGAGTAATCAGCGGAGTCGGTGGCGAGCGTGGACCGGAAGGCGTCAGCCGGCGAGCACGACCCGCAACTGCTCGACCGCCCAGTCCAGTTCGGTGGCCCGCACGACCAGGGGCGGAGCCATCCGGATCGTCTGTCCGTGCGTGTCTTTCACCAGCACACCTCGCGCGAGCAGGCGCTCCGCTACCTCGCGTCCCGTGCCTGCGGCCGGATCGATGTCGACCCCGGCCCACAGGCCCGCCCGACGAACGGACGTGACACCCGAGTCGACCAGCTCGGCGAGCTTCCCCCCGAGGTGTTCGCCCAGTGCGAGGGCACGCTCCTGGAACTCGCCCGACGCGAGCATTTCGACGACCCGCAGCCCCACGGCCGCCGCGAGCGGGTTGCCGCCGAACGTCGACCCGTGCTCGCCGGGCCGGATGACTCCCAGCACATCCTTGTTGGCGACGACCGCGGACAGCGGCAGGATGCCTCCACCCAGCGCCTTACCCAGCAGGTACACGTCGGGCACGACGCCCTCGCGATCGCAGGCGAAGGTCGTGCCGACCCGGCCGAGTCCGGACTGGATCTCGTCCGCGATCATCAGCACGCCGCGACGCTCGGTGATCTCGCGCACCGCGCGGAGGTACCCCTCGGGTGGCACGATCACTCCCGCTTCGCCCTGGATCGGCTCGATCAGCACGGCCGCGGTGTTCTCGTCGATCGCCGCCTCGATCGCGGACGCATCGCCGAACGGTACATGGACGAATCCCGGCGCGAACGGCCCGAAATCGTCGCGCGCCTGCGGGTCGTCGCTGAAACCGACGATCGTGGTCGTGCGGCCGTGGAAGTTGCCGTCTGCAACGATGATCGTCGCCGCATCCGGGGCGACGCCCTTCACCCGATACCCCCAGGCGCGGGCGACCTTGATGCCGGTCTCGACGGCCTCGGCGCCCGTGTTCATGGGCAGCACCATGTCTTTGCCCGCGAGCTCGGCAAGTGCCGCGGCGAATGGGCCGAGGCGATCGTTGTGATACGCCCGGCTGGTCAGCGTCAGGCGATCGAGCTGCTCGTGGGCGGCCTCGAGGATGGCTGGATGCCCGTGGCCGAAGTTCAGCGCCGAGTAGGCCGACAGCAGGTCCAGGTATCGCTTCCCCTCGACATCCGTCACCCATGCGCCCTCGCCCCGCGCGATGACGACGGGCAGCGGGTGGTAGTTGTGGGCGAGGTGTTCGTCTTCGAGCGCGACGACGCGGATGCTGGCGGTATCGAGATTCGTCATGATGCGCGTCCCCGCAGTTCCCCGCTCGCAGCGCGCAGTTCCAGCGTGCAGCACTTGATGCCGCCGCCGCCGAGCAGCAGTTCGGACAGATCGATCAGGATCGGGTTGTAACCCCGCTCGCGCAGCTGCGCCTCGAAGCCCGTCGCGCGGGGCGAGATCAGGACGTTCAGCCCATCGCTCGCCGAGTTCAGGCCGAAGACGTCACCGTCGGCCTCCGAGACGCGGATGGCGTCGGGGTAGCGCTCGGCGAGAATCGCCTGGCTCGCGTCGTCGAAGGCCTGGGGCAGGTAGGCGATGTTTGCGTGGTCGGGTCCCCCGTGATCGGCACCATGCACGGGGTCGAGCACGGCGATCGCGGTGTCGAGGTGGTAGAACCGGGGGTCGGTCAGGGTCAGGCTCACGACCTCGCGTCCGAAGACCTCGCCCACCTCGCGGTGGCTGTCGCCCGTCGAGCGGAATCCCGTACCGGCGAGGATCGTGTCACCGACGAGCAGGAAGTCGCCCTCGCCCTCGTTGACCTCGACGGCCTCGGTGAGTTGAAATCCGTTGGCAGCGAACCAGGCGTTGAAGTGCGCGGCCTCGGGAGCCCGCTCGGGGAAGTGGAACTTCGGTCCGTACGCGACGCCGTCGATCAGGAATCCGCCGTTGGCCGTGTAGACCATATCGGGGAGCCCCGGCACCGGATCGATCAGCTCGACCTCGTGGCCGAGCGCGACGTATGTGTCGTAGAGGTTCTGCCACTGCCGCAACGCCGTCTCGGTGTTGGTCGGGCGGCTGGGCACCATCCAGGGGTTGATGCTGTAGCTCACGGTGAAGTGGTCGGGCCGACACATCAGGTACCGGCGGTGCTGCGCCACGCGCTCGGCGGACGAGGTGGGGGCGGGTGAAACGGGGTGCGTCGACATCTCTGCTCCTGCGGTAGAGGTGCGGCGGACGCTGTCCTGAGGTTCGGCGGCCCTTCGACTCGGGCCCCCGGGGGCGGCGAGGAAAGGTCGGCACGAACACGCCACGGGCATTCTCTCACCCGGGGGGCCTTCCGCGCGATCACCCGCCCCAGCGTCCATGTCCCGCTTCCGCTCGGTATGGCGGGCGGAATCACCGAAAAGTGGGACATCCCTGAAGCTGATGTCCCACTTTCTGCCGCTATGAAGGACCGAAAGCGAGGAAAAGTGGGACATGACTCCCGTCGCACAACCTTCACCCGGCCGAGACGACGACCTTGCCGACCGCATGGCCCGCGTCGACGTGCGCGAGCGCCGACCCTGCTTCTGCCAGGTCGTATGTCCGCTCGATCACCGGGCGCAACCGCTCCTCGACGACCAGCGCCAGAAGCTGACGGGTGATGTCGGGCTTGGCGGTCGCGGCGAGCGGCTTGAGTCGCGGACCCGGGGTGAGGGAGAGCAACCCGGCACGCAGGATCCGTCCGATCGGGCCGAGCACGCGTCCGCCCTCGCCCGACACCATGACGACGCAACCCCCGGGCGCGACCAGTCGGCGAAGGGCACGCAGCGGCGCGCGGCCGACCATGTCGATGACGGCGTCGAAGGATGCCGCGGGCAACTCGGGCGGTGATGCCCCGGCGTCGACCCGCGCGTAGTCGAACGTCCGCACGGCACCGAGATCGGCGACGAGTCGCTCGTTGCGAGCCCCGCAGACCGCCCATACCTCGGCTCCCCAGAGGGCAGCGAGCTGAACGGTGTAGGTGCCGACTCCCCCGCTCGCCCCGATCACGAGCACGCGCCGACCGGTCCCCGCCCGATCGCCCGCGAGGTCGAGCGCCTGCCACGCCGTCCCCGCGGACACGGGCAGCGCTGCCGCCACGACCGCGTCGATCGTCGCCGGTCGAGCCACCACCCGCGCGACGGGGGCGATCGCATACTCCGCGAGCCCGCCGCCGGGCAGTTCCCCGACGACCTCATCGTCGACAGCGAGCGCGCCCACCCCGGGCCCGACCGCAACGACCGTGCCCGCGACATCCATCCCGCGCGTCACGGCCTTCGGTCCGCGCAGCCCGAAGAAGGCCCGGACGAGCAGAGGCTCGCCGCGCATGATGTGGACGTCACCCGCATGCAGGGCCGTCGCCCGAACGCGCACGAGAACCTCGCCCGCGCCTGGACGGGGCACCGGGATACGCGCGGACTGCACGGTCTCGGGGCCACCGTAGGCCGTCTGACGCCAAGCCGTCATCGCTTCGGGGACCGATGCATCCATCATGAAGTGTCCTTCGCAGAGTGGTCGGCGGGGTACTGGAAAATGTCGTCGAGCCCGACGGCGAAGACGCGCGCGATCTGGAACGCGAGTTCGAGGCTCGGTGAGTACTTGCCCTGTTCGATCGCGATGAGGGTCTGTCGCGTCACCCCGATCCGGGCGGCGAGCTCGGCCTGCGTGAGACCGGCCCTCTCACGGATGGTGCGGATCGAGTTGGTCACCCGCGTGGGTTTGACCATCAGACGAGCCCGCGCCGATAGGCGACGACGCTCGCGATTCCCCCGACGAACGCCGAGAGGGCGAATCCCGCGAACATCGTGTTCGCGATCCAGAACCAATCCACCTGGAGAGCGCTCTGCACGATCACGCCGAGTCCCGCGATCACCATGAACGCCTGTCCGACGCGGCCGCCCATGTGGGCGATGTCCCGGTCGCGCTGATCGGACTTTCCGACGCCGTCGCGATCGCGCATACCGGCAAGGATCCCCCACAGGATGCTGATCACGATGGAGGCGACGATGCTTCCGACGATCGTCCACAGCATGATCGGCCACCAGACGACGTCGGTCAGCGGACCGTCGCCGGCCTGCTGCAGCACGAGCAGCACATAGACGCCCACACCGACCACGCTGACGATGAGCCCGACCCAGGTATTGCGTTCTTCGTAGACCACGATCGCTCCGATGTCTAGAATTATTGACATCGCTACGGTACTGCGACCGCGCGACGCATGTCAACTATTCTTGACATGCGTCGAAGTGAGACGGAAACCGCCCCGGAATCCTGCCAGGCTATGGGCATGCCGCGCCGTTCCGCCGACGAAACTCGGACACTCATCCTCGAAGCAGCCATCCATCTGCTGCTCGAACGAGGGGTCACCGCCGGCGTGCAGCACGTCCGACTGCAAGAGGTACTCCGCTCCGTGGGCCTGACAACAGGCGCGGCGTACCGGATCTGGGCCGATCAGGACGACTTCCATCGCGATCTCGCCGTCGCCATGGTGGGCGTGCGATTCGCCCCGCCGGTCACGAGTGCGATGATCGCGATCCAAGACATCCTGGCCGCGAACGGTCCGCTCGTGGAAGTGGTGCGCGCGGCGGCGCTCGACCAGGTCACCTACTCCTCGAAGTTCCACCTCGAGCCCGAGTCCCGCGACTCCCATGCGTTCATCACAGCGCTTGCGCTCCGAACCGCCGCGGGAGCGTGGCCCGAGCTTCGCGCGGCGAGCGCCGTGCGGCATCGCGAGTCGATCGATGCATTCGCCGCGCTCTACGGCGCTCTGCTTCAGCGATACGAGCGCCGGATGCGTGAGCCCATGACGATCGTCGATTTCACGGAAGCGATGGCGGCGCTCGGCGAGGGCTTTGCGATTCGCGCGGCGGAGGGTTTGAACCATCCGATGTACGACGTCCCCGACGGCGCCGACATACCGAGCGGCGAGTGGACGCTGTTCGGGATAAGCATCCTCGGCATGATCGAGGGCTTCACCGTTCCCCTCGAGGACAGCACGCGCGAGACCTCTCGAACGTGAGGCGTCCCCCGGCCGCCCGACTCAGATTGCGGGCGACCGGGGTCGCTGATCACTCAGCGAGAGAGACCCGCCGTCGAGCCCGAATCCGGACGGCGTTACTCATCCCCCCACAGCCATAGTCGCGGGCGACCGCGGCAAGGTCCAGATAGATAAATTCTTTATCTCGGGTCTTCTCGGAAGACGAATACCTCTAGATGACGGATTCGCTCCACGGGTCGGGCGTGCCGAAGCGATGGGCCGTGATCGAGATCGACTGCTCACGCAGGAACGGCAGCAGTTCGATCCGGGCCGCGGTCGTCACTTCGTCGGCGTACACGGCCAGGTCGGGGTGGCCGCCCGTGGCTTCCGCGAGGGCCGCGCGCAGGGACGCGACGGCCCCCGGCGACCCGACCAGACGCGCACGCGGCTCGGGGGTGACAGCCACGTCGTCCGCGCCCGCCGAGAGCAGGGACGCCGCCACGACCTCGGCCGCGCGCTTCGCCATCCTCTCGATCCACTGCTCATCGGTTTCGACGCGCACCTCCACGTCCAGCTCGGACAGGACGCGTCGAACCGCGGGCGGGAGCGCAACCGGCGCGCTCAGCGAGAAGCGCGACCGAGCACGAACGCCGGCGAGCACCACGCGCAGCACGGCACGCCAGTCGGCGTCTCCCGCCGCGCGTACGGCGACGGGGACGGGGCGGTATCGGAAGAGGTTGCGCTCGACGCCGAGGCGCGAGACATCGCGCACCTGCCCGAACTCGCGATCCCACGAGATGGCGTCCGACAGGGCTGCGCGGCGCACCCACTCGAAGGCCTCGTAATCGAGCGTGGCCTGAGCCGCCTCGATGATCGCGGTCAGGCGCGAGTCCAACCCGCGCAGGTGCAGCGACGTCGAGCGCGCACCGCCCGCCGAGGGTCGCCACGAGCCGAGGCCCACCAGGTAGTTCGGCCCACCGGCCTTAGTTCCGGCGCCGACCGACGAACGTTTCCAGCCACCGAACGGCTGGCGCCGCACGATCGCGCCCGTGATCCCGCGATTGACGTACAGGTTGCCGGCTTCGACACTCTCGAGCCACCGCTGCAGGTCGGCCGGGTCCTGCGTGTAGAGCCCGGCGGTCAGCCCGTAGTCGACGGCGTTCTGCAACTCGATGGCCTGCTCGAGCGAACCGGCACGCATGATTCCGAGAACCGGGCCGAAGAACTCCTCACGATGAAAGCGCGAACCCGGTTCCACACCGGTGCGGATGCCGGGGGTCCAGAGCCGCCGTTGGGCATCCAGCGGCCGTGGCTTCACGAGCCAGCGCTCGCCGTCGTCGAGTGTCGTCAGCGCCCAGTCGAGCTTGCCCGTCGGGGGCTCGATGAGGGGTCCGACATCGGAGCGCGGATCCTCGGGCATCCCGATCCGCAGCGACGCGGTCGCATCGACGAGCTGGCGGGCGAACCGGCGAGACCGCGCGACCGGGCCGACGAGGATCGCGAGGCTCGCCGCCGAGCATTTCTGTCCGGCGTGCCCGAACGCGCTTCGCACCAGGTCGCGTGCCGCGAGATCCAGATCCGCGGTCGACGTGATGATCATCGCGTTCTTGCCGCTCGTCTCCGCGAGCAGGGGCAGATCGGGGCGCCATGAGCGGAAGAGCGCCGCCGTCTCCCACGAACCCGTGAGGATGACCCGATCGACGCCCTCGTGTGTGACGAGTTGCCGTCCGAGTTCGCCCTCCTCGATATCCACGAGGGCGAGCACGTCACGGGGAACCCCGGCGTCCCACAGGGCGTCGGCGAGCACGGCCGCGCAGCGCCGCGCCTGGGGCGCGGGCTTGAACACGACCGCGGATCCGGCGGCGAGCGCCGCGAGCACACCACCGGCGGGGATCGCGAGCGGAAAATTCCAGGGCGGTGCGACCAGGGTCAACCGCGCGGGTACAAAAACGGCGCCGCTGACGGCGTCGAGCTCGCGTGCGGTGGCGGCGTAGTAGCGGGCGAAGTCGACGGCCTCACTGACCTCGACGTCCGCCTCCGCGAACACCTTCCCCGTCTCCGATGCGGCGACCTCGATCAGGTCCCCGCGACGGGCTTCGAGAACGGATGCAGCACGCACCAGAACCGCGGCACGCTCAGCGGCGGAACGCGAACCCCAGGCGCCGCCCGCCTCGCGCGTCCGAGAAACGAGATCGTCGAGCCGCGACTCGGAGTCGACACGGGCGGCGAGGATCGTGCGGATTCCGGCCTCGGAGCCGGGCACGCGGGCCAGGATGTCGCCCGCCCACAGACGTGTCTCGGGCAGTGACGGGTCGGAGTCGCGGGCGTTAGAGAACCGGGCGTTCGAGGGGCCGAGAGCTGCGGCATCCGCGTCCTTTTCCCGCGGCGCGTAGACCGCGGTCTCGACGAGGTCGTCGCTGAACCGGAAGGGCGACGGCGCGGGGGCGTCGATCTCGCCGAGCGTGCCCGCGTTGGCTCCCTCGGCGATGCCCAGCACGACCTGCGTGAGTCCCGCATCGGGCTCCGAGGGCGCGGGGCGACGGATGGCCGGCAGCGTTTCGTCCAGGTCCAGATCACCGGCAACGGAGGGTTCGCGCGTGACGACGGCGGCCCGGGGACGACGGCGCGGGCCTGTCGGCAGGGAGGCCTCGGATGCACGGGCGATGGACGATCCGAAGCGCGCGCGTTCCCGCTGCCACAGGGCCGGGTCGTGATGAAGGTCGAAGGCGGCGGACAGGAAGTTCTCGCTCGACGCGCTCTCTTCCAAGCGACGAACGAGGTAGCTGATCGCGACATCGAATTCGTCAGGCCGGACGACGGGGACGTAGAGCAGAACCCGTCCCACCTCGCGCTCGACGGCGGCGACCTGCGCCTGCGCCATTCCCAACAGCATCTCGACGTCGACGTCTTCCCGCACGCCGCGCTCGCCGGCGAGCAGCCAGGCGTAGGCGATGTCGAACAGGTTGTGTCCGGCGATTCCCAACCGCACGGCGGCCGTCGCTTCGGGGCGCAGAGCCTCGTCCAGGCAGCGCAGATAGTTGGCGTCGGTATCGAGCTTGCTGTCGTAGGTCGCCAGCGTCCAGCCGTGCATCACGGCATCCACCCGCTCCATGGCGAGGTTGGCACCCTTCACCAGGCGTACCTTGATGCGTGCACCTCCCGACGCGACCCGGACGCGAGCCCATGCTGTCAGTTCGCGCAGCGCGGGGAGGGCATCCGGCAGGTAGGCCTGCAACACGATGCCCGCCTCGAGCGAGGCCAGGCGCGGGTCCTCGAGCAGGCGGGTGAACACCGCGATCGTCAGGTCGAGGTCGCGGTACTCCTCCATATCGAGATTGATGAACGTGCCGTCCCCTGCCGCGCTGAGGTAGAGCGGAAGCAGGCGCTCCACGACTCGCTCGACGGTGTCGTCGAACGCCCACATCGACACGGAGGACACGATCGCCGAGACCTTGACCGACACGTAATCGACGTCCGGGCGGAGGATCAGTTCATGGATGCCGTCAAGCCGCCGCCGCGCCTCGGTCTCACCCAGAACCGCCTCGCCCAGCAGGTTGAGGTTCAGACGCGACCCGTCGGCGCGCAGCCGCTCGATCGCCGGGCCGAGCTTGGCGGGACGTGCGTCGACGACCAGGTGCCCCACCATCTCGCGCAGCACGCGCCTCGCGATCGGCACGACGGGGCTCGGCAGGGCGGGCGCCACCTGGCCACCGAGTCGCACCGCCGCTCGGAGATACCAGGGCAGAAACTCGGGGACGAGCGGGGCGACACGGTGGAGGTGGGACGCTGCGGCCACCAAGCTCTCGGGACGCATGACCCCGTCGACGAACCCCACGGTGAAGGGCAATCCGTTTCGGTCACCGAGGATCCCGGCCAGGCGACGCGCCGCGGGGTCGACAGCACCCTCGGCGGACTCGGCGACCCACTTCTCGGCGAGGCGCACGGCCTCTTCCTCGCGTGCATTCGTCCGCTCGGACGAGGCGTCGTTCGGCTCGGGCTGCGGCATTTCCTCAGACTACGTCCGAGGCCTCGAGCGGGCCGGGCTCACCTCGGCGCGTCGATCTGCGCGCGCCGTCAGGAGCGGTGGGTCAGGACCAGTCGCTCGGCGCCGCCGATCGGGGCGAGGGCAGGGTGGATGCCGCGGCCCACTCGTGCACCCAGTCCGGCACCTCGGGCAATCCCTCGGGACGCCCGACCGCCGCGAACAGCTCCTCGTGGCCGAGCGAACCGCCCGAGCGCTTCAGCATCCGGGCACGGATGATGGCGCGTGCATAGATCTCGCCGTCCACGACGGCGCGATGCTCGAGGTAGATCGCCCGATCGTCGTGGCCGATGAGGCGCGACTCGAGCGTGAAGCGCTGCCAGAGCCCGAGCGACTTTCGAAAGGTGATCGTCTCGCTCGAAACCACCGCGTACCAGGCGTGCTCCCTCATCGCGTCGGCGAGCCCCGTGCGCACGAGCAGGTCCCAGCGCCCGAGGTCGAACAGCGAGAGGTACCGGCCGTTGTTCATGTGCCGCAGGACGTCGATGTCCGTGGGGAGAGTCCGCAGCCGGATGCGTCCCACCGTCGTGGGCGGAAGAAGCCCCTCGCGCCGCAGCCGACGCCGCGCGGCGAGCATCACGAGGAGCGTGCGCCAGATCACATTCACGAGGCGTGACGCTACCGATGGCCGGACCCTGCCGTCGAATCCGCCGAGATTCGTTGTGTGCTCCCGACAGGTTGCCGGGGGCTCGGTAGACCGGAGCCGGAGGTATCCCCTCCCCGTGCACACCTCGATTTCCCCCGCGCGGGAGGCTGACGTAGAGTCTCGCCATGGAAGCCGAGCTCCAGACCGATGTCGTTGTCCGCCCTGTTCGAGACGTAGACGCCGAGGCGTTGGGTCGGGTCCACGCCACCTGCTGGCACGAGACCTACGACCACCTCATCAGCCGCGCTGCGCTCGAGAGCGTATCCGCCCGGCGCATGGCCGAGTTGTGGACCCACTGGATGAACCAGGGCCCCGACTACATCCAGTACGCCGCCCTCGTGAATGGCGAGATCGTGGGCTTCGCCGGCGCCGGTCCCGCCCGGGACGATGACGCCCCGCGGTCGCGCGAGCTCTACTTCATCTACCTGCTCGCCGCCTGGCACGGCACGGGCATCGGTCAGCGACTGTTCGACGCCGTCGTCCCAGCCGACGAGAAGGTCTACCTCTGGGTCGCGGACGACAACCCGCGGGCCCACGGTTTCTACCACCGCAACGGTTTCACGCTCGACGGAGCATCGCACAAGGAGCCCTTCCTCGGCGAGACGATCACCGAAGTCCGCTTCGTCCGCTGAGCCTCGGCTCACGCGCGACTCGGTCGATTCGGGTCCCTTCTGCGGATCAGATCCACCGAGCGAGCCCGAATCGACCGAACGGCGCGTTCTCAGTCGGCGCTGCGCAGGATGACCTGACCCGCTGACAGCTCCACCGCGATACGGTTCGACGCCGAGGCCGACGTATCGAGCCGATTGTCGAGCTGGCCGGCAGACACGTTGGACGTGACGTCGTAGTCACCGTCCGGCAGGGCCAGGTCAAGGGATCCGGCACTGACATTCACCTCGACGAGTCGTGGCTGCGAACCGTCGAATCGACCGTCGAGCTGGCCGGCGCTGACCGTGAGATCCGCGGACTGCACACCCGACAGGTCGAGTTCGGCGCGGCCCGCGCTGATGTCCGCGCTGATATCGCGCGCCTCACCCGAGACGTTCACCTCTCCGGCGCCGAGATCGACCTCGAGTTCGCCGAAACGACCGGAGGCGTCGAGGTCGCCGGCAGCGACGGTGAACTGCGCATCGAGCACGGTGTCCTCGAGCTCGCGCGGCAGCGTGAGCGTCGCGCGGACATCGCCGCCGAAGAGCCACCCGCCACCGAAGGACCAGTCGGGCGCCGACACGATGAGCTCGTCCTCGTCGCGCTCGAGAGTCCATCCGCCGCCGGCCCATCCACCCGTCACATCGAGCGTCGCGTCGTCCACGTCGGCGAAGTCGATGCGGAAGGATCCGGCCGACACGTCGACGTCGAGCCCGTTCACGCCGGTGGCGTCGACGGCCTGTGTTTCGGTGCGCACTGATGCGGCAGCGATCGTCGAGATCACGGTGCCGCCCACGAGTGCGAGGGCGATGACGCCGCCGAGCGACGCCGTGAGGATCGCGACGACCTTCGCGGACTGCGAGGCTGGACCGGGCCTGTTCTCGGGCACGGGGCCCGGGCCGTCCTCCGCGCCCGTCGGGGGTGCGGGAGGTGCGGGCGGCGCCGGGGGTGTGAGCTGGTCGGTCATCGGAGTGCTCCTGTCTGAGGGGCGTCGCCGTAGTTCGCGTCGCCGCCGTGTTCGATGTGTGCGAGTGCTGCGAGCACCCGCCGGTTGCCGGAGTCGTCCTGCTCGAGATCGAGCTTCTGGAAGACGGCCGTGATGTGCTTCTCGACGCTGCCCTCGCTGACGTGCAGGGCGCGGGCGATGGCCTGGTTCGAGTTGCCCTCGGCGATGAGCGAGAGCACGGAGCGCTCGCGCTCGGTGAGGCGGCGCATCCTCTCGTCCCGGCGACGGCGTCCGAGCAACTGGGCGACGACCTCGGGGTCGAAGACTGTGGCTCCAGCGCCGATCCGGGCGACCGTCTCGAGGAACTCGGTGACATCGGCCACGCGGTCCTTCAGCAGGTACCCCAACGCCCCGCCCTCACCGGCGATCAGGTCGGTCGCGTACCGCTCCTCGACGTACTGCGAGAGCACGAGCACCGGTAGATCGGGGTGTGCCGCGCGCAGGCGCAGAGCGGCACGGATACCCTCGTCGGTGAAGGTCGGGGGCAGCCGGACGTCCAGGATGCAGAGCTCCGGCGCATCCGCCGCCACCCGCGCGTCCAGCTCCGACGCCTCGGGAAGGGCAGCGACCACGGTGTGACCGGCGTCCTCGAGTAGGCGCACGAGCCCCTCGCGTAGCAGGACCGAGTCCTCGCAGATCAGGATGCGCACGGCACACTCACCTCTACGGTCGTCGGTCCACCGACCGGGCTGTCGAGGCGGAACGAACCGCCCGCCCCGATCACGCGCTGCGAGATGCCGTCGATGCCGCCGCCGGGGGTGACGTGCGCACCGCCGATGCCGTTGTCTTCGACGCGGGCCCACAGCATGCCGCCCTCGCGTTCTCGGACGAGGACCCGCACCTCGCTCGCCCGCGAGTGCTTGGCGGCGTTGGTGAGCGACTCGGCGATGACGAAGTAGGCGGCCGCCTCGGCCGCCTTGCTGCACCGCGCGGTCAGGCGAACGTCGAGCACGACGGGGATGTGCGATCGCGAGGCGAGCGCCGACAGCGCGGCGTCGAGTCCGCGGTCATCGAGCACGGATGCGTGGATTCCCCGGGCGAGCTGACGGAGTTCGGTGATCGCGGCCTTGGTGGAGGTGTGCGCCTCGGCGATGAGCGCCTTGGCGGCGGCCGGATCGTCATCCACCTTCTGCTGGGCAAGACCCAGCGTCATGCCGACCGAGACGAGTCGGGGCTGAACCCCGTCGTGCAGATCGCGCTCGATGCGCGTCCGCTCGACCTCGGCCGAGCGCACGGCACCGGCGCGCTGCACGTTAGAGGCGCGCGCCGCTTCGGCGAGCTGCGCCTCGCGGGAGGGAACCAGGACGGCGCGGGCGATCACACCCTGCAGGATGGCGAGCCCGATGATCGCCGCGAGCGAGAAGATCGCCGCGATGACGCCCGCGGGTACGGCCCACGCGGTCGCGACATCGAGCCCCGTATTGCCGAGCGGAACCGTGCCAGCATCGGCGAAGATCGGGGCGAAGGAGAGCACGATGCCCGAGGTCAGAAGACCCAGAAACCCCAGGACGATCATTCCCAGCACCGACGCGATCGCGAAGTTCGCGACCCCGCGCCACATCCCGGGATCGATGAACTGGAGCCAGATCGTGTGCAGGAAGCCGCCGAAACCGGACTTGGGACTGCGCCGGGCGCGCCGCACCGGGAGCCCGAAGTTGTAGAGCCCGTCGATGCGCGCCGTCTCGAGCCATCCGATCGCGAAGAGCGAATAGACGAACGCGATCAGGAAGATCAGGCCGATCCCGACCACGAGGACGAGGCTCAGGCCGACGCTCAGCAGGGTGATGAGGATCGTGAAGACGATCGGGCCCACCAGGCCGAGGGCGACGAGGTGGAGGGCCGAGAGCGAGATGCGTCCCGGGGAGGCGAGGGGCGACCGCACGCGGGGTTCGGTCAGGACTGTGCTGGACATGGCTCCACGGTAGGCCTGGGCCCTATTGGCGCGCGCCCGAGGCATCCGGAAACTCCACAGGGGGATATCCCCCGGGTCCGGCCCGCGTTCCCGCCCGCCCGCCGCCCGCTACGTCGCCGAAACACCCATCCTGCGGCCAAACACCCTGTGGCTGGAGGTGTCTCGTCGCGAAAGAGGTGTTTGGCCGTCATAGCCGCCGTCGGGCGACGGGCGGCGTCAGCGGGTCTTGACCGTGCCGAACAGGCGCGCGATAGGCACCAGCACCACCGGGCGCGCGGCGATCCACGCGGCGACGATCACGGCCGTCGAGGCAGAGAAGATCCAGAAGCCCGTCCAGCCGAGGCCGTCGTTTCCGGCGTACATGTGGTTCAGGTTGCGCAACGTCCCCGTCGCGAACACGAGGGTGACGTGAACGATGATGAACACCACGAAGTACAGCATCACCGGGAAGTGCAGGGCCCGCGCCCACTCGATCGGGAACGCCCGGTTCAGTCGGGCGGCATTCTTCGGCCAGACCCCCGACATCCGCACTCCCGTAATCGCGGCGAGCGGCGCCGCGATGAACACCGTCGTGAAGTACGCCAACTGCTGCAGGCTGTTGTAGTTGGCCCAGCCACTCTCGGTCGGCCAGTTCAGCGACACGTACTGCAGCCCCGCCGACACCGCGTTCGGAAACACCTCGATGCTGGTCGGGACCAGCCTCACCCAGTGCCCTGTGACAAAGAGCAGCACAACGAATATCACGCCATTTGCGAACCAGAGCAGGTCGAGTGCGTTGTGAAACCACAGGTTCAGACTGATGCGGCGCTTCTTGTTCGAACGCGGTGACCAAAACGCGGCCGGTCGCTTCTCCGTGCGTACCTGCCACCCCGTACGGATGATCAGCACCATGAGGAAGACGTTGAAGAAGTGCTGCCACTGCACCCACGCGGGGAAGCCCGGCGCCACGGCGATCGGGGGCGTGTACATGCCGGGGTATGTCATGAGGAACGCACGGACCTCGTCGAGGCTCACGACCCAGCGGGTCAGCGCGATGACCATGCCGGTCGCGAAGAGGATCGCGGCCCCGCCGATCACAACGGCGGCGAGCCACTGGCCGCGTGTCAGGCCCCGAATGCGATGCGCCTGCGATCGAGGCGCCGGTTTCGGGGCGTCCCGATTCGACGCCGCGACCCCCGGCCATGCCGTGCGGGTGAACGGCAGCGGCGTCTTCATGGGGCCCACTCCTTCCGCTCGAGTCTATTCGCCGGGTGCGGCAAGGCCTGTCGCCCGGGCGCCCCGCCGGTCTTCGTACGGGGTTCGCGCTCCGTTCACCGGCACGACACCACCGGTCATCCGTGCGACACCACACCTCGTTAGGCAGGAGCGTGGGCGATCCGCCCGCACGAGATGCCGACCCAAAGGACTCCATGCCTAGCCTGACATCCCGACCGCGACGCGCTCGCTTCGTCGCGTTCCCCGCCGCCGCAGCGATAGCGGCCGCCACCCTGATCGTTGCGCCGGCTCCGTCGCCGGCCACCGCGGCGATCGTCGCCGACCCGATCACATACTCCTCGGAGGGCGCCGCACTGTCGCTTTCTCCGGTGGGTACCTTCGAGACCGGCGTCTTCGACGCCTCCGCCGCAGAAATCGTCGCCGCGCACGGCGACCGCCTGTTCGTGGTCAACGCGCAGGCCGGCGCCGTCGACGTGCTCGACTACTCGGATCCGACGGCCATCGCCAAGCTGTACGCGATCGAGAGCGCCGGCGTTGCGAACTCGGTCACGGTCCGCGAGGACGGCCTGGGCGTCGTCGCCTTCGAGAACGAGACGAAGACCGATGCCGGAACCCTCGTCTTCTTCGACGCAAACGCAGATGCGCCTACCATTCTGGGCAGTGTCGCCGTCGGGGCGCTGCCCGACATGGTGACCGTTACGGCCGACGGCGCCTACGCCGTCGTGGCGAACGAGGGTGAGCCCTCTGACGACTTCACGAACGACCCCGAAGGGTCGATCGGCGTCGTCGCGCTGCCCGCACTCGGCACGGTCGCCGCGCCCGACCAGGGCGCCGTTCGCATCGCGGACTTCCATGCCTTCGAGGGCGAGAACCTGCCCGACGGCGTGCGCGTGTTCGGCCCCACCGTCGGGGCTGACTTCCCGGTCTCGCGCAACCTCGAGCCGGAGTACATCGTCACCGATGGAACGACCGCCTACGCGGCTCTGCAGGAGGCGAACGCGATCGCCGAGATCGACCTCGTGTCCGCGACCGTCACGGCGCTGTGGCCACTCGGATTCAAGGACCACGGGCTCGCAGAGAACGCGCTGGACGCGAGCGACCGCGACCCCCGGGATGCCCCCACCTTCAACCTGCGCACCTTCGATGGGCTCAACGGCATCTACATGCCCGACGGCATGGCCTCGTACAGCGCGGGTGGCCAGACCTACCTGGTCACCGCCAACGAGGGAGACGCCCGCGAGTGGGGCGACTATGTCGAGGGTGCACGCGTGAAGGACCTGGGTGACGATGGGCTCCTTCCCATCTGCGAGTCCAGCCCGCTCGCCGACATGACCGGCGACGCCGACCTCGGCCGCCTGAACGTGACCACTGCCGATGGGCTGAATGCGGACGCCACCTGCTACGAAGAGCTCTACTCCTTCGGGGCGCGCTCCTTCTCGATCTGGACCACGTCCGGCGAGCAGGTCTTCGACTCCGGTTCGGACTTCGAAGAGATCACGCACGCCGCGGCGCCGGAGTACTTCAACTCGAACCACTCCGAGTCGAACCTCGAGGGTCGCTCCGACGACAAGGGCCCCGAGCCGGAAAGCGTCGTGATCGGTGAGCTGAGCGGACGCACGTACGCGTTCATCGGCTTCGAGCGGGTGGGCGGCATCGCCGTCTACGACGTCACCTCGCCCGCGGCATCCGAGTTCGTCACCTACATCAACAACCGCGACTTCTCGGTCTCGGTCGAAGACGCTGACGACCCCTCGTCCGTCCTGTCCGCGGCCGGCGACCTCGGCCCCGAGGGCATCACGTTCATTTCGGCGGACGCCTCCCCCACCGGTGAGCCGATGCTCGCCGTCGGCAACGAGGTCTCGGGAACGACGACGCTCTTCGCAATCGATGACGCACTGGCCCCGGAGACAACCGACATCCAGGTCCTGACGATCAACGACTTCCACGGCCGCCTCGAAGCCAACTTCGGCAACGGCGAGGCCGGCGCCGCCGTGCTCGCGGGCGCCGTGGACTCGTTCGAGACCGCTAACCCCAACACGCTCTTCGTGTCGGCGGGCGACAACATCGGCGCCTCGACGTTCACGTCGTTCATCCAGCAGGACAACCAGACGATCGACGCACTCGTCGCCGCCGGCCTCGATGTGAGCGCCGTCGGCAACCACGAGTTCGACGCCGGCTTCGACGACCTGACCGACCGCGTGCTGCCCCGCTTCGGCGGCGGACAGTTCGGCCTCGGCGCGAACGTCTACCTGAAGGGCACCGAGACCCCCGCCCTGCAGGAGTACGTCGTCGAGGACATCGACGGAGTGCGGGTTGCCTTCATCGGCACCGTCACCCCCGACACGGCCGGAATGGTCACACCCACGGGCATCGCCGACATCGAATTCGGTGACCAGCTCGAGGCGGCCAACCGCGTCGCTGCGGACATCACCGAAGCGGAGGCGGCGGATGTCATCGTCCTGCTCACGCACGACGGCGCACCGACCGAGGATTGCACGACGATCGCCTCGGGCGACTCGGACTACGCAGCCCTCGTGAACGGCGCCTCGGTCGAGATCGACGCCATAGTCTCGGGCCACACCCACCAGTCCTACGTCTGCGAGGTACCCGTCGAGGGCGTCGTCGGGACGGAGCGTCCGGTGATCCAGGCCCACCAGTACGGCACGACGCTCGGCAAGCTCGACATCTCGGTGGACACCGAATCGAAGGAGCTCGTGTCGATCGCGGGCTCGCTCGTGCCGCTGGTCGGCGACGACGAGCTCCCGCACTACCCGGCCGACCCGACCGTGCAGGAGATCGTCGACGAAGCCTCGGCTGCCGCCGAGGAAGCGGGCGCGGTCGAGGTGGGCGCCATCAGCGCCGACATCGTGCGCGGCGGAACGCCCCCGGGCGATGACCGCGGCGTCGAGTCGACGCTCGGCAACCTGGTCGCCGACATGTACCTCTGGGCGACGTCGAACGATGACTACGCGGGCGAGCCTGCGGTCATCGGCCTGATGAACCCCGGAGGGCTCCGCGCCGACCTGCTGTACGGCGAGGACGGCACGATGACATACCGCGACGTCGCCAACGTCCAGCCGTTCGCCAACACGCTGGTCACGATGACGCTCACCGGCGCGCAGCTGATGCAGGTGCTCGAGGAGCAGTGGCAGCCCGTCAGCTCTTCGCGACCGAAGCTGCACCTCGGCATCTCGGAGGGCTTCACGTACACGTACGACGCGGCCGCGGCATCCGGCTCGCGCATCCTGTCGATGAGCCTGAACGGCTCCGCGGTCGAGCCCGGCGACGAGGTCACGATCGTGACCAACTCGTTCCTCGCGGCGGGTGGCGACAACTTCGTCACCTTCGCCCAGGGCACGGAGCGGACGGACACCGGGCAGGTCGACCTGTCGGCATCCGTGGCGTACTTCGAGGAGTTCGAGACCGTCGATCCGGCACCGCTCGGCCGCGCGGTCGTCGGGACGGCGACGCCGAGCCCCACGCCCACGACCCCCACGAACGACATGTGGGCGACCGTGAACGTCGGCTCGGGCAACGTCGAGCAGGGCGGCACGCTGAACGTCGTCCTGACGGGGCTGAAGCCCGGCCAGGTCGTCGGAGCGACGCTCTTCAGCGATCCGATCGTCGTGACGGGTATCCCGCCGGCGGATGCTTCGGGGCGCATCGCGTTCTCGGTGGCCATCCCCGCGAACTTCGCTCTCGGTGCGCACACGCTGGTCATCACATCGGAGGGCCTCGAGCCGCTGCGGATCGGCGTCACGGTGGTCCGTGCGGGCCAGCTGAGCACGACCGGATCGGAGCTGCCGATGGGCCTCGCCCTGGGGGCCACGATGCTGCTCGTCGCGGGCGGTGCACTGTACGCCATGCGCCGGCGGAACCAGCTACAGGACTGACCCCGCACAAGCGACGGACGCGGCCCCTCACCTTCGGGTGGGGGGCCGCGTCCGTTCGTCGGGGTGTCGAGCCTCAGCTGCCCGGGACGTGCCTCTCATCGGGTCCGATGTACTCCGACAGCGGGCGGATGAGGGCGTTCGACGCCGTCTGCTCCATGATGTGCGCGGTCCATCCGGTCACCCGCGCGGCGACGAACAGCGGCGTGAAGGTCAGGGTGTCGAAGCCCATCAGGTGGTATGCCGGGCCCGACGGGTAGTCGAGGTTGGGATAGATCCCCTTGCGGCCGACGAACTCAGCCTCGAGCGCCGCGTACAGATCGGCGAGATCGCGGGCGCCGTAGTGCTCGACGAGCTCATCCAGCGAGGCCTTCATCGTGGGTACGCGCGAGTCGCCGCGCTTGTACACCCGATGCCCGAAGCCCATGATCTTCTTCTTGTTCTCGAGGGCGTCATCGAGCCACGGCACGACGTTCGAGGCGGTGCCGATCTCGTCGAAGATGTGCATGACAGCCTCGTTCGCGCCACCGTGCAGTGCGCCTTTGAGTGCCCCGATCGCCCCCACAACGGCTGAGTACAGGTCCGCCGTGGTGCTCGTGATGACGCGGGCCGTGAACGTCGAGGCGTTGAAGGAGTGCTCGGCGTACAGGATCATCGAGACGTTGAATGCCTGGGCGACGGCCTCGTCGGGCTCTTCGCCGAAAGTCATCCAGAGGAAGTTGCGCGAGTAGTCCAGATCCGCCCGCGGCGGGGTCGCATCCTGCCCGCGGCGACGGCGCTGGTCATAGGCGACCATGGCCGGGATCTTCGCGAACAGCAGCTTCGCCTTGGCGAGGTCCGCGGCGGGTGAGTTGTCCGAGACATCCGCTGCCGACGCTCCGAGCACAGATACGGCGGAGCGCACGACATCCATCGGGTGCGCGTCGAGCGGCAGCAGGTCGATCGTCTGCTTCACGTTGTCGTCGAGGGATCGCTGCGCGCGCTCGGATGCCTCGAACTCGGCCAGTTGCTCGGCATCCGGCAACTCTCCGTGCCACAGCAGGTAGGCGACGGCCTCGAACGGCTGGGTCGCCGCCAGCTCCTGCACGGGGTAGCCGCGGTAGAGCAGAGAGTTCGTCTCGGGATTGACCTTGCTGACGGCGGTGTAATCGACCGTGACTCCCGCCAGGCCCTTCTTGATCTCGATGTCGGTCATGGTCACTCCTTCGCAATGGTGAAGTTGAAGACGCTGGTGTCGAAGCGGTTGTACTGCTCGTAGTCGATCAGGTCGTACAGGTCTGCGCGATGCTGCATCTCATCCAGCTTGCCCGTGAGATGCCCCTCGGTGTCGAGTGTGTCCAGGGCTCGCCCGGCAGCACCCATCGCGATCCGCAGCAGAGAGACGGGCCAGATCACGATGTTCACGCCCACATCGCGCAGCTGATCCGCCGTGAACAGCTCGCTCTTGCCGAACTCGGTCATGTTGGCCAGGATCGGCACGTCGACCGCGGCGCGCATCGCGGCGAACTCCTCGAGCGTGCGCATGGCCTCGGGGAAGATCGCGTCGGCCCCGGCATCCACGAGCGCACGGGCGCGGTCCGTCGCGGCATCCATTCCCTCAACAGCACGGATGTCTGTGCGGGCCATCACGAGGAAGTTCGGGTCGCGGCGGCCGTCGACCGCGGCGCGGATCCGCTTGATCGCGGTGTTCTCGTCAACCACGGCCTTGCCGTCGAGGTGCCCGCACCGCTTCGGGTTGATCTGGTCTTCGATGTGGGCCCCCGCCAGGCCCGCGTCCTCGAGGGTCTGGATCGTGCGCGCGACGTTCATGGGCTCGCCGAAGCCCGTGTCGGCGTCGATGATCGCGGGCAGCTCGGTCATCCGGGCGATCTGCTGTCCGCGCCCGGCGACCTCGGTGAGGGTCGTGAGGCCGATGTCGGGAAGGCCAAGGTCGGCCGCGAGCACCGCGCCCGAGATGTAGACGCCCTCGAAGCCCTTGCGCTCGATGAGCCGAGCACTCAGGGGGTTGAACGCGCCCGGGAACCGCAGCAGTTCGCCCGTGGCGAGGCGCTCGCGGAACAGGCGGCGCTTTTCGGCGGCCGGGGTCGTGGCGTACAGCATCAGAAGAGGCCCCTCGGCGCCGGCGCCGCCTCGAGCACACCGCGCTTCGCGACGAACGTGAGCTCCCGAACCTCATCGGCGGTGAGTTCGGGCAGCCGCTCGGCCAGCGAAAGGAACCGCTCGATCTCGGCCGGCTCGAGCACGGGCTCGGCGAGCAGGCGGAACTTGCGCACGTAATCTGACCGCGCGAAGGGTCGAGCGCCGAGCGGATGCGCGTCAGCCACCGCGATCTCGTCCTCGATGACCGTGCCATCCGTGAGGGTGATCACGACGCGACCCCCGAATGCCTTCTCGTTCGGATCCTCGGAGTGGTAGCGGCGGGTCCACTCGGCGTCCTCGGCGGTCGTGATCTTCTGCCACAGCGCCACGGTGTCGGGGCGCTGTGCGCGCTCGGGGGTGTACGAATCGACGTGGTGCCATCCGCCGTCCTGGAGCGCGACGGCGAAGATGTACGGGATCGAGTGGTCGAGGGTCTCGCGGGAGGCCGTGGGGTCGTACTTCTGCGGGTCGTTCGCCCCCGAGCCGATCACGTAGTGCGTGTGGTGGCTCGTGTGCAGCACGACACTCTCGATACGCGTAGGGTCGGCCAGCTCAGGGCGGCCCTCGTGAAGCTTGCGGGCCAGGTCGATCCACGCCTGCGCCTGGTACTCGGCCGAGTGCTCCTTCGTGTACGAATCGAGGATGCCGCGCTTGACCTCACCCGGCGCGGGCAGCGGAACGTCGTACGACGCATCCTTGCCGTCCAGCAACCACGCGATCACGCCGTCCTCGCCCTCGTAGATCGGCGACGGGCTCGTCTCGCCGCGCATCGCCCGGTCGACGGCCTCGACCGCCATCTTGCCGGCGAAGGCCGGGGCGTGCGCCTTCCATGTCGAGATCTCGCCCTTGCGGCTCTGCCGCGTGGCCGTGGTCGTGTGCAGCGCCTGTGCGACGGCCTGGTAGATGGTGTCGGCGTCGAGGTCGAGCAGCGTGCCGATGCCCGCGGCTGCCGAGGGGCCGAGGTGGGCGACGTGATCGATCTTGTGCTTGTGCAGCGAGATCGCACGCACCAGGTCGATCTGGATCTCGTACCCCGTCGCGAGTCCGCGGACGAGCGCGGCACCATCCGCGCCGACGTGCTGCGCGACCGCGACGATGGGCGGGATGTTGTCGCCCGGATGCGAGTACTCGGCGGCGAGGAAGGTGTCGTGGTAGTCGAGCTCGCGAACGGCCACGCCGTTCGCCCACGCCGCCCACTCGGGGCTCGTCCGGCGCTCGATCGCACATCCGAAGATCGTGCCGCCGTGGCCGTTCGCCGAGACGGCGTGGTCGAGGGCCTGCTGGCGCGCGGCGCTGACGGGGGCGCGAGTCAGCGAGGCCGCGGCGACGGCCGCGTTGTCGATCACGCGGTTGATGATCATGTCGATGACCGCCGACTCGACCGCAACCGGGTCTGTCGCGACCGCGGCGATCTTCCACGCGAGCTGGCCCTCACGGTCGAGGTTCTCGTCGCTGCGGTGGACGCGGACGTGGTGAAGCTGGGTCATGAGGTGCCTTCCAGAAGCGGGGCGGGGATGTTCGACAGTTCGGAGATGTTGGCGAGCGCACTCTCGAGCGCGTTGTGAAGGTGCACGTGGGTCGCATGAGCCGCGAGGTCAGCGTCACCCGCCGCGATCGCCGAGGCGATGAGCCGATGCTCGCCGGCGGAGGCTTCGAGGCGATCGGGATTGTCGCGCGCCAGCCGCCGTACACGCACGAGGTGCGTGCGGACGTTCCTCAGGGCGGCGGTCAGGAAGACGTTCGCGACCGAGCTGTCGAGCTGGCGCTCGAAGCGGCTGATCAATTCGTAGTAGTCCTCGACACTCTCGGAGGCCGTCAGGTCGGCCTCCCCGAACGCGCGAGCCAGGTCCGCGAAGGCCGTGGCGTCGCCTCGCTCAGCGGCGAGGCGTGCGGCTGCTTCTTCGAGCGCGCGCCGCACTTCGAAGAGACCACGGATGTCCGCGATGTCGATCGCGGCGACGACCGTCACCCGCGGCGACTGCTGGACCACGAGCCCGTCTGCGGCGAGGCGGCCGAGGGCCTCACGAAGAGGCGTGCGGCTGACGCCGAGCCGAGTGGCCTGCTCGACCTCGGCCAGAACGGCACCGGGTGCGAGGTCACCGTCCTGGATCTCGCGGAGGAGGGTCGCGTACGCTCGATCGCTGGCTCGCACAGCACACTCCCCTCATCGCGGACGTGAATAGTGTATACAAAAACACCTTCCATGGGCATTTATGTCAGTAATCTGCCTGACAGCGTATACATGGCGTTGCAGAGCGTCGAAGGTTGCCTCCTCCGCCAATTTCTCGTATTCACAATTTCCTGAAACGGGTGTACCTTCCGAGGCATGTCCACGCCACAGAACCCTGTGATCTCCGCACGCAATCTGACGAAGTACTACGGTCGCGTTCACGCCCTCGACGGCCTCGACCTGGCGGTCGACGCGGGTCAGATACACGGATTCCTCGGCCCCAACGGCGCCGGAAAATCCACCACCATCCGGGTGCTGCTGGGGCTCGCACGCGCCACCTCGGGTGAAGCATCCGTCTTCGGACTCGACCCGTGGCACGACGCGGTCGCCATCCACCGGCGCATCGCCTATATCCCGGGCGACGTGAGCGTGTGGCCCAACCTGTCGGGCGGCGAAGCTATCGACCTGCTTGCACGCCTTCGAGGAGCGAACACGCGGGACCCCGTGTTCCGCGCCGAGAAGGAGCGCTTGGGCGCTGCCTTCGAATTCGACCCCCGCAAGAAGGGTCGGGCGTACTCCAAGGGCAATCGCCAGAAGGTGGCCCTCATCGCGGCGTTGTCGGTTGCCGCAGACCTCTACATCTTCGACGAGCCGACGAGCGGACTCGATCCCCTCATGGAGGTGATGTTCCGCCGCGAGATCGCGCGGATCCGGGATGCCGGGGCCACCGTCCTGCTCTCGAGCCACATCCTGTCCGAGGTCGAGCAGCTGTGCGACCGGGTGTCCATCATCCGGTCCGGTCGAATCGTCGAGACGGGAACCCTCGCAGAGTTGCGGCACCTCACGCGAACGGAGATTTCGTTCGACGCGCCGACCCCAGCACGGGGCGACGAGGCGCTCCCCGGGGCACACGACCTCGTCGTCGAAGACGGACGCGTGCGCTTCACCGTCGACTCCGATGCCGTCACGGACGTACTCCCCGAACTCGCCCGCCAGAAGGTGCAGGGCCTGAACATCACACCTCCCTCGCTCGAGGAGCTGTTCCTGCGGCACTACGGAGAAGGGGGTCACTTCGGCGAACGCGACGGCGGGCGCAGCGAAACCAGCGTGGGCGGGGCGCGATGAACGGCGTCGCCACGCTGCTCGGGCAGCGCATCCGGCGCGACCGACTGCAGATCGCGATGTGGACGATCGGGACATCGCTGCTCGCCGCTTTCGCGTACATCGGCGTCTCCGAGTCATACGGGACCGCCCAGGACCGCACGTCCCTGCTCGCAGCGGCGATCGCCAACCCCGTCATCCTGCTTTTTCGTGGCCTGCCGTCGGGCGCCGACGAAGGCGCGTTCATCACGTTCCTGATCCTCCCGTGGCTCTGTCTGCTCGCGGCGTTCATGAGCACGTTCCTCGCGGTCCGCCACACACGTGGCGAGGAGGAGACGGGGCGTGCGGAGCTGCTCGGCGCCACGCCCGCATCGCGTTCTGCGCCTCTTATAGCCACCGTCGTCCACGGAACGCTGTCCAACCTGCTTCTCGCGGCGCTTGTCGCCGTCGCGTTCATCGCGACGGGGCTCGAGCCGGTCGGCTCGGTCGTCACAGGCGGCGCGGCCGGCTCGGTCGGGCTCGTCTTCCTCGGTGTCGGGCTCGTCGGGGGCCAGCTGTTCCGAACGTCACGAGGCGCCAACTCCGCATCCGTCTGGACTCTGCTCGCGCTGTTCGTCGTGGCCGGGTTGGGCAACGCCCTGGGCACCCCGAGTGATGACCTGCAACGCATAGACAGCTCCTGGCTCACCTGGCTCTCGCCCGTCGGTTGGGCCGAGAACACCCGCCCCTTCTCCGAGGACAATGCATGTGGAGTTCAGGTCTTGGTGGCGGCGGATTTTGATTGCTCGGTGTCGTCTAGTCGCCGATGACGAGGATGCTTGCGGCGGCTTCGACGACGTCGTCGGTGATGGCTTCGAGTTGATTGATCTTGAGTATCCGGGCGATCTGGGGGAAGAGGCGCTCGAGAAGCCGGAAGTTGCCACGCGTGATTCGTTCGATGGCGGCGATGGCCTGGGCGTCGGTGAAGTCTTCAGGGTCGAGGGTGCGTCCGATTCGTTTCCAGTGTCTGTCGAGGACGAAGAGCAGTTCGTCGCGTCCCAGCGCTCGATAGTGGTGGGAGAACCCGAGCCGGCTGTACAGCTGCGGGTAGTGCCTGAAGCGTTGGTCGATGCCGGGCATGCCGACCAGGATGATGGCGAGGTGGGTGCGGTCGTGCTGGTCCCGGAGCAGTTCAAGGGCCATCGGGGTGAGCCGTTCGGCTTCGTCGATGATGAGCAGCTCGACGAAGGAATTCTTGTGTGAGCGCTGGCCGGTGACGTTACCGATCGTGCGTTGGTGTTCCTCCACGCAGATGTCCACCTTGATCTGCCAATGACCGATCTCGCGGACGAGTTCCTTTGGTCGAGGCAGAACTTCTGGCGTGTAGAAGACAGTGCGGGACCGGTTGGCCAGAGCGTAAAACGCATCGTCCGCATCGCTGCGCGGTCCCCACTCATCGATGTACGGCTCGAGAGTGTCCCAGTTGGCGTATCTACGGGCGGATTGGGTCTTTCCCACGCCAGCGTCGCCGTGGCAGATGCCGATGGTTCGCTCTTTCCGGACGGCATTCGCGAACTCGATGAAGCGTCGGTGCTCCTTGGTCACGATGAATGCCTGGCCCATCACTCGTCCTCTTCATAGGTGCGCAGCCTGTTCCGCCGCGCCGGCTGAGGTGCGCGGCGGAGTTCAGGTCGGGCGGCGGTAGTCGGGATGCGCTCGTTGATGATCTTGCGCAGTTCGCGTCGGCGTGCTCGTCGGGCGGTTTCGACGTCGCGGAGACTCAGTCTGAGGTTCGGGTGGGCTTCGTCGATGGCGACGCAGATGAAGGTGTCGTGGTCGTAGACGCGGATCTCGGAGATGTCGCGCGGGTCGTACCGGATCGTGATCGGGTGTCCCACGAACGGGGCGAGGGTGGGAGCGAGGTAGCGCTGGCCTTGGAAGTGGATCCCGTCTCTTTGCACGATCCGGTTCTTCGGCACAGTAAGGAGGAGTGTGTCGAGGTACTCGAGACTGTCGGGCATCCGCGGAAGCCAGCCGTCGGCGACCCATGCGTCCCTCGGCGAAACTCCAAGCTCGGAGTGCGGTCGGTCGTTGTAGACGGTGATGAACGCCCCAATCGCTTGATCCAACGCGGGTAGATCCATCGACGGTGTAGGGGTGCGGCTGCCTGGTCCGAGGTGGCCGGGGAGTGTGGCGAGGAGTTCGGTGTTGATCGTGCCGAAGAATCGTTCGATCTTGCCTCGACCCTGAGGGCGGCCAACGATCGAGTGAATGATGCGGATGTGCAACGCGATCGCGGTGCGCTCAAGATGGTGGCTGGTGAAGTCAGAGCCGTGGTCGACGTGCAGGATGTCGGGGAGACCGCACATGGCCCATGCCGGGTCGGTCTTTCGCCAGATCGCTTGACGGAGCGCGAGTGCCGTGTTCAGCGCCGAGGGTGCCCCGGTGAAGACGGTGTATCCGCAGATCGCACGAGAGTAGTCGTCCATTACCGTCGTCAGCCATGGTCGATCCGGCTTCCCGTCGGAGCCGACGATGAGGATGTCTAGCTCGGTGTGATCGGACTGCCAGGTTTGGTTCGGCCGGTCAGCACGACGGCGAAGGACAAGTTCGTGCCGGTCGCGGTACGACGCCGGCCCCTCCAGCGCCAGCGTCACAAGCGCAGGATCAAGCCCGCGCACGACTTCTCGCACCGTCGCGTAACTGGGGACCGGCCTACCTTCCCGGGTCGCTTCCGCAACGGTCAGCCGATGAAGCGTCGCGAGGCTCGGCCGTGGTCTGGTCAGCGCGAGCCGTTCGATGAACGCGACGGTCTCGGGAGCTGTGCGCCGGGTTCCTGCGTCGATGCGGGGCTGCAGGTCCAGTCCGGAGATCCCGCCGTCCAGGTAGCGGCGGTGCCAGCGTTGCAGTGTGCGGGCGCTGATTCCGGTGTCGCGGGCGAGGGCCGCGAGTGGAACCTGGTCTTCGACATGAAGTCGAAGCACCCGCCACCGCTCCTCGGCGTCCACGCCTCACCTACATCGCGGCGCTTCCGCGCGCAGCGTCCGCTTGCTGGTGACGGTAGAGAGTGGCGCGGCTCCACCCGACCAGGCGGGCAGCGTCCTCAGCGGTGCGTCCCTTCGCCCGCGCCTCCCTTGCCAGCTGAAGTTTGTCCGCAATCACCGCGGGGTCGGACACGGGGCGGCCGAACCGTGTCCCGTTTTGTCGGGCGGCCGCTATCCCGGCGGTGACTCGCTCGACGATCAGTTCGCGCTCGTACTCCGCGAGGGTGGCCAGCATGTTCAACATCAACCGCCCGGTCGATGTCGCAGGGTCGATCCCGTCCGAGATGGATCGGACGTGCACGCCCCGCCCGCGCAACAGGTTCACCGTGTTCAGCACGTCGATCAGAGAACGGCCGAGACGGTCAACCCGCCAGACGACCACCGTGTCGCCCTCGGCAGCATGCTCGAGAAGCTTCTTCATCCCGGGGCGTTCGATCGCCGCCCGACTTCCCGACGTGACGTCCGCGAACACGTCGCGCTTTTGCACGCCGGCTAAGACGAGCGCGTCGAGCTGCAGCTGCGCATCCTGACTGGACGTGCTCACTCGCGTGTATCCCAAAAGCCTCATACCGCCAGTGTGCCTCAATAAACCCAGCAACGCAGCGGGGTAAGACAGATCACGGCAAGACAACTTTCCGAGACGACTCGCGCCGCGGAATCACGCTGACGCCGACCGGGGCGAAAGGTGGGGGCCGATGTCTTGAAAAGCTGTACTTAACTGAGACCCTCGTGCGTGATGCGGGTACGCGGGTGGGAGCCTTCGGCCGCCGCACAAGTCGCGATACATGCCCTGGCGCCTAAGCTGGAGAATCACTTCGGGGAGGGGGCGCATGGACCGCACTCCGGGGAGGGGGCGCATGGACCGCACTCCGGGCACCGAGAGGGGTTCACTTCTCTACGTCGAGGACGACGCAGAGATCGCCGCTCTTACCGTGGAGATGCTGTCCGACGCGTATACCGTCGATCTCGCGACGGACGGGGAGTCGGGTGTTCGAAAGGCGCTCGGCCGTCCATACGACGTGATGGTGGTGGATCGTCGACTGCCGGGGATGGACGGCGTGGAATTCATCCGGTCAGTCCGTGCTGCCCGGATCACAACTCCGATTCTCATGCTGACCGCGCTCGGAACAATCGACGATCGAGTATCCGGGTTGGATGGCGGCGCCAATGACTACTTGGTGAAGCCGTTCGACTATGGCGAGTTGCTCGCGCGGCTACGTGCCCTGCGCCGCGCATTCCGCGCAGACGGCGAACGGCGTGGCATCGGGGACTGGGTTTTCACCCCGGAGTCGCAGGCGCTCTACGACCCGTCCGGCTTCCGGATCTCGCTCACGGCGACTGAATCTGCTCTGCTCGCACTCCTCACCAGCAGTCCCGACCACGTGTTCAGTCGTGAAGAGATCGTCCGCGCGGTCTTTCCTGATGGCGAGACAACGAGCTCAGTCGACACCTACGTGCACTACGTGCGGCGTAAGTCCACTCCCGACATGATCGAGACCGTTCGTTCCCGCGGATACCGGGCCGGGAGTCCGTCATGAGCAACGACTTCCTCTATGTTCGCCGCGCGTCCCGCGCCGTGGGCCTGTACGTAGGAGTCGCGTCGGCACTCATCATCGCCGCAGGTGTGGGCCTCCTCGTTCTGGTGATCCTGCTCACCTCTCGCCGGGAGGGGGCAGAACACGGCCCGGGGGTAGGCGGTGATCATTCTGGCGACGACTTCGTCGTCGACATCGATAAGGTATTGCCGGCTGTGATCCTCCTCGGGGTCGTCGGTGTGCTGCTCTTAGCGGTCGTCGCGTGGCTCGCAGCGCGGCGATCTGTGCAACCTCTCAGTGATGCCCTCCGCCTTCAGCAAGATTTCGTTGCAGACGCCAGCCATGAGCTGCGCACCCCACTCACCACCCTGACCAGCCGAATACAGGTCCTGCAGCGTCGACATGCGCGAGGTGAGCCGATCGAGGACAACCTCGCGGCTTTGCGTCGGGATGCGACCATGATGAACGACGTGCTCAACGACCTCTTGATATCGGCAGAGCAGAACACACCCGCCGCAGCAGGTCCGGCGCTCGTGTCTGTCGCCGCGGAGGCTGCCGCCGCATCCCTGCAGGCGCTTGCCGATCAGGCATCCGTGACCCTGATCGTCGATGCCGACCAGGATGTGGCGGTGCGGGTGCCGCCGGTCACGCTGATGAGGGCGATAGTCGCTCTCGTCGACAACGCCGTCCAACACTCCCCCGAGGATGGAATCGTTCGCATCACCGTCAGAAGCGCGGAGTCGTTCGCGCTCATCCGGGTCGCCGACGAAGGTGGCGGCATTTCCGGGATCGCAGTCGACCGGGTGTTCGACCGTTTCGCCCGCTCGGCGGACAGCGGCCGCAGGCGTGGGTTCGGGCTCGGCCTTTCCCTCGTGCGCGACATCGCCGTCAGGGCGGGCGGGTCCATCGAGGTGGAAGCAACTTCCGATAGAGGGACGACCTTCTTGGTGCGATTGCCTGCGGCCTGATCACACGGCAACCGTGTCAACGCACGTTCTCCCGAGCCAACGTGAGGTTCGCCCGTCCGCCGCGATGATGAGGCCTGTGCGAGTCTCTGCGCGGGAAATCCACGACCGGTCCGCGTAGCCGGCGACCACCGCCGCCGTCGCCCAGAGATCCGCCTGGGCGAGACCATCGGCTACAACGGTTGCGCTTGCTACCGTGACTGCGGGATTGCCTGTTCGCGGGTCGACGATGTGCCGACCGCGTTCCGCGACTCCTGAGGTGGCGACAGCCCCGTTCTCAATAGTGATGGTCGCCGCTACCTCACCCGGGTGGCACGGGTCCGCGATCGCGACATTCCAGCGCCAGTCGGTGTCGGGGGCGGTGAACAATTGCATGTCGCCGCCCGCGTTGATGCCAACAGCGATGTCCTGCGGGACCAACGACGCGAGATGTGTGCGCGCAACTATTTCCACCGCCCACCCTTTGACTAGGCCGGTCGGGTCGAACCAGCCCTGCCAGTCGGCCGAGAACAACCCATTCGTCTCGCGCTCGGCCTCACAGCACAGCTCGGCGACTCGCGAAACCCTGGGGTCCGCGTCCTTGATGGTCAGCTCGCCCCTGCGGATCCGATTGATATCGGAGTCGTCCCGATAGGTGGAGAAGACACGGTCGATGTCGCGGAGCTCGCTGAAGCACGCGTCCACGGCACGCCGGGTGCCGGTGGCCGGTTGCGGGCCGCGGGAGCGGACGTGGACGCTGATCGGTATCCCCATGATCTCTTCGACCCACACGTGGCGGGGAGGGATGATGGCGCGCATCAGCTCTGCGCCTGGTCGAGCGCGCTTTGCAGAGAGGTCACGTAGCCGCGACTGGTGTACGTCGCACCTGACACCATGTCGATCTGCGCGCTCTGCGCTCGCACCGTTTCGCTGACAAGCTGCGGGATCGCGTTCTGATTTATCTGACGGTCACGACCGTTGCCGTCCGGGTAGTCCACCACCTGCACATCACTAATCTGACCCCCCGCGACGGTGACCTGCACCTGCACGGGCCCGTATCGCGTGCCCGTTGAATCGCCCGTGTACGTGCCATCAGCGAGCGACGACGCGGCCGTCGGAGACGGGCTCGGGGGTGAGGAAGCACTGCCGTTGAGATTGGCATCGCCCCCGGTAGTTCCACCGCTGGCGGTGGTCCCGGTAGTCGTGGATCCGCTGACGGCGGGTTCAGTCGCGGTCGGTGGGATGGCGTCCAGAGATGTCCGGTAGCTGAAGAGCAGCACCAGCCCGGTGAGCGTGGTGAGGAGCGCGTAGATGATCTTCTTCATGGGGTCCTCCGTGTCAGATCGTGAACGCTTCGGAGTGGATGCGTTCGGGCGCGAGCCCGGCGTGCCGGAGGTCGCGTTCAAGGTCGGCCATCCAGGGAATGGGCCCGCAGAGGTACGCGTCGTACGACGTGATGTCGGGGGCCAGGTGCCGGATGAGGTCCGGTCCCTGCCATGCAGAGTGGGTTGCGGGCATCCAGGGTGAGCTGCCTGTGGAGCGCGGCCCGGGCAACGGGACGTGTCGAAGCCCGCGGTGAGCGACCAGGTCTCTGATAACGGACTGCCGGAGACCGTCGGCCGGATCCGAGTCCCGAGTGATGAGAGTCGCGTCGCCGGGCTGGAACGTTTCCGCCTCCAGGAGAGAGACGAGTGGGGCGACACCGGCTCCCGCACCGAACAACAGCAGCTTCGATCCGGTCCGCAACGCACCGGTCATATGACCGTAGGGTCCTTCGATGAGGACACGCGTTCCGGGGTGCAGTGTGGCCAGTCGGTGGGTGCCATCCCCCGCGAACCGCGCCGAAATCGACAGCCGGTCCCCGGTCGGCGCGCTGGAGAGTGAGAACGGGTGACCGCGTGTCCACCCGGGGCCGTCGAGGAAGCGCCAGATGAAGAACTGCCCGGCACGCGCACCCAGCCGGTTCATCGCCCGGCCGGACATGCGTACGGTCACTCCGCGTGCACCGTCAAGGTCGACACCGCTGACACGGATCCCGTGCCGCCACGATCGAAACAGCGGTACGCCGACCCGATACACCAGGACAGATGCTGCAGCTGCCGCCCACAGCGCCCACCAGTACGCGGTCGCCACCGGCGTGGAGAGAAAGTCTGCCCCCGTCCACAGCTGGTGCGGAAGTGCCAGGCCGACACCGAGGTACGCGTACAGGTGGAGCAGGTGCCAGGACTCGTAGCGGAGGCGGCGGCGGGCGCGTCGAATCGAGGTCACCACCACCATGAGGATCGCCAGCGTGCCTGCCGTTGCCAGCAACATCCCCGGGTAGTTCCACACGAAGTCCCACAACTGGGCGAGGGGATTCACATTCGCGGCAACCGAGTACCCGGCCACAAGCAGCACGATGTGTGCGGCGAGGAGCCAGAACGACCAAAAGCCGACGAACCGGTGCATCCGCGTGATCGCCTCACGTCCGAAACCGCGCTCAAAAATGGGGACCCGCGCCATCAGTAGCACCTGGTACAGCAGCAGGTTTGCAGAAACCAGGCCGGCCAGCCGGCCCAGCGTCGTCAATGTCTCTCCGCTAACGGCGAAGACACTCGTTACACCACCGCCCGCGACCCACAACGCCACGACGAACAGACTCGTCAACCAGATGACAGTGGTCGCGCCCATCCGCCACAGCACGGGCCGTGTTGCGTGCGACGCGACGCGAGGCGTCGAGCGGGTGGGTCTAGTGGCAAGGCTGGTCATATCTGAATCGTCCGACCCGGCCGCTGAGACAGCTCTAAGAATGGTCCGCCCACAGCAACTTCATAGGACTCGCCTTTGATTTCCGAGGAAGCGCCAGTGCCTCGAGCGGGCCCAGCCCACCCGTGCATGACCGGTGCTGCACCAGAAAGCGGTGCGACAACGATCGCCATGACTGTGCGCCTGGTTCGCGCGGGACCTTCGCCCCTAGCGGCGGCCACATCCGCAGGGTGAACTGAGGTCAACAGCGTCTGCGGCGATTCTGTCAGCCGTGACCTAACACGCAAGACCCGTCGTTCGTGCGGCGAACAAGCGCCATCGCCGGCAACCACCGTTCGGGGAAACCTCAACTACCCAAACCGAAAGTCTTGGCCATCTGCGGGGAAAGGAGGTCTCCGGACGTTGGTAGATCCGGCCGCCATTCCCACCAAAGCGCAGGCTACCCTCCGTGGTGGCTCGAGGGTTCGCGGCTTAGCGTTACCCTCGAGGACAGCGAACCGTCGCCCACCCTCCCTAGGAGCAAAATGTTTGACACGTTCTTCGGCCTCCCGCTGCATCCCCTCGTCGTACACGCCACGGAAGTCATCGTCCCGCTGGCAGCCGTGCTCGTCATTCTCACCGCTGCGTGGCCGCGTTTTCGCCGATGGGCCGGCTATCTCACGCTGGGTATCTGCCTCCTCGCACTTGCCCTCGTGCCGCTATCCACCCAATCCGGTGAAAAGTTGGAAGCGCGCGTCGGGGAGAACGCGCTGATCGAAACTCACGCCGAACTGGCCGACGGTCTCTTGCCCTGGGTCGGTGGTCTCGTGCTCATCGCCGCGGCACTCCTCTGGTGGAACATCCGTGAAAAGCGTGCCCAGGCCGCCGCGGTTCGTGCGCCAGATTCCGCAGTCGCGCCGCGACCGGAGGTGAAGGGAAGAATGCGATGGATCCCCGCGACCCTCCTGGTGCTCGCCCTTGTGGTATCCGGCGGCACGACAGTGCAAGCCATCCTGATCGGCCACAGCGGCGCGACAGCCGTGTGGTCAGGGGACATGGAAAACTGATGACACACGCACCGACAGAGTCCGCAGTCCCGCGCGATGAGCCGCACTCGGGAAGCCTGGCCGGCCGGCTGAACTGGCTGCGCGCCGGGGTGCTCGGCGCGAACGACGGAATCGTTTCCGTTGCCGCCATCGTGGTCGGTGTTGCCGGCGCAGGTTCCTCCACCGCCGCGATAGTCGCCGCCGGGTCTGCCGCTCTCGTCGGCGGTGCGATCTCGATGGCGCTAGGCGAGTACGTCTCCGTGAGTAGCCAAAGCGACAGCCAACGTGCCCTGATCGAGAAGGAAAGGACCGAACTGCGGGACGATCCCGAAGGCGAACTCGCCGAACTCTCTGCGCTCTACGAGGCCCGAGGGCTGTCGCCACACACCGCGCAGCAAGTCGCCCTCGAGCTCACGGCCAAGGACGCCCTCAAAGCGCACCTGTCGATGGAACTCAACATCGATGAGGCTGACGTCGTCAGCCCCTGGCACGCAGCGGGCGCTTCGGCCCTAGCCTTCCTCATCGGAGGAATACTTCCTCTACTCGCCATCCTGCTGACCCCCGACACCATCCGCGTGCCGGTGACCTTCGTCGTCGTACTCATCGCCCTCGCCGGGACCGGTGCGATCGGTGCCCTCCTCGGCGGCAGCCGCCCACTGACGGCAACCCTCAGGGTCGTCGCCGGCGGGGCCTTGGCCCTGATCGCCACCTTCGCCGTCGGCACCCTCCTCGGCACAACCGGCCTCATCTAAGCCGCATCGCGGAAGCCCCACATATCGCCACCACCGGGATGTACTGCCTTCAATCAGTCACCATCGCTCCACCTCGGCACTCGATAAAGGAAGAACAACCATGGATACAACAGACATCGGCCCGCGCCCGCACGCCTTCGACATCGAGGCGGCGACCCAAGCGAACGAGAACTACCGCACTGTCGCCTGGACCGGGAAATATCTGCAAGTCACGCTGATGACCATCCCGGTTGGCGAGTCCGTCGGCCTGGAATGCCACCCGGATACGGACCAGTTCCTGCGCGTGGACGCCGGTCAAGGCCAAGCCGTCATGGGCAGCGCCAAGGACCAACTCGACTTCGAACAGGCCGTCTCAGATGGGTGGGCAATTCAAGTACCTGCCGGAACGTGGCACGACGTCCGCAATACGGGCAATCAACCGCTACGCCTGTACACCGTATACGCACCGGTGCACCACGCCGCCGGAACCGTCCAGGTAACGAGCACCGACGCGGAAAACGATGAGTCCATCGGTACTGACCACGCGCCGAGCTGGACCGTACAACCCGAAGCAAGCCAGCCCGATCGTCACGCGTAGGACCCAGCATTGCCATACGAAGTCGGCAGAGCCTCAGTGCTGATTCCGAACAGCCCACCGGCCCGGGAGCGACACGTTGCCCACGCAAACTGCCGACACGGATCGACCAAATTCACAGACAATGCATCCCCCCTCATCCTCGCCATCGCGGTCGCTGCGGCCCTCATCGCGGGGGCGGTCCTCGCGCAAGGATCCCGCGATCTCGGCGAGAGCTTCGTCGCGGAACGAGCGGGCCGCGACGAGGCGTCCCCCGCACTGGCGACCCCGGTGGCGCTCATCTGGCGGCTCTCCGGCGCAGCCGTGGTCGGCTGGGCTGCCGCAGGCCTCCTGCTCGGGGCCCTGTCCACGTCGCTCGCGTCGATCGTGGCCGATATCGGGTCGACGAACCCGACCGTCCAGGCGATGCTCGAACAGATCGCCGGCGCCGGCAACGTCGAGCAGGGTACGGTGACGATCTTCTTCACGATGCTCGGTGTCCTCGCCGCATGCGCCGCCGTGCAGACCGTCTGCCGCGCCCGCCAAGAGGAGACGCAGGGCACCGCCGAGGTGCTGCTCGCGACCCCCATCCACCGCGTGCGGTGGCTCGGGGGGTACCTCGTGATCGGGTTCGTCGCCCTCGTGACGGTCGTGTTCGCCGGTGTCGTCGGAGCGGCGCTCGGCATCGTCGGACAGGGCGGCGATCTCGCCCTGATGCGAGACGTCGGGGTGGTCGGCGGTGGACAGGTTGCCGCGGCATCCGTCTTCCTCGTGGTCACCGCCCTCGTCTTCGTCGTGTTGCCGCGCGCGACGATCGCGCTCGGCTGGACCCTTGTGCTGGTGGGGATGGTGCTCGGGCTCTTCGGCCCGCTGTTCGGATTCCCGGCGTGGCTCACGGACCTCTCCCCCGTGGGCATCGCACCGCTGATCGAGGGCGACACCGTCGACATGCGCGGACTGTGGTGGCTGCTCGGCACGACGGCCGTCGGGGCGATCGGGTCGCTGGGCCTCATGCGGCGCCGGGAACTGGTGACCGGCGGATAGATTCGGATCATGGAGCATCCCGGGACGGAGCCGGCCGAGCAGGCGGCCGCGCTGCTGGCCGCCGCAGGAATGGCACGGATGCCCGCGCGCGTCATGATGGCTCTCGTCGGCTCGCCTGACGAGGGCTACACCGCCGCCGAGTTGGCGGATCGCCTGGGCGTCTCCGCGGCTGCGGTGTCGGGTGCCGTGCGGTACCTCGTGTCGATGCGCCTCATCCAGAGACTGCCTCGCCCGGGTGATCGCCGTGACCGCTACGACCTCGTTGATGACGCGTGGGCGGACATGATCACCGTCAATGCTCCCCTGTACGCGAACCTGGCGACGCAGATGGACGCCATCGCCGACGAGAACGTCGACGCCCCCCTCTCGGTCGATCGTGCGCGTGACACCGCGGACTTCTTGCGTTATCTCGCCGAGCGGATGCCTCGATTGGCGGAGGAGTGGCGGGCCGAACGCGCCGGAGCCGGCACGAGCTAGAGCACACGAGTTCCTACCGTCGGCGTAAGTTTCGCCGAACTTTCGGCCACATCGCGCACTGAGACCTGCCGAAGTTTCCTAGGTTCGATTCGAGGGGCGCACCCGCGCCCCGAGAGAGAGCACCCGTGGTGAGCACCGGCGTGAGCGCAAGACAGCCCGATCGCACGGCCTTCTTCGTGTCAGACAGCACCGGGATCACAGCCGAGACCCTGGGCAACGCCCTGCTGGCCAATTTTCCGGGCGTCACCTTCTCGCGACGCACTCTGCCCTTCATCGACTCCGTTCCGGCGGCTCAGGCCGTAGTGCGCGAGATCGAGTCCGCGGGAGCCTCGGGCACCGAGCCGATCGTCTTCAGTACGGTCAAGGGGCACGAACTGGGTGCGACCATCCGGGCGGCACGCGCCACCCATATCGACCTGCTGAGCGGCCACCTCACCGAGCTGGAGGGCGCGCTCGGAACGACGGCATCCGAGCAGCTCGGTCAGTTCCACACCGTGGGCGATACGGAGCGCTACTTCGCGCGGATGCGGGCGGTCGAATACGCGATCGAGCACGACGACGGCCAGAGCTTCCGCGCGCTCGACCAGGCGGACGTCGTCATCGTCGCCCCGTCGCGGTGCGGCAAGACCCCGACGACCATGTATCTCGCGCTGCAATACGGGCTGCTCGTGGCGAACTACCCCCTGACCGACGACGACTACCCCACCGAGGGCCTGCCTCGTGAACTCGAGCGGTACCGCGCGCGGTGCTTCGGCCTGACCACCACTCCCCTCCGCCTGAGCCAGGTCCGCCACGAGAGGCGCGCCAACTCGACCTACGCCAGCCTCGCCCAGTGCACCCTCGAGCTGCGCCGAGCCGAAGACCTCTACCGGCGAGCGCACATCCCGTTCGTGAACTCCTCCACCAAGAGCGTCGAGGAGATGTCCGCCGTCATCATGCAGTCCCTGCGCCTCCGCCCCTGACCCCTCTCGCCCACCGCCTACCGCGTGTGCTCATCCCCTTCGAAAGGTTCTCTCATGACGAACATCCTCTGGTTCGATCAGGTCGGCATGGCCGACGTCGCCCGTGTCGGCGGCAAGAACGCCTCCCTCGGCGAGATGGTCTCGCACCTGTCCGCTCTCGGGGTCAAGGTGCCGGGAGGATTCGCGACGACCGCCGACGCGTACCGCTCGTTCCTGACCGCGGACGACCTGGAGGGCCGCATCCGCCGGCGGATCGACGTCGTCGATGTCGAGGACGTCGCGGGTCTCGCGGCGGCCGGGTCGGAGATCAGGTCATGGATCGAAGAGCAGACGCTGCCCGCAGACCTCGAGCGGGACATCCGCTCCGCGTACGAACGACTCACGTCCGACACCGGCGCGGACGTCACCTGGGCCGTGCGCTCGAGCGCGACTGCAGAGGACCTGCCCGATGCATCCTTCGCGGGTCAGCAGGAGACGTTCCTCAACATCTCGGGCATCGACAACGTGCTGGGCGCCATCCGCTCCGTCTTCGCCTCGCTCTACAACGACCGCGCGATCGCCTATCGCGCACACCACGGGTACGAGCACCATGACGTCGCCCTCTCGGCCGGCGTGCAGCGGATGGTGCGCTCGGACCTCGGCGCGGCCGGGGTCATGTTCACCGTGGACACCGAGTCGGGGTTCGACGGCGCGGTCTTCGTGACGAGTTCGTACGGACTCGGCGAGGCCGTCGTGCAGGGCGCGGTCAATCCCGACGAGTTCTACGTGTCGAAGGTCGCGTTGGCCGCTGATCGCCCGGCGATCCTCAAGCGCTCGGTCGGCGAGAAGGCGATCGCGATGCGCTACACCGATGACCGTCACGCGGGCGCGAGCACGGCGTTCGTCGACGTGCCGCAGGCCGACCGCATCCGTTTCTCGCTGAGCGACGACGACATCACCGAGCTCGCCCGTCACGCCCTCGTGATCGAGCAGCACTACGGGCGTCCGATGGACATCGAGTGGGCGAAGGACGGCATCGACGGCGGGCTCTACATCGTGCAGGCTCGTCCCGAGACGGTCGTGTCGCGGACGGATGTCGGAGTCATCCGTCGCTTCGTGCTGAACGACTCGGGCGAGGTCGCCGTCGCGGGGCGAGCGATCGGCCAGCGGATCGGCTCGGGCCCCGCGCGCGTGCTGCGGGATGTATCGCAGATGGACGAGTTCCGGCCCGGAGAGGTCCTGATCGCCGACATGACGGACCCCGACTGGGAGCCGATCATGAAGCGCGCGAGCGCGATCGTCACGAACCGCGGCGGCCGCACCTGTCACGCCGCCATCATCGCGCGCGAACTCGGCATCCCCGCCGTCGTCGGCACGGGCGACGCGACACGGGTGATCACGGATGGCGACGAGGTCACCGTCTCGTGCGCCGAGGGCGACACCGGGTTCGTGTACCGCGGGCTGCTCGACTTCGAAGAGCAGCTGACGCACCTCGATCGGATGCCGAAGGCTCCGGTGAAGATCATGATGAACGTCGGCACGCCCGACCAGGCGTTCTCGTTCTCGCGCCTGCCGAACGACGGCGTCGGCCTCGCGCGCCTGGAGTTCGTGATCAACCGGCAGATCGGCATCCATCCGCGGGCGCTGCTCGAATTCGACACCCTCCCGGCGGACCTCAAGGAGCAGATCGGCACGGCGACCGCCGCCTACTCGTCGCCGCGCGACTACTTCGTGCAGCGCGTGGCCGAGGGCATCTCGATGATCGCCGCGGCGTTCTGGCCCGAGCCCGTCATCGTGCGCCTCAGCGACTTCAAGTCGAACGAGTACGCCAATCTGCTGGGCGGCGACCGCTACGAGCCGCACGAGGATAACCCGATGCTCGGGTACCGCGGCGCCTCGCGATACATCTCCCCCGACTTCCGCCCGTGCTTCGACATGGAGTGCGAGGCGCTCAGCCACGTGCGCGACGAGATGGGCTTCACCAACGTGCAGATCATGGTGCCGTTCGTCCGCACCGTCGGTGAGGGTCATGCGGTCGTCGAACTGCTCGCCGAGAACGGTCTCCGCCGCGGCGAGAACGACCTCAAGGTCATCATGATGTGCGAGCTGCCCTCGAACGCCCTGCTGGCGGACGAGTTCCTCGACTACTTCGACGGGTTCTCGATCGGCTCCAATGACATGACGCAGCTCACCCTCGGGCTCGACCGCGACAGCTCGCTCGTCGCGGCGACGTTCGATGAGCGGAACCCCGCGGTGCGGAAGATGCTGTCGATGGCGATCACGGCTTGCCTGGCGCGCGGCAAGTACGTCGGCATCTGCGGGCAGGGCCCGTCGGACCATCCGGATCTCGCCGAGTGGCTCGTGGAAGAGGGGATCGAGTCGATCTCGCTCAACCCGGACACGGTCGTCGAAACATGGATCCGACTGGCCGCGGCGGCGACCCCGACGGTTTAGGCGCCGACGCCGGCGTGCGGGGCTGACCCGCGAGCGCCGGTAGCCTTGCCCGAGTGACCGAACCCTCCCGCTACCTCGTCGCGACCGACGGCGCGTGCAAGGGCAACCCCGGTCCCGCCGGCTGGGCCTGGGTGGGTGAAGACGGGCACTGGGCGTCCGGCTCGATCCGCGAGGGCACCAATAACATCGGCGAACTGCTGGGGCTGCTGAAGGCCATCGAGGATCACCCGAACGTGGCCGAACTCGTCGTGCAGGCGGACTCGAAGTACGCGATCGACACGTACTCGAAGTGGATGGACGGGCACCGGCGACGGGGCTGGAAGACCTCCACCGGCGCGCCCACCAAGAACGTCGACATCCTCGAGCGGCTGATCGTGGCCCGCGATGCGCGCCGCGCGTCCGGGATGCCCGATGTCGTGCTCGAGCACGTGCGCGGCCACTCCGGTCACGTGCTCAACGCCTGGGCGGACGAGCGCGCAGTGCGGTCCTCGGAGCACGCGGCGAAGGGCGTCGAGAGCGCGTGGTCGTCCCTCGGCGGCCTGCACCCCGTCCTGGACGTGTCCGTCGCCCCGAAGAACGGCCGCTGACCCTCAGCCTCTACCTGCGCGCGAGTGCACGACTTACGCGCGAGTGCACGACTTACGCGCGAGTGCACGACCTGCGGACGGTCCGCAGGTCGTGCACTCGGCACGAAGTCGTGCGCTCGGCGCTAGGGGCGGGACTTCGGTGAGACCTCGAGGGTCTGGGCCGGGTCCTTCTCCGCCACCGACTCAAGGGCCGCGTCGATCGCGGCCATCGTGTCGGCGTCGAGAACGACACCCGACGCCTTGACCGAGTCCTCGAGCTGCTCGGGACGCGAGGCGCCGACGAGCGCCGCGGCGACGTTCGGGTTCTGCAGCACCCACGCGATCGCGAGCTGCGGCATCGTGAGGCCCGCCTGCTCGGCGATCGGCTTCAGGTTCTGCACGGCGGTCAGCACGTCGTCGTCGAGGAAGCGCTTGATGAAATTCGCGCCGCTCTTCTCGTCCGTGGCACGCGATCCCGCGGGCGCGGCCTGGCCCGGCAGGTACTTGCCGCTGAGGACGCCCTGCGCCATCGGCGACCAGACGATCTGCGAGATCCCGAGCTCCTCCGACGTCGGGACGACGTCGGCCTCGATGACGCGCCAGAGCGCGGAGTACTGCGGCTGGTTCGACACGAGCTGGAACTTCAGCTCCTTCGCGAGCGCGTGACCGGCGCGGAGCTGGTCGGCCGTCCACTCCGAGACGCCGATGTAGAGCGCCTTGCCCTGCCGCACGATGTCGGCGAAGGCCTGCATCGTCTCTTCCAGCGGGGTCTCGTAGTCGTAGCGGTGGGCCTGGTAGAGGTCCACGTAGTCCATGCCGAGACGCTGGAGCGAGCCGTCGATCGACTCCATGATGTGCTTGCGGCTGAGGCCCGAGTCGTTCGGGCCCATGGGGCCGGTGGGCCAGTAGACCTTCGTGAAGATCTCGAGCGACGCACGACGCTGACCCTTCAGCGCCTCGCCGAGGATGGACTCCGCGGCGGTGTTGGCGTAGGCATCCGCGGTGTCGAAGGTCGTGATGCCGAGATCCAGCGCCTTGTGCACTGTCGCGATGGCCGCGTCGTTCTCGACCTGCGAGGCGTGGGTCACCCAGTTTCCGTACGTGATCTCCGAGACCTTGAGACCGGAGTTGCCGAGATAGCGATAGTTGACCATGTGCTTCTTTCTCTCGAATCGAGCGCTTGTGCGCGCGATTCCTGCGTCTTCTGCGTCTTGCCTCTCAACGCTAGAAGGAGGGATGCTAGAAGTCCAACAACTGTGTGTTCTGTGATTCAGAAGGATGATCGATAAGTGGATCTTCGACAGATGGAGTACCTGGTCACGCTGGCCGAGGAGCAGCAGTTCACGCGAGCGGCATCCGTCTGCGGCGTTTCGCAGTCCGGTCTCTCGGCCGCGATCCGCAGCCTCGAGGAGGAGTTCGCGACGAGCCTCTTCACGCGAACCACACGGCGCGTTGTGGCGACGGACGCCGGACGTGCGCTCCTGCCCTTCGCCCGGGAGATGCTCGCGCAGGCCTCGGCGGGCAGGGACGCCGTCGTCCGCGCGACCCGCCAGCTCGCCGGAACGCTGAGGGTCGGTGCGGAGCAGTGCCTGGGCGTCGTCGACGTCCCGCCGCTCCTCGAGAGATTCCACCGCCGCTATCCGCTGGTCGACATCCACTTCGTCCAGGCCGGGTCGCACGAACTCGCCGCGCAGGTCCGCGCGGGCGACCTCGACGTCGCGTTCGTCGCGACGACGGACCACCTCGCGTCGATGCGACCCGCCGAACTGGGCAGGCGCCCGCTCGTGCTGCTCGTCCCGCCCGGAGACCCGCTGACGGCATCGAGCCGTGTCGAATGGACGCAGCTGCGCGAGCGGGACTTCATCGACTTCCGTGAATCCTGGGGCGTTCGCACCCTCACCGATTCCGCGTTCGCCGCGCACGGCATTCCGCGGCGCATCCCGTGCACGGTCGATGACATCCACACCCTGCTCGACCTCATCCACCGGGGCCTCGGCATCGCGCTCGTTCCGCAGCACGTGGCCGCGAAACCACAGGCCGATGGCCTCGTCACCGTGACGTTGCCGCCCGACGAGACGCCCGTGTGGATCGTGTCGGCGATAGCCTCGAGCACCGCCGAGCCTGCCGCGCTCCGGCTCCTCGAGATCCTGGATCTCGACGCGGCGGCGTGCGGCGCGGGATCGCCCGATCAGGCGTCGGCCGCGGCGGCCTCATCCTCGACGGTCGCGACGAGCTGACCGCACGCCCCGTCGATCTCCTTACCGCGGGTGTCGCGGAGGGTCGTCGGGATGCCCGCGTCGTTCAGGCGGCGGACGAACTCGTTCTGCACCGACTTCTCGGATGCGGTCCAGATCGACCCCGGCGTCGGGTTCAGCGGGATCGGGTTGACGTGCACCCAGCCGCGCCCGCGGGCATTGAGCTTGTCGGCGAGCAGGTCGGCGCGCCAGGCGTGGTCGTTCATGTCCTTGATCAGGGCGTACTCGATCGACACGCGGCGACCGGTCTTCTCGAAGTAGTTGCGGGCGGCATCGAGGGCCTCATCGACCTTCCAGCGCGAGTTGACCGGGATCAGCTCGTTGCGCAGGACGTCGTCGGGCGCGTGCAGCGACAGCGCGAACGTGACCGGGATGTCTTCCTCGGCGAGCTTCAGGATCGCCGGGACGAGCCCGACGGTCGAGATCGTGATGCCGCGGGCGCTCATGCCCAGGCCTTCGGGTTGCGGGGCGACCATCACGCGGACCGCCTGCATGACCCGGGCGTAGTTGGCGAGCGGCTCACCCATGCCCATGAAGACGATGTTGCTGACCCGCTCCATGCTGTGGTCGTCGGAGTGCTTGCCGCCGAGCTCGCCCGCCGCGATCAGCGCGTTGGCGCGCACGATCTGCTCGACGATCTCGGCCGCCGACATGTTGCGCGTGAGCCCCGCCTGACCGGTCGCGCAGAAGGGGCAGTTCATGCCGCACCCGGCCTGTGACGAGACGCACAGGGTGATGCGACCCGGGTAGCGCATCAGCACCGACTCGACGAGCGCACCGTCGTGCAGCTTCCAGAGGAACTTGATCGTGTCGCCGCCGTCGGTCTGCAGACGCCGGACCTCGGTCAGCAGGGGCGGCAGGAATCCCGCGACGAGCTCTTCGCGACGCTCAGCCGGCAGGTCGGTCATGAGCGCCGGGTCGGACGTGTGGTGGCGGAAGTAGTGCGTCGCGATCTGCTTGGCGCGAAAGCCCGGCAGGCCGAGCTCCTTCGCGCGCTCGACGCGCGCCTCGGGCGTGAGGTCGGCGAGGTGCACGGGGGGCTTGCCCCGCTTGGGGCTCGCGAACTGCAGCAGGGGCTTGCCCGAGGCATCCTTCTGCTGCTGCCATCCCTCGGTCGCCGGGCGCACCTGGCGCACGGGACCCGGGCCCGTCGGGCGGACGGGGGACTCGGGAGGCAGGGAGGTCATGATTCCAGGCTACGGGACGACTACCGTGGAAAAGGTGAGTGACGAGATCACCGTGCGACCCATCCGACCGGGCGACGCGGGCGAGGTGATGACCCTGCAGCGCGCCGCCTTCGTGCAGGAAGCCCTCATCTACGGCACGCCGAACATGCCGCCGCTCACGCAGACGCTCGCCGAGGTCGAGGCCGAGTTGCAGCAGAACGACGGATGCGTCGCGCACCTCGGGCCGCGCATGGTGGGTGCCGTCCGCGCCCGGCGCGACGGGGACCTGCTCCTGATCGGTCGGCTCGCGATCGCTCCCGATCAGCAGGGGCACGGGATCGGATCGTGCCTTCTGGACGCCGTCGAGGCGGCGGGCCGCGACGCGGGGGCAACGGAAGCGGAGCTGTTCACGGGGTCGCTCAGCGAGGCCAACCTGCGGCTGTACGAGCGCGAGGGATACGTCGAGAGCGAGCGGGTCGACGGCGATGACGGCATCCAGCAGGTGTTCCTGCGCAAACGCCTGGGCTGAGCGGGCTCAGCCGGTGCCGGCCGCCTCGCGGAGATTCTGCGCGAGCGCCTCGAGCGCGGCGCGCTGACCTTTCACGAGCAGTGCGGATGCTTCACCCGCTGCAACCCACCTCGCGTCCTCGACCTCGGGGAACGCGACGCTGCGGCCCGAGCGGGGCGGCCACTCCAACTCGAACGTGCCGTACGTGAACTCCGCGGGGGTGAACGCGGAGCCATCCCCCACGAACACGACGACGCGCTTGCCCGACGCGTACGCGAACGTGCCGAGCTCGGCGTACGCGACGTCGGGAGCTTCGACGCCGAGCTCCTCGCGGAATTCGCGCCGCGCCGCATCGAGGGCGGACTCCGCATCCGGGTCGAACTCCCCCTTGGGGATCGACCAGGCGCCCTCGGTCTTGCGCGCCCAGAACGGTCCACCCATGTGCGCGATCAGAACCTCGAAGGCGTCGACGTGCGGGGGGATCCGATACAGCAGGATGCCGGCGCTCATCACGGGCATGACACGTGCCTCAGTCGAGGAAGATGTCGGGGAAGAGCCGGTCGTCCGGCGTCCCCGGAACCGCCGCGTACCCCGAGAAGTCGGTGACGCCGCTCTCTTCGAGCACGTCCTCGACGATCAGCGATTGCCCGGTGTTCTCGCGCGACGGCGACGTGAGCACGAGGTACGCGGCGTCGGCGTAGATCTCGGGCGTGCGGCTCGCGGCCATCACCCGGTCGCCGCCGAGCAGGTTCTGCACCGCCGCCGTGGCGATCGTCGTGCGTGGCCAGAGCGTGTTCGCGGCGATCCCGTCGGGCGCGAACTCGGCCGCCAGCCCGAGCGTCACCATCGTCATCCCGAACTTCGACAGCGTGTAACCCGTGTGCGCGCCGAGCCAGCGCGGCGACGGGTTGAGCGGGGGCGACAGCGACAGGATGTGCGGGTTGCCGCTCTCGCGGAGCAGGGGAACGGCCGCGCGCGAGAGCATGAAGGTGCCGCGGACGTTGACGTCCTGCATCAGGTCGTACTTCTTCGGCGACAGGTCGAGCGATCCCGACAGGTCGATCGCACTGGCGTTGTTGACGACGATGTCGATCCCGCCGAACTCGCCCGTGGTCTTCAGCACGGCCTCGGTGATGTCGTCGTCGTTCCGCACGTCGCCGACGATCGCCAGCGCCTGTCCGCCGGCCTCGCGAATGCGATCGGCGGCCGAGTGGACGGTGCCCTCCAGGTGCGGGTGCGGCGTGTCGGTCTTGGCGAGAATCGCGATGTTCGCGCCATCCGCCGCCGCGCGCAGCGCGATCGCGAGTCCGATGCCGCGGCTGCCACCGGACATCAGGATGGTCTTGCCGGCGAGGGTCTGGTCGGTCACGGGGTCTCCTTCGGAGCATCGGTGCGGGCAGCTGCTCGGGCGGATGCCGCGGCGAATGCGGCGACCCGAGCCCGGGCATCGGGGGTGTCGAAGGCCGCGCCGATCGTGCGCGCCTCGTCGTCGAGGTTGTCGGCGAACGATCGCCGGGAGCCTGCGCGCACGAGGCGCTTGGCCTGCCCGAACGCGGCGGTCGCGCCGTTCAGCCAGAACTTGGCGATCTCTTCACCGCGGGCCGCGGGATCCTCGGCGAGCTCGGTCACGAGCCCCCACTCGAGCGCCATCGCGGCGTCGATCGTGAGGTCGTCGAGCAGCATCCGGAGCGCCCGCGTCTGTCCGATGGCCGCGGGCAGCAGGGTCGAGACGGAGAGGTCCGGGGTGAGGCCGATGTTGGCGTACTTGCTGACGAAGCGGGCACGGTCGCCGGCGACGATGTAGTCCGCCGCGAGCATGAGGCCTAGGCCCCCGCCCGCGACGGCGCCCTGCACGATCGCGACGACGGGCTTGTCCGACTCGACGAACACGCGGATGCCCTCGTGGATCGTGTGCGCTGCCGCGGTGACGTCGGCGCCGGCGGCACCCGAGGTCGCCATCTCGACGACGTCTCCTCCGGCGCAGAAGGCCGGGCCCGCGGCATCCAGGATCACGGCGCCGACGGTCGGGTCGGCGGTGATCTCGCGCGCGAGGTCGCGCCAGCGAGCACCCATCTCGAACCCCATCGCGTTGAGCGACCCCGGTCGGTTGAGGGTCAGTCGGGCCAGCGCGCCGTCGCGGGCGTACAGAATCGAGTCGGTCATGCTGCGTTCTCCTTACCGAGCTGTTCGGTATTCATTCGATGCGAGTGGCGCGCGGAGTGGAAGCCCCTCCGTTCCGCGAGCCGACGGAAGTCACCCAACCCCCGAGACTGAATTGTGAACGCGCCGCGTGTGGCACTCACTTGGGCGCCATCCGGATCGCGCCGTCGAGGCGGATCGTCTCGCCGTTGAGGTAGCGGTTGTCGACGATGTGCGCCACGAGGGCCGCGAACTCGTCGGGCCGCCCGAGGCGCGGCGGGAACGGAACCTGTGCGCCGAGCGAATCCTGCGCCGCCTGCGGCAGCCCGTGCAGCATCGGGGTCTCCATGATGCCCGGCGCGATGGTGCAGATCCGGATGCCGTGGCGCGCGAGCTCGCGCGCGATCGGCAGCGTCATCGCGTGCACCCCGCCCTTGCTGGCGGAGTAGGCCGGCTGCCCGATCTGGCCGTCGAAGGCGGCGACGCTCGCCGTCGTGACGATGACACCACGTCCGCCCGAAGCATTCGGTTCCGTTGCGATCATCGCCGCGGCGGACTGCGCGATGACGTTGTAGGTGCCGACGAGGTTGACGCGCACCGTGCGTTCGAAGTCCTCGAGGGGCGTGGGGTTTCCGTCCCGGTCGAGCAGCTTCGCGGCCGTCGCGATCCCGGCGCACGCCACGACGACCCGCAACGGGGCGAGAGCGGATGCCTCGGCCACAGCGGCCCGGACGTCAGAGACACTCGTGACGTCCGCGGCGGCGAAGACACCACCGAGTTCGGCCGCCACCTCGGCCCCGCGCGATGTCGGCAGATCCAGGATCGTGACGAGCGCACCATCCGCGGCCAGGCGTCGTGCGGTGGCGAGACCCAGCCCGCTCGCCCCGCCCGTGACGAGGGCTCCTGCTCTCTCGATCTGCATGCGCTCTCCTTCGAACCGCTGGCATTCAGTTCCAGCCTATGCGACACGCGGTCCCCGCCGCGCGCGCCCGGGTTCCCGCCCTGGCGCGCGAAACGTCATCTATGTCACCGAACGGCGCGCAAAACAAGACATAGGTGAAGGCTCGCGCGCAGGTGGCGGAGTCAGGCGGGGCCGAGGATGAAGTTCCAGCTGCCGGTTGCCACGGCGACCGAGATAGCGGTGGCCGAGATCGCGGCGCCCGACGCCAGCAGCACCCATTCGCTTGTGCCCCAGCGCGACGGCCGCGCCCAGGTGCGCGGCACGGGCCGCCCGTCCGCATCGACGATGTGCCCGCCGAACCCGCGGGCCTCCATGGCGGTCGCAAGCTTCGACCCCCGCCGGATCGAGAGCACGAACAGGGCGAAAGCCATGCCGAGCGTGCGTCGCACCCGACCGACATCCGCGACCCCACGGGCCCGGCGCGCGAGGGCGAGCGCCCGCCAGTCGTCGCCCAGCAGCCCGAGCAGCCGCATCCCGGCGAGAGCCCCGAGCACGAACCGCGCGGGCAGGTGCACGAGTTGCGCGAGACCGTCGGCGAGGTCCGTGGGGTCGACCGTGACGAAGAGCACCACTCCGGGCAGCGCGATCGCCAGAACACGGAAGAACGTCGCGAGCGCCAACTCGAGAGATCCGTCGCTCACGCGAACGAACAGCCACTCGAAATAGACCGCTCCGGATGGTGCCCCGTACAGGGCGATCGTGACCGCCGTCAGCGGAGCGGCGATCCAGACGGGCAGCGTGCGCAACCAGAATTCGCGCCACCGGAGGCCCGAGAGGGCGAACAGCACGAGCTCGAGCGTCAGCGCGGTCGCCGCCGAGACCGCATCGATCGTCAGCACGAGCGGCACCGCGATCAGCAGGGCGGCCGCGAGCTTGGCGACCGGGTTGATGGTGGCGATCGGACCGCTCCGGATGCCGACGGTCGCGCTCATGCCGGCGCCTCGAGCTCGAAGCGGCGCGCGTGCAGGGCATCGAGCACGCCGTCGTCGTGCGTGACCACGACGACCGCCGTGCCGCCCTCTCGCAGCTCGGCGATGATGGCGACGAGTTCGGCCCAGGTCACGGCATCCTGACCGAACGTCGGCTCGTCGAGCACGATCACCCGTGGCCGCGTCGCGAGGGTCGCCGCGACCGTGAGCCTGCGCATCTCACCGCCCGACAGTGTGTACGGGTTCGCCGCGGCGAGCCGGTCCAACCGCAGCCGCACGAGCAGGTCATCGACGCGGCGCGCGATCTCGCCCTCCGTCAGCCCGAGGGAGCGCGGGCCGATCTCGAGCTCTCCGCGCACGGTCGTCGCGAGCAGCTGGTGCTCGGGCTCCTGGAACACGGTGCCGATGCGGGTCAGAAGCGCGCGCGAGGTCCACTTCAGGGGATCGCGCTGCGGGCCGTCCGCGAGGACACGGGATGCCTCGACCCGACCGCCGAGCGAGGGCAGGAGCCCCGCGAGGGTCAGCGCGAGGGTCGACTTGCCGACCCCGTTCGGCCCGGTGATGCCGAGGACTTCGCCCGCGCGCACGTCCATGTGAACCGGGCCCGCGACGGGCACGCCCTTGACCCGACCGACCCGCAGGTCGCGTGCCCCGAGAACGACCGGACCGGGCTCGAGTACGGGCGGCGCGGGATGCCGGGGAGGGATGCCCGGGACCCAGACCCCGCCCGCGGCCAGGCGGGGGCCCAGGGCACCGAGCACGGAAGCGGTGTCTCCGTCGGCAAGCACGCCGACATCGGCACCGTCACGTTCGGCACCGTCACGTTCGGCACCGCCACGTTCGGCACCGTCGCGTTCGGCGCCGCCCGTCTCGCCCAGCACGATCACCCGATCGACGAGTGGCAACCACACGTCGATGCGGTGCTCGACGACGATCAAGGTCGCACCGGTCCGCTCGGCCACCCGCTCGACCGCGTCGCGCACCTCGCGTACGCCCTCGGGATCGAGGTTGGCCGTCGGCTCGTCGAGCAGGATGAGCCCCGGGCGCATCGCGAGCACGCCCGCGAGCGCGAGGCGCTGCTTCTGTCCACCCGAGAGCGCGGAGGTCGACCGATCGAGCGGCACGTCGAGGCCCACCGCATCGAGCGACTCACGCACCCGCCGCCAGATCTCATCGCGGGGGATTCCGAGATTCTCGGCGCCGAAAGCCACATCGTCCCCGACCCGAGCCAGGATCGCCTGGCTGTCGGGGTCTTGCAGGACGAGCCCGGCGCGCCCGGCGGCGCGAGCGGGGGGCAGGCCGTCGATCGTGAGCTCGCCGCGCGACTCGCCCTCGTCGTCGCCCCCGAGCACTCCGGCGAGCGCGTGCAGCAGGGTCGACTTGCCGGCCCCGGATGCGCCGAGCAGCAGGACGCGCTCGCCGGGTTCGATGCGGAACGAGGCATCCGCCACCGCCCAGTCGAGACGCGAGGCGAAGCGCCAGCCCCAGCCCCGCGCCTCGACCGAGGCGGGTCGGATCAGCGCACGAGGCGCGATCGAAGGATCCGTCACGTCAGACGCGCCGCGTCACCTCGCGTCCGGAGGCGAAGCGCCCGAGTGCACCCGTCGCCGCGAGTCCGCGCGCGACGAACCACGCCCCCGCGCCCGCGATCACGGCGCCCGAGATGGTCGTGGCAGCGATGTAGACGATCGTGAAGGTCGTGTCGGCGCCCGCGTACCAGAGGATGCGGTCGTTGATTCCGCAGGCGAGCCCCGCACCGGCGCCCGCGAGGATCGCGACCGGCAGGCGCCAGACGGCGTACGCGAACACGAGGAAGACGAGCTCGGCGCCAAGACCCTGCACGAGTCCCGACACGATCGTCAGCGGCCCCCACTGGTTGCCGACCAGCGCCGAGATCACGGCGGCGAGCAGCTCGGTGTAGAGGGCGGCCCCCGGCTTGCGGATGATCAGGGCACCGAGGACACCCGCGATGAGCCAGGGACCGGCGAGCAGACCCTGCAGACCCGGAAGCAGCGGCGAGAGGACCGAGGTCGGCCCCTCGTATCCGATGTTCCAGACGAGGAAGATGGCGGCGCACGCGACGCCGATGACGCTGGCGACGACGATGTCGACGACCCTCCAGCGCCAGGTGATTGCGGCGAATCCGCGACGCCCGGTGGATGCGGGGGCCGATGTGGACGTGGACGTACCCATTAGTGCTCCTTCCTGCGCTGGCATGACCCAGATCAGGTTCGACGGTCGAAGCGTGGTCGCTTCCTCTCAGCCCGGCACACCGGACTCCCGTGGTTGACGGGATGAGTATAGCTGTCGCGGTACCGTAGGCGAATGATCTCGAACGACCCGCCGCACGAGCCCGTGCTCAGCCGGCGGGCGTTGCGTCGGAACGAAACAGGCGCGACGGATGTGACCGCGGAACCCGCCGTGGCACCCACCGTCGTCGCAGATCCAGTGCACGACCCCGCCACTCCCGCACGCGCTGGCGAGGCGCCCGCGCGGGTCGACGCGACACCCACGCTCGGCGCAGCAACGACGCTCACCGAGACGCCCGCCACCGGCCGGCCCGCGAAAGGGGTCCCGACCGAGGTCCCGACGACGACGCGAGCGCTCACCTGGGTGCGAGAAGACGGCACGTCGACCGTGGGCCATGCCGAGATCGACCCGGATGCGGAACTGATCGAACGGTGGCCGCGTCGCTCCCCGCTTCGCCCGGGTGTGCTCGTGCCGCTCGGGAGCGTCGTCGGTTTGGCACTCGTTTACGTCATCGCCATGCTCGTCTGGCCGCTCTACGCCGTCGCCCCCCGCGTCGACGCCGTCGCCGTGCAGACGGCAGCGGGTGTCGCGGCGACCCCCGCCTGGCCCGCCTCAGGGTCGGCTTCCCTCGGTGTGGAGGGGCTCGGCACGACCGCCGCGAGCTCGGACGAGGCCGTTCCGATGGCCAGCATCACGAAGGTCATCACGGCACTCGTCGTTCTGGACGCACTTCCGCTCGCGGTGGGCGAGACAGGGCCCGAGTACACCTTCACGCGAGCCGACCGCACGGCATACCAGAACACGCTCGCCGCCGATGAGTCCGCACTCGATGTTCCCGTCGGCGGAACGCTGACGCAGTACCAGCTCCTCGAGGGGATGTTGATCGGCTCGGCCGGCAACTACGCCGACAAACTCGTGGACGGCCTCTATCCCTCAGACACGGTCTACGCACGAGCGGCCATGCAGTGGCTCACCCAGCACGGCCTGGCGGGCATCACCGTCGTCGACTCGTCGGGCATCAGCCCCCGCAACACGGCGACGCCCGCCGCGCTCGTCGCGCTCGCCCGCCGGGCTCTCGCAAACCCTGTCATCGCCGAGATCGTGGCCAAGCCCTCTGTCGAGATTCCCGGCGCCGGTCTGGTCGAGAACACCAACGCCCTCCTCGGTGAGCCGGGCTTCGTGGGCGTCAAAACCGGCCTGCTCTTCGGCGACTACAACCTGCTGGCGGCGCGCGACGTGACGATCGGCGACACGACGGTGCGGGCATACGCCTCGGCGCTCGGGCAACCCGACAGCGAGACGCGTTTCGCCACCGCGCGAGACCTGCTGAACGGTCTCGACGCGCAACTCTCCCCGACGATCGCCCTGCCCGCGGGTTCGGTCGTCGGAACGATCTCCACACTGTGGGCCGATCCGGTCTACATCGTGACGGCGACGGACGGATCGGTCATCCTGTGGAACGGGTCCGCGTCCGCCGCCGCCTCCGACCTGTCGCTGGGCGACGACTGGGCGAACAGCGCTTCCGCGGGCACCGTGACCGTCAGCGGGCCGGTCGACGAGGTCGAGGTCGATGCGGTCCTCGCGGCAGAGGTGACGGGACCGAGCCCGTGGTGGCGGATGACGCATCCGCTCCAACTCTTCGGCATCGCCGACTGAGCCGCGGGCGAACGGCGACGAGTCAGACGAAACGCACGCTGTGCTGCAGCCGGGTGCGGACGTCGAAGACCTCGTTGCCGCCCATATCCCGGGCGCCCGGGATGCCACGACGCAGCACCGTCGCGAGCGCGGCCCGACCGCACACCACGACCGGGAGTCCCCGCACGCGACCGGCGTCCAGGATCGCCTGCGGCAGATCGTCGTCCGGCAGCACGACGATCGCACCACTGAAGCGCACGCCCGCCGCCCGCGAGACCACACGCATCCGTGCGATCAGGTCGCCGATCGGTGACCCCTCGACGTCATCGCCCTGCAGCTCGCCGCGGCGGAGTGTCACCGGTCCACCGAAGTCCTCCGACAGCACCCCGTAGAGTCCGCTCGGGCCGAGGACGATGTGGTCGAGCTTGGCGTCGGGATCATCGCTGCGCCGGCCGGAAGCCGCGACGTCATGCCAGACCGTGAAGCCCATGCCGAGGTCCGCGACGATGCGTGCTGTCGCCTCTTCGGCAAGCGCGTCTGCCAGCAGGCGCCGGATCTCGTGCGGGGCGGATCGCACCAGGGCCGGGGCGTAGGGGTCCTCGAGAGGGATGCCTCGGCCGATCCACTCGCGCATCAGTGTGAGGTAGCGCTCCCGCCTCCAACCGCCCGGGTGGCCGTGCGCTCGCGCGCGCGGCCGGGTGTCGGCGCTCGCACGCGCCGGACGCCAGCCGGACGGATCCGTGTCGGCGCCTGCACCGGCACCGCCATCGGCACTGAACGTGGCAAACCCGTGGCCGCGGTCGTACGCCTCACGTGCCGCCGGCGTGCCGACCAGTTCCCAGGCACGCTGCACCCGACCGAACGAGGCGGCGTCGCCCCCGGTGTCGGGATGCGTCGCGCGAAGGCGCTGACGATAGGCCCTGCGCAGCTGCTCATCGTCGACGTCCGGTTCGACGCCGAGCACACCGTAGGCAGACGTCGAGAGGGGACTGTCGAACACCGCGCTGCCTCCTCCGCCGCCGAAAGGGCGGACTCCAGGCTAACGCCCGCAGCCGGGGAGGGGCCTGTCAGCGCAGCTGACGACCCAGAGGGACCTGTCAGCGCAGCTGACGACCCAGAGGGACCTGTCAGCGCAGCTGACGACGACGCGAGTACGCCGCGGCCTGCCGGCTCGAGAGCGCCAACAGCACGAGGATGTCGAGGCTCAGCGTCACGAGGGTCGTCTCGATCCGGATGTCTTGGCCACCGACCCACCATGTCGTGAACGCCGCCGAGATCGACGCGACGGCGTAGAGCATGACGAGCACACGCGCCCAGTTGTGTCCGCGATAGATCAACACCGCGAGGACGCCCTCGAGCAGCGTGGCGACCCCGCCGACCGTCAGGATCAAGGCGAGCCCGATGGCCTTGACATCCTCCGGCAGCGTCACGTCATCGCCCAGCTCGACCTCGATGCTGTGCGCGACGTCGCCCCAGTTGAAGGCCAGAGCCGCGAGCCACAGGAAGCCCGCGAGCACCCGCAACATGACCAGTCCGGCACCGGCGCTGATCGCCGCCGGCCGGGGCATGTCCGGGTCGTAGCCGACCGGCCGGACGAGGTCGCCGGGAGATTCGAACGCGGGGCGCTTCTCGGGGGTTCTCATCACGACACGCTCCCTTCGGCGGCGAGCAAACCGTGCACGGCCGGCACCGGGACGCCCGAGACATCCACGATCGGCAGATCCCCGTCCGTGCGGATGGTGTCGCCACCGCCGTTGCGTGCGTGATAGCCGCTCGAGAAGTCCTTGATGACGTCGATGCGGATGGTGGGCTCGGCTGCGACGAGCGTCTGGATGATGTGGTCGCGCTCGATGTCGGTATCCGCATCGATGCGGTGGGTGACCTGCAGGGTGAAGAGCGAGAGCCCCACCGCCGTGTCGAAGGTACCCGCGGCGAGCCACTCGACTCGTGTGCCGCCCGGCAGCAGCCATCCGTCCGGGCATTTCCAGAAGCGCACGTGATGGCGCTGCGCCGGGTTGCCGTCGACCTCCTGCTGGTAGGCGAAATCCTGCTGCCGGCCGAAGAGGAACAGTGGGCTGACCGGCGCTTCGTCGTAGCTGCGGCGGCTGAGGGTCGACGTGATGATCCGCCACGACGACGCGAGGGTCACCGGGTCGGCGCGCCGCCATGCCGCGGCCTGGAGTGCGGCCTCGATCTCTTCGGCGGTGCCGCGGAAGGCCAGGTTGACCGGGTCACCCAGCAGCCCGTCGCTCGTGCGCGTGCGGCCGATGAAGTAGTCGGGTACGTAGATCGTCGTGAGGATGCGATGGAGCCGCGGCAGCACGAGGTAGGCGAGCATGACCCAGAACACGATCGCGAACGGGATGCCCCACCACCCGACGCGGAACGTCTCGGTGAACCCGAGGTAGGCGAGCCAGATAGCCGCCAGCCCCGCGAAGACGAAGAAGAACCAGTCCAGCGCCACACCCACCGAGTAGCGGCGTCTGCGGTGCGGGGGCTCCGACCGTTCCATAGGGTCACTCTAGGGATACCGCGCCCGGCCGTCAGCCCTGCTGCCCCCTCAGCCCCAGAGCGGCACGTCCGGACGGAAGGCGAACGCCTGCTCGACGAGGTCGTCCGGCAGCTCGGCCAGCGACGCCGGTCGCCAGCGCGGCGCTCCGTCCTTGTCGATCAGACGCGCGCGAACGCCTTCCGGCAGGTCCGGCTGGGTGTGGGCGAACCACATCGCCAACCCGTACTCGCGCTCGAGCGTCGTGCGCAGGCTCGCATCGGTGCGGGCCGCGCGAACGGAGGCCAGCGTCACGGTCAGCGCGGTCGGAGAAAGCGTTTCGAGCAGCTCGGCCGTGGCGGATGCCTCCGGCTCGGGCCGTTCGCGGAGCCCCACGATGATCGACGCCGCGTCGGGGGCCGCAAAAACCGGGTCGATCCACGGCCGTCGGCGGGCCAGCTCCGACAGCTCGGGCGACTCGTCGAACAGCATCGCGACCTCGGTGGCACCGCCCGGGTCGGCGCGCGATTCGAGGGCCTCACGGACGGCGTCCAATCGCTCGGATGGCACCAGCAGGTCCGCGAATCCGGCGTAGATCGCGTCGGCTGCCGACATCGTCCCGCCCGTCAGAGCGAGATACTCCCCCACCCGTCCCGGGGCGCGGGCGAGGAGCCAGGTGCCGCCGACATCCGGGGTGAAACCGATGCGCGTCTCGGGCATCGCGAGGGCCGAGCGCTCGGTCACGATGCGCACGGCGGCGTGCCCCGCGAGGCCGATGCCGCCGCCCATGGTGACGCCATCCGCGAGCGCCACGATCGGCTTCGGGTACTCGGCGATGGCGGCGTTCAGCGCGTATTCCTCGCGGAAGAACATCCCGGCAGCCTCGGCGTTGCCCGACATGATGCTCTCGGCCAGGCCCCGCACATCCCCGCCGGCACACAGCCCGCGATCACCCGCGCCCTCGAGCAGGATGCGTTCGACATCGGGTTCGTCGCGCCACGCCTCGAGCGCTTCGCGCAAGCCGCGCACCATCCCGAGGTCGAGCGCGTTGAGCGCTTCGGGCCGTTCGAGCACGAGCCGGCCGACACCCCGGGTGAAGCGAGCGGAGACGCGCGAGGACTCGAGGGGCTGCGTTCTCATGTCCCGACCGTACCGCCGGTTCCCCTGCGTGGATCCCGTCTCACGCCCGTAAATCGGTCAAGATGAGGGGTACGGCGTCCGAGAGAGAGGTACGGCATGCCCCAAGGCGAGGTTCTGGAGTTCACCGGAGTCACCAAACAATTCGGTGCGGTGGCGGCCGTCCAGGACTTTTCGGCGCGCGTCGAGCCGGGAGTCGTGACCGGATTCCTCGGGCCCAACGGCGCCGGAAAGACGACGACGCTGCGGATCCTGCTCGGGCTCGTGCGCGCCACAAGCGGCCGGGCGACCATCGGCGGTACGGCTTACGCCGACCTCGCCTCGCCGTTGCGTTCGGTCGGTGCCGCTCTCGAGGCGGCAAGCTTCCACCCGGGGCGCTCCGCCGCCAGCCACCTGAAGGTCTACGCCCAGGCCGCGCGGCTGCCGCGCACGCGCGTCGACGAGGTGCTCACGACCGTCGGACTCGCGGATGTCGCGGGTCGACGGGTCGGCGGATACTCGCTCGGAATGCGTCAACGCCTGGGACTCGCGTTCGCCCTGCTCGGCGACCCCGGGGTACTCGTGCTCGACGAGCCGACGAACGGCCTCGATCCCGAGGGGATCATCTGGATGCGCGGACTGCTCCGCGAGCTCGCCCGCCAGGGGCGCACCGTGCTGGTGTCGTCGCACCTGCTCACCGAGGTGCAGCAGACCGCGGACCGGCTCCTGATCATCTCGAACGGGTCCCTCGTCTTCCAGGGGTCGGTCGAAGACCTCGCCGAGCCCGCCGAACAGGCCGTCGTCGTGGACTCGCCCGACCGGCAGGGCCTTGCCGACGCCCTCACCGCGGCCGGCGTCGCCTATGAGAACCTGCGGACCGGGGTCTCGGTCCGCGGTGGCGATCCCGCCGACATCGGCGCCATAGCCCTCGCGGCCGGCGTCGCCCTTTCAGGGCTGCAGAAGAAGGGGCCCTCGCTCGAAGAGGTCTTCCTGGAATTGGTCAACGGCGCTCGGGTGCATCCGAGCGCTGCGACGTCGCACACGACAGTTCCGGGAGCCGCTCCCCTGCCCGAGCAACCAGCCGCCGAAGAAGACGCGCCCCGAGAAGCGGTTGCCGAAGAAGCGGTTGCCGAAGAAGCGGTTGCCGAAGAAGCGGTTGTCGAAGAAGCGGTTGCCTCAGAAGCGGTTGCCGAAGAATCCGTCTCCGACCAGCTCGTCGCTGACGCGCCCCTAGCTGACGCGCCCGTCACGACCGAACCCGTTGTTCCCGAGACCTCGGACAACGAGCCCGTCGCGGAGAAGCCGACCGCCGCGTCTACGGCGTCTGACCCGGATGATGACGAGGACGAAGAACAGGCTTCGCCGACCTTCGCCCCCGTGTCTTCGTTCGCCGTGGCCGCGACGGGCGTCATCGAGGTCGTGCCCCGGGCGTACGACGATGACGATCAGGACGAGCGGGCCAACCGCACCGACACCGGCGCAAAAGACAAACCCCGCGAAAACGACGACGACGAGGAGCGATCATGAGCCTGGTCGCCGCTACCCGGTCCGAAACCACGAAGGTCTTCTCGACCGTCGGATGGTGGATCCTCGCGATCGTCCTCGTCCTCTACGTCGGCAGCACGGCCGCCGGCCTTGCCTTCGTGTTCGCGGCCTCGGCATCCGGTGACCTGACCGGCGGCGCCGGTGCCCCGCCCGTTCCCGCCGACGGATTGGCTCCGGTGCTCTACAGCATCGGCGGCTCGATCGGATACGTTTTCCCGCTCCTCATCGGCACGCTCATGGTGACGACGGAGTTCCGCCACCAGACGCTGACCCCGACCTTTCTCGCCACCCCGAAGCGCGGCCTGGTGCTGTGGGCCAAGCTCGCGGCCGGCGTCGTCATTGGGGCGATGTACGGGCTGATCGCCGTGATCTCGGCGGCGGCACCCGCTGCGGGGGTTCTCGCGGGCTTCGGGCTGGACACCGAACTGGGCTCGGGCGACACCTGGGCGCTGTTCGCCCGCACCCTGCTCGCGCTCGTGCTGTGGACCCTCGTCGGCATCGGCGTCGGCACGCTGGTGCGCAACCAGGTCGTCGCGATCGTCATCGTCCTCGCCTTCACGCAGTTCGTGGAGCCGCTCCTTCGGTTGGCGGGAGGGTTCGTCGACTGGCTCGCCGAGGTCACCCGTTTTCTGCCTGGTGCGGCGAGCGACGCACTGATCGGGGCGAGCATCTACAACGTGATGGGCGCAGGCGCGAGCGAAAACCTGGAATGGTGGCACGGCGGGATCGTCCTGCTCGCCTACGCGCTCATCCTGCTGCTGATCGGGCACATCGCCAGCTGGACGCGCGACGTCACCTGAACGCCGTCACCGCGCGACGCGCGCGCGTCAGACGGTTGACTCGGGGTCGGTCTCGGAGCCGGGGCGCTTGTCGTGGTCGCCCTCGAGGCGCAGAGCTCGGACGAGCTCGAGGCCGTGGCGCGTCGTGACGAGAAGGCGCTCGTAGTCCTCGTGCCCCTCGAGGTCGATGACGACACTGGGCCGACGGCCTCGGATGACGGCGAAGTCCCGTCCCGAACCGGTCTTCCACGTGCCGATCGCCATGACGCTCGGCACCGTCGTGGCGGGGCTCGGCACACCGCGGAGCCAGATCCACGCGTCGTCAGTGAGCATGACCTTGGCGATCTGCTCACGCAAAACCTGAATATTCCCCCGCCGGAATCCCACGGCACGCTCGATCGGCGACAGCACGACCTCGAGTCGTTCCGAGTCGAGGAGCAGCGTCACCATTCTTCTAGTCTGCCAGCGGGAGCTACGGCTCGACGATCGCTTTGCTCACAGTGCAGCAACGATCGCTGCCTCCCGAACGGACGCAACACGCCGTTCGCGCCCGGCAGAGACGGCGTGTCGGGTCCGTTCGGCGAGGACGCTGCCGGTGCGCGCCGGTGTCAGCGTGTCGTGGCGACGGCGATGGCCGCGGCTCGGGCGGCCGCCGGCAGCGCCTCCACGATGCGTCCCAGGGCCGCGTCGTCGTGCGCGGCGGTGAGGAACCAGGCTTCGTAGACGCTGGGCGGCAGAGCCACGCCGGCGTCGAGCATGGCATGGAAGAAATCCGGGTAGCGCCAGGCATCCTGAGCGTGCACCGTGTCGTCGTCGTGGGGCGCCTGCGGCGCGAATGCGACACCGAACAGGCTCCCGGCGCGCGGGACGGAGTGGGCGACGCCGGCATCACCCAACGCAGCGGTCAGGGCATCGGCGACAACGGATGCCGCGGCATCCACCCGCGCGTACACCTCGGGCGTCGCTGCGCGGAGCGTCGCGAGCCCGGCCGCGACCGACAGCGGGTTACCCGACAGGGTGCCCGCCTGGTACACGGGCCCGGTGGGAGCGAGCATCTGCATGACGTCGGCCCGACCACCGAGAGCCGCGAGCGGCATCCCGCCGCCGACGACCTTGCCGAAGGTGAAGAGGTCGGGCGTGTAGGTCTCGCCCGCGTCCTGCTGCAGGCCCCAGTAGCCGGCGGGGTGGACGCGGAATCCGGTCAGCACCTCGTCGAGGATGAGCAGCGCGCCGTGCGCGTGAACGATGTTGCTGAGCTCGGCGTTGTAACCGGGCCGAGGCACGACGACGCCCATATTGGCGGCCGCGGCCTCGACGATGACGGCCGCGATGCGGTCGCCGTGCACCGCGAATACCTCACGCACGGCGTCGAGGTCGTTGTACGGAATGACGAGCGTCTGCGCGGCAATGGGTGCCGGTACGCCCGCCGAGCCCGGCAGACCCAGGGTCGCAAGGCCGGAGCCCGCCGACGCCAGCAGCCCGTCGGAGTGGCCGTGGTAGTGCCCGGCGAACTTGACGAGCAGATCGCGGCCGGTGGCGCCGCGGGCGAGACGGATCGCCGTCATCGTCGCCTCGGTGCCCGTCGAGACCAGGCGCACGCGTTCCACCGGGCGATGCTCGCCGACGCTCACGCGCGCGGCGATGAGCTCCGCCAACTCGACCTCGGCCTCGGTCGGTGCACCGAACGAGAGCCCCCGGCCCGCGGCGTCCCGCACCGCCTCCACGACCTCGGGAGCGGCATGGCCGAGCAGTGCCGGGCCCCACGAAGCGACGAGATCGACATACTCGCGACCGGTCGCATCGGTGATGTAGGCACCGCGCGCAGACGCCATGAACCGCGGCGCGCCGCCCACCGAACCGTAGGCCCGGACCGGCGAGTTGACACCGCCGGGAATCACCGAGCGGGCGCGGTCGAACAGGAGGGCGTTGCGATCATCCATGATTCAATTCTCGCCGTTCACGTGATGTCGTCGCGCAGCCAACCGGCCGCTTCGATGGCGGCGTAGGTCAGGATCGCACCCGCGCCGGCGCGACGGATGGCGAGCAGCGCCTCCATCGTGGCGCCCCGGCCGTCGATCCACCCGTTGGCTGCCGCGGCCGCGATCATCGCATACTCCCCCGACACCTGGTACGCCCAGACGGGCACGTCGACGGCGGCCCGTACCGACGCGAGCACGTCCAGGTAGGGCAGCGCGGGCTTGACCATCACGATGTCGGCGCCCTCCTCGACATCGATGATCGCCTCGCGCACGCCCTCGCGCGCATTGCCGGGATCGAGCTGGTAGGTACGACGGTCACCCTTCAGCTGCGAGTCGACGGCCTCGCGGAAGGGGCCGTAGAAAGACCCCGCGTACTTCGCGGCGTAGGCGAGCAGTGTCGTGTCCGCGAAGCCCGCCGCATCCAGGCCGGCGCGAACGGCCGCGACCTGGCCGTCCATCATGCCCGACAGGCCCAGCATCTCGGACCCCGCACGGGCCTGCGCCAGCGCCATCGAGACGTAGCGTTCGAGCGTGGCGTCGTTGTCGACGCGTCCGCGCGCATCGAGCACACCGCAGTGGCCGTGATCGGTGAACTCGTCGAGGCAGAGATCCGTCTGAACGACGATCGCGTCGCCGACCTCGTCGACCACGGCTCGCGTCGCCACATTGAGGATGCCGTTGTCGTCGTCGGCGCCCGAGCCGACCGCGTCGCGGACCTCGGGCACACCGAACAGCATGATGCCGCCGATTCCGGCCGTCGCAGCTGCGGACGCGGCCGCGCGCAAAGAATCGAGGGTGTGCTGGACGACCCCCGGCATGGACTCGATCGCGCGAGGTTCGCCAAGTCCTTCGCGCACGAAGACGGGCAGGATCAGCTGCTCCGGGGCGAGACGCGTCTCACGAACGAGGCGTCGCATCGCGGGCGACTGGCGGGTGCGGCGGGGGCGACGTTCGGGAAAAGTCACGGTGAGAACTCGTCGGCGGCATGCGGCAAGGCGAGCCGCGAGACCGCGTCGATCAGGGCAGAGACGGTCTGCTGTTCTGCCACGACGTCGACGTCGAGCCCCGCGCGCCGTGCGTCCTTGGCCGTGCGCGGACCGATCGCGGCGATGACGGTGCCCGCGGGGATCTCCGGAAACTGCAGGTGCACCTGCTCTGCCACCGACCCACTCGTCACCAAAATCGCGTTGATGCGGCCGTTGGCGACATCGTGCGCGATGCGCTCGGTCACGGGAACACCGATCGTCCGATAGGCCACAACGCTGCGGACGTGATGACCCGCGTCGCTCAGGCGCCGCGTCAACACGGGCTTGGCGATCTCGCTGCGGAGCGTCAGGATGCGTCGCGGTTCCGGCTCGAGGGCGATCAGCTGGTCAGCCATGCCCGCGGCCGAGTTGTCCTGGGTCGGAACGAGGTCGACCCGGTACCCCACGGCCTGCAGGGCCGCGGCGGTGGTCTCGCCGACGGCGGCGACACGGGTCGACACCGGGATGTGCACGCGGTGGGCGTAGAGCACGTCGACGGTGGTCGCACTGGTGACCGTGAGCCAGTCGAACTGGCCCGCAACCAGATCGTCGAGAGCCGCATCGAGGGACGCCTGGTCGCTGGTCGGAGCGAAGTTGATCAGTGGCGCCACGACTGGGGTCGCCCCCTGCGATCGCAGACTCGCGGCGACACCATCGCCCCAGGGTCCCCCACGGGGCACGAGCACGCGCCACCCGGTGAGGGGCTTCACCGCTTTCGCGGGACGCTCGGCTGCTGAATTCATGTGGAAAACTCTCGTGACACCAAGTCGGCTGCCCCACCATCAAGGAGACGACGTGCGATCGCAGACCCGATCAGCGCTGCTCGCACGGTCGGGTCCGCACTGTCGGCGGCGTTCGCGCCATCGCCGCCGCCCGTTTGTCGAATATACCCCTTAGCCAGGGGCTCAGCGTGATCGAGCCCGACCCTGTGCGAACCGTCGACCGCGTACACGACGGCGCGAACACGCACATCGTCGTCGGTCACGCTCGCGTGCACACCGACCGGAGCATGGCACCCGGCCTCGATTCCCGCCAGGATCGTGCGCTCGATCGTCACCGCGAATCGGGTGGCGGGGTCTTCGAGCGGTGCGATGGCCGCGAGGATGTCGGGCGAAGCATCCGCTCGCACCTCGATCGCGAGAGCGCCCTGCCCCGCTGCCGTCGGCCATTCCGCCAGCCCGAGCGGCTCCAGCAGGAGGCCTTCGGCCGAACCGCTGCCCCACACGGCCTCGCCGCCGCCCGTCTCGATCAGACCCAGTCGCGTGAGCCCCGCAGCCGCCAGCACCACGCCGTCGAGCTCTCCGTCGCGGACTCGTGCGAGGCGCGAGTCCACATTGCCGCGCAGTTCGGCGACCCGCACGCGCGGAGCCCGTCGGCGCAGCTGGGCCTGGCGGCGGGGCGAACCGGTACCGATCGTCGCCGTGACGTTCTCTCCCGTACCGAAGCCGGCGAGCAGCGTGCCACGGGTGACCGAGACGTCGCGTGGGTCGGCCCGGCGCGGGGTCACCGCTACGCGCAGACCCGGCGCTTCGGCGGTCGGAAGGTCTTTGAGCGAATGGACGAGCAGATCGCACTCACCGGCGAGGAGGGCCTCGCGCAGACGGGTCGCGAAGACGCCCGTACCGCCGAGCTGGGCGAGCGGGGCGCGCGTGACGTCCCCTTCGGAGACGATCGGCACGAGTTCGACGGGCACGCCGGTCGCCGCGGTGATCGCGTCGGCGACGTGTCCGGACTGCGCGAGAGCGAGGGCACTGCGCCGCGTTCCCAGCCTGAGCGTTCCGGCCTTCACGCTGCGCCCGTCACGGCACGCGCCGCGGCTCGACGCGTCACTGCAAGACCTCGGGCACCTCGCTGAGCAGCAAGCGACGTCCCGTGTAGAAAGGCACTTCTTCACGAACGTGCATGCGCGCCTCGGTCGAGCGGAGGTCGCGCATCAGATCCACGAGTTCGACCACATCGTCCGCCTCGAGCGGCAGCAGCCATTCGTAGTCACCGAGCGCGAACGACGCGACGGTGTTCGCCAGCACCCCGGTGAACGCCGCACCCTGGCGGCCGTGCTCGGCAAGCATCCGTCGCCGGTCGGCCTCGGGCAGCAGGTACCACTCGTAGCTCCGGACGAACGGGTACAGGCAGAGCCAGCCCTTCGGCTCGATACCACGCAGGAATCCGGGCACGTGCGCGCGATTGAACTCCGCGTCACGGTGGACACCCATCGCGTTCCAGCTCGGAAGGAGGTTGCGGAGCAGCTCCGTGCGTCGGAGGCGCCGCAGATCCCGCTGCAGATCTTCCGCGTTGTCGCCGTGCAGCCAGACCATCAGGTCGGCGTCGGCACGCATCCCGCTCACGTCGTAGAAGCCGCGCACCGTAACGCCGCCCTCTTCGATGAGCGCGACGATGTCTTCGAGCTCGGTCTCGTCGACCGCGACGACGGGCCGATCGGGATCGCGTCGCCAGACAGCCCACAGCGTAAAGCCCGAGGGATGCTCGGTTGCTGTGTCGTCGGCGGGCGTGGACGAGTGCGCGTGACTCACGGTCATACTCCCCAGTCTCACCCAGCGCTTCGGATCGGCCAAACCTGGCCGATCAGCCCTGCACCGATCAGCGGCGCGGCGCCGTATACAGGCGCACGCCCTCCCAGACGGCCAGCCCGACGACCGCGGCCACGCCGACAGCGACGGCGGCCGCCTGTAGGGGCCGGGTTTTCGCGAAAGCTCGGGCGCGGTGCACCGCCTTGTCCGTCACGCGCGCCGCGCGCTTGGGGAGGTTTGCCTTCTCCTCGATTGCCGCGAGCGCAGCCTTCAGCTCGGCCCGCGCCTGGGCGACCGGGTCGCCGAGCTGCGGCACGAGGGTCCGCGGCATCGGGACGAGAAGACTGTCGGGACGCGGCGAGCTATGGGGACGAGGCTGGCGTGCCATGTCCGAACCTGTGGGGTCAGAACTCATCGCGTACCTCCCGGACGATGTCGAAGTCCTCTTTCACGGCGCCGATGGGACTCTGTCGCCGCGAAGCTCGCTTGAATCGGGCGATGCCGAGCAGCACCAGAATCGCGACCACGACGAGCAGGCCCGCACCGATTACCAGCGCCGACAGCCACACCGGCCACACCGTCGCCAACCCCGCGATGGCCGCGGTGCCGAAAACGGGGATCGTCCAGAACAGAACGGCGAGGGCGACGACGAGCCATCCCGCGCCGATCCCGTAGTCCTTGGCAGTCTTGGCAAGCCACGACTTCGCCTGGTCGACCTCGGCGACGACCAGGTTGCGGACGAGTTCGGGAACGTCACCGACGAGCGTCAACAGAGAGTCGTCGGCGCGGTCTCGCATACCTCGGGGGGATGCCACGGTCAGCTCTTTTTGGCGCCGTCGGTGGACGCGTCGTCGATCTTCTTCTCGATGTTCGAGACGGACCGCTCGGCGGCCTTGGCCACGTCTTCCGAGCCGTCTTTGCCGGCCTTGATCGCCGCGTCGAGTCGCTGACCCGGGGTGGCGTCCTTGCCCTGCACCGCGCGGGTCACCTTGACGGCGCCGTTCCACACTGCGCCGGGGATCGCCATCGCGGTGGAAGTCGTGAAGTCCTTGGCGCGGTCGACCTGCTTCTGCACGGGGTCGAGGTTCCACACCTTGAGGGCTTGTTCCTTGATCTGTTCGTACCGCTCACGTCCCGCGCGGGTTCCGAGGACGTACCCCGCCGCCAAGCCGATCACGAGTCCCACTTTGCCCTTCATAGGGATCTCCTCACACTCGTGCTACGTCGTTTAGATCTTCGGTCCGAGTCTTTAGGTTAGTCCCGTATGCCAATTTCGGCATCCGGGTTGACATCATGGCCCCCTGTCCCACAAAAGGGCGGTGCGCACGCGTTCGCTCTCGGTCAGCGCGTCGGGGACGACCTGCGCCAGCCCTGTTCCCGAAACCCACGCGCCGACGATCCCGAGGCCCGGCATCGCGGCGATGTGGGCGCGGGCCGCCGCGGTCTGCGCCTCACGACCGATGACCGATGCCGGCTGGCTCTGCGTGTAGCGCTCGCGGTGCGCGCCGACCAGCTGACTCGAGTCCAGCGGAACGCCGAGGAGTGCGGATGCCTCGGTCAGCGCAAGCGCGGCGGCATCCTCGTCCGTCAGCCCGGCGGTCGCGGCGGGTTCACCCTGGCTGCCGAACGACACGCGGACCACGTGGCGGTGCGGTGCGAGCGCCCGCGCGGCTTCGGCGAGCCAGGCCCACTTCGCGGTCGCGTGGGTGAGGGCCTTGGCGGTGTACGAACCGGGCACGGTGAGCACGCCCGAGCCGCGGGGTGCTGCGTCGAGCGCCGGCGCGTCGAGGACCAGCGAAACGACCTCGATCTCGGGCGCGACGCCTGGGCTTGCGCCGCTCGCTCCCGGCGCGTCTGTGCCTGTGGGTGCGTATGTGCCTGTGGGTGTGTATGTGCCTGTGGGTGCCTCACGCGCTCCGGCGTCCAGCGCGGGAACCGAGGGATGCAACAGAGCCCGTGCCATCCGTTCCTCCGTCGCGACGATCACGGCTTCCGCCGCGAGGGTGCCCATTCCCGGCGCGACGGTGCCCGTTCCCGGCGCGAGGGTGCCCGTTCCTCCACCGAGGGTGCCCTCGATGTCGACCTGCCACCCGTCCGCGTTCCGCCTCAGTGCAGTCGCGGGCGCCTCCGTCAGCACGGTCACGCCCAGCTCATCGAGACGGGCGAGCAGGGCATCGACGATGCGCTGCATCCCCCCGCGGATTCCCTCGACCGCACCTCCGGGCGCCTTCGTCGCACGTTCGGCGCTGAGCACCGAGACGGCACCGCTGAGTGATCCTGTGCGGGTGAGCGCGGCGTTCAGGCCGGGCGCTGCGAGGTCGACGTCGATGTCGGCGGGGCGGGCCGAGTAGACACCCTGCACGACGGGGGCGACGAGACGGTCGAGCACGCGCGAGCCCATCCGCGTCGAGACCAGGGAACCGAGGCTGTGGGTGTGGCCGATCGTCAAGACCGGGCGCAGGCGATCGAGGTATGCACGCCAGGCTCCAGACCAGCCGATGATGCGGCGAACATCCGGGTCGAACGGATTCGCCGGGATACCGAGCACTCCTCCCGCGGGAAGCGGTGCCGCGCCGCCCGGCACGCCGGGAATCCCGCCGAGCCACGCACGACCGCCGCTCGGCGCGACGACCTCAGCCCCGAGGCCCAGCTCGTCGATCAGGCGTCGCACGTGCCCGCCGCGCGTGGCATAGCTTTCGGCCCCGACATCCAGGGTCAACCCACCGACCTCGGCCGTGCGGATCGCCCCGCCGACTCGCGACGACGCCTCGAGGACCGTGACGTCCATCCCGATCCGCGCGCACTCCCAGGCCGCGACGAGGCCCGCGATCCCACCGCCGACGACGACGACCCGCGTATCGCGGGCCCGTTCGATCAGTTCGGCCGAGAACGGCGGCGAAGCGTCTGGGCTCATGCGTCCTCGCCGTGTGCGAGTCGCACGATGCGGGTCAGCACGTCGGGGTCGGTGTCGGGAGTGACGCCGTGCCCCAGGTTGAGGATGTGGGCGCGCGCCGCGCGTCCACGCTCGAGCACGTCGCGAACGTGCGCCTCGAGCACGGGCCACGGCGCCTGCAGCAGCGCCGGGTCGATGTTGCCCTGCACGGTGACGTCGGGGCCGAGCACACGGGCGGCGTCGTCGAGGGTCGTGCGCCAGTCGACGCCGACCGCGTCGGCCAGGCCGTCGAGACGCATGTCGTCGAGGATCGGCCCGGTACCGACGCCGAAGTGGATGATGGGCACCCGGCCGGCCACGGCCTCCACCGCCGTGCGCGAGTGGGGCGCAGCGAAGGCGCGATAGTCGGCACGCGAGAGCGAACCGGCCCACGAGTCGAAGAGCTGGACGGCGGATGCTCCCGCGCGCACCTGCACGTCGAGGAAGACCCCGGCGACCCGCCCGAGCCAGTCGGCGAGCGCGTGCCACGACGCGGGGTCGGCGTGCATCATCGCGCGCGCCCGCATGTGCTCCTTGGAGGGGCCACCCTCGACGAGGTACGCGGCGAGGGTGAACGGGGCACCCGCGAAACCGATCAGCGGCGTCGTTCTGAGCTCGTCGGTGACGCGTCCGATCGCTTCGGCCACGGAACCGGATGCCTCCGCCACCTCGGCCGGATCGATCGCCGTGAGGCGTGCGACATCCTCCGCGCTGCGGATCGGGTTCGCGAAGACCGGGCCTCGACCGGGTTCGATCTCGACGTCCACGCCGGCGAGGCGGAGCGGAACGACGATGTCGCTGAAGAAGATGGCGGCGTCGACGTGATGGCGGCGGACGGGCTGGAGCGTGATCTCGGAGGCCAGTTCGGGGTCGAGGCAGGCGTCCAGCATCCGCGTGCCGACACGCAGTTCGCGGTATTCGGGCAGGGATCGACCCGCCTGGCGCATGAACCAGACCGGGGCGCGATCGGGTCGGTCGCCACGGAGGGCGCGCAGGAGCGGGGCGTCGGAGAGTTGCATGACTCCATCCTCCCTCGCGCCCCGGCGTCAGGGCGAACTCCCGCACGCACGGCCAGGGGTGCGCACGAAAGGTAGGCTGGGTGTGTGCTGCTGTGTATCTCGGCGAGTCACAAGACCGCCGCCTTCGACCTTCTCGAGCGGCTCAGCGTACACACGACCGATATAGCTCCCCTCATCGCGGAGCACGACTCGTGCGTCCGCGGAGCCGTCGTGCTGGCGACGTGCAACCGTTTCGAGGCGTACGTCGACATGGACGAGCCCGTTACCGCCGCAGGGCCGGTCGGCGTCGAGGCCGTTCTGCTCGCGGCCGAGGCCGCCACGGGCGTCGCCGCATCCGAGTTCGAGGGTTCGTACCGCGTCGTCACCGGTCCGGACGTCGCAGAGCACCTCTTCGCCGTTGCCTCGGGCCTCGAGTCCGTCGTCGTCGGCGAGGGCGAGATCGCGGGTCAGGTGCGCCGGGCGCTGACCGACGCACGCCGACAGGGCACCACTTCGGGTGAGCTCGAGCGTCTGTTCCAGCGCGCGAGCGAGGCGCAGCGAGGCGTGAAGAACGCCACCGCGATCGGCCGGGCCGGGCGCTCCCTCGTCCGCCTCTCGCTCGAGTTGGCCGACAGTCGAGTTGCGGACTGGGCCGACCTCGACGTCCTCCTCGTCGGCACCGGGGCGTACGCCGCCGCCACCCTTGCCGCTCTCCGCGATCATGGCGCCGAGCGCATCACGGTCTTCTCGCCCTCGGGGCGCGCGCAGGTCTTCGCTGCCAAGCACGGCATCGCCTCCATCGACGACGGAGGCTATGCGCGCGCCGCGGCATCCGCCGACCTCGTCATCACCTGCACGAGCGTGGACCACCACGTCCTCGATGCGGCCCTGCTGCAGCGCGGGCGCTCCGAGCTCTCGGGCGAGTTGCGCCGCATCACTCCGGCCGGGGCTGCGGAATGTCCCGTGCCCCACGCGGCGGGTGCGCGACGCCTGGTGATCGACCTCGGTCTGCCACGCAACGTCGACCCCGATGTCGTGACGGTCCCGGGCGTCGACCTGCTCGACCTCGAGACCGTGCGACTGCATGCCCCCCTCGAAGAGCTGCAGGCGACCGCCGAGGCGCGCGAGATTGTGCGGGATGCCGCGCAGAAGTTTGCGCTCGCGGGTCGCCGCCAGAGCCTCGCGCCCGCTGTCGTGGCGCTCCGCGAGCACGCGTTCGCGGTGCTGGAAGACGAGATCGCGCGCGTCCGGGCACGCGGAGACGAAGACGGTCGCACCGAACAGGCGATGCGCCATCTCGTCGGCCGGTTGCTGCATGTGCCGACGAGCCGCGCCCAGGACCTCGCAGCCCGCGGGCGCGCGGACGATTACGTCGCGGCTCTCGGCACGCTGTTCGGCATCGACGTCGGCGCGCAGGATTCCACGGCGCGGGATGCCGCGGCGCTGCGGGACTCCGCGGCCGTCGTCGACGGCGTCGCCTGACCCGTGACCCCGCCCGCTGAGCCCGGGGCCCTCGCGCGCGATGTCTACCGTGTGACCGGTGAGGACCGGCAGCTCGGCCCGATCGCCCGCGGTGCGCGGTGGGTCGGAACCCTCGTCGCCGGATTGGTGGATGTCGGGGACGCTCCCGCGTTGAGCGACATCGTCATCACCCGGATCGCGGACGGCGGTGAGGTTCGACGCATCCGCGAGTCTTCGGTCGTGGAGTTCGAGAAGACGATGCGGGCCATCGTCTCCGACCTCGAGACCCTGACCCCCGAGGCGTTCGCCGAGGCTTGGCTCCCGGCCTGAGCCGCCCCGACCCGGCCGGCGCCCGCAGCCTGGGGTGCGCGCCGTCCGCACGATTCGAACCGCGACGCGCCGTCGAACCGGGACCCGGACCCGGCGCGTCCCGTCCGGGTCGTGCGGACGGGACATCCGGCGACCCGAACACGCCGACGCGACGGGGTGGGAAACTGTTGGCATGACGCTGCACATCACGGGCGACGACGCCGCCGACCGCCTCTTGAGCGATGACCCCCTGGCCCTGCTGATCGGGATGCTGCTCGACCAGCAGGTGGCGATGGAGACGGCCTTCGCCGGTCCGCTCAAGATCCAGGAGCGCGTCGGGTCGGTCGATGCCGCGACACTCGCCCACTACGACCCCGACCAGCTCGCCGAAGAGTTCAAGAAGACGCCGGCCGTGCACCGCTACCCCGGGTCGATGGCCGGTCGCGTGCAGTCGCTGTGCACCGCGATCGAGGAGGACTGGGGCGGAGATGCCTCGGCCCTCTGGACCCGCGATGCCCCGGACGGGCGCGAAGTGCTCAAGCGCCTCAAGGCCCTGCCGGGGTTCGGTGAGCAGAAGGCCAAGATCTTCCTCGCCCTGCTCGGCAAGCAGTACGGATACACGGGGGACGGATGGCGCGAGGCATCCGCTCCCTACGGTGAAGACGGTTCGTTCCGGAGCGTCGCCGACATCGTCAGTCCCGAGTCGCTGCTGAAGGTTCGCGAGCACAAGCAGGCGATGAAGGCCGCGGCGAAGGAGGCCTGACGCGCGCTCTCCGCGGGCGCGGGCCTCGGCACCGGTGTGGGCACCGAGACTGCCGGTTAGCGCCGAGCGGGCCCCTTGTTCACCGCGGATAAGCGGCGGACTCGGCAACAACCGGCGCACTCGGCGAAGGATGGGTCACCCGGATGCCGAGGCCCCCAGCTCGTCACCGCGTCCCGCGAACGCACGATCTACGCGCGAGTGCACGACGTGCGCACCGTGCATAGGTCGTGCACTCGGGCGTAAGCCGTGCACTCGTCGAAGACGGCCCCGCGCAGAAGCGCGAGACCGCCGGTTAGCGCCGAGCGGGCCGCTTATTCACCGCAGATAGCCGGCGCACTCGGCAACAACCGGCGGTCTCGGCGAAGGAGGACGCGGGTCAGGCGCCCTTCAGGCGCGCGGCGAGGTACGCGTGGACCTCGTCGAGCGGAACGCGCTCCTGGGCCATCGTGTCGCGATCGCGGACCGTGACGGCGCGGTCCTCGAGCGAGTCGAAGTCGACCGTGATGCAGAACGGGGTGCCGATCTCGTCCTGGCGACGGTACCGGCGCCCGATGGCCCCGGCGTCGTCGAAGTCGATGTTCCAGTCGCCGCGCAGGTCGGCGGCGAGCTCGCGAGCGATGGGCGAGAGCTGCTCGTTGCGCGACAGCGGCAGCACCGCGACCTTGATGGGCGCGAGGCGCGGGTCAAGGCCCAGCACCGTGCGGGTGTCGGTGCCGCCCTTGGCGTTCGGTACCTGCTCCTCGCGGTACGCGTCGACGAGGAACGCCATCATCGCGCGCGTCAGTCCGAACGAGGGCTCGATCACGTACGGCGTGTAGCGCTCGCCGGTCGCCTGATCGAAATACGACAGGCTCTGACCGGATGCCTCGCTGTGGCTCGTGAGGTCGTAGTCGGTGCGGTTGGCCACACCCATCAGCTCCCCCCACTGCTTGCCCGGGAACCCGAACGCGTACTCGACGTCGATCGTGCCCGCGGAGTAGTGCGCCCGGTCATCCTTCGGCACGTCGTAGCGACGCATGTTGTCGGGGTTGATCCCGAGGTCGATGAACCAGTCCCAGCAGGCCTCGACCCAGTGCTCGAACCATTCCTGCGCCTCGGCCGGCGGGGTGAAGAACTCGATCTCCATCTGCTCGAACTCACGCGTGCGGAAGATGAAGTTGCCCGGCGTGATCTCGTTGCGGAACGACTTGCCGACCTGGCCGATGCCGAACGGCGGCTTCTTGCGCGACGCCGTGAGCACGTTGGTGAAGTTCACGAAAATGCCCTGCGCCGTCTCGGGGCGCAGGTAGTACAGGCCGGTCTCGTCATCGACGACCCCGAGGTAGGCCTTCACCAGGCCCGAGAATGCCCGAGGCTCGGTGTACTGACCCTTCGTGCCGCAGTTCGGGCACGGGACATCCGCCAGTCCGTTCTCGGCCGGACGACCCTTGCGTGCCTCGAAGTCCTCGATCAGGTTGTCGGCGCGGAAGCGCTTGTGGCAGTGCAGGCACTCCACGAGCGGGTCGGTGAAGGTCGCGACGTGACCGGATGCTTCCCACACACGCTTGGGCAGGATGATCGACGAATCGAGGCCGACCATGTCGCCCCGGCCGCGGACGAACGTCTGCCACCACTGGCGTCGGATGTTCTCTTTGAGCTCGGTGCCGAGGGGACCGTAGTCCCATGCCGAACGCGAACCGCCGTAGATCTCACCGGCCTGGAAGACAAACCCGCGGTGGCGGGCGAGGGCGATGACCTTATCGAGGCGGGACTGTTCGGCCATGGTGGCTCCAATGGTCGGGGTGGCGGCGGGGCGGGTGGGCGCACGAAGCGCGAGATCACGGGCGCGGCGGGGCTGTCATCACTGGAGCGGCAGAGCCGCGGCATCCTTCCCCGATCTTAGTCCGGGGCGCTCTGCGAGGCCGCCGGTTCTGGGGCGACCTGCCCCCGAGTGGCACCGCAGGCCTAGCATCGGAGCATGAGCGAGCGCGTGTTCGATGTCGTGGTGATCGGTGCGGGGCCCGTCGGCGAGAACGTCGCCGACCGAGCCGTGCAAGGCGGACTCACCGCCGCAATCGTCGAGGGCGAGTTGGTCGGCGGCGAGTGTTCGTACTGGGCGTGCATGCCGACGAAGGCTCTGCTGCGACCGGGTGCCGCACTGCGTGCGGCGCGGAGCGTTCCCGGCGCGCGGGAGGCGTTCGGCGCTCCCCTCGATGCCGAGGCGGCGCTGCACTTCCGCGACAAGGCGACGTCGGGATGGGATGACGCGGGTCAGGTGTCGTGGCTCGACAGCGCGGGCATCACCCTCGTCCGTGGACACGGACGGATCGCCGGTGCGCGTCGTGTCGAGGTGACGACCCCGGATGGCTCGGTCGAAACCCTCGTCGCTCGTCACGCGGTTGCGGTCTGCACGGGCACATCCGCGGTCATCCCCGACATCCCGGGACTCGCGGATGCGTCGCCCTGGACCAACCGCGAAGCCGCGGCAGGACAGACCGTGCCGAAGCGCCTCGTCATCGTCGGCGGCGGGGTCGTCGCCTCCGAGTTCGCCACGGCGTTCTCGAGCCTCGGCTCGCGAGTGACGATGCTCGTCCGCGGCGATGCGCTGCTCACGGCGAACGAACCGTTCGCAGGCGAACTCGTGCTCGACGCACTGCGCGATGAGGGCGTCGACGTCCGCACCGAGACTTCTGCGGCGCGCATCGAACGGACGGCGGATGGCTCGCTCACCATCTCACTCGGCGACTCCCCCGATGCCGAGGAACTACAGGCCGACGAGATCCTGATCGCCACGGGCAGGCACCCCCGGACGGACGACATCGGCCTCGACTCGATCGACCTCGAGGCCGGGCGCTCGCTGGAGACCGACGACACCCTGCGCGTGCTCGACGCAGACGGAGAGCCGGTCGGTGCCGAGGGCGACGACCCGGGCTGGCTCTACGCGGTCGGCGACGTCAACGGCCGTGTGCTGCTGACGCACCAGGGCAAGTACCAGGCGCGTGCCGCCGGTGACGTCATCGCGGCCCGCGCCCTCGGACAGCCGATCGACGACGCCCCCTGGGGCCGGCACGTCGCGACCGCAGATCACGCCGCGGTGCCGCAGGTCGTCTTCACCGAACCCGAGGTCGCGGCGGTCGGCATCACCGCGGCCGAGGCCGAGCGCGCGGGCCGCGACGTGAAGGTCGTCGACTACGACCTTCACAACGTCGCCGGGGCCTCGGTCACCGCGCAGGGCTACACGGGGCGCGCGCGACTCATCGTGGATCCCGCCACCCGCACGGTGGTCGGCGCGACCTTCGTCGGCGCAGGGATCGCCGACCTGCTGCACTCGGCGACCATCGCAGTCGTCGGCGAGGTTCCGATCGAGCGTCTGTGGCACGCCGTGCCGTCCTACCCAACGCTCAGCGAGGTGTGGCTGCGACTGCTCGAGGCGCTCGGCCGCGACACGGCCTAACCGCCGAAACCGCACCACGCGGCGACCCACCGCAGAACCTCACCCTTGACCTCGGCGGGGGCCGCGACCTCGACGACACCGACCACACCACCCACCGAGACCGTCACATCGAAGATCGTGCCGCGCTTGTCTTCCATCACCGCGTGCGGATCGCAGCGCAGCGGCACGAGAGGCACCCGAACCCGCTGAGGCGAGCCCGAACCCTCGACCTCGGCACGCACGACGAACGGTGCCGCACCCGCCGCGTCGAACATCAGCAGCGGGGTCGTCTCGACGGTCTCGACGCGCGCCGAAGCGCCGCCGCCCGAGGGATCGATCTCGAGCGTCAGGTGCGCCGGGGCCAGGGCATCCGACGCCTCGAATCCGGACCACGACAGCACCGCCACGTCCGCAAGGCGCTCGCGCAAGCACTCCTTCTCGTGCAGCAGCGGGATGAACGCGAGCGGGTCGGCGATGGATGCCGCGGCGGTCGCGGCTCGTCCGTCCACCTCGTACGCCAGCTCGATCGTCGCCGCATCGTCCGCCGCGTCCGCGTCGCACGCGACCGACGGCAGGGCGATCCGCATGTCGAGGGTGCGCCCAGAAGTGACCTGCGCGCGCTTGTCGCGCACGATGGACTCCTCGAACCGCGGATCCATGATCTCGAGCCCCGTGATCACCAGATCGTCCTCGCCCGCGTTCACCAACCGGACCTGGGCGGCGCGATCGACGACATCCGAGCGCAACTGGATGAGCTCGACGCTCACTCCCGGCGGCAGGGCCCCGAGCGACGAGTCCGACGGCGGATCGGACGGAGCGCAGGCCGCCAGCGCCAGCCCGGCCGCGAGCACGGAGACGAGCAACGCGGCCACACGAGCACCCTTCGACAAGCTCAGGGAGCGGGAGGCCAAGCTCAGGGAGCGAGCGGGCACCACCCTCATTTTGAGCCGACGGTCGCCACATGCTCGGCGAACAGACCGGGCCACGCCATGATCCCGTAGGGCGTCCGCGCGATGACGATCCGGCTGTCGGGGATCAGCTCGTGCAGCTTGTTCGCGGTCTTGACCGGATGCGTCCGATCACCCGTCCACGCGAGGATCAGCGTCGGCACGTCGATGCGCGCGATGGCCTTGCGGTCGGGCAGGTCCGTCGAGGCCGCCCCGCGCATGACCGTCGGGAGCAGCTTCTCAGGGATCGAGGGCCGCGTCTCGGGCATATCGGCGAGCGCGGGCGGAACGGGCGCCGTGCTGCCCGCCTCGACGAAGGCGCTGATACCGTGCTGCTCGACGAGGTCGGCGTTCTGCAGATACGTCGCCGCCTGCGCCCGGCGACTGCCCCACGCGGTCGGGGGCACCACGAGGGTCAAGCTCGCGAACCGCTTCGGCTTGCGCACCGCGGCATGCAGCAGGGTGCCCGCGCCCATCGAGGGGCCGATACCGTGCACCTTCTCGCCCGGCGCGACGTGGTCGAGCAGCGTGAGCAGGTCTTGCGCCAGGCGATCCCAGCGGTAGCTCGACGGATTCTTCTTGCCCGTGGACCCGCCGTGCCCGCGCGCGTCGTACCTCAGCACGCGGTGGTCGCGGAGCGCGCGACCCAGATCCAGCCCCAGCTGGGCGTCGCGGACGCGGCTCGACGTCAGACCGTGCAGTTGAACCACGAGGGGGCCGCTGTCGCCCGTGATGTCGTAGTCGAGCGTGGCACCCCCGACGTCGAGTGTGGGCACGAAACCTCCGGTTGCAGGCGGGAGTCACAGGCACGAGATATTCGCCCCCTAGACTACGGCGCCATGCGCCTGACGAATGTCGCCCAGATGTCCCTGCCGCGGGGCACCCTGATGAGCTTCGCCACGCGCGCGAGCGAGCGGCGCGGCAGACGGCTGCCGATCTCGTTCGACCAGCGTCGGCACGTCGGCGAGGGCGCCCGCCCGGGCTCATGGATGGCGGTCGCCTTCCGCCTTCCGGTGGGCGCGAGCCTTGATGATGTGGCGGCGGCGTGGATGGCGGTGATCGGCCGGCACGGGACGCTTCGAAGCGCCTTCTCGTACGACGATGCGGGTGAGCTCGCGCTGCACGAGGTCGAGATCGAGGGCGGCGAGTGGCTGCAGCATCCGGTCGGCGACGACGAACTCACCCGCGATGTGCTGCGTGGGGTGCTCGACACCGCCTGCTCACCCTTCGAGCGGCCCTCCCACCGGGTGTGCGTCGTGATTCCCGACGCCCCCGACCCGCTAGACCCCCGCCCGACGGCGGTGATCGGCTCGGACCACGCCCACGTCGACATGTGGTCGCTGCTCGTGCTCGTGCGCGACATGATGACCCGCTTGGCCGGGCAACCGGGCGGGGAACCGGTGCCCGCGGCATCCTTCGTCGAGCACTCCGATGTACTGGAACGGATGCCTCCGGCTCCGGCGGATGTCAGGCGGCGCTGGAGCGACATCCTGGAGATCGAGGGCGGCGCCATGCCCGCCTTCCCCCTCCCCCTCGGTGATCTCTCGTCCCCGCGCCGCGAGGTCGTCGAGGTGCGCGACGTCCTGTCGGCGGAAGAGACCCGCGTCTTCGAGGCACGCGCGACCGACCGAGGCGTGCGGATGACGGCGCTCGCTTTGTCGGTGCTCGCCGAGACCACGGCGCGGATGAGTGGGGCGCCGCTTCGGGCCGTCTTCCCGGTGCACAGCCGGAACGAGCCGCGCTGGCACGACTCCGTCGGCTGGTTCATCACCAACTCGGTCATCCAGTTCGCCGCGAGCGACCCCGTCACATCCGCCGGCGCCGTCAAAGACGCGCTCACCCTCGGTTCGTATCCGCTCGCACCCATCTTTGCGCCCTACGGCGGCATGCCCGCGGGGCCCGGCATGTTCGCGATTTCCTGGCTCGACACCCGGCGCCTGCCCCCCGTCGAGGGTGCACTGGGTATCCAGTACGTCTCGGCCGTCATCGAGACGGACGGCGTGATGATCTGGTTCATCGTCAACGACGACGGCCTGCACCTGCGCTGCCGCTACCCCGACACCCCTGAGGCGCGCACGAACGTCGGCGGGTGGCTCGACGTGATCGAACAGGGTCTGCGCGACGTCGTTGCATGAGCGCGACGGCGCGGTCCTGTGAGCGCCGGCTCCCTCTCACTGGGTGCCCGCGGCCCGCAACCTCCCGACCCGCCGATAGCCTGAGTCGGTGGGTTCACGTGAAGCAGGCGACAGAAATCGCCTGACACGTATCCCCCCGCAGGGCGCCATCGTCGCCGTTCTCGCCCTCGCGGGGCTCTGCGCGTCGTTCATGTACACGCTGGTCGTGCCCATCCAGGCGAAGCTTCCCGAGCTGCTCAACGCCTCGCGCGAAGACACCGCGTGGGTCGTCACCGCGACTCTGCTGACCGCCGCCGTCGTCACCCCGATCGCCGGACGCCTGGGCGATATGTACGGCAAGCGGCGCATCGTCATCGCACTGCTGGCGTGCCTGATCGTCGGGTCCGTCATCGCGGGGCTCTCCAGCAATATCGTCGGCGTCATCGTCGGGCGCGCACTCCAAGGGGCCGTCACGGGCGTCGTCCCGCTCGGCATCTCGATCCTGCGCGATGTCGTCCACCGTGACCGGCTTGCCACCTCCGTCGCCCTGATCAGCGCGACGATGGGCGTCGGCGGTGCGCTGGGTCTGCCGCTCAGCGCCCTGGTGACCGAGCGGACCGACTGGCACGTGCTGTTCTGGGTCGCGGCCGGACTCGGCGCGATCGTGTTGGTACTGGTCGTCTGGATCGTGCCGGTGAGTGTGCTGCGCACCCCCGGCCGATTCGACTACATCGGGGCGCTCGGACTCGCTGTGGGCCTCACCGGCATCCTGCTCGCCGTTTCGCGCGGCAACGAGTGGGGCTGGGCGTCCGCACCCACGCTGGGTTGCGGTCTCGGTGGCATCGCCGTCCTGCTCGTGTGGGGCTGGTATCAGCTGCGCACCGCGGAACCGCTGCTGGACCTGCGCGTAGCGGCCCGCCGCCCTGTCCTGCTCACGAACCTCGCCTCGATCGGGATGGGCTTCGCACTGTTCGGCTCGAACATCGTCTTCCCCCAGCTGCTCGAGCTGCCCGTCGGATCGGGTGCCGGCCTCGGGCTCTCGTTGATCGGAGCGGCGCTCGTCGTCATGCCCGCGGGACTCGTCATGATGCTGATCTCTCCGCTGGCCGGACGCCTGGAACGCACGATCGGGCCCCGCGCGCTCTTGACCGGCGGCGCCATCGCCCTCGTCGTCGCCTACGCATTCGTCTACTTCTTCTCGAGCGAGGTCTGGCACATCCTGCTCGCCAACATCCTCGTGGGCGTCGGTATCGGGCTCGGTTTCGCGGGTATGCCGATGCTGATCATGCGCGCCGTTCCGGCCAACGAGACCGGGGCCTCGAACGGCCTGAACGCCCTCTTCCGCTCGGTCGGCACAAGCACGGCGGCCGCCGTCCTCGGGGCCGTGCTCGCGGCGATGTCGCAACCGTACGAAGGTGTCGCCGTGCCGACGGCCGCGGCGTTCCAGACGAGCTTCCTGCTGGCCGGTGGGGCCGCCGTCATCGCCCTCGTGCTGTCGTTGCTGATCCCACGGCACGCGACGCCCGTGGATCACGCGTCGATTCCCGACGGACGCTGACCCGGAACCCGGATGGCGAGCGCGGCGGCCGACCCGGTAAGTCGGGGCCTACTAGCCTGGCGCCCATGAGCGAGCACCAGGGCTCGGCGCCGACGCCGACCGACGAAGCATCCGCAACCCGGCAATCGGGCAACCGCGACACCCGCTTCTTCGGTCAGCCGTGGGAGCTCGCCCACATCTTCGGCGTCGAGATGTGGGAGCGCTTCAGCTTCTACGGCATGCAGGGGATCCTGCTGATCTACCTGTACTACTCGGTCGCCGAAGGCGGCCTGGCGATCCCCAAACCGATCGCGGCGGGAATCGTCGGGGCGTACGGCGGCGCCGTCTACCTGTCGACGATTCTCGGGGCATGGATCGCCGACCGCCTGCTCGGCTCGGAGCGCGTGCTCTTCTCCAGCGCCATCGTGATCATGGCGGGACACATCGCGCTCGCGTTGCTCCCGGGCGTCTCGGGCGTCGGCGTGGGGCTCGTGCTGGTAGCGGTCGGGTCGGGCGGGCTGAAGGCGAACGCGACCTCCGTCGTCGGCACGCTCTATTCGGCCGACGACCCGCGCCGCGACTCGGGCTTCTCGCTGTTCTACCTCGGCATCAACCTCGGGGCCTTCCTCGGGCCGCTGCTCACCGGCCTGCTTCAGACGACGCTCGGGTTCCACTGGGGTTTCGGCCTGGCGGCGGTGGGCATGGCACTCGGCCTGATCCAGTACTCGTTCGGACGCAAACAGCTTCCCGACGAGGCGCGCCGGGTGCCGAATCCGCTGCCCCGCTCCCGTCGGGCCCTCGTGATCGGGGCGGCACTCTCCGGGATCGCCCTCGTCGCCGTCGCCGTGCTGGTCGGAGTGGTGCGGGTCGACAACCTCTCGCTCGTCGTGATCGTGGTCACTCTCGTCGCGACGATCGCGTACTTCGTCGTCATCCTGTCCAGCAAGCGCATCACGGCCACCGAGCGTTCGCGGGTCCTCGGATTCATCCCTCTGTGGATCACAAGCGTGGCTTTCTGGTCGCTATACCAGCAGCAGTTCACCATCCTGACGATCTACTCGGACGAGAAACTCAATCGCAACCTGTTCGGCTGGGAGATGCCGGTCTCGTGGGTCCAGTCGATCAACCCGGTGTTCATCATCATCCTGTCGGGCGTCTTCTCGGCCCTGTGGTTGAAGCTCGGGCGCCGTCAGCCGTCGACACCGGTCAAGTTCGCGATGGGCGTCGCGATCATGGGTGTCGCGTTCCTGCTGTTCCTGCCCTTCGCCGGTGGCGGCGCGAACTCCACGCCGTTGCTCGCGATCGTCGGAATCCTGTTCGTCTTCACGGTCGCCGAACTGCTGCTGTCGCCGATCGGACTCTCGGTGAGCACAAAGCTCGCGCCCGAGATGTTCCACACCCAGATGGTGGCGCTGTTCTTCCTCTCGGTCGCGCTCGGCACGGCGATCTCGGGATGGCTGGCGCAGTTCTTCGACGTGAACGACGAGGGGCCCTACTTCGCCGTCCTCGGGACGATCGCCATCGTGGTCGGGCTGGGCATGGTGCTCGCCGTGCGTCCGGTGCTGAAGCTGATGAAAGGCGTGCGCTGACCTCGGGCCGCTCGCACGCGGACCCACGCGCTCACACCCTCGCCGTCCGGGAACGGCACGACCTCGGCACCCACGACAATCCGGCGACGGTGCGGTCGCCGTCCTGCCAGCGGGCGAGCCTCATACCCGGCTCTTCATCTCGAGGAGTGCTGCCGCGTTGCCGCCGAGGATGCGTTGCGTGATCTCTTCCGACAGCCCCGCCTCGCGGATCTTCGCGACCGGCTCGTCGAGACCCATGTCGAAGGGGTAGTCACTGCCCAGCACCACGCGGTCTTCGCCCGCGACCTCGACCAGGGCGCGGAGGGTGCGCTCGTCGTGCACGACGGTGTCGAACCAGAGCTTGCGCAGATAGGTGGACGGCGGATGCTCGCAACCCCGCGCATCCGGACGCACCCGCCAGGCGTGGTCCGAGCGGCCGATGACCGTCGGCAGGTATCCCCCGCCATGCGCGGCGACGATCTTCAGCCCCGGGTGGCGATCGAGCACACCGGCGAAGATCAGATGCGAGAGCGCGACCGCGTTCTCGGTCGGCTGCCCGACGGTGTTGGCGAGGTAGAACCTGTCGAGGCGTTCGTCGAGGCTGCAGCCGAACGGGTGCAGGAAGATGACGATCCCGAGCTCTGCGGCGCGCGCCCAGAAGGGCTCGAGACGCTCGTCCGAGAGTTCCACGTCGCCGGCGAACGACGAGATCTCGACCCCCGCGAGCCCGCGGCCCAGCACGGCATCGTCGAGGTACTCGACCATCCGCTCGGGGTGCTGCATCGGCACCAGCCCGAGTCCCGTGAGGCGGTCCGGGGCCTGCGCGACATACTCCGCGATCAGGCGGTTCGCCTCGCCCGCGACCCAAACCGCGAGGCCCTCGGGCGCCCACGGGTAGAAGTGGTTCGGCGATGCGCTGACCCACTGGCGCTCGACGCCCTGGGCGTCCATGTCAGCCAGCCGCACGTTCACATCGGTCAGCTTCGGGATGCGCTGCCCGATCATGGGCCCCGAGACTGCCTGGCTCGCGGCGCCGTTGCGGCGCAGGTCGAGCGCGGCGGCCTCAGCCACGAGGTCGGGCGCTCGGCGCTCGACCTCGGCGTGGAGCGAGGGCAGCAAGACGTGCGCGTGCACGTCGATCACGCCGGTCTGCACGCCGGTCATGCGGGCTGCGCCATCTTCTGCGCGATGCCGAAGATCAGGCCGCCGGCATCCGCGTCGGCCTTCCCGAGCTGGATCGCCGCGGCCCGTCCCGCGACGCCGCTTCCGACGATGCTGACACTGCTCACGGCAGTCGGGGTGGTGGTCATGGTGAGAACCTCTCTGTCCCGGGTGGTGAGGGATTACAGCAGTGCGACGGGATTGCATGACGTGGGTTCTGATCGTCTTCGATCCCTCACGAACCATGCGGGCACGACTCTGCCCCGCCAATTCATCTTCCGCGCCACCATCGCATAAGGGAACGTGATCCTGTCGATGCGACGTATCGAGCGGGTCTATACGGGCTCGCCGCGACGGTCGGGACAGCTCGGCCAGCGGTCGACGCGCGGCTAGACCAGGCGCAGCTCTGCCTCGATCGCGGCCGCGGCACGCACAAGCGGTGGCACAGAGGCATCCCGTACACGTTCGGCCGAATCTCGCGTCGCACTCGTCGACACGTTGAGCGCCGCGACGACCCGGCCGTCGCGATCGTGCAGCGGCACGGCGATCGACCGCAGTCCCGGTTCGAGCTCGCCGTCCACGAGAGACCAGCCCTGCTCGCGGACGCGCCGGATCTCGTCGGAGAGCGCGGATCGGTCGGTTACCGTTCGCCCCGTGAGGTCCCGCAGATCGGATGCGTCCAGCACGCCCAGCAGCGACTCATCCGGCATCCCGGCCAGGAGCACCCTCCCCATGCTGGTGGCATAGGCCGGGAACCTCGTCCCGATCGTGATGCGGACGCTCATGATGCGCCGTGTCGGCACGCGCGCGACGTACACGATGTCGGTGCCGTCCAGCACGGCGGCCGACACGCTCTCGTCGACCTCACGCGAGAGCCGCTCGAGGTGCGGCTGCACGATCTCGGGCAGCGAGAGCGCCGAGAGGTAGCTGAAGCCGAGTTCCAGCACCCGCGGGGTGAGGGCGAACATCCGGCCGTCGTTACGGACGTAACCGAGCGTCTCGAGCGTCAGCAGAAACCTCCGAGCCGCGGCGCGGGTCAGCTCGGCACGCCGGGCGACATCACTGAGCGAGAGCTCCGGATGATCCGCGTCGAACGCGCGGATGACGCCGAGCCCGCGGGCGAACGACTGCACGAACGTCCCGGATGCCGCGGCATCCGCTTCGTCCTGGTCCATGCTCTAGCGCTCGAGGACGACGGCGAGACCCTGTCCCACGCCGATGCAGATCGCCGCGACCGCGACACCGCCACCGCGGCGCGCGAGCTCGTGGGCGGCGTGCCCGATGATGCGTCCACCCGAGGCTCCGAGGGGGTGGCCGATCGCGATCGCGCCACCGTGGATGTTGAGGTTGGCGGGATCGAGTTCGGGCCAGAGCTTCAGGCACGCGAGCGACTGCGACGCGAACGCCTCGTTGAGCTCGACGAAGTCGACCTCGGCCCACGTGCGGCCCGCGCGTGCGAGGGCGCGGTTGGCGGCCTCGACGGGCGCGATGCCGAAGACGTCCGGATCGTTGCCGAAGACACCGCGTCCCGTGATGCGCGCGAGGGGTTCGATGTCGAGAGCGCCCTCGGCGCCGAGCAGCACGGCGGAGGCGCCGTCGTTGATCGACGACGCGTTGCCCGCCGTGACCGACCCGTCCTTGGCGAAGAGTGCCCGGAGCCCCCCCAGCTTCTCGAGCGTCGTATCGGGACGGATGCCCTCGTCGCGCGCGAGCTCGGCGCCCTCGACCTGCACGATCTCGCGGTCGTAGACGCCCGCCTCCCATGCCTCGGCCGCCTGCCGGTGGCTGCGCAGCGCGAACTCGTCCTGCGCCTCGCGCGAGATGTCGTAGATCTCGGCGAGCTTCTCGGCGGAGGCGCCGTTGCTGATCGTCCAGTCCTCGCGCAGCGCCGGGTTGACCATGCGCCAGCCGATCGAGGTGTTCCACATCGTGGGGTTGCCCGTCGCCGGCCACGGCTTCGGCGACTTCTCGACGACGAACGGTGCGCGGCTCATCGACTCCACGCCGCCCGCCAGGATGATCTCGGCGTCTCCCGCCTCGATGGCCCGCGATCCCTGAATCACGGCCTCGACGGCCGAGCCGCAGAGGCGGTTGACCGTCACTCCGGAAACGCTGGATGGGAACCCCGCGAGAAGGGCGCCGAAACGGGCGACGTTGCGGTTGTCCTCACCCGCCTGGTTGGCGTCGCCGAAGATGACGTCGTCGATGCGCGCCGGGTCGAGACCCGTGCGCTCTGCCGCGGCCCTCATCACGACGGCGGCGAGATCATCGGGACGGATGCCGGAGAGTGCTCCCCCCGCGCGGCCGAACGGGGTGCGGACGGCGTCGTACACGTAGGTGGCGCTCATGCTGTCTTTCCTTCCGAGGATGTCGGGGCCCCGGCATCCTCTGCGCTCGGGATGAGCGTGAGCCCGGTGAGCTCGGCGAGGGAGTCGAGGGTGTTGTCGCCGAACGCCTCGCGCACGGCGAAGCCGTCGGGCGTGACGTCGAAGATGGCGTGGTCGGTGTAGACGCGGCTGACGCAGCCGACGCCGGTGAGCGGATAGGTGCAGGACTCGACGAGTTTGGACTCGCCCTGCTTGGTGAGCAGGTCAGTCATGACGTAGACGTCCTTCGCGCCGATCGCGAGGTCCATGGCACCGCCGACAGCGGGGATCGCGCCTGGTGCGCCCGTCGACCAGTTGGCGAGATCGCCGTTCTGCCCCACCTGGAACGCGCCGAGCACGCAGACGTCGAGGTGGCCGCCGCGCATCATGCCGAACGAGTCGGCGTGATGGAAGTACGCCGCGCCCGCGAGCGCCGTGACGGGCTGCTTACCGGCGTTGGTGAGGTCGGGATCGATCAGACCCGGCTCGGGCGCCGGTCCCATGCCGAGCAGTCCGTTCTCGGTGTGCAGGATGATCTCGAGATCGGCGGGCAGGAAGTTCGCGACGAGGGTCGGCGCGCCGATGCCGAGGTTGACGTACGCACCCTCGGGGATGTCGGCGGCGATGCGCTTCGCGAGGTCGTCGCGGCTGATACGGGTGCTCACGCGGCATCCTCCTTCTTCGTGTCGGACGCGGATGCCTCGATCGGACGACCTTCGATGTCGACGCCGCCGACGAACTCGCCGTCGCGCAGCCAGGGGCGGTGGCCGACCGCGACGACGCGGTCGACGAAGATGCCGGGCGTGACGACCGTCTCGGGCTCGATGGAGCCGAGGGGCACCAGCTCGTCGACCTGCGCGATCGTCGTGGTCGCGGCCGAGGCCATGATCGGTCCGAAGTTGCGGGCGGTTTCGCGGTAGACGAGATTGCCCCAACGGTCGGCGCGCAGCCCACTGATCAGCGCGAAGTCCGCCTTGATGGGGTATTCGAGCACGTAGCGACGGCCGTCGATCTCGCGCTCTTCCTTGCCATCGGCGAGCTCCGTGCCGACGCCCGTCGGTGAGAAGAAGGCGCCGATGCCCGCGCCGGCGGCACGGATGCGCTCAGCGAGGTTGCCCTGCGGCACGAGTTCGAGCTCGATCTCTCCGGCGCGGTAGAGGCCATCGAAAACCCACGAGTCGCTCTGCCTCGGGAACGAGCAGACGATTTTGCGGACCTGCTTGTTCGCCAGCAGCGCCGCGAGCCCGGTGTCACCGTTGCCGGCGTTGTTGTTGACGATCGTGAGGTTCTTGGCGCCGTGGGCGATGAGCGCGTCGATCAGCTCGACCGGCTGACCGGCGCGGCCGAATCCGCCGATCATGACGGTCGCGCCATCCGGGATGTCACCGACCGCCTCTGCGACGCTCGGTACGGTCTTGTCGATCATGCCGCCTCCTTGCACATGTTCGCTGTGCGAACAGTTGTTCGCTAGGTGTCCAAGTCTACCGCCGCTTGGCTGCATTGACCAGACCAAAGATCACGAAGTGGGGCGCCTCGAGTGCTGTGGGGCACGACGAAACCCGCCCCACGGTGCGCAACCTGCCCCACGACAGGGGACGGATGCACCGGGCACGGGGAGGGACGGATGCCGTCGGCACCGCGACCCTTGGGACTCAGGACTCAGGACTCAGGCCTCGGCGAAGACCTCGGTCGCGATGCGGAACGCCGTGTTCGCCGCGGGGACGCCGGCGTAGATCGCCGACTGCAGGATGACCTCGCGGATCTCGTCCACGGTCAGACCGTTGCGCAGGGCCGCGCGCAGGTGCATCGCGAGCTCTTCGTGATGCCCGAGCGCGATGAGCGACGTGAGCACCGCGATCGAGCGGTCGCGGCGCTGCAATCCGGGGCGCGACCACACGTCGCCCCAGGCGACCCGCGTGATGAAGTCCTGAAAGTCGGCCGTCAGATCGGTCGTGTTCGCGATCGAACGGTCCACGTGCTCGTCCGAGAGCACCGCGCGACGCACGACCATGCCCTGGTCGTAGCGCTCCTGGTCGCTCAGGCCTTCGCCCGCGGGTCTGGTCATCGGCTCGTCCCCTCGAAGAACTCGTGCAGCAGCCGGGCGGTCGCCTCGGGCTGTTCGGCGGGCGGCAGGTGTGCCGCACCGTCGATGCGGGCCGCGCGACCGTCACGAACGCCTTCCGCGATCTCGACCGCCTTCACCTCGGGCGCCACGGCGTCGAACTCGCCCCACGCCGCGAGGATCGGCACACCGATGGACGGCAGCCGATCCCGCACGTCGTACTCGGCGAGCGCCTCGCAGCAGCGCGCGTAGCTGTCGTCGTCGGCGTCCTGCAGCGCGTGCAGCAGCCGGCCCGTCAGTTCGGGTCGTCGCGCGATGGAGTCCGGCGCGAACCAGCGTTGCGCGGAGCCGACGATCAGGCTCGACGTGGATTGGCTGCGCGCCTGTGCCGCACGCTCGCGCCACGCGACCGAGTCGCCGAGTTGCGCACCCGACGCGACGATCGCGGCCCGATCGACGAGATCCGGATGCCGAAGGCACAGCTCGAGTCCGACCGCACCGCCGAGCGACACCCCCGCGTACCGGACCGGACCGCCGCCCAGCTCACGGATGGCTCCGGCGACGGCATCCGCGATCTCGCCGACGGTGAACGGCTCCTCGGCGGCGGGAGATGCCCCGTGGCCCGGCAGATCCCACGCCACGACGCGATAGTCGGCAGCCAATGAGGGCGAGACGTCTTCCCACAGGATCGTCGAGGTGCCGAGCGAGGGCCCCAGGACGACGACCGGCGCGCCTTCTGGGCCGGCCGGTGCGGTCATCGAGATGCGGGGGACGGTCATGAGAGAACCTCCGGTGTTTCGCCGTGCGGGCCGCGCTCGCGTAGCGCGCCATCGAGGTACGCATCGGCGAGGCCCAGGTATCGGGCGGGGTCGACGAGGGCGTCGACGTCGAGTTCGGCCGTTTCGGGCAGTGCCCGCACGAGGTCGGCGAGGTCTGCGCCGCCGGATGCATCGGCCACGAGCGCATCGAAACGCTCGCGCCCGATGAGCGGTACGAGCGTGAGCGAGAGGCGCTCGCTGACGATGAGCGCTCCGGTCAGCGCAAGGTTGCGCGAGACCGCCGCGCGATCGACGGACAGCCCGGCCACGACACGAGCCGAGGTCGCCGTCGCCCCGAGTGCCAGCCGCAGCAGTTCGCGCAGCGTCGGCCATTCCGCATGCCACGAGCCATCCGGACGTTCGTCCGCGGCGAGCGCGGCGGCCAGATGCAGCGTCGCGCCGAGCTGAGGTGCTCGGAGCGCGGCCGAGCGGATCAGCACGGAGCCCGAGGGGTTGCGCTTCTGCGGCATCGCGGAAGACCCGCCGGCCGCGCCCTCGGCGAGTTCACCGATCTCGGTGCGCGAGAGCGTGGCGATGTCGGTCGCGATCTTGCCGATCGCGTCGATCGCCTGCACGAGTGCGTCGCCGAGTTCGCTGACGGGCCACCGGTTCGTGTGCCAGGGCGCATCCGGCACGGCCAGGCCCAGCGCGGCCGCGAATGGCGAGGACAGCCGAGCCGCCGCATCCGCGCCGGCGATCTCGACGATCGCTGCGAGCGTGCCGCCGGCACCGCCGAGCTGGGCGGGAAGTTCCGTCACCGCCGCCTCGAGCCGGTCGGTCGCCCGGCGCACGCCGCGCAACCAGACGGCGGCCCGCAGACCCACGGTGGTCGGCACGGCATGTTGCGTGAGCGTGCGCGCCGCCGCGACATCGTCGGCATGTGCGCGAGCGAACGTCGCGAGCTCGGCCTCGACGTTGCGCAGGTGGGCGACGATCGCCCGACCCGCACGGCACGACACGAGCATCAGAGCGGAATCCTGGATGTCCTGACTCGTCGCTCCGCGATGCACCCAGCGCCGCGCGGACTCGGGCACCCGCGCCTTCAGCTCGCCGACGAGGGGGATGACCGGATTGCCGCCCGAGACGGATGCCTCGGCCAGCACGACCGCATCGAGCCCGTGCCCGAGGCATCCGCGTCCGTCACCCTGCCAGCCGAGCGCGGACGAGACGTCTTCGACGACCGCCGCGGGGGCGACGCCGACCGCTCCGTACGCACGAACGAGCGCGACCTCGGCGGCCACGAGCGCGTCCAGAACCGCCTGATCCGCGACCAGGGCGTCGTGACCGACGCTCACGGGCGAGAGCAACCCCACATCGAACGCGGGCAACGACTCGCGCGCGCCGGATCGATCGGGGGTTGCATCAGAAGGCAAGGAAGACGGTCTCCTTCTCGCCCTGCAGCCGAATGTCGTGCCGCAGGTAGCCGTCGGGCGTGCGCGTTGCCACGAGCGTAGCGCGCTCGTCCGCGGAGAGGTCCGCCAGCAACGGGTCGGCCGCGAGGAGCGCCTCATCCTCGGGGAGGTAGATGCGTGTGTGCAGCTTGTTCGGCAGTCCGCGGGCGAAGACGACCGCGGCGAAGAACGGCGCCTTGCCGTCGATCGCTCCGGGGTTTCGCGTCCAGAACTCGAATCGACCGTCGTCGGTCGTGGCCGCACGGCCGAAACCGGTGAAGGTGTGGTCATCGCGACGACGCGCCCCGCGCTCGCGCGAAACGGTGCCATCGCTGTCGGCGCCCCAGATCTCGACGATCGCGTCGGGGATGGGCGACCCGGCCCCGTCGTAGACGGTGCCCGAGAGCACGATCGCTCCGGGCGAGTGCGGGAAGGTGACCTCGTGCATCTTCGGATAGTTGAGGCCGAAGGCGAAGAAGGGGCCGATGGTCTGGCCGGGGGTGGGCTCCAGGCGCGTTTCGGTGGTCATCAGTGCTCTCCCTCGGGCTCGAACCAGGTGGCGGACGGACCGTCGACGACGATGTCCCACGTGTAACCCATCGAGAACTCGGGCACCGTGAGGTCGTGGTCGTAGACGCCGACCAGACGATCGCGGGCCTTCTGATCGCGGATGGTGTTGTAGATGGGGTCGAGCGCGAAGAGCGGGTCGCCCGGGAAGTACATCTGCGTGATGATGCGCTGCGTGAAGCCCGTGCCGAAGAGCGAGAAGTGGATGTGCGCCGGACGCCACGCGTTGACGTGGTTCTTCCACGGGTACGGACCGGGCTTGATCGTGGTGAAGAAGTACTCGCCGTTGTCGTTCGTGATCGTCCGGCCGGCCCCGGTGAAGTTCGGATCGAGCGGCGCGGGATGCTGGTCGCGCTGATGGATGTAGCGCCCGGCCGAGTTGGCCTGCCAGATCTCGACGAGCTGATTCGCGAGGGGTCGGCCCCAGCTGTCGAGCACGCGGCCCGACACCGTGATGCGCTCGCCCAGGGGTTCGCCCGTGTGTTGCAGCGTCAGGTCCGTCTCGATCGCCGCGACATCGCGCTGGCCGAACGCCGGCGACCACAGTTCGATCGTCTCGGGGTCGACCAGGCGCGGGTTCTTGGTGGGATGGCGCAGCACGCTCGAGCGGTAGGGCGCGAAGTCGTACAGCGTCGTCGGGGCGGGTGTCTCGCCACGGGCTTCACGGGCGGCGTGATCGGCGTGGATCTCGGCGATCTCGGCGTTGATCTCGCGCTGCGAGGGCATGTCCGGCGAGGCGAGCAAGGACTCGGGTGCCGCCGCCTGCGGGGATGTGTCTGTCATGGTGTCTCCTTCGACAAAGAGCTATCGAAAGGGTGACAGGCGCACCCCGGGCATCCGGGACCGATTCTCACTGAGTGGGATGTTCGTCACGCAGTATCCGCGTCAGATCCGCCGCCGCCTGCGTCACGAGCGCAGCCAGCCGCCGCTCGTCCGCTCGTTCGAGTCGCACGACCATGCCGATGGCTGCGGGCGGGAGTCCCGCAACCCTGCCGAGAGGTGCTGCAACCGAGATGTTGCCGAGGGTCATTTCTTCACGCGTCGTGGCGTACCCGCGCCGACGCGCCAACGCGAGCTCGCTGCGCAGCACGTCTTCCGTCGTGATCGAGTGCGTCGTTTCGCGCACGAGCGGCGTCGAGAAGTACTCCGCGAGCCAGTCTTCCTCGCGCGTCGCCAGCAGCGCCTTGCCGACCCCGGTGGTGTGAAGGGGGTGCCGACCACCCATACGGCTGAGAGTGGGAATGGATGTCTGACCCGTCACCCGACCCACGTACAGCGCCGTCGCCCGCTCGGGGGTGGGCGCATCCAGCACCGCCAGGTGGACGTTCTCGGCCGTCGCCTCATACAACCGCACCATGAGCGGAAGCGCGGTCTCGCGCAGGCGCACCGAGAGCGGCGACAACTCGCCGAGCTCCCACAGGCGCACCCCGATCGTGTAGCGATGACCCGGGGCGCGGGCGAGGAGTCCGAGCGCCGTCAGGCGGGTCAGCAGCCGGTGCAGGGTGGATGTCGCGAGGCCCGTTCGTTCGGCGATGACGGCGGCCGAGAGCGCCGGCTCGTCATCCGAAAAGCATTGCAGCACGTCGAGGGCGCGCTCGAGGACACCGTCAGCCCCTTCGTCCCTCCGCATCGTGCTGTCGCTCCGCATCGTCGCTCCCCCTCCCTCACCGAGGCTATCTTGGGCGGATGGCGAACTCGCCGACGGGCGACACGATGGCGGAGCGGATCGTGCGCGTACTCGACACCTTCGGCGCCGACCGCACGATCCAGACCGCGGCGCAGATCGGCCGCCGTTCGGGGCTGCCGTCGTCGACGGCGCATCGGATCGTGGACGAGCTGGTGCGCGCCGGCCTGCTCGAGCGCGACGAGGAGCACCGCGTCCGCCTCGGTATGCGGCTGTGGGAGCTCGCGCTGCGCGGATCGAGCGCGCTGCGCCTGCGCCAAGCGGCGCTTCCCTGGATGACGATGGTGCAGGCTCGGGTGCGCGAGCACACCCAGCTCGCGGTGCTCGAACTGGACGAGGCCCTGTTCGTCGAGCGCCTCTCGCACCCCGAGGCCGGCGCCAACATCACGCGCATCGCCGGGCGCTTGCCCCTGCACGCCTCGTCGTCCGGCCTCGTGCTGCTCGCCTACGGACCCGAGGAGCTGCGCCGGCGTGTTCTCGGCGGTCCGCTCGTTGCCGTCTCAGCCGAGACCATCACGGATGGGGGCGAGCTCGCGCGTGTGCTCGATGACATCCGGCGCGTGGGGTACGTCGTCGCGCCCGGGTCGATCGAGAGCGTGTCGACGGGCATCGCGGTGCCCATCCGGGATGCCCGGGGCGCGGTCATCGCAGCCCTGTCTATGGTCCTCCCCCGCGATGCCCCCACGGCCGGGCCGCTCGACGAGCTCCGCCGCGCCTCCACCGGAATCTCGGCAGCCCTGTCCGCCGACCGTCCCTAGCCCGTCCCTCCCCGCGACGTCAGCTATGTCACCGTTCTGCCGCGATTACATGACGTAGGTGAAGTCTCGCGCCGCACTGAAGGGACGGTGCCCATTCAATGGGAAATGGCGTGCGCGATGGTGGGGACGGCGGGATGCTGAGGGGAACACCACGTCGAAGGAGACGCCACCATGACAGAGACCGTCCGCACCCGGGTCGCGATCGTCGGAGCCGGGCCCGCGGGGCTGCTCCTCTCCCACCTCCTCGCTGCGGCGGGCATCGAGTCGGTCGTGATCGACCAGCGCACGCGCGACGAGATCGAGAGCACGATCCGTGCCGGCATCCTCGAGCACGGCACGGTCGACGTCCTCGACTCGTCGGGCGCCTCGGACCGAGTCCGGACCGTCGGGCACCGCCACGATGGCATCGAACTGCGCTTCGAAGGCCAGGGCCACCGCATCGATTTCCCCGGCCTCACCGGCCGGAGCGTCTGGCTCTACCCCCAGCACGAAGTACTCAAGGATCTCATCGCGGCTCGCCTCGCGGGCGGCCAGGACCTGCGATTCGGGGTCACGGCGCTGCGCATCGAGGACGCCAAAACCGATCGCCCGCGGGTGTTCGCCGAGGATGCCGAGGGCACGCCTTTCGAGATCGACGCCGAGTTCGTGGTGGGTGCGGACGGCTCACGGAGCGTCGCCCGCGCGGCCGTCACGGGCTCGTCGACCGGCGGATTCTTCCGCGAGTACCCCTTCGCGTGGTTCGGCATCCTCTGCGAGGCGCCGCCGAGCTCGGAAGAACTCATCTACAGCAACTCAGCCGACGGGTTCGCGCTGATCAGCCAGCGCAGCGCGACGGTTCAGCGCATGTACTTCCAGTGCGACCCGGAAGCCGATCCGACAGCGCTGAGCGAAGAAGAAATCTGGGAACAGCTGCAGATCCGCGTGCCGGGCACGACTCTGCAGCAGGGTCCGATCTTCCAGCGCGACGTCCTGCGCTTCCGGAGCTTCGTGGCACATGAACTGCGCGCGGGTCGCGTCGCGCTCGTCGGCGATGCCGCCCACACGGTGCCACCGACGGGCGCGAAGGGTATGAACCTGGCCGTGGCCGACGTGCTCCTTCTCGAACGCGCCCTCCGGGCGCTGCTGCTCGAGAACGACGAACGCTTGATCGACGCCTACGCCGAGACGGCCCTGCAGCGCATCTGGAAGGCGCAGCACTTCTCGTGGTGGATGACGAGCATGCTGCACGTCGCACCGGAGGCCTCGGACTTCGATCGTCTGCGCCAGGTCGGCGAGCTGCGAAGCGTCGTGGAGTCCGAGGCGGGACGGACCTACCTGGCCGAGGCGTACACGGGGTGGCCGCTCTCGACGGCGCTGTAGCCGCCCCCTCCAGTGGGCGGGAGCGCACCGGAGTGGGGCCGGAAACGTCGGCTATAGTCCGGTGATCATGGGCTCCAACGACGAATCTCGCACGGATGCGTCGGAGATGACGAGCGCGACGGGATCCGATCCCGCGGATCCCGTCGCGACCGGCACGCAAGGCCCCGGTTCGCGGGGCGCGGGAGCGGCCCTGCTCGTCGCCGTGTGCCTGGTCGCTGCGAACATGCGACTGAGCATCACGGCGGTCGGACCCCTGCTCGATCAGATCGGCACCGACACCGGACTCTCGGTCGGCACGCTCGGCCTGATCGCGGCCGTACCGCTCGTCGCGTGGGCGGCGGTGTCCCCTTTCGCCCTCGGGCTGAGTCTTCGGTTCGGGATGTCCCGGGTCGTGCTGGGCTCGCTGCTCGTGCTGCTCGCCGGCACGATCGTGCGCTCGCTGCCCGGTCCGACCGTCAGCCTGTGGATCGGGACCGTGCTCATCGGTCTCGCCCTGGCGATCGCCAACGTGCTGATGCCCGCCGTGATCAAGCGGGACTTCCCGACACGCGTGCCGGTCGTGATGGCGGCCTACACGGGATTGCTCGGGGGCGTCGGTGCGATCTCATCAGGTGTCGCCGTACCGCTGTCGTTCCTCGGCGACGAACAGTCCGGATGGCGCATCGCGCTGCTGGTCACGGGCGCCGGCCTGTTGATCCCCGCCATCGGCGTCTGGGCGTGGGCCACGCGCGGCCACCACGCGGTGCATCTCGCCCGCCCCGTCACAGCACGCGTCCGCACGGGAATCTGGCGCGACGCGCTCGCCTGGCAGGTCGCGGCCTACATGGGTTTTCAAGCCGCGACGTTCTACATGATGCTGACGTGGTTGGCCGCGATCTCCACGTCGATCGGACGATCCGAGGTGGTCGCCGGCTTTGACGTGATGATCTACCAGCTCACGACCATCGCCGGGTCCATCATCGTCCCGCTCCTGCTTCGCGGGCCCGCCGAGCGATACGTGCCGGCGGCGATTCCGATCGTCGGGGTAGCAGGGATCGCCGGCCTGATGCTGGCGCCGGAGGGCATCGTCGTGTGGGTGCTGATCGCGGGCCTGTCGTCGGGCGCTTCGCTCAGCATGGCCTTGACACTCATGGCCCAGCGCGCTCGCACATCGGACGTGTCCGCCGCTCTCTCGGGTATGGCCCAGTCCGTCGGCTATCTGATCGCCGCCGCGGGACCGGTGTTGTTCGGCTGGCTGCACGCGGGACTCGGCGGCTGGAATTTCTCGCTCGCGCTTCTCATGCTCGTGCTCGTCGCGCAATCGGTCACGGGCGTCTTCGCCGGGCGGCCGAGGTTCGTGCTCGAATCACCCCGATCCCGACCGGTGCCGAGGGACTGACCAGGCGGGGCGGGTGAGGCGGGGGCCGGTCAGGCGGGGCTGGGCGGCGGCTTACGCCACCCGCTCGCCGCACATGCCGCAGACTCCGGTCGGCGGCACCTCGACGAAGCATGTCGGGCAGACGGGTGCGATCCGCTCCGGCACGACCGGCCGGCGCGGCGCAGCGGCGCGTGCCGCGCGAGCGGTCGAACGTCGCAGTCGGGCATCGGGCTCGGACTCGACGGGAGCCGGCGGGGGCGGCAGATGCAGCGCGCAGTGGAAGCGCACGACACCCGCGTGGCTCTTCGGATTGCGGCGTTTGACGGCCCACAACTCGGTGCGGTCCCGGGGCTCGGAGGCGATGCCGCACTCGGAGCAGCGGGTGGGCTCTCCGGGAACCAGGTCCGCGACGAGCACGGGGACGTCGAAGGGGAGGTCTTCGCGCCAGTCCGACGATCCGGTGATCTTCACCCCTCCACGGTACGCGTACGGAGGCGACATCGATCACCGCATGTGAGGGGATTCGGCCGCGAGCGGATCAGTCGGGGAAGGCGACGAGTTGCAGCAGGCTCGCCAGCTGCTCGCGCTCGCGTGGCGCAAGACGCGCGAAGACCTGCTCCTCGGCGCGCTGCGCCTCGGCGCGGGCCTGCTCGTACAGCACTCGCCCTGCGGCGGTGGCGATGACCACGTTCGTCCGCCGGTCAGCCGGATCGGCTTCTCGGGCGACGAGCCCGCGCGTCTGCAGATCGTCGACGAGTGCCACGACCTGACTGGGATCGAGACGAAGGAAATCGGCCAGATCACGCTGGGACGGACGTGAGCCGTCTGCGGCCAGCGCGAGAACCGAGTACGAGCGAGCCCGCAACCCGATCGTTGCGAGCGCGGCATTGCCGGCGGCGAGCGAGTAGGCGTTCGCGCGGGCCAGCAGGAAGCTCAGGTCGTCCCCGAGGGCAGCACTGAGCCTTCCCTTCCGGGTCACGGCGGGCTGCTCGGCGCTCATGGGAGCGATCCTAGCAAAGATGGGAACTTTCAATAATTGACAATCTCAACTGTCGGGTCTCTAATGGGACGCAGAGACACGAAGGAGTCATCCATGTCGCTGGAAGGCAAAGTAGCCATCGTCACCGGCTCGGGGCGCGGCCTCGGGCTGGCATACGCCACCGAACTCGCTCGCCAAGGAGCATCGGTCGTCGTCAACGACGTCGATGAGCAGATCGCCGCGGACGCCGTCGCCGCGATCGAAGCGGCCGGGGGCAAAGCCGTCGCCGTCGTCGCACCGGTCGGTCCGACCGAGACCGCCAAGCGCCTGGTCGACACCGCGTTCGAGGAGTTCGGGCGTCTCGACATCCTGGTCACGAACGCGGGCGTGCTGCGCGACACCGTGCTGTGGAAGATGAGCGACGACGACTTCGACACCGTCATCGGGGTCCACCTGCGCGGCACGTTCACGTGCGTGCGGGAGGCCGCGATCCGCATGCGCGAGCAGGCCCAGGGTGGGCGCATCATCTGCATCGGCTCGCCGACAGGCCAGCGGGGCAACTTCGGACAGACGAACTACGCCGCCGCGAAGGCCGGCATCGTCGGCATGGTCCGCACGTGGGCGCTCGAGCTCAAGCGAGCCGGCATCACGGCGAACGCGGTCATCCCCGTCGCCGCTACCGCCATGACGGCGACCGTTCCGTACTTCGCCGCGGCCGTCGAGGCCGAGCAGAAGGGCGAGCCGATGCCCGCCTTCTTCCGCCACGACCTCGGCTTCGGCACCTCCGACGACGTATCGGGGCTCATCGCCTACCTCGCTTCGGACGCTGCGGCGGATGTCACGGGTCAGGCGATCGGCGTCGGCGGCGACCGCGTGCAGATCTGGTCGCACCCGGAGGCCGTGGCCACGGCGTATCACGAGGGCGGATGGTCGGCCGACGACCTCGCCGCGGACTTCCCGGCCCTCATCTCCGAGCACGGGCAGAGCGTCGGGGAGACGTTCCCGCCCCTGCCCGAGGAGCACCAGCGGCCCGCGCAGGCCTGACCGCCCACGCGCCCGACCGAAACGAACCTCTCGACGATGAGCAGATACGAACCCGCCCTCGACCTCGAGGTCATCCGCGCCATCGACGTGCACGTGCACATCGAACTCGACGGACATGGCCACGCGTCGCTCCCGCCCGACCTCTCCGAAGCGGCCGCGAAGTACTTCAGCTCGGACATCGGGCAGCCCGACCTGGACTCGGTCGCCGCGTACTACCGCGAGCGCAGCATGGCGGCAGTCGTGTTCACGGTCGACTCCGAGACGGCCCTCGGACACTCGCCCATCTCGAGCGAAGAGATCGCCGAGGGCGCGTCGCGCAACAACGATGTGCTGATCCCGTTCGGCTCCGTGGATCCGCACAAGGGCGTCGCCGCCATCGACACGGCTCGGCGGTTGGTGGAGGATCACGGCGTTCGCGGGTTCAAGTTCCACCCCACGGTGCAGAATTTCGATCCGAGCAGCCCCGCCTGGTTCCCGCTGTACGCGGCACTCCAGGACGCGGGGGTGGCGGCCCTGTTCCACACGGGCCAGACCGGAATCGGCGCAGGAATGCCCGGTGGGCGCGGATTCCGCCTCGCGCTCTCGAACCCCATGCTGCTCGACACGGTCGCGGCCGAGTTTCCCGAGCTGCAGATCATCATGGCGCATCCCTCCGTCCCGTGGCAGGACGAGGCCCTCTCGGTGGCCACGCATAAACACAACACGTGGATCGACCTGTCGGGCTGGAGCCCGAAGTACTTCCCCTCCGAGCTGGTGCGCGCCGCCAACTCGTATCTGAAGAACCGGGTGCTGTTCGGCTCGGACTTCCCCCTGCTCACGCCCGACCGATGGATGCGGGACGTCGAGCAGACCGCCCTGAAGCCCGAGGTGATGCCGGGGATTCTGAAGCAGAACGCGGTGCGCCTGCTGGGGCTGGGCTGAATTGTGAGCCTCCTCACTCTCCGCAGCACCGAGCCGTTCGGATTCGATCCGCTCGGGCTCGCCGACGCTCACCTGAGCGAAGCCGCCCGCGGGGCGCTCGCCCGGCTGGGGGATGTGCTCGATCACGACGTGCGCCCCCTGCTGGCGAATGCGTGGGAGACGGCGACGATGCCCGCCGCAGTACTCGACGCACTCATCCCGCTCGAGCTGATGCATCCGGAGGGCGTAACCCCCGAAGAGGCGGGATCGTCGCTCTTCTCCGGCTACCGCAACTTCGTGCTGGCGCGAACGGATGCGTCGGTCGCGACGCTGTACAACGCGCAGTCCGGGCTCTTCCGATCGACCGTCGCCCTGGGTGGTTCGCCGCAACAGGTCGCCGCGCTCGATGCGCGGATCGCGTCGTTCGATGTCCGCGGCACGTTCGCGCTGACCGAGCCCGGCCACGGATCGGACATCGCCGGAGGGCTCTCGACAGCGGCCCGGCGCGACGGCGATGAGTGGGTCATCGACGGGGCGAAACGATGGATCGGGGGCGCCGGCGATGCCGACCTGCTCGCGGTATTCGCCCGCGACATCGCCGACGGACACGTCAAGGCGTTCCTCATCACCCGCGATGCGCCCGGCGTCACCCTGACCCGGATCGAGGGCAAGATCTCGCTCCGCCCGATGCAGAACTACACGATCGCTCTCGATGGGGTCCGCGTGGCCGAGACCGACCGCCTGCAGCGCGTCGATTCGTGGCGGGATGTGGCGCGCATCCTTCGGGTGATGCGTTCGGACGTCTCGTGGATCGCCACGGGGTTGCAGGCCGGGGCTCTCGAAGCCGCCGTCCGATATGTCCGCGAACGCGAGCAGTTCGGCCGGCCGATCGGCGGGTTCCAGCTCATCCAGGAGAAGCTCGCGCGGATGCTCGGAAACCTGACCGCTTCGCTCACCCTCGTGACGCGGCTCTCGGTCCGCCAGGACGAGGGCGAGTTCGTCGACGAGAACTCGGCGCTGGCGAAGATGCAGACAGCCCTGTTCGCCCGCGAGACGGTCGCGCTCGCGCGCGAAGTGCTCGGGGGCAACGGCATCCTGCTCGAGCACGATGCCGCCCGGTTCTTCGCAGACGCCGAAGCCGTTTATTCATACGAGGGCACGCACGAGATCAATGCCCTCATCGTCGGGCGCGCCCTGACCGGCGAGAACGCCTTCACCTGACCCGCGGACATCCGCCAACGCGAAAGAGAGAACATCATGACCACCACCGTCGCCTACGCCGACCTGCAGAGCCTCGTCGGACAGAACCTCGGATACTCCGACTGGTTCGACGTCACGCAGGAGCGCATCAACACGTTCGCCGACGCGACCGATGACCACCAGTGGATCCACGTCGACCCCGAGCGCGCCAAGGAAGGCCCCTTCGGCGCCCCGATCGCGCACGGCTTCCTGACGCTTGCCCTGTTCATCCCGCTCTGGGTCGACCTGCTCGATGTGCAGGGCGCGACCACGAAGGTCAACTACGGCCTCGACAAGGTCCGCTTCGTCTCGCCGGTTCCCGCGGGCTCGCGCATCCGGCTCACCGCGACCGTGGCGGAGGTCACCGAGGCCGGCGGGGGCATCCAGATGGTGGTCGACGCGACCATCGAGATCGAAGGCGGCACCAAGCCGGCGGTCGTCGCGCGCAGCCTGCAGCGCTTCTACGCCTGAGCCGCGGGTCGTCCGACGATGCACAACCACGGTGTGGGCGCGTGGATGTCCACGCGCCGCTTGAAGAGCCCGGACAAGGTGGCGCTCATCCACGGCGAGGGTGAGACCCTCACCTATCGCGAACTCGCCGATGACGCGGACCGGGTGTCGGCCCTGCTCTGGCACCGCGGCATCCGCAAGGGCGATGCCGTTGCCTACCTGGGTGAGAACAGCCCGGACTTCTTGCGCGTGCTGTTCGGCGCTGCCCAGCTGGGTGCGATTTTCGTACCTCTGAACACGCGGCTCGCGGCGCCGGAACTCGCCTACATGCTCGCGGATTCTGGAGCGCGCCTGGTGGTTCACGATCCCGAGTTCGGGGAGCGCCTCGCGCCCGGGATCGGCGAAGCGAAGGTCGCGCACGTCATCCCCACGGCCGAAGGCGACGCGTCGCACCCCGGGCTGTCAACGCTCATGCGCCAATCGGCGGGCGGGCATGCGGACGTGACGGTCGTCCTCGACGATCCAGCCGTCATCATCTACACGTCGGGCACGACCGGCAAACCGAAGGGCGCCCTGCTCTCGAACGGCAATCTGACCTGGGTTTCACTCAACTGCATCGTTGACTATGACGTCGTCTCGAACGACGTGAATCTGCTCATCTCACCGCTCTTCCACGTGGCATCGCTCGGGATGGGCGCGCTGCCCGTGCTCATGAAGGGCGGGACCATCGTCCTCGAGAAGGGTTTCGACGCCGGCCGTGTGCTGTCGCTGATCCAGAAGCACAGTGTCTCGATGCTGAGCGGTGTACCCACGACCTACCAGCTGCTGGCGGATCACCCGGACTGGGCCACGACCGACCTCTCGACGCTCGCCAAGCTCACGTGCGGCGGTTCGGCGGTTCCGACCCGCGTCCTCAACGCGTACGAAGAACGCGGTCTGTCGTTCTCGCAGGGGTACGGCATGACCGAGACCTCGCCCGGTGCGACCTCGCTGTCGCCCGCGATGACGCGCGAGAAGCAGGGCAGCGTCGGCCTGCCCCACTTCTTCACCGACGTCCGGATCGCGGACGAGAACGGCGCGATGGTGCCGCGTGGCACGGTCGGTGAGATCGAAATCTCCGGCCCCAACGTCTTCCTCGGCTACCACGGCAATCCCGAGGCGACCGCCGAGGCGTTCACGAGCGACGGATGGTTCCGCTCAGGCGATCTCGGGTACCTCGACGCCGACGGTTACCTCTACATCGCCGACCGGCTGAAGGACATGATCATCTCGGGGGGCGAGAACATCTATCCGGCCGAGGTCGAGAACCTGATCAGCGACCTGCCCGGGGTGTCGGGCGTCGCCGTGATCGGCGTGCCCGACGAACGCTGGGGCGAAGTGCCGTGGGCGGTCGTAACGATGCATGACGAAGCCGAACTCGACGTCGCATTCGTGCGCGAGAGCCTCGACGGGAAGATCGCGCGCTACAAGATCCCGAAGAACGTCGTCGTCGTCGACGAGCTGCCCCGCACCGCCTCCGGCAAGGTGCGAAAGCCCGACCTCAGGCAGCGCTTCGGCGGCTGAACGCACGCCCGTCCCGACTGCCGGCGCTCAGCCGGTCAGCTCGGACGGCGAGAGGGAACGACCGATCATGGCCTCGAACTCGCGTTGCGCCGCGGGCGCCAGCTCGGCGCGGCGCGCCCGATACGCCCGGACCGTGCGCTCGGCGGGCCACGCGGGACCCATGAACTCTGCGGGCAGCCGGGGATCGGTGCGCAGCAGCACGATCCAGTCGGTCACAAGACAGACGAGAGCGGGGAGCGCCGCACCCGCACCATCACGCGCCCCGGGCTCGGACCACGTCTCGAGGAACCGCTCGTGCTCGGCACGAATCGCAGCGATGTCCCAGGCCTCTCGGACGGACTGCGAAACCGGGTACGCCGGCAGGTCCTCCGCCCGGAATGCCGTCACGGCGTTCGCGGGCAAAACGTCGCGCAACGGTTCGAGGGCGGCCACCAAGTCGACCTCTCCGGGTGCGAGCCAGAGGCCGTCCCGGAGCGGGGCGAAGCCCTCCCAGGCCAGGGTCGCACGCAGCCGATATCGATCCGAGCGCTGACCCTCGGGCAACGAGAAGGTCACGAGCGTCCACCCGGTGCCCTGCGGGTCGAACGGTCTCGTCGCGTGCACGCGCTCCGCCGCTTCCCGCAGCACCTCACGCGTGTCCTCGAGCAGACAGAACGCGATCTCGCGGCCGACCTTGACGCGCTCGAGCAGACCGCGGCGTGCCATGCGATCCAACGTGGCCCGGGTCGCGGGTGGCGCAACGGCCGCCCCCTCGAGCACATCGAGGAGCACGCTCGCCCGAACCGGCTCGTCGACGCGGTCGAGCACGAACTCGCCGAGAAGCGACAACAGCAGTTGCTTGGGTTGGCGAGCGCGCACCCTTTCCTCCCCGCGACCGTTCCGTCCGCTCACGCGGTCGGACGGATCGCCTCCCCGCGCTTGGCGCGCTGGATCTGCTCGTAGACATGCGTGCGCAGTTCCGTGAACCGCGGCAGCGCACGCGTCGTGATCTGGTCCCGCTCGGGCGCCAGGTCGATCGCGAGATCTTCCTGAACCCAGGTGGGCGACTTCGAGAGTACGACGACGCGCTCGCCCAGATAGACAGACTCGTCGATGTCGTGCGTGACGAACAGGATCGACATGCCCCGCTCGAGGTGGAGCTGGCGTACGAGGTCTTCGAGGTCCGCGCGCGTCTGGGCATCGACGGCCGCGAACGGTTCGTCCATGATGAGGACCTCCGGCTGGTACGCCACAGCACGCGCGATCGCGACGCGCTGCTGCATGCCGCCCGACAGCTGCCAGGGGTAGCTCTTCGACGCGTGAGCGAGCCCGACCGCCTGGAGAGCGTCGTCGACGAGCTGAGTGCGCTCTGTCTTGGACAGCTTCTTGTGCTTGAGGGGCAGCTCGACGTTGCCGCGGACGGTGAGCCACGGGTACAGGCTCCGCCCGTACTCCTGGAAGACCAGAGCCATGTTGGGCGGTGGCCCCGTGACCTTCTTGCCGTCGAGTGTCACGGTTCCCGCGGTCGGCCCCAGCAGGCCCGCGATGCACTTCAGCAGCGTGGTCTTGCCGCATCCGGACGGGCCGACGATGACGACGAGCTCACCGCGCCTCATCGAGAAACTGATGTCGCCGATCGCCTCGACGTTGCCGGTGGACGATTCGTAGACCTTCTTGAGGTTCGTGACCTCGAGGAGCGTTTCAGGCACGCTCCACCTCCTTGATTCCGTGGTACCAGCGCAGGACGCGGCGTTCGACGATGGTGAAGATGACAGAGAGCAGAACACCGATCAGGCCGAGCAGCACGATGCCGCTCCACATCTCGGCGATCAGGTAGTTCGTCTGGAAGAACTTGATCTGGTAGCCGAGGCCAGCCGATGCGTAGAACAGCTCCGAGATGACCATCATGATCAGGGCGACCGACAGGGTCTGACGCACGCCCGCCATGATGCGGGGGCTCGCGGCCGGCAGAACGAGATTGAACAGGCGCTCCGAACGTGTGAGCGCGAACGATCGGGCCGTCTCGGTCATGACCGCGTCGGTGGAGCGCACTCCCTCGATCGTGTTCAACAGGACGGGCCAGAGCGAGCCGGCGACGATCACCACGACCTGCATCGTCGGGTTCGTACCCAGCAGCGCCGCGATGACGGGAATCAGGACGGGCGGCGGAATGGCGCGGAAGAACTCGAGCATCGGTTCGAGCAGCTCGCGCAGCCAGCGCGTGAGGCCGATGATCGTGCCTGCGGCGATGCCGATGGCGACCGCGAGCACGATCGCAATCGCCAGTCGCGCCACACTCGGTACGACGTCGGTGAAGAAGGCGGGGCCCACCCAGGTGTCGACGAAAGCCTCGTAGATCGTGAAGGGGCTCGGGAAGAACTGCGCCGGAGCGAGTGTGCCCCAGATGCCCCAGACGACGAGCAGCAGGATCGGGAGCCCGACCGCGTAGAGCGTGCTCTCGCCGAGCTTGGCCCACACGCGGGACTTCTGTCGCGGGGTGCGTACGGTGCTGGTGTACAGAGTCACAGGACATCGTCCCCTCGTACGGACTGATGCCACGACAGCGTGCGTCGCTCGATGGCCCGGAAGACGAGGTTGATGATCAGGCCGAGAACGCCCGTCACGACGACGATCGCGTAAACCGTCGTGTAGTTGCCGATTCCGGCGGCGACCGCGAGCTCACGGCCGAGCCCCGGGTTGCCGATCGTCATCTCGGCCGTGATCGCCAGGATCAGCGCGACCGCGGCCGCGAGACGCAGTCCGGTCATCAGGTAGGGCAGAGCGGTCGGCAGCACGAGATTCCGGATGCGCGAGGCCCGCGGCAGGCCGAAGCTGCGCGCCGTGTCGCGCGCGACGGTGTCGATGTCCGCGACCCCGTAGAGCACCTGGACGAAGATCTGCCAAAAGGCGGCGTAGACGATGATGATCAGCGCCGCCTGGATCTGCAGCCCGTAGGTCAGGATCGCAAGCGGGATGAGCGCGACCGACGGGATCGGTCGTAGGAACTCCACCACGGTGTGCGTCGCCCGTCGGAGGAACGGCACCATGCCGACGATCGCGCCGAGCGCCGTACCGGCGACGGTCGCGATGGCGAGACCAATGGCCCACGCCGTCATGGTGCGGCCGACGTTGCGCCAGAACTCGAGATCGGACATCTCGAGCCCGAGTTGGCCGAACGTGTCGGTCGCCGAGGGCAGCTGTTCGGGGTTGACCCAGCCGAGCGTCGACGCCAGCTGCCAGGTCGTGAGAAAGCCCACCACCCCGAGCGCTCCGAGGGCGACCTTGCGAGCCGAACGCAGATTACGTCCGCGCCGAAGACGCGCACTCGTTTCGGGATGCGGCGCCGAGCCGGTGTCTGCCGGCGCGTCGATGACGGTCACGTGCGCTCCTGATGCTTGCGGGGAAGGGGATGCGGGGCGAGGGGGATGCCGCCGGAATCGACGCATCCCCCTCGAACCGTTACTGCTGCTGCAGCAGTCGCTCGAAGTCGGGCAGCGCGTCGATGTACTCGTACTCGACGGCGAGATCGCCGAGCGTCTCGATGCTCTCCGTGTCGAGCTCCCAGGTGAACGTCGGCAGCACGATGCCGGCCGCTGCCTCTGCCGGGATGTCGAGCCCCGTGGCGATGGCTTCGCGCACGGCGTCCTCGTTGTCGGCCGCGTAGGCGAGGGCCTCGGCCATCGCCTCCGAGTACGACGCCACGAGCTCGGGGTCCTCGTCGAGCATCTTCTGCGTGGTGATGTTGGTCAGCACGGTCAGACCCGGGATCACGGCCTGATAGGGCGACACGACCGACACGCCACCTGCGCCGAGGACGATGCCCCGGAACGGGTCGGGAACCCACGCGGCGTCGATCGTGCCGGCGTCCAGTTGCGCCTTGGCCTCGGGGAACGCGACCTCGACGAACTCGATGGTCGACGAGTCTCCGCCGTCCGCGTCGACTGCCGCGCGAATGGTGAGGTCGCCCGCGGCGCCGAGGGAGTTCACCGACACCTTCTTGCCGGAGAGGTCCTTCGGGCTCGCGATGCCCGAATCGCCGAGGGCGACGACCGCGTTCACGTCCTCGCCGTCGGCGAGGCTGTTGGCGTAGTCGCCGATGATCGCGATGCCGAGGTCTTGCAGGTCGGCACGGATGGGGCCGAACGGCTGCCCGATCGCGAACTGGATGTCTTCGCTCAGCAGGGCGGGGATCGCCTGGGCGCCACCCTGCGCGGGCACGACCTCGACGTCCAGGCCGTGCTCTTCGAAGATGCCGGCGTCGATGGCCGCCCAGAGGGCGCCCGTCTCGGCGATGGGGAGCGCGGCGACGCGGATCTGGCGAAGTTCGCCATCACCCGATTCGCTCGGCGCGGTGGACGGGCTGGCGCCCGAATCGGTGCATCCGCTGAGCGCGATGGCAGCCGTGGCTGCGATGGCGATCGCGGCAAGACTCTTCTTCACTGATAAGCCTCTCGTCGTCGGTCAAGGGTCGCCGCCGCAGCTTCGGAAGACTCGCCCAGGCATCACTGCTCGAACGGGGGACACAACACTGTGGTGACTCAGTCATCGTGAGTCACCACAGTGCCAATGTCAAGGTTTTCGTGACGCCCGTCACGTAATTGTTGAATAACGCTTTCTCTGAGGGTCAGAGCGGGTACTGCCCGGGCTCCCGGCGCATCGTGATCCAGCGCGTCTCGGTGAACGCGTCGATGCTCGCCTGAGCGCCACCGTGGCGTGAGCCCGTGCCCGACGCACCGGTACCGCCGAAGGGGGCGTTCGCCTCGTCATTGACGGTCTGGTCGTTGATGTGCACGATGCCCGTCGGGATCCGCTGCGCCATCGCGAGTCCCCCGAGCACGTCCTTCGTGACGATGCCGAGCGACAGGCCGTACTCGGTGTCGGATGCGAGCGCCACCGCCTCGTCGTCGGTGGAGTACGAGACGACGGATGCCACGGGCCCGAAGACCTCGTCGCAGTACGCCGCGGCGTCCTTCGGCGTGTTGGCGAGCACGGTCGGACGGTAGAAGAGGTCTTCGTACGTTCCGCCCGCTCGCAGTTCGGCGCCCTGGGCCACCGCATCCTGCACGAGTGTGTGCACACGATCGCGCTGGACCTCGTCGATGAGGGGCCCGAGGTGCACCGGGCCCGCTGCCGGGTCTCCGACGTGCATGGAGTCCGCCTTCTCGGCGAGCGCGGTGACGTACTGCTCGTAGAGCGATTCGTGCACGATGTGCCGGCCGACCGTCATGCAGATCTGGCCCTGGTGCAGGAACGATCCCCACGTGGCGAGGTTCACCGCCTGCGCCACATCCGCGTCCTCCCGGATGATGAAGGCCGAGTTGCCGCCGAGCTCGAGGTGGGCGCGCTTCAGGTGGCGACCCGCGAGCTCACCGACGATCCGTCCGGCGCGGGTGGATCCCGTGAAGGCGATGACGCGCACGCGCGGGTCGGCGACCATCGCCTCGCCTACGTCGGCACCGCCCGGGACGAGCTGGAGCAGTCCCTTCGGCAGTCCCGCCTCTTCGAAGATGCGCACCATCGAGACCCCGCCGGTCACGACGGTGCGCGGGTCGGGCTTGAGGATGACGGCGTTGCCGAGCGCGAGGGCCGGCGCGACGGCACGGATGCCGAGGATCAGGGGCACGTTGAACGGCGAGATGACGCCCACGACACCGACGGGCATCTGCTGCGCGAACGACAGGCGCGGCTCTTCGCTCGAGAGCACCGACCCGAGCGGCGCGGAGGGGAGAGCGGATGCCTCGTAGCATTCGGCCGCGGTGACGTGCAGCGCGAACCCAGCGAGCGGGGGGATGGCTCCGACTTCGCGGGTGTTCCACCCGCCGATCTCTTCGGCGTACTGCTCCCAGAGCTGCCCGGCGCGGCGCAGAACGGCGGCGCGTGCGGGGTGCGGGGTCGCCGCCCATTCCTTCTGCGCCCGCGCAGCGCCTTCGGCGGCGCGGGTGACGTCACCGGGCCCGGCGATACCGACCGTCGCGAGGGTCGCGCCGGTGGCGGGTTCGAGAGAGGCGGCTGTTCCGCCTTCACCGTCCACCCATTCGCCATCGATGAAGATCTTGCCGCCGAACACCGTCTCGTCGATGAGGGTGCCGGTCGAGGTGATCGTGCTGGACATGTCGTTCTCCTCCGTGGGTGCGCCCGGCGTCGTCCGAGCCTTCGTCGATCTATTCGTGAGAGAGCCGAGCGAGTCGCGCCGCGCGGCGCCCCTCGGTACTGAGTGCGAAGCCGCGGCGGATGACCCGCATGGCGTCTTGCGCGAGCCCCACACCGTCGAGGTACGGTGCCCGCCAGATCGCGAGCATGTCGCTCGCCCCGGGCGAGAGTACCTCGCGTGAGAACGCTTCAACACCCAGGCGGCCTGTGTATCCGCTATCGAAAGCGTGGCGGACGAGCTCGGGTACATCGACCGCGCCGCGGGAGAGCCCGCCGCGCCCGGATTGGCCGAGCTCGAGGTAGCCGAGCCGCGGAAGCGCCAGCGTGATCGCTTCGGCGAGGTCCCCCTCTTCGACCGCCATGTGGAAGGTGTCGAGATGGATGCCGAGGTGTTCGGAACCGCTCGCCTCGACGTACCGCATCGCCTGGGCGGCGGTGTTGATCGCCGACGTCTCGTAGCGATTGAGCACCTCGAACGTCATCGTGATGCCGCGCTCGTGCGCGTAGTCGGCGACCCGGCCCACCTCGACCGCGGAGCGCGAGAGCGCGGACTCAGGCGTGGGGCCCGTCGGCGACCCGAACAGCCCGTATGGGACACCGTTCATCTGATCGCCGCCGAGCGCGGCGGTCAGCTCAACGGCAGCGCGCAGGGCTGCGGCGCCCGCGGCACGTTCGTCGGCGTCGTCGGACGAGACATCCGCTCCGGGCAGCTGTCCCGCGATCGTGATCGGAGCGATGCCGCGCGCCGCGAAGACGCGCGCGAGGCCGGCGACATCGATCGATTCGGGATCGAGGGGTGGCAGGACCACCCGGCGGTAGCCGGCCTCGACGAGCGCGTCGAGTGCCGCGGGCAACAGGTCCGACGCCACATCCGCGAGCACCACGTTGAGGTGGCAGGCGACGTCGAGGTCAGGGGGCGCGGATTCTGCGTCGAGGCTCATGGTCCGGGCCTCAGAAGGTCGGCAGGTTGAGCCGCTGCTTGAAGACCGAGTACCCGTCGTCCACGCTCACGACGGTGCCGTTGATGACATTCGCCTCGTCGGACGCCAGGAATGCCACGACGTTCGCGATCTCTTCGGGCTCGGTCATCTTGTTGCGCAGCTGCTCGGCGGCGAACGTCGCCTTCAGCTCGTCGCTGAACTGGTTGATGATGGCCGTGCCCACGCGGCCCGGGGTGATCGCGACGGCACGCACGCCGAACTCGGCCAGTTCATACGCGGCCGAGCGCGTGAACGAGATGACGGCGGCCTTTGCGGCGCTGTAGGTGAACGAGAGCTCGGCGGCCTGCTCGCCATAGATCGACGAGGTGCTGATGATCACGCCACCCGTGCCCTGGTCGCGGAACTGCCGACCGGCGGCCAGGATGCCGTAGTAGACGCCGTCCTGGTCGACACGGATCATGGGTGCGTAGTCGACGGCGGGGTCATGGTCGAGAAGAGGCTTGCCGCCCGCGATGCCGGCGTTGTTGAAGATCACATCGAGCTTGCCGAAGACCTCGACCGCGCGGGCGACGGCGGCCTCGACCTCGGCGAAGACCGAGACATCGACTCCGACGGCGGCGACACTGCCCTCGAAACCCTCACTCGCGATCTCTTGCGCGGCGGCCTGCGCCTGCGCCTGGTTGATGTCGGCGATCATGACATTCGCGCCCTCACGGACGAACTTCCGAACCGTGGCGAGACCGATGCCGCTGGCGCCACCGGTGATGAGCGCGACTTTTCCGTCGAGACGCATGGGTATTCCTCTTCTTCGAGTGTATGGATTCGCAGATCCGGTCATCGTTGGATCGGCGGAAGTGAATGGTGCGGGGGCGGATGCCGGAGCACCCGCCCCCGCGGGCACAGCGGTCGAGCGTTAGAGCTGGTCGGACGGGGTGGTGTCGGCCGCGTTGTCGACCGTGACGAGCGTGACGTCGACGGCGACGAAGTTCTCGGCGGGCATCGTGCCATCCTCCTGGTAGGCCAGGACGTCCTCCATCAACATGTCGAGCACGACGGGCCAGGGCTGATCGATCGTGGCGAGCATGTTGCCGCCGGCCTCGATTGCCGCGAGCGTCTCGGCCAGAGCGTCGACACCCGTGACGGGTGCATCGGATCCCGACTCGGACAGGCCCTGAGCAGCACCGAGCGCCGCGTCGTCCCAGCCGGCCCAGACGGCGTCCAGGCCGTCGGGGTTGGCGGAGAGGTAGTCCGTGACGAAGTTGAGCGCCTCGGTACGACCCGTCGCCGGGTTCGTCACCTGCTGCGGTTCACCGCCGACAACCGTGGCACCCGCGGCTTCGAACGCCTCGACCGCGAAGCCCGAGCGCTGGCGGATGCCGGCGTGCGGGTCGTGGCCGATGACCATCACCGTCTTGCCTTCCAGACCGCCGATGTCCTCGCCGATTGCATCGACGGTGATGTCGACGATCTGCTGCTGGTTCGTCGTGATGTTGGTGGCGAAGGCGTCGGTCGGCTCAGTTCCGGCGTCCATCGAGAAGATGGGGATGCCGGCATCCTGGGCCGCGGTCACGATCGACCCGATCGACGAGACGTCGGTGTACCCGTCGAGGATGACGTCGGCGCCCTGACCGATGGCGCTCTCGACAGCCGGGTTCATCTTCTGGAAGTCGAAGTCGCCCTGGATCATCGTGAGATCCCAGCCGAGCTCTTCGGCCTTGGCCGTGACGGCCTTGACCCACCAGGCGCCGACCGGCGTCTGGTTGCCCGAGGTGAACGCGATGACCTTGAAGGGGTCGTCCTCGCCACCGCCGCCGGTGTTGTCGCCGGAGCCTCCGCCCGAGCAGCCGGTGAGAGCGAGGACTGCAGCGGCTGCGAAAGCAGCCACCACCTTGAATTGTGTACGCACGTATCTACTCCTTTGTGTGATTGCGCTGGTTGTGAGGGATTGATGGCCCCGCGAAAAACGGGTCGCGAGGCCCGTGGGAGCGTTGCTATCGCTCCCGCGTCTTGAGGCCGGACAGGACGACGGCGAGGATGATGATGAGTCCGGTCACCACCTGCTGCACATAGGCGTTCACGCCGAGGATGTTCAGGCCGTTGCTCATGACGCCGATGATGCCGACGCCGATCATCGTGCCGCCGAGGTTGGCGGCACCTGACCGGATCACGGTCATGCCGAGGAAGACCGCCGCGACCGAGAACAGCGTGTTGTCGCCGCCCTGCTCCGCTGCGGCACTTCCGAGGCGAGCGGCCAGCAGAATTCCGCCGATCGCCGACACGAAGCCGGCCATCGTGAACGCGAGCAGGCGCGCCCACCGCACGTTGACACCCGAGAGCCGCGCGACCTCGACGTTGCCGCCGATGGCGTGCAGGCGGCGTCCGAGTGTCGTGAACCGCAGCAGCGCCCAGATGATGATCGAGATCGCCACCGCGAAGTAGACGGGAAGGGGCACGTTCAGGAAGCGTCCCTGCCCGAGCGCGTTGAACTCTGCCGGCATCCCGAACACCGTCGTTCCCCCGGTGACGAGGTACGCGAGGCCGATCACCGAGGTCATTGTGGCAAGCGTCGCTACGAACGCCGAAAGATTGAGATATGCGATGAGCACTCCGTTGACCAACCCGACGAGGATCCCCACCGCCAGGCCCGCCCCGATCGCCACGGGCATGGAGTTCTCGTCGAGAAGCATCACCGAGGTGACCGCACCGGCAAGACTCGATGTCGCGCCGACCGACAGGTCGAAGTCACCGAGCACCATGACGATCGTCTGCGCCCCGGCGATGATCGCCAGGATCGAGATCTGGTACAGGATGTTTCGGATGTTCACGAACGACAGGAACGTCTCGGGCCGCATCGCGAAGAAGAAGATGATCAACAGGATGAGGGCGACGACCGTGCCGCTCTGGATGAGGACCCTGCCGGCCGTGCGCGACTGCTGGGCCATGATCGTCCCGGTCCGCGTCGGCTCCTTCTGAACTGTCATGATGTGGACCTTCCGTATGCGTAAGAGAGGAGGAGTTCGTCGTCGGCGCCTTCGGCGGGCACGTCGCCCGCGATCGAGCCTTCGTGCATGATCAGGATTCGATCGCACATCCCGATGAGTTCTGGTAGCTCGGAGCTGACCGCGATCACCGTCGTGCCGGTGGCGGCGAGTTCGCGGATGAGGCGGTAGATCTCGGCCTTGGTGCCGACATCGATACCGCGGGTGGGCTCATCCATGAGCAGAACCTGCGGTTTGCGCGCGAGCATCTTGGCGAGAACCACTTTCTGCTGGTTCCCGCCGGACAGTTCGCCGACCGGCTGGCGGGCGCTCCGCGCCTTGATCTGCAGGTCTGCCATGCCGCGCTTGGCGATCTCAGCGATTCGCCCCCGCGACACCCAGCCGAGTCGACTCACCGATGAGATGTTGGCGAGCGCGATGTTGTCCTGGATCGACGAGCCCAAAAGCACACCCTGGCTGCGGCGTTCCTCCGGCACGAGCGCGACGCCGGCGGCGAGGACTCGTCCGACGCCCGCACGGCGCGGAATGACCTGTCCACCCACGGTGATCGTGCCCGCCTTCGAGGCCTGCGCGCCCGCGAGGATCCGCAGCAATTCGCTCCGTCCGGAGCCTGCCAGCCCTCCGATTCCCAGTACCTCGCCTTTATGCGCGGTGAAGGAGACATCCGTGACGCGCCGGCCGTCCAGCCCCTCGACAACGAGAGTGACCTCGGTCGAGGTCTTCCCCCGCTCGGGATAGAGCGAGTCGGCGTTCCGGCCGACCATGGTCGAGATGACCTCTCCGATGGTGGTGTCCGCGACATCCTTCGTCGTGATCGTCTCGCCGTTACGCATGATCGTGAGACGGTCGCACAGCTCGAAGACCTCTTCGAGGCGGTGCGAGACGTAGACGATCGCGACGCCCTCGTCGCGAAGCGAGCGCAGGACCGTGAATACCTCGCGGATCTCGGTATCGGTGAGCGACGCCGTCGGCTCGTCGAGGATGAGCACGCGCGCGTCCGTCGCGAGCGCACGAGCCACGGCGACCATCGTCTGCTGCACCGGCGAGAGGTCACCGGCGAGCTTACGCATCGAGATCTTCTGGTTCAGTCGGTCGAGCTGCTCTCGCGCCTGACGACGCAGAGCGCGCCCGTTGACGATGCCGGCGCGGCTCGGCAGCTGCTCCCCCAGAAGGACGTTCTCCGCGACCGAGGTCGTCGGAACGATCGAAAGCTCCTGATAGAGCGCGACGATGCCGGCCTTGTGGGCGGCCCGCACGTTGGCGAAGACGACATCTTCACCTTCTCGTCTGATCTGACCGGAGTCCGGGGCGTACAGACCCGTGACCACCTTGATGAGCGTGGACTTACCGGCGCCGTTCTCACCGAGGAGCGCGTGGATCTCGCCCGGCTGGACCGAGAAGCTCACGCCCTTCAGGGCATGCACGCCGTCGAAGCTCTTGGCGATGTCGATCGCCTCGAGAGCGGGCAGCACGTCGGTCGCGACCGCCGCGTCCCCGACCGACGTCATGACGCACTCCCGGCGGCGTCGAGATCGTTGCAGCGGATGACGACCTTGGGATGTGCGCCGCTCATGTGCGCCTCGAACGCGGCGGGTGCATCATCGAGGTCGAAAACCGCGGCGGTGAGCTCGTCGACATCGAGGTGCGGCAGGACCTGCAGCGCCCGTGGGAACGCGTACGGCGACACGAAGATACCCGTGAGCGTCAGTTCTTTCAGGTACAGGTAGTCCGACAGGTTGAGTGGCATCGCGAACTCGGCCGGATACATCGCGCCGTAGATCACCGTGCCGCCCTTGGCCGCAATGTCGAGCAAACCCTGCACAGCGCGCGGCGACCCCGAAGCATCGATCACGATGTCGTATCCTCGGCCGGAGGTGATGGCGTCGGCGCGCTCGAACTGGTTCTCACCGACCGGGTCGATGACGTGCTCGGCGCCGTGGCGGAGGGCCATGTCGCGACGACCTTCGATCGGCTCGATCATCGTGAGCGACGTGGCACCGTACATCTTCATGACCTGGAGCGTGAGCTGACCGATCGGTCCGCCGCCGCAGATCGCCACGCGATCACCGACGCGGATCCGCGTCTTGTCCGCGATCCGCACGGCGACCGAGGTCGGCTCGAGAATGCACCCCTGCAGCAGCGACACATCGTCGGGCAGCCGGTACACCTGCGACTCGTGCCACGTCACGCTCTCGGCCATGCCGGGTCGGTTGTACTCCTGGATGTTCTCGCAGAACTGCTGGCGCCCCTCCTGGCACGGCCGGCAGGTGCCGCAGAACCGCAGGAAGTTTCCCGCGACCCGGTCGCCCACGCGCAGCCCGTTGCGATGCGCGCGCTCGCCCAGTTCTTCAATGACGCCCGAGATCTCATGGCCGAGGCCGATCGGAACATCGGTGCCGAAGAATCCCTCGGCGAGGTGCGGGTCAGACCCGCAGATGGCGGCGTACGCGACGCGGATGCGGACGTCCTCGGGTCCGAGCGGCTGCTCGGGAAAATCCACGACGCCGATGCGGCCGCGGGCATCCGCGTCAGGATCCCGAAGGCTGCCGATCTTGGTGACGGCTACTGTTCTCATGACTCTCCGTTGAGTGGATTCGAGGATGTCCGTCAGCGCTTCGCGGCGATGACGCGTCGGATCGCTGCGATCGTCGCCTCGAGGCCATACCCGTGCTTATCGCGCAGCTGCTCGTCCTCGCCGAAGCCGGCGTAGACCTGGGGGATGCCCAGGCGTTCGAAGGCCGTCAGGTGAACACCGTTGTCGGTGACGACGTCGGCGATGCGGGTGGCGAGCCCACCGTACGCGAGGTGGTCCTCGAGCACGATGAACCGGCCGTCGGTCTCGGCGGCCGACCGGATGATGAGCTCTTCATCGATCGGCTTCAGCGTCCACATGTCGACGACGCGGATGGAGCGGCCGTCCTTGGCCAGTTCGTCCGCGGCGTCCAGGGCCTGGGCGACGGTTGTGCCGTGCGTGAAAATCGTCGCGTCGGTGCCTTCGCGGGCGATGATGCCCTTGCCGATGCGGATGTCCTGCGTGCCGGGTTCGTAGAGGACCTTGTCCTTCTTGCCGACGGCGAGGCGGATGTAGAGCGGTCCCGTCATCGTCATGGACTGACGCAACACCTCGCCCACCATCAGCGGGTCACCGATCGAGGTGACCGTCATGTTGGTGAGCGCACCCATGAGGGTGAGGTCCTCGACGGCGTAGTGCGTCGAGCCGCCGTTGCCAACGAGACCGCCGTGCGTGCCGATGATCTTCACGGGCAGGTTCGGGTAGCAGACGTCGGTGCGGATCTGCTCGAGCGCGCGCATGGAGAGGAACGGGAGCATGCCCGAGACCACGGGGATGTTGCCGTCGTAAGCGAGGCCCGCGCTGATGCCGACGCACGCCTGCTCGGCGAGGCCCACGTCGAGGAAGCGCTCGGGGAACTTGTCGCGGAACTCCACGAGGGTGGCCCCGATGTCGGGGGTCAGGACCCAGAGGTTCGGGTATTCGTCGCCGAGTTCGGCGAGCGTGGTGCCGATGACGGAGCGAGCACCGAGGAACTCGCCGAATGTGAACGTAACGGGCATCAGACGGACTCCTTAACGCGGCTGGCGGAGAGCGCGGCCATGGCGCGCTCGAGGTCGGCGGCGCCGAGCGATCCCGCGTGCCACGCGAGGTTGCGCTCCATGAAGTCGACGCCCTTGCCCTTGACCGTCTCGCAGATGACAACGGTGGGCTTCTTGCTATCGGTTGCGGGAAGACTGTCGATCGCGCCGACGAGCGCCCCCATGTCGTGACCGTCGATGTGGATGACGTTCCATCCGAACGCGGCCCACTTCTCGGGGTAGGGCTCGAGCGTGACGCGCTCCTCGTCGAAGCTCGTCATGAGCTGTCGGTTGCGGTCGATGAAGGCGACGAGGTTGCCGAGCTTGTTCGAGCTGGCGGCGAGCGCCGCCTCCCAGACGGAGCCTTCGCCGGTCTCGCCGTCACCCATCAGGGTCACGACGCGATGGCTCTCGCCACGGCCGCGGGCGCTGAGCGCCATCCCGACCGCGAGCGGCAGGCCGTGACCGAGCGAACCCGTCGACGCCTCCACTCCCGGAAGCTGAACCTTGCAGGGGTGCATACCGTAGGCGCTGTCGAGCTGTCCGTACGTGTCGACGATTCCGTCGTACGAGAAGAAGCCGCGGATCGCCATCGCGATGTACATCGCCACGGCCGCGTGCCCCTTGCTGAGCACGAAGCGGTCGCGGGACGGGTTGGTGAGATCGGTCGGATCGACCGTCAACCCGTACTCGAACAGCGCGGTGAAGATGTCCGCTGACGACAGGTCCCCGCCGATGTGCACCGCACCCTCGTACGTGCCGCACAGGTGCAGCAGCTTCTGGCGAAGCTCGAATGCGAGATCCTCCAGCTGCGCCACATCGCGGCGTTCGCCCACGGGAACAAGGCTCTCTCGAACCATCCTCTGCCTCCTCTTTGATGACATGGATGTCGATGCGTGCAGCACATCTGCGTCGCCATCGACCGTGTCAGCCGGGCCCGAGGGGGGCTGACCTGGGAGACGTTAGCACGAACTCATTTACAGGTAAACAAGAATGGAGGTAAACTTCAGGAAGGTCGAAGACGACTTCATGAAACCTGAGACCGACACCCGAAACCCGTGCCATCATGGCGCAGGTGAAGGCAGCACGCTTTTGTTCGACAAACACACAGAGAGGTGGGTGGTCGGCTTGTCCGACACGTTGAGTACTGAAGCCCCCGTCCGTACAGGACTGTTCATCGGTGGCCAGGAACGGCAGACAGCGGAGACGATCTCGGTCGCCGACCCGGCGAAGCCCGGAGTCGTCGTGGGCGAGGCTGCCGCAGCTTCCGCCGCCGATGTCGCCGATGCCGTTGCGGCCGCGAAGGCGGCGTACCCGGCCTGGTCGGCCCTGTCGACCGCCGAGCGCGCGCGCCAGATGGCCGACGCCATCGCCGGGATCGCGGACGATCGCGACACCGATGCCGCAATCCTGTCGCAGGAGAACGGCAAGATCCGTATGGAGTCCTGGGTCGACGCCCTGGTGTTCGAGATCCGCTGGAATCTCGCGCTCATGATCGCCGACGAGGTCGACGCCGGCAAGACGCTCCCCGTCGTTCCCGGTATCCCGGTCACGACCGAGGTGTCGTACCAGTCGCTCGGGGTCGTGACCATCATCGTGCCGTTCAACTGGCCGATCGCGATCCTCGCGGCCTCCCTCCCGCACGCTCTCCTCGCGGGAAACACCGTGATCGTCAAGCCACCGCCCTCGGCGCCGCTGGCGACGACCCGGGTCGTGCAGCGGGTGGCTGAGAAGCTTCCCGCGGGTGTGCTGAACGTCGTGACGGGCAAGGACGAGAACATGGGTGCTCTCATCCAGAACCCGGACATCGCGAAGGTCTGCTTCACAGGGTCCGTCAACGGTGGCAAGCGGATCATGGAGATGGCGGCGAAGTCGCTGACCCGCGTGACGCTCGAGCTCGGTGGCAACGACGCGGCGATCTTCGCCGAGGACGCCATCATCGACGACGTGCACCTCGACCGGCTGTACGCGGCGATCTTCGACTCCACGGGCCAGATCTGCATGAATGCCAAGCGCATCTACGTGCACCGCTCCCGGATGCAGGAGGTGGTGGACGGTCTGTCGGCACGACTCGAGAAGGCCGTCATCGGCTACGGGCTCGACGAGGGCACCACGATGGGTCCGCTCCACTCCCCGGTGCAGAAGGCGTTCGTCGAGGAGATCATCGAAGAGGCCAAGGACTCCGGCGCGACCGTGCTCGAATTCGGGGAGCTGCCCGGCGGCGACCTCGCCGGCGGTAACTTCCTGCGCCCCGCGATCGTGGTCGACCCCGACCCGGAACTGCGGGTCGTGACGCAGGAGCAGTTCGGCCCGGTCATCCCGATCATCCCGTTCGACACCGAAGAGGAGGCCGTCCACGTCGCCAACGACACCTGGGGCGGACTCTGCGGCAGCGTCTGGACGGCCGACCCGGCCACCGCGACGCGTATCGGCAACCAGCTGGTTTGCGGATACGTCTTCGTCAACGATCACGGAGCAACGCGGCTCGACCTGCGCGCCCCGTTCGGCGGCATGAAGCAGTCGGGCATCGGGCGCGAACAGGGTATCGAGGGCATTCGGGCGTTCCAGGACACCCGGTCGATCGGGGTCATCGACCCCGAGGCTCTCGCACAGATGGCGCACTGAGCGATCGTTTCGGCGCGGCATCCGGATTCTCAGGACATCGGATGCCGCGCCGACGCGTATCTCCCGAGTAGTGCTGCTCTCCGCACCGATGACACGAAAGGACAGCGATGACGGACGTGCCGCAGACCGGTGCTGGGCGAGAGTCCGGACTGATCACTGATCCATTGCCGAACTCCATCGACCCCGATCACTTCACCCCGCGCTTGCTTGCGTTGCTCTCCAACGCGCTCGTCTGGCGGGAGTCCCACGAGCTTCGTCGACGCTTCGGGCTCGGCACGAACGACTGGCGCGTCATCTCGTCACTCGGGCTGCGACCCGGGATGGCGGCTACGGACGTCGCAGAATTCACCTCGATGAACAAGGCGGTCGTCTCGAAGAGCGTCGGTGTGCTCACCGACCGCCGACTGATCGAACTCTCGGACGGTCCCCGCGGGTCGCGGCCGATGTTCCTGACGCGTGCCGGTGCCGAGATGCACGATCTCATGATGCCCGTCTCGCTGCGCGGGCAGGAGATCGTCCTCTCCCACCTCGAGCCCGCACAGATCACGCAACTCAACGATCTCTTGCTCGCGATGCTGAAAGAAACCCGCGCGCTCATGACCCTCGAGAGTGAGGCCGGCGTCGCATCGGCCGCACGGAACGAACGCGCCTGAGCCGACGCATCCGATTTCCCTCTGGACATTCCCTATGTAGATAGGTAATGTCGCAGACAGGAAGCGCGAAGACGCGTTCCGTACTGAGAGCGGAAAGGACCTCGATCAGTGTCACGTTCTACTCAGCCGGTCAATAAGGCCGCAGCTTTGGAATTGGTCAGCAACTACTCCCTCGAGATGACCGGCAAGGATGTCCCGGGCCTCATCGAGGCGAAGGATTCCATCCCCGCCGGCACGAAGATCAACGTCACGTTCCTCGGCAACGAGGACCTCGAGATGCGGGTCACCGCCTCGAAGGCCGTCCGCGACATGGGCTTCATCCCGGTCCCGCACATCTCGGCCCGCCGCCTGTCGTCGCAGGACCAGCTGGAGGAGTTCCTTGGCCGCCTGCAGGAAGTCGGCGCGACCGACAGCGTCTTCGCCGTCGGCGGCGACCCGGCCGAGCCCGAGGGCCCGTACCCCGACTCGCTGTCGGTCATCCAGACCGGCCTCCTGCAGAAGTACGGCGTCAAGGAAGTTTCGATCGCCGGCTACCCCGAGGGCCACCCCGACATCGCGAAGGACGTGCTCTGGCGTCACCTCGAGGACAAGTCGGCCGCCCTCAAGGAACAGGGCCTCGACGCGACGATCCTCACCCAGTTCGCCTTCGACACCGACCCGGTGATCGAGTGGGTCCAGGGCGTTCGCAGCCGTGGCATCGAATCGGCGATCCGCATCGGCACTCCCGGCCCCGCCGGCATCAAGCGCCTGATCAACTTCGCCCGCCGCTTCGGCGTCGGCGCGAACGCGATGATCGTGAAGAAGTACGGCTTCTCGCTCACGAACCTCATGGGTACCGCCGGCCCCGACAAGTTCGTCACGGACCTGTCGGCACTGCTCGCCGCGGACCCCGCCTCGGGCGAGGTGAAACTGCACTTCTACACCTTCGGTGGGCTCAAGGCCACGGCAGACTGGGCACACCAGTACGTCGACGGAATGAGCTGAGGACACTGTGAGCACGCACATCGCAGCCCGGATGGATCAGGCCTGCCTGATCGTCCACGGGCCGGATCAGCCGGGGATCGTCTCGGCCGTCTCGGCCCTGATCACCCGTAACGAGGGCAACATCGTCTCGTTGGATCAGTACTCGGACGACGCGAACGGCGGCGCGTTCTTCCAGCGCGTCGTCTTCCACCGCCCCAACCTGACGGCGGCGTTCGATGACATCTCGGCGGATCTGACCGAGACGATCACGCCGCTCGGCCTCGAGTGGAACCTCACCGACCGCTCGGTGCCGAAGCGGATGGCGATCCTCGCGTCGACATCCGACCACTGCCTGCTCGAGCTGCTGTGGCGTCACCGCCGCGGCGAGCTGAACGTCACGATCCCGATGGTGATCTCGAACCACACCAACACGGCGGATGACGTGCGCTCGTTCGGCATCCCGTTCTTCCACGTCCCGTCACAGGGGCCGGACAAGTCGGCCGCCGAGGCCGAGATCGTGCGCCTGTTGGCCGGGAACGTCGATTTCGTGGTGCTGGCGCGGTACATGCAGATCCTGTCGGACGACTTCATCAACGACGTCGGCGTCCCGGTGATCAACATCCACCACTCGTTCCTCCCCGCCTTCATCGGCGCGGGGCCCTATAAGAAGGCCAAGGAGCGCGGAGTGAAGCTGATCGGTGCGACCAGCCACTACGTGACCAAGGACCTCGACGAGGGCCCGATCATCGAGCAGGACGTCGCCCGGGTGACCCACGCGCATAGCGCCGGGGACCTGCAGGCACGCGGTGCCTACGTCGAGCGCGCGGTTCTCTCGCGCGCCGTCGAATGGCACGCCGACGATCGCGTCATCCGGCACGGCAACCACACCATCGTTTTCTAACCCAACCCGCGAGCACCCGCTCGCATCCCCAAAGAGAGAGGTCCAACGTGGCACCTAAGAACCTGCAGGAAGTCATCGACGCGGCGGGAAGCCCCGTCGAACTCCTGCGCAACTCGCAGATCGGCTCGTACATCTACCCGGTCGTTCCGGCCGACTTCCAGAACTGGATCAAGGAGCAGAAGGCCTGGCGCGACACCGCCGTGCTCTACGACCAGTCGCACCACATGGACAACGTGTTCCTCAAGGGATCCGATGCCATCAAGTTGATCTCGGACACCGCGATCAACTCGGTCGCGAACTTCGCGGTCAACAAGGCCAAGCAGTACGTTCCGACCACCGCGTCGGGTCACGTCATCGGTGACGGCATCCTCTTCCGCGAGGCCGAGGACGAGTACGTGTACGTCGGCCGCGCGCCCGCATCGAACTGGCTGATGTTCCACGGCGAGACCGGCGGATACCAGAACCTCGAGGTCGTCGTCGACCGCCGTTCGCCCTCGCGCCCCTACGGCGATGCCGTTTCGCGCAAGTACTACCGCTTCCAGATCCAGGGCCCGAACGCGTGGGCCGTCATCGAGAAGCTCAACGGCGGACCGCTCGAGAAGCTCGGCTTCTTCAACATGTCCGAGATGAAGATCGGCAACATGAACGTCCGCACACTCCGCCACGGTATGGCCGGAGCACCCGGACTCGAGATCTGGGGCCCGTACGCCGAGCACCACCAGATCCGCGACCTGATCGTCGAGGCCGGCCAGGAGTTCGGTCTGCTGCCCGTCGGATCGCGCGCCTACCCCTCGAACACGCTCGAGTCGGGCTGGATCCCCTCGCCCCTCCCCGCCATCTACACCGGCGCCGAGGAGCAGGCCTACCGCGAGTGGCTGCCCGCCGACAGCTACGAGGCGACCGGTACGCTCGCCGGTTCGTTCGTGTCGGACAACATCGAGGACTACTACCTGACGCCGTGGGAGCTCGGTTACGGCTCGTTCGTGAAGTTCGACCACGACTTCATCGGTCGCGACGCGCTCGAGAAGATGGACCAGAGCTCGCAGCGCAAGAAGGTCACGCTGGCCTGGGACGCCGAGGACCTGGGCAAGGTCTGGACGTCGCTGCTGAACGTCGACGGCCCGAACTACAAGTTCTTCGACCTGCCGCTGGCCAACTACGGCTCGGCGAACTACGACTCCGTCGTGGACGCCGATGGCACGGTCGTCGGTTACTCGATGTTCACCGGCTACTCCTCCAACGAGCGCCGCGGCCTGTCCCTCGCCACCATCGACCCGTCGGTACCCGAGGGCACCGAGCTGAAGGTCGTCTGGGGCGAGCCGAACGGCGGCACCAAGAAGGCCTCCGTCGAGCCGCACGAGCAGACCGAGGTCCGCGCCGTGGTCAGCCCGATCCCCTACTCGACCGTCGCCCGCGCGACGTACCAGGGCGGTTGGCGCACGGGCTACTCGGACTGAGTAGCTGATTGACCCGAGGGGGTCCGGGCGACAGCTCGGGCCCCCTCGCACCATTCCCGCACTGCGGGATTGCTAACCTCGGGTGACCGTCGAAGAGGAGGACAGATGAGCCTGCGTTACGCACTGCTCGCCCTCCTGCGCGTGGGCCCGCAGTCGGGGTACGACCTGCAGAAGCAGTTCTCGCTTTCGGTCGGCCACGTCTGGCATGCCCCCGACTCCCAGATCTACCCCGAATTGCGCAAGATGGAGTCCGAGGGACTCGTCGAGGGCGAGGATCAGCTGCGCGGTGAGCGCGGCACCCGCCGCGTCTACCATGTGACCCCCGCGGGTGACGCCGCGTTCGTCGCCTGGATGGCCGCACCGCTCGACTATCAGCGTGTTCGGGATCCCGCGCACCTGCGCGCCGCGTATCTCGAGGTCGCGGCACCCGACGAAGCTCGCGCATTCTTGCGTGCGCACATCGCGCAATGGGAGAGCGAGCTCGAGCAGTGGGAGGGGGAGCTCCGCCGCATCGACGCGCGCGACAACCCCATGCTGATGCGCCGCCTCGCCGTCACTCCTCCCGAGCAGCAGGATCGCACGGTGGCGTACAAGCGCTTCGCCTACGAGGGCCTCGTCGACCGCGCGCGGGGCGAGATCGAGTGGGCGCGCCGCGGCCTCGACCTGGTCGACGCGCTCGAGTCCTAGGCATCCGCACAGCGCTCGCCACCCCTGCCCTCTGCGCACAGCTGGCACCATTCGGGCGAAACACCCCATCTGCGGCGAAACACCCCTCGCCACAGGGTGTCTCGACGCGAAAAGGGTGTTTCGGCGAGGTGGTGAACGCGCGGGTTCGAAGCAGGGCCGCCCGGGGCGCTCAGTACACGTACTCCATCAGGTCGACGCCGAGCGTGCGGAACGCGTCATGCGCGCGCAAGCGGTGCGCGATCGAGAGGTCGTCGAAGCAGACGATGAGAGCATAGGCGACACCCGCGCGGGGGCCGGCCAGCACACCCGCCTCAGCACGCACCCCGGCATCCCGTCCCGTCTTGTTCACGAACAGCAGCCCGTGGTCGTCCTCGTGCGCGAAGGGATCGAGACCTGTGGCGGATGCGACGAGGCTCAGATCCTCGTTCAGGCTCAACCACTCCGAAACCTGCGCGCTGACGGCCGCGTTGACGAGGCTTGTGTTGACCATGGCAGCGAAGAGCCCGGCGAGCTCGCGAGCCGAACCCAGAGCGAAGTGCGGTGCATCGTCGGGGCCGCGACGGTCGCGCAGGCGGTCGAGCAGTGCCACGCGTTCGAGCCCGAGCCCTTTGATCCGGGCGTGGACGCTCTCGAGACCCACGCGGTCGAGCAGCAGATTCACCGCAAGCGAATCGCCCGTCGCGGCGGCGAGCACCGCGAGATCGCAGAGCGGCAGCGCGGGGGCACGCAGATGGCGCCACACCCCGGCACCCTCCACCTGCTCGATGCGGGCGCGCTCGACGATCTCGAGGGGGTCGAGCGATCCGTCATCGAAACGGGCGGCGACCTCGATGAGGAGCGGCAGGATGCCGAGACCGCCGATCGGGCTCGTCAGGAAGTCGTCCCCCGCGAGCACGATCTTGTCGGTGTCGAGATCTGCCACATGCACCGAGACGCGAGCACCCGACACAGCGAGCGCGTCGAGCGCCTTCAGCGATGATGCGAAGGAGCGGCGGCCGGCAGCGGCGCGGCGGTTCGTGCGATGCGCGCCGCGGCGCGACCCAGGCCGGGACGATGCGTCCCGGAGTGGCTCAGGCGGCGTACCCACGAGGGGCGTCCTTCCGATGCAGGTTATGAGAGGGGTGTCACCAGATCGTGACACGTTCCGCTGGATCGAGCCAGAGGGCATCGTCGGCCGTCACGTCGAAAGCGTCGTAGAACGCGTCGATGTTCCGGACGATCTGGTTGCAGCGGAACTCGTTGGGCGAGTGCGGGTCGATCGTCAGCAGACGGATGGTTTCGGCATCCCGTCCCTTCTGCTGCCAGACCTGCGCCCACGACAACAGGAGCCGCTGCGTGCCGGTGCAGCCCTCGATGACCGGTGATTCCTCGCCCCCGAGCGACAGTTCGTACGCTTTCAGCGCGATGCCGAGGCCACCCAGGTCGCCGATGTTCTCGCCGATCGTCAGCGCACCGTTGACGTGATGCTCGGGAAGACCCACAGGCGACAAGCCGTCGTACTGCGCGATCAGACTCGATGTGCGCTCTTCGAAAGCGGCACGATCGGCATCCGTCCACCAGTCGTGCAGACGCCCGTCGCCGTCGAACCGGCTGCCCTGATCGTCGAAGCCGTGCCCGATCTCGTGGCCGATGACTGCGCCGATGCCCCCGTAGTTCGCGGCGGCGTCGCGATCGGCGTCGAAGAACGGGTACTGCAGAATCGCCGCGGGGAACACGATCTCGTTCATCAACGGGTTGTAGTACGCGTTGACCGTCTGCGGCGTCATGTGCCACTCGTCGCGGTCGATGGGGCCGCCGACCTTGGCGAGCTGGCGGTCGTGCTCGGCGACGTGAGCGCGCCGGACGTTGCCCACGAGGTCGGCGGCGTCGATCTCGAGCGCGTCGTAGTCGCGCCACACATCGGGGTAGCCGATCTTCGGTGTGAACTTGTCGAGCTTCTCCAGCGCGCGCTCGCGCGTCTCGGGGCTCATCCACGGAAGGTCCGTGATGCTCTGCCGGTAGGCCTCGATGAGGTTCGCGACGAGTTCGTCCATCGCCTCTTTCGCCGTGGGCGGGAAGTGACGCTCGACGTAGACCTTGCCGATCGCCTCACCCAGGGCGGCCTGGGTCAGGCTCACGCCGCGCTTCCAGCGCTCGCGGTTGACCGGCACGCCGGTCATCTGTGTTCCGAAGAACGCGAAGTTCTCGGCGACGAACTCGTCCGACAGGAACGCGGCGGCGGCGTGGACGACCTTGAAGGCGAGCCAGGCACGCCAGTCCTCGAGCCGCTCTTCGGTGAGGAGCGGTCCGAGTCCTTCGACGAAGCTCGGCTGCGACACGACGACCTCGGCGAAGGCCTCTTCGTGCCCCGGCGCGACGGCAGACAGCCACGGCGCGAGATCGACACCGGCGAGAGCCACGAAGTCGTCCCAGGTCATCAGGTTGTAGGTCGCGACCGCGTCGCGGCTCTTGACGTTGTCCCAGTGGTGGGTGGCGAGTTCGGTCTCGAGCGCGAATATGCGGTCCGCGGTGGCGGAGACATCCGCGACACCGGCGAGCTCCAGCATCCGTTCGATGTGTGCGCGGTACGCGAGTCGGAGTTCGGCGAAGTTCGGCAGACGGTAGTAGCTCTCGTCGGGGAGGGTGATGCCGCCCTGCAGGAAGAACGGGACGTAGCGGTCCGGCGAGCCCGGGTCTGGCTCGACGTACAGGCCGAGGAGTCCCCCGACGCCCTCTCGCTCGAGGTCGCCGATGACGGTCAGCAGGCCGCTCAGGTCTTCGATCGCGGCGATGCGCTCGAGCTGCGGGGCGATCGGGCTCGCGCCCAGCTCGGCGATCCGCTCGGTATCCATGAAGCTCGTGAAGAGGTCACCGATCTTGCGCGTCTCCGTGCCTGCTTCGGCGAGCTGTGACTGCTCGATGATCTCGCGCACATGCTCTTCGGCCTGCTCGGCGAGAGCGTGGAAAGACCCCCAGCGCGCCTTGTCGTCGGGGATCTCGGTTCTCTCGAGCCACCCGCCGTTGACGTGGCGAAAAAGGTCGTCCTGGGGGCGGATCTCGGAGCTCAAATCATCAAGCGCGAGACCGGAGCGGAGCGCGTCGGCCATACGTTCCAGAATAGGGCGCGACGACACCCGCGGTATCCCCTTGACCGGGCGCGCCGAATAGGGGTAACCCTCCTAGGCTCGGGGAGTGACCGATCCCGAGCGCGCCGCCGAACGAGCGCCGTCAGCTGGACTGAACAGCGTGGGATTGAACAGAGACATCCTGCGCCTGGCGGTTCCGGCGCTCGGCGCTCTCGTCGCCGAACCCGCCTTCCTGATCGTCGACGCGGCCCTCGTCGGGCACCTGGGCGTGGATCCGCTCGCGGGCCTGGGCATCGCCTCGGCCGTCCTGCAGACGATCGTCGGCCTGATGATCTTCCTCGCGTACTCCACGACGCCGGCCGTCGCGCGCCGCTTCGGCGCCGGCGACCCGTCCCGCGCGGTCTCGGTGGGAATCGACGGCATGTGGCTCGCGCTCGGAGTGGGGGCCGTGCTGGCTCTCGGCGGCTGGCTCGCCACCCCGGCGCTCGTCGGCGTCTTCGGCCCGACACCCGAAGTCGCGGAGCAGGCGCGCATCTATCTCGGGCTGTCGATGGGCGGGCTGCCGGCCATGTTGATCGTGTTCGCCGCGACGGGCCTGCTGCGCGGGATGCAGGACACCGTCACGCCGCTGTGGATCGCCGGCATCGGGTTCGCCGCGAACGCAGGGCTCAACGTCCTGCTCATCTATGGACTGGGATGGGGGATCGCGGGATCCGCTATCGGCACGGTGATCGCGCAGTGGGCGATGGTCGCGGCGTACGTCGTCGTCATCGGGCGCCTTGCGTCCCGACACTCGGCGCGCCTGCGCCCGCAACGTGAGGGCATCGGCGGGTCGGCGCGCTCGGGCGGGTGGCTGTTCCTGCGCACGGTGAGCCTGCGCGTCGCCCTGCTGTCGACCGTCGTCGTCGCCACGGCCATGGGGCCGGAGGAGCTCGCCGGATATCAGGTCGTTTTCACGATCTTCTCGGCCGCCGCCTTCGCCCTCGACGCGCTCGCGATCGCGGCGCAGGCCCTCGTCGGCAAAGGGCTGGGCGCGGGCGACGCGGCGGGTGTGCGGCGCGTGCTCGGCAGGACGGTGGCATGGGGCGTGTGGTTCGGCGTCATCGTGGGGGCCGTGATCGCGGTGTTCTCGGGTGCCATCGGGCTGGTGTTCACGGGATCGACCGCGCTCGCCGCGCTCATCCTGCCGGCCCTGCTCGTCCTGGCCATCGCGCAGCCCATCGCCGGCGTGGTGTTCGTGCTCGACGGCGTTCTGATCGGGGCGGGCGATGCCGCATATCTCGCCCTCGCGGGCGTGGTGAACCTCGTCGTCTTCCTGCCCGCGCTGGTGATCGTCTCGGCGACCGGCGTCGCGGGCGCGGGCGGGCTCGCGTGGCTCGCGGCATCCTTCTTCGGCGTGTACCTGTGCGCGCGCTTGCTGACGCTCGGCTGGCGCGTCCGCGGCACGGCCTGGCAGCGCGTCGGCGCGCACTGATCCCCTCGCCTGAGCGCGAGACTTCGCCTATGTCACCTTTGGGGCCCAGAAATGTGACACAGGTGAAGTTTCGCGCGCGGGGTGGGGGTCAGGAAGGGGAAGAGGCGTAGCGGCGGGCCCAGTCGTACATCACGACGGCGGCCGCGGCGCTCGCGTTGAGCGAGCGGGTCGAGCCGTACTGCGTGATCTCGACGACGGAGGATGCCGCGGCGAGCGCCTCGGGCGAGAGCCCGGGACCCTCCTGCCCGAAGATCAGGATGCACCGCTCGGGCAGGTCCGACCGATCCAGCGCGACGGATCCCTCGACGTTGTCGATCGCGACGATCGGCAGCCGCCGCTCCGCTGCCCAAGCCGCAAAGGTCGCGACGTCCTCGTGGTGGATGACGTGCTGGTAGCGGTCGGTGACCATCGCCCCGCGGCGGTTCCAGCGCCGGCGGCCGATGATGTGCACGGCCTCGGCGAGGAACGCGTTGGCGGTGCGGACGATCGATCCGATGTTCATGTCGTGCTGCCAGTTCTCGATCGCGACATGGAACGGATGCCTCCGCTCGTCCAGATCCGCGATGATCGCGTCCATCGACCAATAGCGGTACTGATCGACGACGTTTCGCCGATCCCCCTCGGCGAGCAGAACGGGGTCGAAGCGCGGGTCGTCGGGCCAGGCATCCGGTCCGCCCGGCCAGGGGCCGACGCCCACCGTGGTGTCCGCCTCGCGCTCGGGCTCCGCCTCGGGTTCGATCTCGGGCGCGGGTTGGTCGGTCACGGGGCCAGCGTATCCGGGCAGGTCGTGTCGACCCGTCTCCGCGCTCCTCGCTCAACAGCCGGGCCCGAGTGCACGACTTCGTGCCGAGCGCATGGGTTCTGCACCGCGCGCAGGTCGTACATTCGGAAACAACCCGTGCACTCACCGACGACCAGCACTTTTCGGCGTGCCGAAATATGGCTAGGGTTTCGGTGTGCCGAAAAATTCGACAGCGCAACAGGGCGCAACGCATGAGGCGAGCGGTGCCGTCAGCACTCCGAAGGTCGCGTGGCTGATCGGGCCCGCACTCGTGGCGGGGGTCGCATACCTCGATCCCGGCAACGTCGCGAGCAACATGACGGCGGGCGCCCAGTACGGGTACCTGCTCGTCTGGGTGGTCGTCATCGGCAACGTGATGGCCTGGCTGATCCAGTACCTCTCGGCCAAGCTCGGCATCGTCACGGGCGAGAGCCTGCCCGAGGTGCTCGGCCGACGTTTGCGCAACCGCTGGGCCCGCCGCGCCTACTGGCTGCAGGCAGAGCTCGTCGCGATGGCCACCGACGTGGCCGAGGTGATCGGCGGCGCCGTCGCGCTCAACCTGCTTTTCGGCATCCCCCTGCTGTGGGGCGGCGTGATCACCGGTGTCGTCTCGATCGGCCTGCTGCTCGTGCAGTCCAAGCGCGGTGCCCGTCCGTTCGAGAACGCGGTCATCGCCCTCATGATCATCATCGCCGTCGGCTTCACCGCGGGGGTGTTCGTCGGGCCTCCCGATCCCGCTGGGATCGTCGGCGGGCTCGTGCCCCGGTTCGAGGATGCGGGCTCGGTGCTGCTCGCCGCATCCATCCTCGGCGCGACGATCATGCCGCACGCGATCTACGCCCACTCGGCGCTCTCGCGCGACCGTTTCGCTCCCCCGCGCCCCACGACCGAGGGAGCCCCCGCTCCCGCCCCGACCCGCCACGCGGGCGATCAGCTCGCAACTCTTCGCGGCGTCGGCACGGCTCGCCTGCTGCGGGCGACGCGATGGGATGTCTCGATCGCCATGATCATCGCGGGCACGGTGAACCTCTGCATCCTGCTGCTCGCGGCGGCGAATCTCGCGGGCGTGCCCGGCACCGACAGCCTCGAGGGCGCCTACGCGGCGCTCCGCGACGGACTCGGACCGCTCGTCGCGACCCTGTTCGCCGTGGGCCTGCTCGCCTCGGGGCTCGCGTCGACGTCGGTCGGCGCGTACGCGGGTGCCGAGATCATGCACGGACTGCTGCGCGTGCGCGTGCCCCTGCTCGTCCGCCGTCTCGTCACCCTCATCCCGGCGCTGCTGATCCTCGGCGCCGGGTTCGATCCGACCTTCGCGCTCGTGCTGAGCCAGGTGGTGCTCTCGTTCGGCATCCCGTTCGCCCTCATCCCGCTGGTGGTGCTGACCGCTCAGGAGAGCACCCTCGGCGAATACCGCAACCGGCCCATCACGACGATCGGGGGCATCATCGCGAGCGTCTTCCTGGTCACGCTCAACGCGGTGCTGCTGTTCCTCGTGTTCACCGGCGCCTGACATCGCCGTAATCCTCGGACGGTACCCTGAGGCAATGGCACCCCCGAGCGCCGTGGTCGACGACTACCTCAAGGCGATCTACCACCACACCGAGTGGCAGGATCGCCAGATCACCCCGTCGCAGCTCGCGGGCGAACTCGGCCTCGCCCCTTCGAGTGTCACCGAGATGGTGCAGAAGCTCGCCGCGCAGGGTCTCGTCACCCACCGCCCGTACGGCCCCGTGACGCTGACGGATGCCGGCCACAAGCGCGCGAGTGGCATCATCCGCAGGCACCGCCTGATCGAGACCTGGCTCGTGCGCGAGTTCGGGTACGGCTGGGACGAGGTGCACGACGAGGCCGAGGTCCTCGAGCACACGATCAGCGACCGGCTACTCGAGGGAATCGACGAGCGTCTCGGTCGCCCCCGCTTCGATCCGCACGGCGACGCGATTCCGGATGCCGAGGGTCGGGTCGAGCGTGTGAGGTTCGTCTTGCTCGCTCATGCCGCCCCGGGGCACGAGGGCCGCGTTCTGCGCGTCAGCGATCGGGACGCCCCGCTCCTGCGTCACCTCGAAGAACGCGGCGTCGAGGTCGGGGCGAGCGTTCGCGTGGTTTCGCGCGAGATCCTCGAGGGCGACGCGGGGCCGATCACGCTCCCCGAGGGCGCGGCCTCGGCCGTGTGGTTATCGGCCTGACCGACGGCGCACGGGCTTCCGAGCGGACGATCCCCGATCGGACGGCCACTGCACCGCGGTGGCTTCTTCGCAGAAGGCCCACAACCTTTCGCCGCGCGCGGGATCGGCCGTCAGCGCCGCCGGGCGCGCTGTCCGCGGCATGCCCTTGAGCCCACCCTTCGGGCCCCAGAACGTGCCGCCCTCGGCATCCGGATCGATGAGCGCACGCACGGGTGCCCAGGCCCCACGCTCTTTGGACTGCGTCACCGCCGCCTGCAGGTTGTCCACGAAGCGCGCGCCACGCGTGGGCTCGTTGACGCCCCGGATACCGGTGGTGCGCCCACTCACCGAATATCCGGGATGGGCGACCAGGCTTCGCACCGCACGGCCGTGGGCACGGAGCCGGCGATCGGCTTCGAACCCCAGCGCCTGCGCGATGACCTTCGACTGCACGTAGGCCCGCCACGGCGAGTAATCCGTCTCCAGCTGCGGGTCGACCGGATCGTACGAACCCATGGCCGTCGACAGGCTGCCGAGCCAGACCATCCGCGCGGGCCGCTCTGCGCGCTCGAGCACGGGCAACAGCGCCCCCGCGAGCGCGAAGTGGCCGAGCACGTTGGTCGCCAGCACGAGCTCGTTGCCGTCTCCCGTCACCTCGCGCGTGCGGGGCGGGTGCACGATGCCCGCGTTCAGCAGCACCCCGTCGAGGCGAGCGCGACCGCCGACGGATGCCGCGGCGGCACGTACCGAACCCAGGTTGCTGGTGTCGAGCAGCAGCGTCTCGACCGAGGCTCCCGGCACGCGCCGGCCGATCGCCGCGCGGGCGGCGGCGAGGCGGTGCGGGTTTCGTCCCGACATGATGACGTGCGCCCCCGCGCGGGCGAGTTGCTCGCTCGCGAAGTAGCCGAGCCCCGCGTTGGACCCGGTCACGAGGAACACGCGGTCGTTCTGCGAGGGCAGAGATGTCGGGTTCCACTGATCGCGTCGGGCGCTCATGTCTCGACAGTACGGCCAGACGGCGACGATGCGCCGCACGCCGTGGCCGGAGGAGGCGCCGCACCCCGTCCAGGGCAGGCGCAAGTCGACCCATTCGGCCTAGGCTGGGCGGCATGGCCGCAGAACGCATCCTCCCGCGCACGAGGGCCGACATCGAGTGTTGGCTCACCGACATGGACGGCGTGCTCGTGCACGACAACCGGCCGGTTCCGGGTGCGGCCGAGTTGCTCGAACAGTGGCGCAACCAGGGCACCCCGTTTCTCGTACTGACGAACAACCCGATCTTCACGCCGCGAGATCTGAGCGCGCGCCTGCGCGCCTCCGGCCTGGACGTGCCCGAGGACCGCATATGGACCTCGGCCCTCGCGACCGCGGACTTTCTCGCATCTCAGCTGCCCGGCGGCACGGCGTTCGTGATCGGCGAGGCAGGTCTGACGACCGCGCTGCACGAGGCCGGCTACATCATCACCGAGTCCCAGCCCGACTATGTCGTGGTCGGTGAGACCCGCCAGTACTCGTTCGAGGCCATCACCCAAGCCATCCGCTTCATCAACGCGGGCGCGCGGTTCATCGTGACGAACCCGGATGCCACGGGCCCGACACCCTCGGGGCTCGTTCCGGCCACCGGATCGTTCGCAGCCCTCATCACGAAGGCCACGGGCAAGGAACCGTACGTCGTCGGCAAACCCAATCCGATGATGTTCCGGTCGGCCATGAACAGGATCGGCGCTCACTCCGAGAACACCGGCATGATCGGCGACCGGATGGACACCGACATCGTCGCCGGGATCGAGGCCGGCCTGCACACCGTGCTCGTGCTGACCGGCATCAGCGACACCGCCGAGATCGAGCGCTACCCGTTCCGACCCGACGAGGTGCTCGACTCGGTCGCCGATCTGGTCGCGGAGGAGCCTGCCGAGACCGAGCTGCCCGAGGTCATCTGACCGACCCCGGGCGCACGGGACTCGGGCGCATGACCGCCCGCGATGTCCGAGTGTGGCGGTATCGTCGCGGCGGTATCTTCTGAGCATGGGCGTATTGGACGACGGCGAGCGGGTGCGGGCAGCGGATGCCGCCGCCTGGCGTGCGTGGCTCGCCGATAACCATGCGGACTCGAAGGGCGTGTGGCTGGTGCGTGGCCGCAAGGGCTTCGCCCACCTCCACATTCCGTACGAAGAGGCGATCCGGCAAGCGCTGTGCTTCGGGTGGATCGACGGTCCGGTCCGCGTGTTCGACGACGAGACATCCGGGCTCTGGTTCGCCCCGCGGCGCGCGGGCAGCGGGTGGGCGGGCACCAACAAGGCCCGCGTCGAGATCCTGGAGGCGTCGGGCCAGCTCGAGGCCGCCGGCATCCGCGCCGTCGAGATCGCGAAGGCGAACGGGACGTGGACGATGCTCGACGGCCCCGAGGCGCTGATCGAGCCGCCCGAGTTCGCCGCGGCGCTCGACGCCGTGCCCCAGGCGCGCGCGGCGTGGGACGGCTTCCCGCCATCCGTTCGGACCTACGGCCTCACGCAGATCGCGAGCGCCAAGCGCCCCGAGACCCGGACGGCACGCATCGCGCGGATCGTTTCCGAGGCTGCCGCCGGCCGCCGGCCTTAGTTCAACCCGAGGGAGCACCGATGTCGCAACGAGACCTGATCTTCGCCGTGTCGATACTGATCGTTGGAGGCAGCCTGGTGACGTTTCTCGTCGCCCTGTGGCGGCGCCGAGGCGACCGCGACGACCGCGACTGAACCTGCTTTCGTTCTCGGCGGACCCTTCGACAAGCTCAGGGGCCGTCGCCCCCGGTCGCTGAGCCTGTCGAAGCGACCCGCCCAACGCCCCGGAAACGACTACTGCGGGTCGAGCCCGAGGTCTGCCAGCCCGATCGCCGCGCGCCACTCGAGGCCCGCGGCCTCGACGGCGGCCTGCGCCCCCGTGGCACGGTCGACGATCACGGCGACCGCCACGACCTCCGCGCCCTCGCGCCTCAGGGCCTCGACGGCCTTCAGGGCGGACTGACCCGTGGTCGAGGTGTCTTCGACCACGACGACGCGCTTGCCCGAGACATCTGCTCCCTCGATCTGGCGCCCGCGCCCGTGGTCCTTGGGCTCCTTGCGGACGACGAACGCGTCGAGGGGGCGTCCGGCGTGCACAGACTCGTGCAGGATCGCGTTCGCGATCGGGTCGGCGCCGAGGGTCAGACCCCCGACCGACGCGACGTCGGGGATGTCGGCGATCAGGTCGAGCATGATGCGGCCGATCGCCGGGGCGGCGCGGTGATCGAGCGTGAGCTTGCGCATATCGACGTAGTAGTTGGCCTGCTTGCCGCTCGAGAGCGTGAAGTCCCCGTGGAACACCGCCTCGTCCGAGATCAAGGCGATGAGCCGCTGGCGGTCGGCTTCGATTTCGGGTGTCGACGCGGTCATGGGCTCGAGTCTAGGGCGCCGACGCGCCCGCCTCGGCACCTTCCAGAAGCGAACGCGCCACGGAACGGGCCACGTCGAAGGGCTGAGCGAAGGTCTCCATGCCGACGGTGACGATGGCCCCCTCGTAGAGCAACATGAGTCGCTGCGCCATGTCGTCGGGCGCCGCGATCCCCGCCTCGCGGCAGAGCGCCGCGAATCGATCGAGCATCCAGGCTTTCTGCCGAGCAACCTCGGGAAACACCGCGTTACCGTCGTGACCGTCGCCGATCTCGGCGCGCGCGTTGATCGCGCTGCAGCCCTTCGGGCTATTCGCGTCCGACCACGAGATGGCCGCGTCGAAGATGCCCAAGATGCGGTCGATCCCCGGCTCGGGAACACGCTCGAGCAGATCGTCGAGATGCGCGCGCCAGCTCTCGTCGCGGTGACGCAGGTACGACAACACAAGGGCCTCCTTCGACCCGAACCGGTCGTACAGGGTCTTCTTCGTCACCCCTGCGGTCTCGGCGATCGTGTCGACACCCACCGCATGAATTCCTCGTTCGTAGAAGAGCACGGATGCGGCATCCAACACGCGTCGCGCGGCCGGGGTGAGGGGTGCCAGAAGGGGGGCGTCGCTCGTCATGCGTAGAAGTATACCAACCTGTATAGTCAACTCCTGTGAGTAAACAGATCGGTATACTTTCGGTGGCCCTAACGGCGGTGGCTGCCACGGCGTTCGTGCTCACCTGGAGCTCGGGATTCCTGGTCGCGGCCATCGCGACGGTCGATGTCCCGCCCACGACGTTGCTGGCCTGGAGATTCATCCCGGTCGCGATCGCGCTCCTGCTGATCGCCTCCGCATCGGGTTCGATGCGCGGCATCACGCGTGCCCAGCTCGGCACCCAGGCGGTGATCGGCCTGTTCGCGCAGTTCGGTTACTGCGCGAGCGTGTACGGCGCGATCGCCGTCGGCATCACGACAGGTACGACCGCGCTCATCGATGCCGTCCAACCCCTCGTCGTGGCCACGCTCGTCGGCCCGCTGCTGGGACTGCGGGTGCGCGGCGCGCAGTGGGCGGGCCTCGGCATCGGTGCCGCGGGAGTCGTGCTCGTGGTGCAGTCGCAGATCGGTGGATCGGATGCTGCTCCGATCGCCTACGCCCTACCGGCCCTCGCGATGGCCTGCCTCCTCGCCGGCACGTTCGTCGAGCGCCGCGCCCGCGAACAGCCGCCCGTGATCGTGGCACTGACGATCCACGTGTGCGTGACCGCGATCGGCATGACAATGCTCGCGGGCGCTACGGGGACACTTCTGCCCCCGGCATCCGTCTCCTTCTGGATCGCGACGGTGTTTGCCGCGCTCTCTCCGACCCTCGCCGCGTACGGCCTGTACTGGTGGCTGCTGCGCCGGGTCGGTGTGACGATCCTGAATGCGCTGCTCTTTCTCATCGCTCCGACCACCGCGATCGCGGGCGCCCTGCTGCTCGGCGAACCCCTCACCGCGCTCACGTTCGCCGGCTTCATCCTGTGCGGAGCGGGGGTCGCGGTCGTGCTCGCGAGCTCGCGTCTCGCCTCCTCTGGGCAACCGGCGCGCACCCCGGTCCCTCTGCATCCGAGCAAGCAGCACAGCGCGCATGAGAGCGGCCCCGGCACCTCTTAGGCTGGAGTGATGCGGCTCGCCACCTGGAACGTCAACTCCATCCGCGCGCGCGTCGAGCGCACCGTCGACTTCGCGGTGCGCGAAGACATCGACGTGCTCGCGATGCAAGAGATCAAGTGCCGACCCGACCAATTCCCGTACGCCCAGTTCGAAGACGCCGGATACTCGGTCGAGGCGCACGGCCTCAACCAGTGGAACGGCGTCGCGATCGCCAGCCGCCTGCCCATGACCGACGTCGAACATTCCTTTCCCGGCATGCCGGGATTCGCGAAGGGGCATGAAGGTACGGATGCCCCGCTCGAGGCACGCGCCATAGCCGCAACCGTCGGCGGGGTGAAGGTGTGGAGCCTCTACGTCCCGAACGGTCGATCACTCGACGACCCGCATTACGTCTACAAGCTCGATTGGCTCAGCGCGCTCGCGCAGTACACGCGCGAGACCCTCGACCACGACCCCGACACCGCGCTCGCGCTGGTCGGCGACTTCAACATTGCGCCGACCGACGACGACAACGGCGACCCCACGGTGGTGCCGGGCGTCACGACCCATGTGTCCGAGCCCGAGCGCGCGGCGTTCCGCGACCTCGAGGTGGCGGGTCTCAACGACGTCGTTCGTCCGCTCGTACCGACCGGCTTCACCTACTGGGACTACAAGCAGTTGCGCTTTCCCCGCAACGAGGGCCTGCGCATCGACTTCATCCTCGGCTCGCACGCCGTGGCCGACGCCGTCCGTGGCGCAGCCATCCATCGCAACGAGCGCAAGGGCGAAATCCCCAGCGACCACGTTCCGGTCGTCGTCGACCTCGAGCTGGACTCGGCGGAGGATTCGGACGACGTCCCGATGATCTTCGGATAGCCCCCCCCCCCCGTCTCCCCCGCGGGACGGATGTCCCGGCGAGCGCCGCGACGTACCGTTGAGGGATGAGCGAGTCCGATCGTCCGTTCGCCGAACGCACGCCGACGTCGGCGGACCTCCGGGCCGACGTCTTCCTCGCCGCCGCGATGCTCGTCGGCGGAGTGTTGAGCACGTGGCTGACGTCGGTCGCGGGATTCTACGGCGACGAGCAGGCGCCGCTCGCGTGGGGCGTGGTGTACACGGTCATCGTGACGGCACCGCTCGCCCTCCGGCGACGCTTCCCGTCGCTCGTCGCGTCGCAATCGTGGTGTGCGCCGCGTACTTCGTCGCCGTGAGTCTGCGCATCCCCGAGATCTATGTCGGCAACATCGCGATGTTCATCGCCATCTACACGGTGGGCGCCTGGGTGGACGACCGTCGCCGAGCCGCCCTGGTGCGCGCGGTGTTGATCGCCGGCATGTTCGTCTGGCTGCTGGTCACGACGTTCCAGGGCGCGACGGCACCGGTGGACGACGGTTTCTCTCGCGTGGGCGCGTTCTCGCCCTATGTCGCCTACATGCTCATCCAGTTCTTGATCAACGCCCTCTACTTCGGCGGTGCCTACTACTTCGGGGATCACGCTTACGCGGCGGCCCGCAAGCGCGCCGAGTTGAGCGAACGTACCGCGCAATTGGAACGGGAGCGCGAGGTGACCGCTCGGCAGGCGGTGGCGCTCGACCGCCTGCGCATCGCGCGCGAACTGCACGACGTCGTCGCCCACCATGTCTCGGCGATGGGGGTTCAGGCGGGCGCTGCCCGCGCCGTGCTCGACGCCGATCCTTCCGCGACCCGGCGCGCGCTGTCAGGCATCGAGGCGTCCGCTCGCGAAGCACTCGACGAACTGCGCCACCTGCTCGGCACCCTGCGCGCCCCCGAAGAGGCGGGCATCGAGGGCGCCGACAACGCCGCTTCGACCGTACGTCTCGCGGGACTGCCCGCTTTGGTCGAGCACGCCGTCGACGCCGGCCTGCCGACGACCCTGAGCGAACTCGGCGACCCGTGGCCGGTGCCCGATGTCGTGCAGGTCAACCTGTACCGCATCGTGCAAGAGGCGCTGACGAATGCCCGACGCCACGGCGGGCCAGACGCCCACGCGGACGTACGCCTGCGCTACAGCCCCGACGCGGTCGAGATCGAGGTCACGAACACCGGCCGCTCCGGCGTGCCCACCGGCGGAGGCCTCGGCCTCGTCGGCATGCGCGAGCGCGCGAGCGCCTCGGGCGGCACGATCGATGCCGGACCGCGCTCGCGCGGCGGATACCTCGTACGCGTCCGGGTGCCCCGCAAAACCTCGGCGGAACTCGCGTGAACGCCGAAAGCACGGCGGAGCGACCCATCCGCGTCCTCCTCGCCGACGACCATGCCGTCATGCGGACGGGATTCCGGATGATCCTCGAGGCCGCGGGCGGCATCAGCGTCGTCGGCGAGGCCGAGAACGGCGCGAACGCGGTCGCCCAGGCGCGCACGGAGCGCCCCGACGTCATCTGCATGGATGTGCAGATGCCCGTTCTCGACGGCCTGGAGGCGACGCGACGCATCGTGGCGGATCCCGACAGCTCGGCGGCCGTCCTGATCGTCACCACGTTCGATCGGGACGACTACCTGTTCCAGGCCCTCGCCGCGGGAGCGAGCGGATTCCTGCTGAAGAACGCAGGCCCCGAAGACCTTGTCGCGGCGGTCCGGGTCGTGGCATCCGGTGACGCCCTGCTCGCGCCCGAGGTCACGCGGCGTGTCATCGCGCGGTTCGCCGGCGGACCCGAGCACGCCACGAACGCCGGCGGTCGAACGCGCGCGCCGGCTGGTGTCACATCTGGTGCCGACGCCCCGCCCTTCACCGAGCGCGAGGTCGACGTCCTCCGCTTGCTGGCGCAGGCCCTCAGCAACTCCGAGATCGCCGCGCGACTGGTGATCGGCGAGGCGACGGTCAAGACCCACGTTTCCAACGTTCTGCAGAAGCTCGGCGCCCGCGACCGTGTCGCGGCGGTCGTCTGGGCACACCGCAACGGCTTCGCATGATCCAGATCGCCTGATCCCTCCTCCCCCGCACGCCGGAGGACGAAGACCCGCCACCCGGGGGATGTCCCGCGGCCGCGTGCTCCGTAGCGTGGAATCACACCCACGGAAAGGACGACGGATGCTACGACTGACCGGTATCACCAAGAGCTACGGGGGACGTCGGGTGCTCGACGATGTCGCGTTCGATGTCCTCCCGGGCCGCCTGACGGGATTCGTCGGCGGCAACGGCGCGGGCAAGACGACGACCATGCGCATCATCCTGGGCGTCCTCGGCAAGGACGGCGGACAGGTCGACATCGACGGCGCGGCCGTGTCGTCGTCCGACCGACGCCGGTTCGGCTACATGCCCGAGGAGCGCGGCCTGTACCCGAAGATGAAGGTGCTCGAGCACATCGTCTACCTGGCCCGCCTGCACGGTTATTCGAAGGCGGACGCCACGGCTCGCGCGCAGAGCCTGCTCGAACAGCTGGGACTCGGCGAACGCCTCGGCGACAATGTCGAGACGCTCTCCCTCGGAAACCAGCAGCGGGCGCAGATCGCCGCGGCGCTGGTGCACGACCCCGAGGTGCTGATCCTGGACGAGCCGTTTTCGGGCCTCGACCCCCTCGCCGTCGACGTCGTCGCCGGCGTGCTGCAGGCACGCGCCGCCCAGGGCACGGCGGTGCTGTTCTCGTCCCACCAGCTCGATGTCGTCGAGCGGCTCTGCGACGACCTCGTCATCATCGCGAACGGCACGATCCGGGCCGCGGGAAGCCGCGATTCACTCCGCGCTCAGCACTCCGCTCAGCGCTTCGAGCTCGTCTCGGCTTCCGACGCCGGGTGGGTGCGAGATGTCCCCGGAGTCACCGTGCTCGAATTCGACGGGGGCTACGCCCTGTTCGACACCGACACCGAAGACACCGCGCAGGTCGTTCTGCGCCGCGCCGTGGAACGCGGGGATGTGACGAGCTTCGCGCCCCAGCATCCGACCCTCGCCCAGATCTTCAAGGAGGTCATCCAGTGAGCACTCCCACGACATCCCCCGCCAGCCGTCCGGTGCCCTCGACGGCGCAGAGCGTCTACCTCGTCGCCGAGCGCGAGATCGGATCGAAGCTGCGCTCGAAGGCGTTCGTCATCTCGACCGCGATCCTGTTCCTGATCGCCCTCGCCGGCGTGATCTGGGGCGGCTTCACCGCACGCGACACCTCGGGGATCCCCGTCGCCGTCACCCCCGACGCCTCGTCACAGGTGCAGGGCGTCGAGGGGCTCGACATCACCGACGCGCCCGACCGTGCGGCCGCTGAGACGCTCGTCCGCGACGGAGAGGTGGACGCAGCGATCGTCGGCGACTCCTCGTCCCCCGTCGGCATCACGCTGATCGCGGAGTCGTCGGCGCCGACCACTCTGTTGTTGTTGCTGGCGCAGACCCCCACCGTCGAGCTGCTCGATCCGGACGAGACCGGCGGCGCGCTGCGCTACCTCGTCGCGATCGGATTCGGGGCCGTCTTCCTCCTCGCGGCGTCGTTGTTCGGGGGAACGATCGCGCAGAGCGTCGTCGAAGAGAAGCAGACCCGCGTGGTCGAGATCCTGATCTCCGCCGTCCCCACCCGGGCGCTGCTCGCCGGCAAGGTGATCGGCAATACGATCCTCGCCATGGCCCAGATCCTGGGACTCGCGGCGATAGCGGTCATCGGTCTGACGGTGACCGATCAGACAGCCCTGCTGCAGGGGCTCGGCGGTCCCATCGCGTGGTTCGCGGTGTTCTTCTTCTTCGGCTTCATCCTGCTCGCGTCGCTGTTCGCCGCCGCGGCCGCGATGGTCTCGCGTCAGGAAGACATCGGATCGACGACGACGCCCCTCACGATGCTGATCATGGCGCCGTACTTCCTGGTCATCTTCTTCAACGACAACCCGCTCGTGGTCGGCATCATGTCGTACGTGCCGTTCTCCGCCCCCGTCGGCATGCCGCTGCGACTCTTCCTCGGCGACGCACAGTGGTGGGAGCCGCTGCTGTCGCTCGCGATCCTGATGGCAACCTGCATCGCGGCCATCTTCATCGGAGCGAAGATCTACGAGAACTCGCTCCTGCGGATGGGTGCGCGAGTGAAGCTCCGGGAGGCTCTCGCCGGCTGACGCACCGCCACACGCGCGACGGCGCCTGTTCGCGGCATCCGCTGCTTCGATAAACGGAGCGGATGCTGCGAACAGGCGCTTCTGCGTGATCCACAGCCCGGGTGGGCCGAGCGGCGCTCCGGGGCGGCGGCGGTCATTCCTCCGCGTCGGGCAGGAGGAACCACACACTGGCCCCACCGAGGTGCGACTCGTCGATGCCGATCAACCCGCCGTGGGCCTCGACGATCCTGCGGCACGTCGCCAGACCCAGGCCGATGCCCGGCGTGGAGCGGTCTCCGCGTTCCATCGCGACAAACACCCGCTCACGATCCTCGACGGCCACCCCGGGCCCGTTGTCGTCCACCGTGACGCGCCATCCCGCCTGGACCCGCAGAGCCTGCACCTCGATGAAGGGTTCGCGGCCCGCCGCTGCCGTGAACTTCACGGCGTTCGCGATGAGGTTCTGCAGCAGCGCGCGGAGGAGCAGCTCGTCACCCCGCACCAGAACGGGCGCGTCGCAGACGATTCGCGCCCGTGCCGAGCGCAGGTCCGCATCGAGATCGTCGACCACCGCCCGGACGATGCCCTCCAGATCGACGTCGGGGCGGCTCGCGATCGCTCCCCCGGTCTTGGCGTAGTCGAGCAGCTCGCGGATCATCGCGTCCATGCGGGCGACGGCGGACTCGGCACGAGCGAGAGCGCGGACGGCATTCGGCGCATGGGCGAGTTCGGGATCGTCGGCGGCAACCTCGATGAAGCCCGAGACTGCGTTGAGCGGGTTGCGCAGGTCATGACTGACCTGCCCGGCGAAGTGCGAGAGCTCGGCGTTCGTCCGGCTGAGCAGGCGCGCGGCGCGTCGCAGCTCGAGCACCTCGACCACCTGATGCGCGAGCAACTCCAGGGCCTTACTGGCCGCGGGGGAGATCTCGCCGACCACGTCGTCGAACACGCACAGGGTGCCGATCGGCACGCCAGAGGGCGTCACGAGCGGGCTCGAGGCGTAAAAGCGCACGTTTGCGAGTTGCCCGGTGACGAACGGGTTCGCGACGAAGCGAGGATCGGCGCGAGCGTCGTGCACCACCACGTGCCCCGGGTTCTCGAAGACGATCGCGCACATCGAGTCGTCGCGCGAACACATCGCCGCCGCGACACCGACCGTCGCGACCTGATGCTGGTACCGGTCGTCGATGATGTTCACGACCGCCGTCGGAACACCACACAGCGTCGCGGCGACCTGAACGAGGCCTTCGAGGTCGGGCTCGGGCGGCTCGCCGATCACGGCATATCCCGCGATCGCGGCGCGGCGCGTCAACTCCTGTGGTGAAGCCATGCCAGCCCTTCCGTTCGAACGACCGGTCAGATCAGAATAACTCGCGCTCTTCGGATCGTCCGTAGTGACCGGCTAGCGCGTCCGCGGCGCCGACCAACGCGAGATGCGACAGCGCCTGCGGGGTATTGCCCGCGTGGCGCTGTCCCCCGACGTCGTACTCCTCCGCCAACAGCCCGACATCGTTCGCGAGGGCGCACAGGCGATCCATCAGATCGGCGGCGTCCGCGCCGCGACCGGAGGCGGCGTACTGCTGCACCAACCAGAACGAGCACGCCAGGAACGGATGCTCGTCGCCCTCGAGCCCGTCGACGCCGCTCTCCGTCCGATACCGCAACAGGAACCCATCCTGCAGGAGGGTGCGTTCCATCTCGGCGACGGTGGCGAGCATCCGGGGGTCGTCGGCAGCGCAGAATCCCACCTGCGGCAACAGCAGGAGCGAGGCATCCACCTCTGCGGTGCCGTAGTGCTGGACGAAGAAACCGCCATCGGGATCGACCCCCTGCTCCTCGATCTCCTGACGCATGCGGTCCCGCAGATGCTCCCAGTGCTCCGCCGGTCCATCGAGCCCCGCAGATCGCACGGCACGGACGCCTCGATCGAACGCCGCCCACATCATCACGCGCGAGTGGGTGAACATCCGCGGTTGCGCTCGAATCTCCCAGATCCCGTTGTCGAGTCGATCGATGTTCTCTTCGACGTAGGTGAGGAGCGTCCGCTGCAGCGGCCACGACTCGGCGGACTCGGGCAGACCGGCCCGTCGAGCGGCGTCGAGCGGCGTCGAGCGCCACCATGACTTCGCCGATGACATCCGCCTGAAACTGGTGCGCCGCGCCATTCCCGATCCGAACCGGTGCCGCGCCGCCATAGCCCGGCAGGCTGTCGAGTTCGCGTTCGTGCAGGTCGCGTTCGCCACCCAGGCCGTACATGATCTGCAACTCTGCGGGGTCACCGGCGATCGCACGCACCAGCCACGCCCGCCACCGCTCGACGACGCCCAGAAAGCCGTGTCCGATGAGCGCCTCGAGCGTCAGCGCGGCATCGCGCAGCCAGACGTAGCGGTAGTCCCAGTTGCGCGACCCGCCGAAGTCCTCGGGGGGGGGATGTCGTGGCCGCGGCGACGATGCCGCCCGTGTCGCGGTGGCTGAGCGCACGCAGCACCAGGAGTGACCGTACGACCTCGTCGTGGTGAGGCCCGTCGTGCTCGATGCGAGACGCCCACTGCGTCCACCACCGCGTCGTCTCGGCCAGTTCGCGGTCGACATCCAGTGCTTCCGGCTGCGCCTCGTACGAGGCGAACCACGACAGCGTCAGGTCGACGTGCTCGCCCTCGTGCACCGAGACCGTTCCGCGGTGGCTGCGCCCCGTCGGCCGCACACGTGCACCGCGAATAATGACGGCGTCGGGGCCCGCGACGGCCAGCAGGGCGGGGCTGTCGTCGTCGCCCGCCTGCCGCACCCAGGGTACGGCCCGCGCGTAGTCGAATCGCAGCGTGATCGATTGGGCGAACTCCATCGAGCCGCTCACCCCGACGATCCGGCGCACGAGGGATATCCCGGTGGACTCCTGGGGCATGAAGTCCCACACCTCTGCCACGGCGTCCGCGCTCTCCCAGCGGGTGATGAGCACGAAGGTATCGCCGTCGTAGCGCCGGGTTGCGGTAGCGCTCATGTCGAGCGGACGCAGGCTCCAGCATCCGTGCTGGTCGTCACCGAGAAGGGCGCCGAAGATCGATGGGGAGTCGTAGCGGGGCACGCACAGCCAGTCGATGCTGCCCTCCCGCGATACGAGCGCAGCGGTTCGGGTGTCACTGAGCATGGCGTAATCGGCGATGGGTGTCGTCATCGTCCTGATTGTGTCAGCCCGATCTGGGAGAGTCGTCGGCGGCTAGGGTGGGGCGCATGACGGTCGAGACAACGCTCCTGATCCTGGGCGCCTCGGGCGACCTCACCTCGCGCCTGCTGCTCCCCGCTCTCGGCCAGCTGCTGACCCGCGAGAACTGGCGGCGCGTGCACCTGCGCGGGGCCGGCATGGAGGACTGGAGCGACGACCACTGGCGTGATGTCGTACGCGCATCGTTCGCCGCCAGTGGGTCCGACGCGGCGAACGATGTCGTCACGTCGACGAGCTACCAGCAGGCCGACATCACCCGCAGCGACGATCTCCAGAAACTGGTGACGGGCACACCGGGGCGCCTCGCCCTCTACTTCGCCGTTCCTCCGGCGGTCGCGGCGCGAGCATGCCAGGCCCTCCGCGACGTCCCGCTCCCGGAGGGGACGATCCTTGCCCTGGAGAAGCCATTCGGCGTCGATGAGGCGAGCGCGCACGCCCTCAACGACGTCCTCACGGACCTCGTTCCCGAGAGCCAGGTGTTCCGCGTCGACCACTTCCTCGGCCGGTCCACCGTGCTCAACCTGCTGGGCACGCGATTCGCAAACCGGGTGCTCGAGCCCGTGTGGTCGGCCGAGAACGTCGAATCGGTCGTCATCCGGTACGACGAGTCCCTCGCCCTGGAGGGGCGCGCGGGCTACTACGATCGCGCCGGAGCCCTCACCGACATGATCCAGAGCCACCTCCTTCAGGTGCTCGCCTTCGTCGCGATGGAACCGCCCGCGACCCTGAACGAGGTCGACCTGCGCGACGCGACGGGCGCCGCCCTGCGCGCGACGTCGCTGTGGGCGGACGACCCGCGGCAGGCGTCTCGCCGCGCCATTTACACGGCGGGGACGATCGGTGACCGGGCCGTTCCGTCGTATGTCGACGAAGACGGCGTGGACCCCGCGCGGCACACCGAGACTCTCGCCGAGCTGACGTGCGAGGTGCGCAACGCGCGCTGGCAGGGCGTGCCCTTCACCCTCCGCTCGGGCAAAGCGCTCGCGGCGCGCGATGCCGAGATCATCCTGCGGTTCCGGCCCGTCCGGCACCTGCCGGCGGGGTTCTCCGGGGAGGCGCCCGGATCCGTCTTGCGATTCACGCTGGGTCCCGATCGGATGTCCCTGGAACTCAACGTCAACGGAGCCGACGATCCGTTCCGGCTCGAGAAGACGACGCTCACCGCCGAGCTCGGCGAGGGCGCGCTGAAGGCCTATGGCGAGGTGCTCTCGGGCATTCTCGATGGCGACGCGACCCTGTCGGTGCGCGGTGATGCCGCCGAGCAGTGCTGGCGCATCGTGCAGCCCGCGATCGACGCTTGGCGTGACGGCACTGTGCCCCTGGACGAATACGCGGCCGGGTCGACCGGCCCCGAGTCCTGGGCCAGCCTGGACTGAGCGTCAGCACGGGCAGCCCGGCTCGCTCCGCCCCGTCAGTCGACCTTCAGCACCGACAGCACGTTGCCGGCCGGGTCGCGGAACCACGCGATATCGGGCCCCTGCCCGCGCGAGATGCCCTTCGCGTCGGTGCCGTAATCCGGGTCGGTGTAGATCTTGGTGACCACACCGCGCGCGTTGAGGTCGTCGACCGCGGCCTCCACGTCATCCACGGGAAAGTTCAGGATCGTGAACGACGCGGGCTGATGCCCCTGCTTGCCGTAGATCAGGATGTGAGCGCCCGTGGGCAGGCGCAGATTGAGGAAGCCCATCGGATCGTCCTCGACGTCGAGGCCGAGGATCTCGCCGTAGAACTCCCGCGCCGAATCGATGTCGTCGACCGAGAATCCACTGAACGCCCGCTCACCACTGAACATGTGACATCCCCTCGCCGATGCGGTTATCCGGGCACCAGCGTGCTCCCGAAACGAGCGGATGTCTAGCCCCGCCGTTGACGGCCGCTCAGCGCTCGACGAGCACCCCGTCGCAATCGGCCCACACGTGCGCGCCGGGCGTAAACGTCACGCCCGCGATCTGCACGGGAACATCGACCTCGCCGGCGCCGTCTTTCGCGCTTTTGCGCGGGTTGGAGCCCAGCGCCTTCACCCCGAGGGCCATCTCGCCGATGGCCGCACGGTCGCGGATCGCGCCGAAAACGATGATGCCCGCCCAGCCGTTGCGCACGGCTGACGCGGCGATCTGATCACCGACGAGCGCCGACTCGAGCGATCCGCCGCCGTCGATCACGAGAACGGCACCCGCGCCGGGCGTCTGCAGAGTGGCCTTCACCAGCGCGTTGTCGCGATGACAGCGGACGGTGCGGACCGGGCCGTCGAATTCCGCGACACCCCCGACATCCTGAAACTGAACACAGAGCGAGTCGAGCGAGTCGCCCCGCTCGTCGTAGAGGTCGGCGGTGAGGGTGGGCATGATCCTCCATCGTCGTGGCGTGCACCTCAGCGTAGCGACCGATGCCTGTCAACCCGGCCCGCCGGGTGGGCTGGCCTGGTTACTCTGAGACATGCCCGCCCACATCCTCGGCATCGGCACTGCCGTCCCGACAACCGTCCTCACGCAATCCGCTGTGCGAGATCTGTTCCTCGCCCAGCCGCAGGTCGACAGATTGACCGCTCGTTTGATCGGCGCCGCGTTCGACCAGTCGGCGATCGACACGCGCCACACGGTGCTCGACGAGTTGGGTGAGGGATCGGCGGATGCATCGTCCTTCATCGTCGCGGAGAGCAAAGAAGTTCTCTCGCCAGCAACGGGGCTCCGAAACGACGTGTACCGACGCGAGGCCCCTCCGCTGTTCGCCGAGGCGGCGCGCGACGCCCTCGCCCGCGCCGGGGTCGAGGCATCCGCTGTCACCCACGTCGTGACCGCCTCGTGCACGGGCTTCTATGCACCGGGCCCGGATTATCGCCTGGTCCGAGACCTGGGCCTGCCCACGACGGTCGAGCGCGACCACCTCGGTTTTGTGGGGTGCGCGGCCGCCTTCCCGGCGCTCCGGCAGGCAGCCCGCATCTGCGCCGGCGAGCCGACCGCCGTGGTGCTCGTCGTGTGCGGCGAGATCTGCAGCATCCACCTGCGGGCGTCGTCGGACCCCGAGCAGATCGTCGCCTCGGCCGTGTTTGCGGACGGCGCGGCCGCGGCGGTCGTGACAGGCCAGGCGCGGACGGATGCCCCATCGCTCGAGCTGGGGGGCTTCGCGACGGCGTTGACCGAAGACGGCGAAGACGACATGCGGTGGATCATCGGCGACCACGGCTTCGAGATGACGCTGACCGCCGAGGTACCCCGGATCGTCGGCCGCGAGGTGCGCGAGGCCCTGGCGCCGGTGCTCGCCCGCGCGGGCCACATCGACCGGTGGCTGGTGCATCCCGGTGGCCGCAGCATCCTGGATCGATTCGAAGCCGCCCTCGAGCTGCCGGGCGATGCCCTTGACTCGTCTCGCGATGTGCTGCGCCGCTACGGCAACATGTCGTCCGCGACCGTGTTGTTCATCCTGGCGAGGATGCTCGAAGACCCGACGCTGAACGACGGCGCGCGTGCCGTGGGAGTCGCCTTCGGCCCCGGCCTCACCGTCGAATCCGCCCTGATCACCGCCCGGGTGCCCGCCGCGGCTCTACCCGAGGAGCTCGCCGCGCGGCACCCCGAACCGGTTGCCGCGGGATGACGCCCGCGGGACTCGCACGCCGCGACGACGATCTTCGCGAGCTCATGGACGACCCCGCCTGCGATCCCGAGCGCCTGCGGGCGACCCTCGAGCGGTTCGCGATCGTCAATCGCCTGGTCGCCGCGTGGGGCACGGTCTATCGCACCCGGATCCGCCCCGCGCTCATGTCGGGCGGCGGTCCCGTTCGGCTGCTCGACATCGGGTGCGGCGGAGGCGACGTGATCCGCGATCTCGTCGGGCGCGCGCGAGCCGACGGGTTCGATGTATCGGCGGTCGGCATCGATCCGGACGAGCGCAGCATTGCCGTCGCCCGGGCAGCGCGCCCGATACGTGGCATTGAATACCGGCGGATCGACAGCACGGACCTTGCCGCCACCGGCGAGCGCTTCGACGTCGTGCTGTCGAGCCATGTGCTGCATCATCTGACGCACACGGAACTACGGACGGTGCTCGACGATTCCGCTCGGCTCGCGACGCGGCTCGCCGTGCACTCCGACATCGCGCGGTCGAGCCTCGCCTATGCCGCGTACGCCGTCGGAATCACGCCCCTCGCACCGGGCTCTTTTCTGCGCACGGACGGGCTTCGCTCGATTCGCCGCAGCTGGACACCGGACGAGTTGTCCGCCCTCGTTCCCGCCGGGTGGCGAGTGGAGCAGCCCGCGCCTTTCCGCCTGCTCGCGGTGCATCGGGCCGGCGCGTGAGGACCTTGGTGTGACGGACGTCCTCATCGTCGGCGCGGGCCCCGTGGGAATGCTGCTCGCGGCCGAACTGGCGCGGCTCGGGGCCGAGGCATCCGTCGTCGAATCGCGCATAGCCGCGTCGCCGGGCACGCGCGCCGTCGGGCTGCACGCGCCCGCGCTGTCGGCCCTCGAAGCGTCGGGCGCGACCGACCGACTCCTGGCGGACGCACACCTGGTGCGGTCGGGAGTCGCACTTTCGGCGGGGCGGTTGCTCGGCACGGTGCGATTCGATCGACTGCGGTCGAGGCATCCGTACGTCGCGACACTCCCCCAGCACGCGACAGAGGCCGCGCTCTTGGCGACGTCCGCACGGTGGGGCGCGCCCGACATCCGCCGCGGAGTCACCGTCCAGGCGGTGCGCCCCGGGAATGCGGATGGTGCGGTGACCGTCGAGTCGGAGGGACCCGAAGGGCCCGCCGCCGAGCGTGTGGGCCTCGTTGTCATCGCCACCGGATGGCGCGGGCGGGCGATCAGCCCCCTGACCACGGCGGTGCGGGTGCGGGAGTACCCCGACCGCTACCTGATGACGGATGCTCGGGACACGAGCACCGACGGCAGCGCGGCCGTCGTGCGACTCGAGACCGACGGGGTGCTGGAGTCGTTTCCGCTGCCGGGCCGGATGCGGCGCTACGTCGCGTGGGTGCCGCCGGGCGGAGCCGAGGACGGGGTTGCGGCCGCCGATCGATTGCGTGGCATCGTCGCCCGGCGGATGCGCACGGATCACGGCGCGGATGCAATCACGGCGGCCACGGCTTTCGGGGTGCGTCGGGCCCTGATCCCCGCGATGCGCGCCGATCGGGTGTTCGCGATCGGCGACGCGGCGCACGAGGTGAGTCCGATCGGCGGGCAGGGCATGAATCTCGGCCTGATCGACGCGGCGACGCTGGCTCCCCTCCTCGCCCGCTGGGTGCAGACGGGCCGGGCGCCGGAGGATGAGCTGCGCGCGTGGGAGCGTCGCCGGCTGGTCTCGGCTCGGCGCGCCGGGCACCTCGCCGCACTGAACACCACCCTCGGGCGTCCGCTGTCTTCGCGTCGCGCACCCCTCGTCCGAGCCACGCTGCGCACCGCGCTTGCCGGTCGGCCGGGCACGCTCTTCGCGCACCTGTACACGATGGGCCGCGACACGGACGCGCGCTGACGGGGTCGTCGCTCCCTACGCCGCGAGCGTGCCGCCCGACAGCACGAGCTGCAACGCCAGGAGCAGGGCCGCACCCATGACGAGTCGGAACAGGACGCGTCCCGGAGCGCGGATCACGGCGAGCACGACGGTCGCGATCGCGGCGAGGAGCACCATCGCGGAGAACACCCACGACAGGACGCTGACTTTGTCGAGGTCGCCCCCGGCCGACCCCCACACGACCGCGACGGCGCCGGCGAGGATGCCTCCGGCCGCGAGGACGGCGGACCACCGTGCACCGATGCGATGCGGAAAGCCGCGCACACCGGTCTCGCGATCATCGTCCAGATCGGGCAACACGTTCGTCAGGTGCACCGCCGCACCGAGCACCGCGCCGGCCAGACTCGCCCACCACGCGGCGAGCGCGGGTTCGGCAGCGGACAGCGTCGCGACGGAGGGGAACAGGCCGAAGCTCACGAGGAACGGCACGATTGAGACCGCGGTGGACTTCAGCCCGGCGTTGTAGGCCCACGCCGATGCCAGCAGGATGCCGTGCGCCACGGCCGCCTCCCACCCCAGCCATCCGGTCAGTGCGAGCGCAACGACCAGTGTCGCGAGCGCTGCGATCCAAGCCGCGCGGAGCGAGACATCCCCGTGGGCGATCGGCTTGTCGGTCCGGCCGACCTGGCGGTCGCGGTCGCTGTCGATCGCGTCGTTCGAGAGGCCGATCGAGAGCTGGCCGCAGAACACCGCGACCACGAGAACGACGACCCGCCAGGCATCCAGGCCCGCCGCGATGCCCAACCCGAGCGAGAGGGCGGTGACGACGAGCGTCGGACCCGGGTGGGTCGAGCGCCAGAGGGCGAGGGCGGCGCGCATGCCCGCAACCCTATCCGGCGGCGCGGACCTCTCCCAGCGCGGCGAAACACCCCTGGCGCGACGAAACCACCCCCGACGCGGGGTGTGTGGTCGCGCCAGGGGTGTCTCGGCATCCGGAGTCGGCGTCCGGAGCCGGCGTCCGCGGCGAGCGGGACGGGCTAGTCGTCGAGGAGTTCGGCCTCGACGACGTCGTCATCGGGTGCGCCGGGCGTCGCGGATGCCGTCGGGCCCGCGCTCGTCAGCACCAACGCCGAACCGTCGGCCGCGACATCCACTCGCACCGTGTCGCCGTCGTGCACGCCACCCGCGAGGATCGCCATGGCGAGGCTGTCCTGGATCTCGGACTGGATGAGCCGGCGCAGCGGCCGGGCACCGAAAGCCGGGTCGTACCCCCGCTCGGCGAGCCAGGCGCGGGCGTCCGGAGTGACCGCGAGCGTGAGCCGACGATCCCGCAGGCGCCGCTGAAGCGCATCGACCGAGAGCTCGACGATTTGCGCCAGGTCGTCCTGGGTGAGCGCCTGGAAGATCACGATGTCGTCGAGCCGGTTGATGAACTCGGGCTTGAACGCCTGACGCACGAGTCCCTGCACGGCCTCGCGCTTCTGCTCGATCGACAGCGTGGGGTCGATCAGAATCGGCGAGCCGAGGTTCGACGTCAGGATGAGGATCACGTTCTTAAAGTCGACCGTGCGACCCTGGCCATCCGTCAACCGACCGTCGTCCATGACCTGCAGCAGCACGTCGAAGACCTCCGGATGCGCCTTCTCGACCTCATCGAGCAGCACGACGCTGTAGGGGCGCCGACGAACGGCCTCGGTCAGCTGGCCGCCCTGCTCGTAGCCGATGTAGCCCGGAGGGGCACCGACCAAGCGGGAAACGGAGTGCTTCTCGCCGTACTCCGACATGTCGATGCGCACCATGGCGTGCTCGTCGTCGAAGAGGAACGCGGCGAGCGCCTTCGCGAGCTCGGTCTTGCCCACACCGGTCGGGCCGAGAAACAGGAAGGATCCCGTCGGCCGATTCGGGTCACTGATGCCCGCGCGCGAACGGCGAACCGCGTCGGACACGGCCTTGACCGCATCCTTCTGCCCGATCAGCCGCTTGCCGAGCTCGGACTCGAGGTGCAGAAGCTTCTCGGTCTCGCCCTGCAGCAGGCGCCCGACCGGGATGCCCGTCCATGCGGCGATGACCGCGGCGATGTCTTCGTCGGTCACCTGGTCGCCCACCATGCGCTCCTCGGTCGACTCGGCACGCTCCGCCTCCATGACCTCGCGCTCGAGCGCGGGGATGTCGGCGTACAGCAGCCGCGACGCGCGCTCGAGGTTGCCCTCGCGCTGAGCACGCTCGGCCTCGACGCGCGCGGCGTCGAGGCGCGTCTTCAGGTCGCCGACGCGGTTGAGAGTCGCGCGCTCGCGCTCCCACCGCCCCTGCAGCTCGCCGAGGCGCTCCTGCTGCGAGGCCAGATCGGTGCGGAGCTTGCCGAGACGCTCTTTGGATGCCTCGTCCTTCTCCTTCTTCAGCGCCATCTCTTCGAGCTTCAGTCGATCGACGTGCCGGCGCAGCTCATCGATCTCGAGCGGCGCCGAATCGATCTCCATGCGCAGGCGCGAGGCGGCCTCGTCGATCAGGTCGATCGCCTTGTCCGGCAACTGCCTGCTCGGGATGTACCGGTTCGACAGGCTCGCGGCGGCGACGAGCGCCGCATCCGCGATCGCGACCTTGTGGTGCGCCTCGTAGCGCTCCTTGAGTCCGCGCAGGATCGCGATCGTGTCTTCGACCGTCGGCTCGCCGACGTAGACCTGCTGGAAGCGACGCTCGAGGGCGGCATCCTTCTCGATGAACTCGCGGTACTCGTTGAGGGTGGTCGCGCCGATCATGCGCAGCTCCCCGCGCGCGAGCATCGGCTTGAGCATGTTGGATGCGGCGACCGAGCCCTCTCCCCCGCCCGCGCCCATGAGCACGTGCAGTTCGTCGATGAACGTGATGATGCGACCATCCGACTCGGTGATCTCTTTCAGGACGCTCTTCAGCCGCTCCTCGAACTGACCGCGATACATCGCGCCGGCGACGAGGGCCGAAATGTCGAGACTGACGAGCTCTTTGTCGCGGAGCGAGTCGGCGACGTCGCCCGCAACGATGCGCTGAGCGAGGCCCTCGACCACGGCGGTCTTGCCGACGCCGGGCTCCCCGATCAGGACGGGGTTGTTCTTGGTGCGGCGCGTGAGCACCTGGCTGACCCGCCGGATCTCGGCGTCTCGCCCGATGACGGGGTCGAGCTTGCCCTGGCGGGCACGGTCGGTGAGGTTGATCCCGAACTGTTCGAGGGGGCTCTGCTGCTCCTCCTGCCCGGGCTGTTGTGTGGCGTTCATGTTGTCTCCTAAATCCTGTGGCTCTGAAACTTGAGCCTTATGGACTCAAGTTTATCAGAGCCCACGCCCCACAACAATGCCCCTCTCCCCCGCTCAAGGGTGCCCGTTCTCCCCCGCGAGAGTGGGTTATGGGCGCGAGAGTGGGTCAGGCGGCGGAGCCGGCAAGCTCGGGCTCTCGCACGTCCTCGACCGCGCAGCAGAACGTCGCGCGGTAGGCGGTGGGGGTGGTGCCGAGCACCCGCGCGAAGTTCTGTCGCAGGACCGCGGCCGAACCGAAGCCGCATTCGTAGGCGATGCGGTCGAGCCCCAGGTCGGTCTTCTCGAGCAGGCGCTGCGCGTGGATGATCCTCTGCCGCGCAAGCCATGCCGCGGGTGTCGTGCCGAGATCGGCCTTGAATCGCCGAGCGAACGTCCGGGGCGACATGTGCGCGCGCGCCGCGAGGTCCTCGACCGACAGATCCTGCCGCAGGTTCTCGAGCATCCAGTCGGTCACGGGCGACAGCGACAGGGACGCCGCCTCGGGAAGCGGCCTCGCGATGAACTGGGCTTGTCCCCCGTCGCGCTGGGGCGGCACGACCATGCGTCGGGCGATGATGTTGGCCGCCTCGGCGCCCAACTCCGTGCGTAGGAGGTGCAGGCAGGCATCCAGTCCCGCCGCCGTGCCGGCGCTCGTGATGATGCGGCGATCCTGGACGTAGAGCACGTCGGGATCGACGTCGATCCCCGGGTACATCGATGCCATCGTCGCGGCGTAGCGCCAGTGGGTCGTCGCGCGCCCGCCGTCGAGCACGCCGGCTGCGGCCAGGACGAAGGAGCCGCTGCACACGCTCAGGAGCCAGGATCCGCGCTCCGCCGCGTGACGGACGACGTCGAGGACCCGCGGGTCGACCGCGCCCCACGTCTCGCGGGGTATCGGGCACACCACGACGAGATCGGCCTCGTACGCGAACGGCAGGTCCGCATCGACGTTGATCGAGAAGCCGATGCTGGACGCGACGGCGCCCGGATCGGGCGTGACGACGCGGAAATCGAAGTTCGGCACGCCATCGTCCGAGCGGTCGAGACCGAACGCCTCGCAGGCGACACCGAATTCGAACGGAGCGAATCCGTCCTGGACGATCACGGCGACTGTCTTCATGGGATCTCCCCTCACGGAACCGAGTGGCAGGATTCGTACGATACACGTCCATTCTGCCACTGGAGGCGGGATGGCGACATCCGTAGCTTTTCTGCCATGACCATCCTCCTCCTTTTCGCCGCCCTGTCCACCCTCGGCATCGCCGGGACGATCCGCGCCGTCCACCGCGACGGCTACCGCGCCGCACCGACTCGCAGTGAGCGGGTCCCCTGACCCCGGCCGCGACGGCGGAGCGCTCAGCAGGTTGTCTGCGCCGCGTACGCGTCGGTGATGCGCGCCACGTGCAAGACGGGATCGAACTCGCGTGCCGCTTCGCCGGCGCGAGCGGATGCCTCGATCACCGGCCGGGGATCGCGCACGAGGGATACCAGGAGCTGCGACATGGCCCGGACATCGGGACCGGATGCCCGGATGCCCGAGAGCTCCGTGCCCTCGGTGAGCGCGGGGTCGACATAGAAGATCCCGCGACGGGCCTCGAGCGCCTCCACGATCGTGACCGGCTGATTGTCGAAGCCGAACGATGTGAGGGCGATGAGATGAGCGGCGCGCATCCTCTCCTGCACCCCCTCCCGCGGCAGACGCCCGAGGAATCGCACGGGGGCGCGGCCGGAGCGCTGCTCCGCAACGGCGCGCAGCGGTCCCTCGCCCACGATCTCGACCTCGAAGCTGCCGCGATTCACCACAGCGGCGGTCTGAACGACGGCATCGATCCACTCGATCAGACGCTTCTCGGGAACGAGGCGGCCGACCCAGAGGATGCGCAGTGGCGGGCCGGCCTCGGTCAGCGGCTCGCCCGCGGGTCCGGGCGCAACGGCGTTCGGCACGACCCGCACGGTCCGAACCCCCGCGGCGTGAAGCCGCTCGCCCTGATGTGCGGAGGGAGAGACCACGACGTCCACCCGCAGGGCGAGTGACAGGGTCAGGTTGCGCAACGCGGAATCGACGGGCGCCGGCGCGAGCTCCACACGCGTCGTGGGAAATCCGCGCAACCAGCGCCCGAAGACGCCGACGGCGACGCCCACGGGCCGCCCCAGCCCCTGGGGCATATCCGCGCGCCAGAAGAACGTGTGCACGGTCTGAACAGTGCGGATGCTCCGGGCCCGCGCAACCGAGACGGCGGCGGCCGAGAGCCCGAACTCGGAGTGGACGTGCACGACGTCGATGGCGCGTTCCGCGAATTCATCCGCCAACCGGTCGCGCAGGCGCTGCGTGTTGCGGATCACCGGGAGCTGCACCCCCGGCAGCGTCACCAGGGCACGCACGGCGATCACGTCGCCGCCCTCGTCCTGCCAGCGGCGCAGGGCTCCCCCGCGCGCACGACGCGAGGCAGGGGCGACGACGACGACCTCGTGACCGCGGTCGCGCAAGAGGCGTGCCTCATCCAGGAACGCGCTCTGCGCACCGCCGAGGTAATCGAGCGAGTAGTCGCACACCAACGCCACGCGGCGTGCTGCAACGCTCACCGGGTCGCCTCAGTCCTCGACCGGCTGGCCCCGGTACAGCGCCTCGAACGTGCGCAGTGTCCGGTCGATGTCGTGGATGCGCACGCCCTCGAGCGAGGCCTCCTGCATCCGGCGCCGCTCCTCGGGCGCGGCCGTCAGCACCGTCGTGAGCTTCGCGGCCAGGTCGGCGGACGAGGTCGGGTCGAAGAGGTACCCATTCTCCCCGTCGTGCACGAGGTGCGGCAGCGCCATCGCGTCAGCCGCGACGACGGGCAGACCCGAGGCCATGGCCTCCATCGTGGCGATCGACTGCAGCTCGGCAACCGAGGGCATCGCGAAGACACTCGCGCGGGAGTACAGCGTCCGCAGATCCTCTTCTTCGACGCGACCGTGGAACGTCACACGTTCGGCGAGTCCGAGCCGTTCGGCGAGCTGCTCGAGGTGCTTGCGCTGGTCGCCGCCGCCGACGATATCGACCTGCACATCGAGCGTGGGATCGAGGGTGACGATCGCCTCGAGTAACAGGTCGATCTGCTTCTCACGCGTCAACCTGCCGACGAACAGCACCCGGTTGCGGTCGCGCGGCGTGAGGTCGGGCCGATAGTTCGACGCGGCGATGCCGCAACTGATCGGCACGACTCCCGTGATGTCGATCGCGGCCTCGAGGAAGTTGGCCGCGTTGCGAGTGGGCGTCGTCACCGCGGACGTCATCTGGAACGTGCGATTGGCGTCCGCCCAGGCCCACTTCACCAGCAGAGCATCCATCCACGCCGGCAGGGTCGTGTGGTCGAGGATGTTCTCGGGCATGACGTGGTTCGTCGCGACGACCGGGATGCCCCGCTTGACCGCTTCGCGCGTCAGTCCCCGCCCGATCACGATGTGGGACTGGATGTGGACGACGTCCGGCTTCACGGCGTCGAGCACCTGCCGGGCGTAGTGCTTGGTACGCCACGGCCAGACGAAACGCAGCCAGTCGTGCGGGGGCCAACGCACCGAGGGCAGACGATGCACCGTCATCGGCTCACCCTCGATGATCTCGATTCCGGGAGCCTTGCGGCGATACGCCTGATTCGGCGCCACCACGTGCACGTCGTGACCGCGCTGCACGAGACCCGCGGCGAGCCGCTCGCTGAACCGGGCCGCCCCGTTGACGTCGGGGAAGAAGGTGTCGCAGCCCATCACGATCGTCAGCGGGCGTGCGGTAGCGTTCGCATCCCCGGCGGGCGCCGCTGAGGCTGACTCGCGAGGGACGCCGTGGGTCTCGGGGGAGCTCACGGGATGCTGGGTGCCAATCTGTGCGGCGGAACGGGGTCGCACGGTCGGGTGCTGCGCGCGGCCCACTCTACCCGAGCGCCCTCTGAGCGCCCGGGCCACGCGCCGGGCCGAAGATCGTGCGGATGCCCAGGCATCCGCCCTACTGTGGGTGGCATGGCGAGACTGCAGGCCGATGCCGATCCGAACCGCTGGGTGGCGGTGACGGGATCCCTCGGCTGGCGGGGGCGACGCCACCGCAAGGCCGCGATCGGAATGCTGTTGTCGCAGGCGAACCGGGCCATGGGTGCCGTGGAGCGCCCGTCCTCCGGCTTCGCCGCGTGGGCCATGAGCCAGGCCGCTCCCCTCTTGATACGCCGCGCCGAAGGCCGTGTGCTCGTCTGGGTGTGGAAGTCCGATCCCGAACTCATCGTCATGCTGGCGCAGGTGCAGGAGGCGACGGCGCAATTGCGCACGGCCCGCGCCATGATGCCGATGGAGTACGACGACACCGAATCGTTCCGAGGCACCTACCTGGGTATCGGCGAGCGCCTGGTGATGGACCTTCCCCCCGACGAGCGCACCCCGCCGTTCGCGACGTACACGTGGGACACCGGGACCCACTTCGTGACAGTCAACGCCGTGTGCAGCGACCGCACGCGGTTCGGAACGGTGCTGCCCGCGATCGACGAGGTGGCTCGAAGCATCCGACTCGTCGACGACATGACAGTCGGCGAGGGCGCGCAGACGCTCCGGATCGATCCCGCCTGATCCCGCGCGGTCCGGCGCCGGCGTTCTTCTTCGGGCGAATCGAGGCGGAGCCGGCCCCACCCCCTCGAACCGATGGCACCCTGAGAACATGGCGATCATGCCGATGTTTCCACTCGAGTCGGTGCTCATGCCGGGCATGCCGCTTCCCCTGCGCATCTTCGAGCCACGCTATCTGGCGATGTTCGCCGACATCATGACCGGGGACGCGGAGTTCGGCGTGGTGCTCATCGAGCGCGGAACCGAGGTCGGCGGGGGCGACCAGCGCTTCCCCATCGGGACGGTCGCGCACGTGCGGGCGTACTACGCGTTGGAGGGTTCGACGATGGCCGTCGCCGGCGGCGGCCGCCGAATCGAGGTCGTCCGCTGGCTGGATCATGACACGTACCCGCTGGCGGAGGTGCGGGATCTGCCCGCGCTGGAGTGGACGCCGGACCTCGCCGAGAGACGCGCGCAGACCGAGCGCTGCGTCCGGAGACTGCTCGCGACGGCCTCCGAATACATCGATGTGCCCTGGTCCCTCGATGAGGAGCTAGCCGACGATCCCGTGACCGCGGCCTGGCAGCTTGCGGGGATGGCCCCGATCCAGACGATCGACCGGTACGCGCTGCTCGGATCGACGTCGCTGACCCAGCTGTTCGACCGGATCGAGGAGGTCTGTGCTGAGGCAGAGGAACTGATCCGCATGACCGCGTCGCCGCTCGAACTCGACGATTGAGGATCCGCCGACCGCACGCTCCCTGACGGCATGATGGGCTCATGAGCGCTGCCGATTCTTCAGACGGACCCCGCTGGACCCCCGCCGCCCTCGTGCAAGAGCCGGGCTCAGGCGGGTCGATCCGCACGTTCTCGCACTCCCCGCGCCGCACTTTCGACGCTCACGACGACGGATCGCGACCCGCTCGGCATCCTGTCGGAGCAGAACGAACCCCGCGTTCCCGAACTCGTGCCCATTCGACGGGAACGGATGGCGGCGAGCCCCTTCGCCTTCTACCGGGGCGCGGCAGCGGTGATGGCGGCGGACCTCGCGCGCGACCCGCACTCGGGGATCCTGGTCGGCTCCTCGGGTGACGCGCACGTGGCGAACTTCGGCTTCTACGCGAGCCCCCTCCGCACTCTCGTCTTCGACCTGAACGACTTCGACGAGGCCGCGTGGGCACCCTGGGAGTGGGACGTCAAGCGGCTGGTCGCGAGCATCATCATCGCGGGGCAGGACACGGGCCGCGATGAAGCGGTCGTGCGGGCGACCGCTCTCGCGACCGTGAAAAGGTACGCCAAGTCCCTCTCGTCCGGGCGCCGTCACAGCCCCCTGCACCGCTACTACGAGCACTTCGATGCGCAGGCGGGACTCGAGGCCATGGACTCGACGTCGGCCAATTCATTGCGCGCCGCCATCCGGGACGCACAGAAACGCACCTCCGAGCGCGCCGCCCGGCGCCTGACCGAGGTGATCGACGGGCGGGTGACGTTCGTCGAGCGGGCCCCGACGATGACGCACGTCTCGGACGAGATCGAAGAGGGTCTGCACCGGTTCATCGCCGACTACCTCGCCTCCGCGAACGTCGATGTGCGGATGGTCGTGCAGCAGTACGTGGCATCCGACATGGCCCGCCGCGTCGTGGGTGTCGGCAGCGTCGGCACGCGGTGCTACCTGACCGCGTTCCAGGACGGCGACGGCAACGTGCTGCTCCTGCAGGCGAAGCAGGCGGGGCGGAGCGTCCTGGCCCAGTACGGCGGCATCCACCAGCCGACGAGCCTGACGCAGCACGTCGACCTGAACGGCGAGGGCGCACGCGTCGTAGCCATGCAACGCATCCTGCAGGCCGTGTCCGACCCGTTCCTCGGGCATCTGCGGGCGAACGGCGACGACTATTACGTGCGCCAGTTCCACGACATGAAGGGCGGTATCGACATCGAGACACTCGAGGATCGACCGTTCCGTCGCTACGCGCAGGCCTGCGCGATCGTGCTCGCCCGGGCACACGGCCAGTCGCCCGCCGCGCCCGAGGTCGCCGGGTACATCGGCGGAGGCCGGGCCGTCGCCGAGGCGATCGTCGACTGGTCCTACGCCTACGCGGAACTATCCCGCCAGGACCACGCCGCCTTCGCCGCCCAGTCCTGACCCCCGTACAGCGCGCGAAACTTCAGCTATGTCCGAAGAAGCACGGCAAAACGTGACATAGCTGAAGTTTCGCGCCAGTCAGTCTTCGGGGCGCCAGAGCACGATGTCGGTCGCGCGCCGGACGCGCTTGCCGTGGCGGAGCGTGATGACGGCGCCCGCCGTGCCCGCCGCGAACACGCGCGCGCCGGGCCGATTCTGCACCTCGGCCCGAACGCGCGACTCGAGCTCGCGCACCTGACGCCGAAGCGTCCGTACGTCTTCTTCGAGCTCGAGGATGCGCGCTATCGCCGGAAGACTCATGCCCTCCGACGACAGCCGCGCGACCTCTCGGAGCTGCTCGACGTGGCGCGTCGAATACCGCCGCGAACCGCCCTGCGTGCGGGCGGGGACGACGAGGCCCAGGCGGTCGTACTGCCGCAGGGTCTGAGGATGCATCGCCGAGAGCTCGGCCGCGACCGCGATCGCGAAGATCGGGGCATCCTCGTCGATCTCTTCGCCGCGCATCCCGTTCATCATGAGCGCCTTATCCCCGCGCCCTGGCCATCAGGTCGGCGCGCGGGTTCTCTTTCGGCTCCAGCTCGTGGAACCGCTCGAGCGCCTCGCGAGCCGCATCGTCCAGATGAGCAGGAACAGCCACCTGGACCTCGGCCAGCAGATCGCCCGTTCCCTTCTGGGTCTGCACGCCGCGTCCCTTGACGCGCAGCACACGACCCGAGGGCGTTCCGGGCGCAACGCGCAGCTTGACGGGGTCACCGCCCAGAGTCGGAACCTCTATCGTGGCGCCGAGTGCCGCCTCGGTGAACGTCACAGGCACGGTCACCCGCAGGTTCAGGCCATCGCGCGTGAAGACGGGGTGCGGCCGGACCGCGACCTGCACGACGATGTCCCCAGTCTCGCCGCCGTCGGGCGAGGGCCGCCCGCGTCCGCGCAGACGGATCTTCTGCCCGTCCGCGACACCCGCGGGGATCTTGACCTTGAACGGGCTGCCGTCCTCCCCCTGCAGGGTGATGGTCTCGCCCTTGGTCGCCGTGACGAAGTCGACCGTCGTTCGCGCCGTCATGTCCGCGCCGCGCGTCGGTCCGCCGTAGCCGCGGAATCCACCGGATGTTTGACCGAACCGGCCGGATCCGAACGTCCCGCCCGCGCCCTGCTGGTTGAACATCGAGAAGATGTCGTCGAAGTCGGGCTGGGGTCCGCCGCGGCCCTGGCCGAAGCGGCTGAAGACGTCCTCGAACCCCTGGTTGCCCCCGCCGCCGGCGGTGAAGCGCGCCCCGGAGCCCATGGCGCGGATCTGGTCGTACTCCTCGCGTTGACCGGCATCCGAGAGCACCGAGTACGCCTCGCTGATCTCTTTGAACTTCGCCTCGGCTTTCACATCACCCTGGTTGGAGTCGGGGTGATACGTGCGCGCAAGCTTGCGGTACGCCTTCTTGAGGTCGGCGGGCGTGACGTCCTTCTGAACGCCCAGCACGCTGTAGAAGTCCTTGTCGAACCAGTCCTGGCTAGCCATCGCTGCCTCCGCCTACTCTGCGGGCACGGCGACGACGACCTTGGCGGGTCGCAGTTCGACCGAGCCGAGACGGTAGCCCACCTCGACGACCTCGAGCACCGTCGGCACCTCCGTGCCCGCGATGGGCTGCTGGAAGATCGCCTCGTGAACCTGCGGATCGAAGGCCTCGCCCGCGGTGCCGAATGAGGTGACGCCCAGTCGCTCGGCGACCGTGCGGATCTTCTCGCCGATCGCCGAGAACGGCGTGCCCTCCTGCAGATCGCCGTGCTTCGCGGCGCGGTCGAGGTCATCGAGCACGGGCAGAAGGCCCTTTGCGGCCTCGCCCTTCGCGCGCTCGATCTCGCGCTCGCGCTGCTCTTCCGTGCGGCGCCGATAGTTGGCGTACTCCGCCTGCAGGCGCTTGAGGTCACCCAGCAGCGCCGACTCGAGATCGGCGAGCACGGCTTCCTGAGCTGCGGCATCCGGGTTCTGAGGCGCACCCAGGATGTCGTCGAGAGTCAGTTCCTCGTTGTTGCCGCTCTGGCCCTCCTGCGACACCCCGTCCTGCGACACGGGGCCGGAGGACTGCTCCTCCGGCCCCTGCGTGCCATCAGGACCGGCGCCCTGCCCCTCGGGGCGTTCGTCGTCCTTGTTCGCCATGTCCTACTGCTTCTTCTCGTCTTCGTCGTCCACGACCTCGGCGTCAATGACGTCCTCTTCCGGGTTCGGCGTCTCGCCGTTGCCCGGGTCGGTCGCGTCAGGGTCGGTCCCTGAGCCCGCCGAATCGCCCGCCGCCTGCGACGAGGCGTAGATCGCTTCGCCGAGCTTGCCCTGGCTCGCGTTGAGCGTGTCGAACGCGGCCTTCACAGCCTCGTCGTCGTCGCCCGCGAGGGCCGTCTTCAGCGCGTCGACGTCGGCCTGCACCGACGACTTGACGTCCTCGGGCAGCTTGTCGGCGTTGTCCTGGATGAGCTTCTCGATCGAGTACGAGAGCGTCTCGGCCTGGTTGCGGACCTCGGCGAACTCGCGTCGCTTCTTGTCTTCCGCGGCGTGCTCCTCGGCCTCGCGCACCATGCGCTCGATGTCCTCCTTGGGCAGCGACGAGCCGCCCGTGATGGTCATCGACTGCTCCTTGCCGGTGCCCTTGTCCTTCGCGGACACGTGCACGATGCCGTTCGCGTCGAGGTCGAAGGTGACCTCGACCTGCGGGATGCCACGGGGCGCCGGGGCGATTCCGGTGAGCTCGAACGTTCCGAGCGGCTTGTTGTCGCGCGTGAACTCGCGCTCGCCCTGGAAGACCTGGATCGCAACGGACGGCTGGTTGTCGTCGGCCGTCGTGAAGGTCTCGCTGCGCTTGGTCGGGATGGCCGTGTTGCGCTCGATGAGCTTCGTCATGATGCCGCCCTTGGTCTCGATACCGAGGCTCAGGGGGGTGACGTCGATGAGCAGAACGTCCTTGCGCTCACCCTTCAGCACACCGGCCTGCAGGGCGGCACCGACGGCGACGACCTCGTCCGGGTTGACGCCCTTGTTCGCTTCCTTGCCGGCCTCGCGCTTGACGAGCTCGGCAACGGCGGGCATACGGGTCGAGCCACCGACGAGCACGACGTGGTCGATGTCCGCGACCTTGATGCCGGCTTCGCGGATGACGTCCTCGAACGGCTTCTTGGTGCGGTCGAGCAGGTCCTTCGTCAGATCCTCGAACTTGGCGCGCGTCAGCGTCTCGGAGAGCGACACGGGGCCGTTCTCGGTCAACGACAGGTAGGGCAGGTTGATGCTCGTCGAGCTCGAGCTCGAGAGCTCCTTCTTCGCCTGCTCCGCGGCCTCCTTGAGGCGCTGCAGGGCGATCTTGTCGCCCGCGACATCCACGCCCGTGGTGTCCTTGAACTGCTTGATCAGGTAGTCGACGACGCGCTGGTCCCAGTCGTCGCCACCGAGGCGGTTGTCGCCGGCGGTCGAGCGCACCTGGATCGTGGAGAAGCCGTCGTCCTTGCCCACTTCGAGCAGCGAGACGTCGAACGTTCCGCCACCGAGGTCGAAGACCAGGATGAGCTCGTCTTCCTTGCCGCGGTCGAGGCCATAGGCCAGGGCGGCCGCGGTGGGCTCGTTGATGATACGCAGGACGTTGAGGCCCGCGATCTCGCCGGCCTCCTTCGTCGCCTGGCGCTCGGCGTCGTTGAAGTACGCGGGAACGGTGATGACGGCGTCGGTGACGCTGTCGCCCAGGTACTCCTCGGCGTCGCGCTTGAGCTTGCCGAGGATGCGCGCCGAGATCTCCTGCGCGGTGTACTTCTTGCCGTCGACGTCGAACGTCCAGTCCGTGCCCATGTGGCGCTTGACGGACGAGATGGTGCGGTCGACGTTGGTCACGGCCTGGCGCTTGGCGGTCTCACCGACGAGCACCTCGCCGTCCTTCGTGAATGCGACGACCGAGGGGGTCGTGCGGAAGCCCTCGGCGTTCGCGATGACCTTGGGCTCGCCGCCCTCGAGGACGCTGACGACCGAGTTGGTCGTGCCGAGGTCGATTCCAACTGCACGTGGCATGTGTGTCTCTCTCTTCTTCGTGTGAGGCCGGACGGATGCCGCGGCCTGAAGTCTGATTCGGCTCTGCCCGATCGCCTCCGTGCGGAGGGGGGTTGAGCCGTTATGACTCAAGGGTATCCCGCTCGCGATCCAACGTCAAATGAACTTGATATGAATGGGCTCAACTTTGGCCTCGCCAACTCGATATCGCCGGCGAACGCCGGCTCTCACACCTGCCCGAACGGACGCAACACGCCGTCCACCGTCATCCCGAGCGGCGTGTTGCGTCCGTTCGCGGATCGTTACGCGAAGAGGCCGGACGGATGCGTCTGCTCCTGAGTGACCCCGGGTATAGCCTGAGCGCGCCGCACCGAATGTTCACGGAGGGGTCATAACGTGACCGACATGCCCGAAACGCGACCGCCCTCTCCCTCGCAAGCGCCTCCCGCTACGGCGAACACCCGGGCGCTCGGCGCGATCGGCGAGGCATTCCAGGACTCTACGAACGACCGCGACATTCCGCGCCGCCAGGTCGTCGCCTGGGCGCTCTGGGACTGGGCGGCACAGCCGTTCAACTCGGTCGTGCTTACCTTCGTTTTCGCGTCGCTGTACCTGGTCTCGGATGCCTTCCTGCCCGCCGACATCGCGGCGCTGCCCGCGAGCGACCCACTCAAGGAACGCGCGCTCGCCGATCTGTCGAGCGGCTACGGGCTCGTCACGACGCTCGCCGGACTGCTGATCCTCGTTCTCGCACCGGTGCTCGGTCAGAGCGCCGACCGGACCGGCCGCAAGAAGCGCTGGCTGTTCATCTTCACGATGCTGCTCGCGCTCGCGCAGTTCGCTCTGTTCTTCGTGCGGGCCGACCCGGCGTTCTTTTGGTATGGCGCATTCATCCTCGCGATCGGCGCGGTCGTGTCCGAGATCGCGGGCGTCAACTACAACGCCATGCTCGTGCAGGTCTCCACCCCGCGCACGATCGGCAAGGTCAGCGGCCTGGGCTGGGGGCTCGGCTACATCGGCGGCATCGTCGCTCTGACGCTCGTGGTCGTGGTGACGCAGCTGGACTGGTTCGGAATGGATACCTCGGACGGTCTCGCCTACCGACTCATCGCCGTCGGCTGCGGGGTGTGGACGATCGCTTTCTCGCTGCCCCTCTTCTTCACGGTTCCCGAGGGACCGGCATCCGCTCCCGGCCAGAAGGTGAACTTCTTCGCGGCGTACGTCGTGCTCGTCAAGGATGTCCGGGCGCTCTTTCGCACCCACCGCGCGACCTTCTGGTTCTTGCTCGCGAGCGCCGTCTACCGCGATGGACTCGGCGGAGTCTTCGCGTTCGGTGGCATCCTTGCCGCGGTCGCGTTCGGGTTCTCATCCAACGAGGTGCTCATCTTCGCGATCGCCGCGAACGTCGTGGCCGGTATCTCGACGATCATCGCGGGCACGGTAGATGACCGCTTCGGTGCGCGTAACGTCATCATCACGGCCCTCTCGCTCCTGATCCTCGCGGCGGTCGTGCTGCTGGTGCTGCAAGACTCCGGGAAGATCATCTTCTGGGTATGCGGCCTCATCCTCTCGGCGTGCGTCGGACCCGCGCAGGCCGCAAGTCGCTCACTGCTCGCCCGCGTGACGCCCGAGGGCATGCAGGGCGAGATCTTCGGCCTGTATGCCACAACAGGTCGCGTTGCGAGCTTCCTCGCGCCGGCAATGTGGACGCTGTCAATCGCCGTCTTCGGCGCCACCGTGTGGGGCGTGCTCGGGATCGCCCTGGTGCTCACCCTGGGTCTCGTGCTGCTGTTGTTCGTGCGCCTGCCGGCGCCGCGCGGCACGAACTGACCGGCACACGCGGCCCGGTTCGGCGCGCGAACGGTCGCGACTCGCCGCTACACGTCGGCCGCACACGGCGCGTCGCGTCCGTTCGTGATGGTTGGCCGAACGGATGTCCCGGCCTCAGCCCTGCGGCCAGCCGTCCGCGAGCTTGGTCAGCAACCGGGCGAGGTCGGCCCGCTCGGCATCCGTGAACGTCGAGAGGGCGCGGTCGACCGCCTCACGCCGGTCGCCGCGGAAGCCGCGGACGAGGGCCGCACCGGCATCCGTCAGCGCGACACGCGTGCGCCGGGCGTCGTCGGGGTCCGCCTCGCGACGCACAACGCCGAGCTCGACGCCCTGCTGCACCAGGCGGGACGCCCGGGGCTGATCGACGCCGATAGCGTCGGCGATCTCGCCGACTGAGAGCGGACCGGATGCCTGGGCCAGCGTCTCGAGCAGGCGCATCCGCGCGGGGCCACCCAGGCGAGGCGGAACCCACGGCGGGGAGCCCGCGTGGGGGTGTTCACCGCGGTGCGGTGCGCCCCGCATCCAGCCCGCGCCTCCCCGCATGCCCGGGCCGCGATGCGGTCCCTCCTCGCCCCACGGCGGCTTGGGCATCCGTCGTCCGCGCAGGCGGGCGAGGGCGGCGGCGATCGCGTCGGCATCATCGCCACCCTGCCCGGGTCGGGTGTCGCGCGGGGAATCGTCGTGGGCCATGGCCCTAACTTACATGTGAGTTGACATGCATCCATTTCCATGTCACAGTACATGCACATGCCACATGACATGCAAAGAGTCCGGCTGTTCCCGGACACCCGAAAGGACTTCCCATGAACGACACACAGAACACACCGGACGGCGCCTCCGACGACGACCGCCCGACCCGGCCCCTCCCCCTCGGCTACTGGCTGCGCGCCGTCGACGCCATGATCACGCGCGAGTTCGCGAATGCGCTCGCCGCCGAGGACGTCGACCGGCGCGACTGGATGCTGCTGAACGCGGTGTCCGGCGACGTCGACGTGCCCGGCTGGCTCGCCTCCCGCGTCCAGGGACGCGGAGGCAAGCGCCTGCGTGCCCTGGCCGAACGCGGCTGGGTCGCCCGCGCCGACGATGCCTGGGCGCTCACCGACGAGGGACGTGCCGCGAAGGCTCGCCTGGGCGGGATCGTCGACGGCATCCGCGAGCGCGTCTCGAGCGCCGTGAGCCCCGAGGATTACGCCACGATGACCGCGTCGCTCGAAGCCATCGCCCGCGAGTTGGGTGGGGACGAAGGCGAGCGGATGCCCCGGTTCGGACGCCGTCACGGACGTCGCGGCTTCGGGCCGGGCGCACGCCACGGCTTCGGCGCCGGGTTCGGCCCGGCGGGCAGTCCGGGCTCCGCCCCAGGCATGGACCCAGCATCCGGCCCCGGCTTCGGCTTCGGCTTCGGGCCACGCGGGGAACACCACGGCGCCCACGAGCACTGCGGCCCGCGCGAGCACCGGCGCGGCGGTCACCGCGGCGAGCGCCACGCGGAACGCGCCTTCGAACGCGGCTTCGACGCGGGGTTCCGCGCCGCGAAGGATCGCGCCGAGGCATCCTGACCCGGCCTAGCCCCTCACCGAGAGGACGCAACATGCCGTCGCCCAACGCGACGACACGGCATGTTGCGTCCTCTCGCGCGTCGAGATCGCTCGGGCGTCAGCCTCCGACGGCGCCCGAGTCGGTCACGCCGACGTCGGTGCGGTGGAAGTTCTGGAACGACCGGGATGCGGTGGGCCCGCGCTGACCCTGATACCGGTTGCCGTAGGGACCGGAGCCGTAGGGGTTCTCGGTCGGGGACGACAGGCGGAAGAAGCAGAGCTGCCCGATCTTCATGCCCGGCCAGAGCTTGATGGGGAGGGTCGCGACGTTCGAGAGCTCGAGCGTGACGTGGCCCGAGAATCCGGGGTCGATGAACCCCGCGGTCGAGTGCGTGAGGAGCCCGAGGCGTCCGAGCGACGACTTGCCCTCGAGTCGGGCCGCGACGTCGTCGGGGAGCGAGATGAGCTCGAAGGTGCTGCCCAGCACGAACTCGCCCGGGTGCAGGATGAACGGCTCATCCGGCGCCGTCTCGATCAGGTGGGTCAGCTCTGGCTGATCCTCTGCCGGGTCGATGAACGGGTACTTGTGGTTGTCGAACAGCCGGAAGTACCGGTCGAGGCGCACGTCGACGCTGGATGGCTGGACCATCTGCGGGTCGTAGGGCTCGAGGCCGATCCGCCGCGCGTCGAGTTCGAGCTTGATGTCGCGATCCGAGAGCAGCACGGCCTCAGCCTACCGAGCGGACCGCGTTCGCAATTCAGTCTCCGCGAACCGGCCCGCGCGGCATTCCCCGAGATCACGCGGATCTTGGGCTCACCGGCGACCGGCTCGAGTCGTCGAGACTGAATGACGAACAGCGCGAGGGCCGCAGCGACCGTTTGCTAGGCTGGCGGGGCGCCGCGAGGCGTTCCGGGGCTGTAGTTCAATGGCAGAACTTCTGCTTCCCAAGCAGATAGCGCGGGTTCGATTCCCGTCAGCCCCTCCAAGTCCCGACGTGTGGCCACAGGCCGCGCGGCGGGGCTTTCGTGTGGGTGCCGCAGGAACCGACGCGGACTAGCAGTGGGGTGGAACGGGGGTGCCCGCCGGAGGCACGCCCTGGATCTCGCCCCACGCATATCCGCTCACCGCCTCGCCCGCCAGGGTGCCGGAGTAGGAGAAGAGTCCCTCGTACACGGCGCGGTTCAAGGCGTTGAGTTCTTGATCCGATGCGGTGGCACGGAAGACGAGGTCGGCTGCGGGGCGTGCCGATAATCCGTCGAGTCGCACGTCGTCCCTGGCTCGCGAGCGGGCGGCTTGTCAAGCGCGGTGACTGCAGCCCCGCGTCGCCCTAATCTGAGCGAGTGACCTTCAATGACAACGCCCGTGTCGGCGGCAATCGAGCGAGGCGGCGGGGCAGAGGCGCCGCCATCGCCGGGGGCGGCGTGGTGGGCCTCGGAGCGGTCGTCGTGCTGTTGGTGAATCTCTTCACGGGCGCCGACCTCTCGTCACTGCTGGGTGGCGGGGGCACGGCGCCGGGCGCCGGCTCGGAAGGGACAGCGATCGAGAGCTGCGAGACGGGACAGGACGCCAATGCCCGCGACGACTGCCGTCTCGCCTCCGCCTCTCTCGCGCTCGACGAGTTCTGGGCCGGCGAATTGGAGGGTTATCGCGCGCCCACGTTGATCATCGTCGACGGCTCCACTCCGACCACCTGCGGCACGGCCTCGAACGCGACAGGCCCGTTCTACTGCCCGCCGGAGGAGACCGTTTATGTCGATCCCACGTTCTTCGGCCTGCTGCGGGACAGGTTCGACGCGTCGGCGGGTCCGCTCGCCCAGCTCTACGTCCTCGCCCACGAGTACGGCCATCATGTCCAGGCTCTGACGGGCATTTTCGAGCAGTACCCGAGTAATGGCACCGGGCCCGACAGCAACGGGGTCCGCACGGAACTGCAGGCCGACTGCTTCGCCGGCGCGTGGGTCGCAGGCATGACGGAGGCCGACGACGAGACCGGTACCCCGTACCTCGAGACGCCCACTCGGGCCCAGGTCGCCGATGCGCTGAACGCCGCCGCCACGGTCGGCGACGATCACATTCAGCAGCAGTCGGGCGCCGCCGTCAATCCCGAGAGCTGGACACACGGCTCGAGCGAACAGCGCCAGCGGTGGTTCGACGTCGGGTACGACAACGGCGTGACCGCGTGCGACACGTTCGGCATCGCCGGCACGCAACTCTGAATCCGACTCTGGGGCGACGAGTCCGACGGAAGGTCAGAGGTGGGTGAAGCCTCTCGTGCGATGACCCACCGCGATGGACTCACCGCTCACGGTCCCGGAAAGTGGCGAGAGCAGGAAGGTCACGAGCCGTGCCGTGTCGGCGGGCGTCGACTGGCCACTCGTGCCCACGGGCACATCCGGTGATGGATCGTCCGACACGATGCCGGGGTTCACGACGTTCACGGTCACGCCGGTTCCGGCCGTCTCATCCGCGAGGTGTTTCGCGGTGAGGATGAGCGCCGCGTTCCTGACCGATCCGGCGATGTTCCCGGTCACGTACGCGTTCTGTCCGCTGATACCGACGATGCGTCCATACCCGCGATCGCGCATGTGCTCGAGCGCGGCGTTGGCCACCCGGAGGAACGTGAGCGCCTTCCCGTCGACGGCGTCCCGCACCTGTCCGGGCTCGGAGTTCTTCGACGGATCCATCGTTCGTGCACTCGGTGCGGCCGCGACAACGACGCCGTCCAGGCGGCCGTGGGTCTCGATGACGTGCGCGATCCCCGCCGCCACCGATGTGTCGTCGGCGGCGTCCATGACGAGGCCTTCCGCCGCGCTCCGTGATGCGGGAACGGCTATGGCGCCTTCCTCGTTCAGCTGGCGGACGACGGCACTACCGATGAGGCCGTGGCCGCCGACGACGAGGATGACGCGGTCGCGAAGCTGCAGATCCATGGGGCTACCGTAACCCCGGCTCGGTGACTCGATCGAGAACAGCCTCAGCCCGCCGCGTACTTCGCCAGAGGCAGAAGCGGGGGCTGCGCCGACGGATGCCGCACCGCGTCGGCTCCGACGGCACAAGCAGCCGCGAGCGCTGCCTCGTCATCCCAGCCGGAATGCAACGCCAGGGTCAGGGCAGCGCAGAACGCGTCCCCCGCCCCGACCGAGCTGACCGCCTCGACCCGAGGAGAGGGGACCCGGGCGACCTCGACCCCATTGCGCCGGAGCGCCGCACCGTCCGCGCCGTATGTCACGGCGACCGTGCGCGCCCGCGCGACCTCCGGCAGCAGGGCGAACTCGGTCTCGTTGACGATGATCAGATCCGCCCGCTCGACCACCGCGGTAGGCAACGGCGAGGCGGGGGCCGCGTTCACGGCGAGGAAGCCGGGCACGGACGCGGCAAGGTCGACCACGATCTCCATCGGGATCTCGAGCTGGACGAGCACCGCCTCCGCGGGCTCGAACGAGACACCGAGCAGCGAGACATCCGCATTCGCGCCCTGGCAGACGGCGATCTGGTTCTCTCCCTCCGCGTCGACCGTGATGAGCGCCGTTCCGGTTGCTTCATCGCCGAGCCACACGCCGCTGACGTCGACCCCCGCGTTCGCGAGCCCCTCGAGCATCCAGCGACCGTCGGTGTCGTCGCCGACGCATCCGATCATCCGCACCGACGCGCCGAGTCGCGCTGCCGCCGCGGCCTGATTCGCCCCCTTGCCGCCGGGCTCACGGGCAAGGGTTCCGCCGAGAACCGTTTCGCCCGGTCCGGGCAGTCGCGACACGCTCGCGGTCAGGTCGACATTGATGCTGCCGACGACGGCGAGGGGTGCGAGAGAAGGAAGGACCATACCGGCCATTCCATCACCCTCCGGGCGTCACTCCCCCGTTTTGCCGACGCCACCCTTCCCGGGGTATAACCCAGTGAGCCCTCGGCCCCGCAAGGAGAACATCATCGCCCCCACGCCCCGCCCCCTCTACCTCGACTGCGACACGGGCGTCGACGACGCCGTCGCGCTCGGGTACCTGCTCGCTTCGCCCGTCGTTCGACTCGTCGGCATCGGCACCGTGAGCGGCAACCTGGCCTCGGCGCCCGCGGCGCGCAATACCCTCGACCTGCTGGCGCTGGCGGGACAACCGGATGTGCCGGTCGCGATCGGCGCCCACGACCACCTCAGTCACGGCTTCGGCGGCGGCGCGCCCCACGTGCACGGCGCGAACGGGGTCGGGGATGTCGACCTGCCGCGCAGCACCCGCGCCCCGCGCGACGGCCACGCCGTCGACCTGCTGCTCGAGCTCTCGCACGAATACGCGGGCGACCTCGAAATCGTCGCGATCGGCCCGCTCACGAACCTCGCGCTGGCTTTGCAGGCCGACCCGACTCTGACCGAACGCATCCGTTCCGTCACGATCATGGGCGGCGCGGGGGTCGCCGCGGGCAACATCACCCCGGTCGCCGAAGCCAACATCGGCAACGACCCCGAGGCCGCGGCCGAGGTGTTCGCCGCGGACTGGGACGTCACCCTCGTGCCGCTCGACGTGACGATGGAGCACACGCTCGAAGAGTCAGACCGCAACACCCTCCTCGCGGCGGCGGCGCCCTTCCCCCGCGCGCTCGGTCAGATCCTCGACCACTACTTCGACTTCTACGAACCCACTTACGGGCGACGGATGTGTGCCCTGCACGACCCGCTCGCTGCCGCGCTCGCCGTCGGCGATGTCACGGCGACCCGTGCTCCCCTCGTGCCGATCACGGTCGACACGAGCGATGGTCCGGGCCGTGGACAGACGATCGCCGACCTGCGCAATCAGCGTCTGGGCGACCTGCACCACGACGGGCACCGCACGCGTTTCGTGCGCGAGATCGACCGCCCCCTCGGGCCGCACCTGGTCGAGGTCCTGACGGGGATGGCCCCTCCGAGCTGACTGTCCCCCTGCGCGAGTGCACGACCTCGACTCGAGCGCACGACCTCGGCGCGGTGTCGAAGGGGTGCGCTCGGGCGCACGTCGTGCGCTCGACGATTCGCACGGGCCTCAGCCGACGGGCTGAGCCGCCGCATCCGCCGCGAGACCGCTCGCACGCACCGCACCGATGCTCGCGACGATCACGAGCGCGATGCCGACGTGCTCCAGCGGCGTGAGCATCTGCCCGAGCAGGATCCACCCGGCAAGCGTCGCGGCGGCGGGGGCCAGACTCATCAGGATGGCGAACCCGGATGCCGGGAGCCGACGCAACGCGGTCAACTCGAGCGCATACGGAATCGCCGATGACAGCACCGCGACGGCAGCCCCGAGTCCCAGCGTCACGGGATTCAGCAGGGCCGCGCCGGCGTCCGCGATCCCGAACGGAAGCGCGACGACCGCGCCGATGCCCATCGCGATGGCCAGGCCGTCGAGCTGCGAGAACTCACGACCGACCCGCGCCGACGACAGGATGTATCCGGCCCAGCATGCCGCCGCGGCAAGCGCGAACAACACACCGAGCAGGTCGAGGTCGTCCCAGCCACCGCCCGCTAAAAGCACGACGCCCGCGAGTGCCACGACCGCCCAGAGCCAGGCCGAAAGCCGGCGCGCGACGATGACCGACAGGGCAAGCGGGCCCAGCACCTCGATCGTCACCGTCACACCGAGCGGCAAGCGCTCGAGCGCCAGGTAGAAGAAGCCGTTCATCAGGGCGAGCACGAGCCCGAAGGCGACGACGGCTCGCCACGCCCCCGGACTCCGTCCCCGCAGCGACGGACGCGCGATCGCGAACAACAGGATCGCCGAGAAGACCAGGCGCAACATGACCATGCCGAGTGGTCCGGTCGAGGGGAACAGCAAGACGGCGAGCGACGCCCCCAACTCCTGGCACGCCAGGCCGCCGACGACGAGCGCCACGGCGCCGGAGCGGCCGAGGGGCGCCCGGCTCACCGGCAGATGTTCGTCTGGTTGATCGCGTCGTGGTACTGCTGTGCGGTCCAGGGCAGCCCGAACTCGGGTGCCGTCGCGCCGGAGGCGGCCGGGGCCTTGGAAGCGATCGCGGCCAGCTCGAAGGCGAGATCTCCGATCACCTGGGCCGGGGCGGTCGAGTTGTTGAGCACGACGACGACGGTCATTCCGGTCTCGGGATCGGCAAATGCGGCCGTGAGGTAGCCGGGCAGTCCACCGTACTGGCCGATGAGCGACCCCGCCTGGAGTGCTCCGCCCGTCGCCGTGAACCACGCCGGCGCTCCGGCGTACACGGGTAGCGGAGCGGACCAGCGGCCTTCGGCGGATTCCGGCGCGAGCGCTCCGACCGCCGCGGCCTGCACGTAGCGGCCGAGATCGGTCACGGTCGACACGACACCCGAGTCCGTGAAGCCGACGGACGAGGACAGGGTCGAGACATCCAATGGCGCATCACACGCGAGCGATCCGTCCGCGTTCGAGAGGATGCGATAGCCGTGCAGCGGAAGCGTACCCGGAAGGGCCGCCCGCGTGCCCGGCAGCGTGGTGTCGTCGAGGGCGAGAGGGGTGAAGATGTAGCGGTCGTAGAGCTCGGCCGCCGTCTCACCCGATGCCCGTTCGAGAGCCATACCGAGCAGTACATAGCCGGAGTCCGCGCCGCGGTACTCGGTACCGACCGCGGACCGCGGCTGGCCGACGCCGAACGATGCGATCTCCAGCGGGTGCCACACCCGCTCCGGGTTGGTGACCCACGACGCGCCGACGACCGGCTCGTATGCCCCGATGCCGCCCGTGCCGTTGCACAGATCGAGCAGCGTCACGGCCTCGAGCGAGGGGACGCCCTGGACGTAATCGACGACCGAATCGTCGAGAGCGACGAGCTCGTCGTCGACCATTGCATAGAGCACGTCGCACGTCATCATGCGGGTCACATCGGCCGCACGGAAGGACATATCGGACGTGAGCGCGGATCCCGTCGCATCCGTCCCGATCGCCGAGACCCAACTGCCGCTCCAGGGCGACCACACCCCGGCGATGGCGCCCGTGGACGCGGTGGCCGCCATCGCACTGCGGACGGCCTCGTCCAACTGAGCGACGACGTCATCCGCGAGGGCGGCGTCTGCCTGCGCCGGTAAGTCGACGTTCTGGGGACCGTCGGGGGCACATCCCGCGAGGCCCAGAGTCATGGCCAACAGCGCCGCTGTGGCACCGAGGGCACGCCGACGCGTCCATCGTGCGGCCATGCTCACCTCCGGCGTCGTCCTCAGAAGTTTATGGCTTCGATGTCACGGTTCCATCACGCCCGGCCGTCCTAAGCTGTGCGAATGCCGCATGCTTTCGATGACGCCACCGTTTCGGCGGTGCTGCACCACATGAACAGCGATCACAACGACGACAACCTTCTGATCGCGCGCGCCTTCGGCCACCCGGCGGCGGTGGGGGCTGTCATGACCGGTTTCGACGGCGATGGTGCCGAGTGGAGTGTCACGGATGCCGCGGGTACCGCTTCGGCGTTGCGCGTGCCGTGGCTGGGCGCCCCGATCAGCGCACGTCCCGAGGTACGCCGCGAGGTCGTCGCGCTGTACGACGCGGCCTGCGCAGAGCTCGGAATCGAACCGCGCCCCCACGCGTGAAATTAACTTAGGGCATCCTAAATTCGCCCGCTATGCTGTCTGCATGTCGAACGTCGTACCGTTCTCCACCCTGCTCCGTCAGCGCTCCAGCGGTGCCCACTCCGCGAGCGAGGGCGAAGGTTTCATGTCCGGCCTGCTCAAGGGCGAGGGCACGCGCGACGACTACATCTCGCTCGTCGCGCAGCACTACTTCATCTATCGGGCCCTCGAGACTGCTGCGGGGCGGATGTCGGCAGATCCCGTCGCGGCACCCTTCATCAGCGAGCGACTGACACGGTTACCGGCGCTCGAGGCGGACCTGGAGTTCCTCGTCGGACCCGACTGGGCCGACAGCATCCACCCGCTCCCCACCACCGAGCGGTACGTCGCTCGCATCGAAGAGGTGGGATCGACCTGGCCGGGCGGGTTCATCGCACACCACTACACGCGCTATCTCGGTGACCTCTCGGGCGGGATCTTCATCGGACGCATCATGCAGCGACGGTTCGGGTTCGAGACCAACGGCGTCGGCTTCTACGTCTTCGACGACATCGCCGACCCCCGCGCCTTCAAGGACGTCTATCGCGAGCAGCTGGACGCAGCGCCGTGGGACGACGAAGAACGTGAGCGCGTCGTCGACGAAGTGCTGCGGGCGTACCAGTTCAACACCGACCTGTTCCAGGACCTCGAACGCGCGCGCACCGAGGCATCCGTCGCCTGAGGGGGTCCGTCGCCTGACGCTCAGGCCCGGACGGAGCGCATGAAGCGTTCGACATCCGGATCGACACGGATGTCGCTCGGCCGAAGCGGCCGCGAAAGGTACAGACCCTCGAGGGACGTCAGCCGACTGAGCGCGACGTACGTCTGACCCGGCGCGAACGCCCCCTGACCCAGGTCGATCACGGCTCGGTCGTACGTCTTGCCCTGAGACTTGTGGATCGTCACCGCCCACGCCAGTCGCAACGGAAACTGATGGAACTCGGCCACGATCTCGCGCGAGATGCGTTTGGTCAGCGGCGAGTAGTTGTATCGGTACTTCTCCCACACCGCCGGCTCGACGTCGTGTTCGCGACCATCCACCTCGACCCGCACCGTTCCGCCGGTGATGCGCGTCACGGTGCCGATCGTGCCGTTCACCCAGCGGGGTGCCTCACCGAACGAGGCGATGTCGTTGCGCAGGAACATGACCTGCGCGCCTACCTTGATCTGCAGTTCGACGTCGGCGGGATAGGCGCCCTCTCCACGACCGAAATCCCCCGTGATCTCGGCCATCGCGGTCTGCGATCGTCCGGGCAGTGCCTCGAGGTGCTTGCGGTTGATCGCCGAAACGCGGTCGTTGCGCGTCGCGAGAGTGATGGTGGGGGCTTCGGATGCCTCTGGCGCGGGGGGCGTTCGAGCGCCCATGCCGTTCAGCACGCCCGCGATATCGGCCGTGACGCGTCCGTAGCGCACCGCGTTCAGCATCGCCTTGAACGCGACGTCGGACTGGCGATGGATGTCGACGAGTTCGTGCACGTTCAGCTCCGAGCCATAGCGACCGAGGTCCCCGAAGCCGGCGAGCGCGCTCCCCTGGCCGCTGCCCGCGTCTGCGCCGGCCCACACGTGCGCGTCGAAGAACCAGAACGAGCGGTAATGGTCGCGGATGTAGGCGAGCTCATCGCCCCGCGGCGGCACGGGCGCGAGCTGATACGGGTCCCCGAACATCACGACCTGGACCCCGCCGAACGGCTCGCCGCGGCGCGCCCGAGCCTGACGAAGTGAGCGGTCGATGCCGTCCATGACATCCGCGTTGACCATCGAGATCTCATCAATGACCAAGGTGTCGATCGCGCCCAGGATTTTGCGCGTCGCCTCCGGCTGTTCGAGTTCTTGATCCGCGATCAACCCGATGGGGAGGCGGAAGAGCGAGTGGATCGTCTGGCCCTCGACGTTCAGCGCCGCCACGCCCGTCGGGGCACAGACCGCGATCTGCTTGGCTGTGTTCGCGGCGAAATGCTGCAGCAGCGTCGACTTACCGGTTCCGGCTCGGCCGGTGACGAAGATGTGGTCGTTCGTGTCCTCGATGCGACGGAACAACGCGTCCTGTTCTGAGGACAGTAGCGGCGTGGTCACTGCAACATGCTATGCGCGCCGCGGTACTCCTTCGTCCGGCCCGGCCGGGTCCGTGAAGACCGCCGCCTAAACTGGCCAGGTGAACGAGGGGGCTGGAGACAGGGGCGCGCAGGACGCGGCCGACGTCCGTGCGCCGGGCGGGACCGACCGACGTTCACGGCGCAGTGCGAGGCGCGCAGGGCGAACGCCCCGGCGCTCGCGCCTCTCCACCGAACTCGCGATCCTCGCGGTCGTCGGTGTTCTGCTGATCGCAGCCCTCGGCGCGGGCTGGGCGACGCTTTACCAACAGTTCTGGGGCCCCAGCGCCTTCGTCGAGCGCTACGTCGGTTTGATCGCGGCGGGCCGCGCCGCCGATGCTCTCGAAGTACCGGGGGTGGCAGTCGATGCAACCCATCTCGCGAACGCGGGCCTGCCCGAAACGGCGTCCGACGCTCTGCTGCGCCGGGCCGCCCTCAGCGCGTTGAGCGACATTCACCCCGTCGCCGAGCATGTGGGCGACGGCGGAGTCGAGGTGACGATCGGCTTCCGCGCCGGCGGCAACGCGGGCACGTCGACATTCACGGTCGAGCAGGACGGATGGACGGGCATCCTGCCCTCGTGGCGTTTCACCGAAAGTCCTCTTGCGGTGATCGACGTCACCGTGCGGGGGTCGATGGCGTTCGAGGTCAACGGGTTCACGATCGACAAGCGGCAGGTCTCCCCTCTCGGCTTGGACGCACCCCCGCTCGATCCCGTAGCACTCCTGGTGTTCTCCCCCGGGCTCTACCGCGTCTCGGTCGACACCGCGATCGCCGAGACGACCGGAACCGACGTGCTCGCCGATGCGCCGCTCGCACGCGTTCCGCTCGAGCTTCAGGCCGAACCGACGGCGGAGTTCGTGGGCGTCGTCCAAGAACGGGTCGATTCGTTCCTGGACGACTGCGCCACCCAACAGGTGCTGCAGCCCACCGCGTGCCCCTTCGGCTTCGTGGTGCAGAACCGTATCGCCAACCTGCCCACGTGGTCGATCGTCACCTACCCCACCGTCACGCTCGTCCCGGACGACGCCGGCTGGGCCATGCCGCCGGTGGAGGCCGTGGCCCATATCAGCGTCGACATCCGCTCGCTGTTCGACGGCTCGGTGCGAACGGTGGAAGAGGACGTCACTTTCGGCCTCGATGCCGAGATCACCGTCCTACCCGACGGCTCGGCCTCTATCCTCGTGGGGTCGCCGGAGGCCGAGTGACGGTCCCGCCGGTCCCGGCATCCACGCGGGCATCCTGGTCGGCGAGCGCGGCCAACCGGGCGTTGTAGGCATCCAGTTCATCGTCGCCGACCCGGTCGACGTGGCGATCGCGGCGGCGCTGGGCGCGATCGTCGTTGCGGCTCCACTGGATCGCCACGGCGATGGCGAGAATCAGTGTCGGGATCTCACCGACCGACCAGGCGACGCCCCCGCCGATGTACTGATCCTCGAGCGGCGGCACGCCCCAGGTCCGGCCCATCGACCCGAACCAGTCGGCGAGCATCAGACCGGACTGCGACATGATCGAGATGCCGAAGAACGCGTGCATCGCCATGATGCCGATCAACAGGATCAGCCGGAATGGGTACGGCAGGCGGTAAGGCACCGGATCGATGCCGATGAGCGACTGCACGAACAGGTACCCCGTGATGACGAAATGGGCGATCATCCAGAGGTGCCCGAGGTGGTCGTTCAGCGCCCACCGGAAGATGTCGGTGTAGTAGAACACCCAGAGCGAGCCGATGAACAGCGCCGCCGCGACCAGAGGGTTGGTGAGCACCCGCGCCACGGGTGTGTGCACCGTCCACAGGATCCACTCCCGGCCACCGCGCGTTCCGTCATCTCTCTTGCGGATCGCCCGCGCCGCGAGCGTGACCGGCGCCCCCGGCACGAGCAGGAGGGGGATCGCCATGGTCAGCAGCATGTGCCCCACCATGTGGATGCTGAAGAGGTAGTTCTCGTACGCGGCGACGGGCCCGCAGACGACCCAGAACAGCAGCAGGATGCCTGCGCACCAGCTGATCGTGCGGTAGATCGGCCACGCGTCGCCGCGCCGGTGCAACCGCACCGTCCCGGCCAGGTAGAAGAAGAGCGCGAAGCCGCACACCAGAACCCACAGAAGATCGATGTCCCACACCGTGAGCCACTGCGTCAGGCCGAGTTCGGGCGGAAGAGGCGATCCGGTCAGAGTCTCTGCGGGGGTCGGGTCGGTGATCGGGATGTCTCCGATCGGCGGCGCCGTTCGTGCGAGCGCCGCCGCGGCCCCGCTCGCGATCCCCATGAAGGCCAGCTCGAGAGCGATCAGGCTCCAGAAGGTTCGCGCGGCCGTAACTTCGCCCATCCGTGAGATGAGGCGGCGGCGGTACAGCGCGCCGAGCACGCCGATGGCCAACAACGCCGCGACCTTCACCACGATGATCACGCCATAGGCGGAAAGGAGGGCCTCCCACGAGCCGAGTCCGAGGGCCGCGCGCGCGTAGCCGGAGAGGGCGACGACGATGAAGGCGACCAGCGCGATGCTCGAGTAGCGCGGAAGCACGTGTGCCATTCGCTGGGGCGTCGATGAGGCACGCAAGACGACCAGCAGCACGAGACCGCCGAGCCACACGGCGGCACCGACGATGTGGAGCGCCAGCGTCGTGACGGCCGCGGTGTGGTTGGCGGCGGCACCGTCGTGGCTCGTCGTCGCCATCGGCACGATGGCCGCGAGGCCCAGGATCCCCACCAGCAGAGTGGAGGTCCATGAGCGCACCGCGAAGGCGAGCACCGTCATGACGGCACCGGCCAGCGTCGTGATGAGCCATGCGCGGCCGAGATCCAGATCGAGCAGGAAGCGGCCCAGCTGCTGGCCGAACACGGCATCGGCGCTGGGGGTGGCGTTGAAGGCGTTCAAGAACGTCAGGTAGCCCGTCGCGCCCGCCGAGATCGTGAACACCGCCGCGCCGATCGACGCGAGATCGAGAGCCGTATCGAACTCGGTGTCACCGGCGCGCAGCGCGAACAGGGCGAGAACGAGCGACCCGGCCATCGCGGCGGCACCGAGGTTCACGCCGAGGTTGGCGATCGGAAGACCCCATCGCACGACGGGACCGGGGTCCCCCACGAGGAGAGCGTCCGCGCCTCCGCCATAGACGAGCGCCACAATGGCGGCGGCGAGGGCGGTGACCGCGAGGATCACGGGCCCGGCTACGCGCAGGGTTCGGGGGCTCACCCATCCAGCCTAGGCGGCGGTATGCACGCCCGGCCGCGCCCGGGAAAGACAGAGGGAGGATGCCGCGAGTGCGGCATCCTCCCTCTGTGAACCTCTGACTACTTCGCTGCAGCCTTGAGCTTCGAGCCCGCGGTGACCTTGACGCGCTTGCCAGCGGCGATCTTGATCTCGGCGCCCGTCTGCGGGTTGCGTCCGGTGCGAGCGGCCGTGTCGACCTGCTCGAACGCGAGCCAGCCCGGGATCGAAACCTTCGTGCCGTTGGCAACGGCCTCGGCGACGGTCGTGAACAGACCGTCGACGACGCGCGAAACCGTGGCCTGGCTCTCGCCGGTGGCGCTGGCGATGCTCGCGACGAGCTCGGTCTTGGTGATGGACTTGTCAGCCATGGGGTTACCCTCCAGCGGCGGCCGAAGCGCCGCCTCATGTAAACGTGACCGGACCGTTCGGCCCGGCTGGTCGATCGACCGCGTCGAATCTACCCCGCGAACCGCCGTCCGCCGCGTATTTCCGCGGCTTTCCGCGGGTATTTGGCCAACTTCGAGGTGTTTTCGGTGCTCGAGTGACGAATGTGACCCGTGTTGCACCCTCCCGCCGCTTCTGCGGTCCGCTCCTGCGACCGCCGCGGGCATGCGAAAGGGCGGGGACTCCGAAGAATCCCCGCCCTTTCGACCGAATGCTGTGGTTACCAGCTCGACTTGGTCACACCGGGCAGCTCGCCACGGTGGGCCATGTCGCGGAAACGCACACGCGAGATGCCGAACTTCGTCAGCACACCACGGGGGCGGCCGTCGATGACGTCGCGCGAACGCACGCGCACGGGCGACGCGTTGCGGGGCAGCTTCTGCAGGCCCAGGCGGGCCTCTTCGCGCTGCTCGTCGGTCGAGGTCGGGTCGACCAGGGCCTTCTTCAGCTCGGCGCGACGCGAGGCGTAGCGCTCGACGATGACCTTGCGCTGCTCGTTGCGAGCAATCTTGCTCTTCTTCGCCATGTTTAGCGCTCCTCGCGGAATTCGACGTGCTTGCGCACAACGGGGTCGTACTTCTTCAGCACGATGCGGTCGGGGTTGTTGCGGCGGTTCTTGCGCGTCACGTAGGTGTATCCCGTGCCGGCGGTCGAACGCAGCTTGATGATCGGACGTACGTCCTGAGCCTTCTTCGCCATTAGAGCTTCACACCCTTCGCGATGAGGTCCTTGACGACGGACTCAATGCCCCGCGCGTCGATGACCTTGATGCCCTTGGCCGAAACGTTGAGCTTGATGTTGCGGCCCAGCGACGGAACAAAGTACGTCTTCTTCTGCACGTTCGGGTCGAAGCGACGCTTCGTCCGGCGGTGCGAGTGGCTGATCGAGTGACCGAAGCCGGGAACGGCTCCTGTCACCTGGCACACTGCTGCCATAGTGATTTCTCCTTCAATACCGTGAGACCGGACGGCCTCACCCAAGATCCCTTGTCTGCGCCCACGCCCGAAGGAACCGTTTCCGGCTCGAAGGGGACGATTGGGCACGAACTGCGCACGGGAAAGCGCGCAGACAAACAATGATCCTAGCACGGCGTGTCTGCGCGCCCATCCCGCCGACCGCGGTAGGCGTCAGCTCTCGACGGCGCCGCGTCCGGGGCGAAACACCGAAACGGTCGGGTCGCCGGTGATCCAGAACCGCCACGGGAAGGCGCTCGTGCCCGCGACGCCCGCTACGCCGACACGGGGGCCGCGCGACACGTCGCGCACCGGTTCGCGCGCCAGGTCGAGGCGGGCGACGGCTCCGGCCCGCTCGGGCGGCCATGGCGCCGCCCCGGCGATCGCGTCGATTCCGTCGTGGATCGGATGCCTGAGGCCCAGCGCCTGACCGAGGCGTCCTGGTCCGCGGGCGAGATCCCGCGGGAGTCGGGCAGCCGGCCGGCGCACACCAGCGACATCCGCTCCCTCGATGACCTCTCCCCCGCGCAGCAGCAACCCGCCCGCCACGCCCGCGGGTCCCGCGACGACGTTGACGCAGGAGTGGATTCCATGACTGAGATAGACGTAGAGGTGTCCGGGTTCGCCCCACATCGTCGCGTTCCGCGGGGTTTGCCCCATGCGCGCATGCGAACCGGGGTCGCTGACGCCTCCGGTTCCGAGTCCGTGGTACGCCTCGACCTCGGTGATGCGGACGCAGACACGCTGCCCGTCGACCAGCGTGGTGAGCCGGGCGCCGAGCAGCCGGGGCGCCACGACGAGGGCCACGTCCAGCAGATCCTCGCGCGCCGCGGGTCGGTAGTCGGTCATCCGATGGTGACTCATCCGATCGTCACGGCGCACCACGAGATATCCGTGCCCGCGATGACCGTGACTTCCTCCCCCGTGCGCACGTCGACGATGTGCGTCTCGAGGCGCGACGGGAGCGGGCGGGCGTAGGTGTCGTATGGATTGTCGGCGAGATCGGGCGAGACGATCACCGCGACATGGCTCCCGCTCGGCGAGCCGCACGTCTGCATGACCGCGTCGCCGCCGTCCTCGAGCCCGAACACGGGCTCGAAGGTTCCGGCGGCATCGACCAGACCCACGGCCTGCGACTCGGGATAGCCGTCCTCGCCCATCTGTGTGAAAGTCCGCAGGGTCCTGCCCTGCACGGTGGGCACCACGGGTCCGGGGATTCCGAGCGCGTCGAGCTCCGCCGATTGCGGGAGCGGCGTTTCGCTCAGGTCCGTCAGATCGATCAGCACCGTACCGTCGGACTGCTCCGCGATGACGCGCCCACTCCCCCGCTCGATGCCCGACAGCCCGAGGGCGCCGCCCAACAGAACGGGCTCCGCGTCCGGCCGCGAGGTGTCGACGAGGCGCAGCTGCCCATCGAAGGTCAACACCACGAGCGACGAGGTCTGCGGCACGAACAGGAAGTCCACGACCCGCGGATCCGCGCCGACCTCGATGCGCTCCGGCTCGGCGTCGGGGTCACCGAGCCGCGAGATGAACAGCGCGGACTCGATTCCCGAGGTCGCCGAGATGTCCAGGTCGGTGTATGTGTACCCCACGAGCCCGTCGTGGTCGGCCATCTGCAGGCCCGCGATGGTGCCCTCGCCGGGTACGGCGAACGGCGTGGGATCGGACCCGTCGAGCGCCATGCCCGTGAGCGATGCGGCGCCCGAGCCATCCGTCGTCTCGACGACCAGGCCGTCACGGGATGCCCGGTAGTCCTCGATCTGCGGATGGGTGAAGACGGGGACCGCTTGGTCGCCGGTGAGATTCGTGAGGAACACCGCATCGTCGTCCCCGTCGCGCCGCTGCAGCACGTAGATCGGCGGCGTACCCGTCTCGAAGTCGTGCGAGATCGTCGCGGTCGGGCCGCCCGAGGCGCTTTCGACGCCCGAGACCGACACCGTGTACTCGGTCTCGGCATCGAGCGGATAGGTGAACTGTACGGCGACGTTGCGGCCGGATGCCTCGATCGTGAACGGGGCGGCCGGTTCGATCGTGACCTGCGAGGGGTCGATCGGAGCCAAGCGCTGATTTGTGGTGAAAACGATCCGCTGCCCCGCCGCCTCGGCCACCGAGAGCGCGTTGATCGCGACCGTACTGACGCGAGGCCCCTGCGTCAGGCTGTAGGCCGCGCCGGCGGCGCCCACGACGACGAGCGCGCCGATCACGAGCGCGAGCGAACGTGTGAACGAGGAGCGTGCGCGGCGGCGGCGAGCGGCACCCCGAGTCTGATCCCGCGGGGCGCGGACAGAACGAGGGGCGTCAGTACTCATACGGATCCCCGGGCTCATCGATCGTCGTCACGCTCGCGGGCTGCAACACGAGCGCTCCCCCGTCGTCGCGGACGAATTCACCCTCGACCTCGACCCATTGGCCCGGCGACAGGTTTTCGCCCCCCGCGAGCTCCGCGACGGGCACGTTCGCGGCCTGCGCGTCGATCACGCAGTGCACGATGACGAGGCGGGTCAGGGCGAACCCGTCGCTGTCGCCGTCGGGACCGACGAAGCCCGTGAGCGTCGCCCTCTCTCCGACGAATCGGGCCGGATCGGTCGTCGTCGACAGCAGCGATGCCCATTCACCGATGCCGAAGCCGGAGGTGTCGTCGGATGTCGCGAGCGCCAGCGTCGCCGAGGTGGACAGCACGGGGGGTGCCCCGCTCGAGCGGGCGAGCGCGAGTTCGGCGGAGAGAGATGCCGGGGGCATCACGACGGCGAGCACCACGAGTCCCGATGCCAGCACGGCACCGACACCGGTCGCGAGGAGCGCGACGGGACGCGCGCCGGTGCCTTCGCCGGTGGAACGGGCACTCTCGGCCCCGAAACGGGCACCCTCGGCCCCCGAACGGGCACCCTCGGTCCCTGAGCCTGTCGAAGGGACCACAGGGACCTCGTGATCGTCATCGTGCTCGTGCTCGTGCTCGTGCTCGTGATCACGCGAGATCGGCACCGTGCACGACCAGACGGCGCCCACCACGCAGACGATCGACATCGACACGGCCCACCACGCGGCATCCGGGTTGATGTAGAGACCGATGCGTCCGGTCACCCACAGGCCGATCGTCACGACGGCGAGCGCGGTCGCGAGCCCGACACCGAGCCAGCGGGTTCCGAGCGCCATGCCGTTACGCAAGGAGGTTCACCCCCACCGCGATCACGAAGGCTGCCGAGATGACGACGGCGACGATGCCCGCGAGCGTCCGGGTCGTGAAGGTCGTGCGCATCAGCGCGAGCATCTTGACGTCGACGAGCGGTCCGACCAGCAGGAACGCGACGATCGATCCCGGGGTGAAGGTCGACGCGAACGACAGCGCGAAGAAGGCGTCGACGTTGGAGCAGATCGCAACCGTCAACCCGAGTGCGATCATCGCGAAGATCGACAACACGGGGTTCGACCCGATGGCGACCAGCACGTCACGCGGGACGAGGACCTGCACGGCGCCCGCGATGGCGCTACCCAGAACGAGGGCCGGCATGACGGCGCGCAGTTCACGAACGAAGAGCTCCAGGCTGCGGCGCATACGCGAGCCGTCGAGGTGCTCGTCGTGTGCGCACTCGGCGCGGAAGCGTGCGGTGAGCAGCGCCTGCGGGTCCGGGTGGCGGCTGTAGATCCAGCCGATCAGGTTCGCGATCAGGTATCCGCCCACGAGCCGGGCGACGAGGATTCCACCGTCCCAGCCGAATGCCTGGTGTGTGGTCAGGATCACGATCGGGTTCACGATCGGGGCCGCGATGAGGAACGTCAGGGTCTCCGGCACGGAGAACCCGCGGATCATCAAGCCGCGCGCAAGGGGTACATTCCCGCACTCGCATACAGGCAGCAGCATGCCGAGCAGGGACAGGACGGCACGACGAGCCCACGCGCGGCGAGGCATCCATCGCTCGATCAGACCCGGGGGCACCCACACCTGCACGACGACCGACAGCAGGACGCCGAGGATGATGAACGGCAGGGACTCGATCAGCACCGACAGGGCGAGCGTGAAGCCGTCCTGAGCGCGGCTCGGCAGGGTACTCGGGAAGAGTTGCGGCGCCCACGCGTCGATCGCGAACAGCACGGCGATCGCGGCGAGGCCGATCGCGGCCCCGATCAGCGCGGCGCGGCGCGGTCGACCGGCCGGTCGACCGACGGTCGGGACCCCAGCGAGGTGGGTGTGCCCGCGACCGCGCGTCTCGCTACTGCGCGTCACGCTCGCTCGCACGCGCAGCCGTGCAGGCCGCGCACAGACCGAAGATGTCGACGATGTGAGCCGCCTCGGTGAATCCGTTCTGTGCGGCCGTGCGATGCGCCCACTCTTCGACGTCGCTGCCCTCGATCTCCACCGTGAGGCCGCACGAACGACAGATCAGGTGGTGGTGATGACCGGGCGACTGGCAGGCGCGGTAGAGGCTCTCGCCCTCGGGGCTCTGCAGGCTGTCGGCGTCGCCCTCGGCCGCCAGGTCGGCGAGCGCACGGTAGACCGTCGCGAGGCCGATGCCCGTGCCCTCGTCGCGCAGCAGTGCGTGCAGCGACTGCGCGCTGACGAAGCCCGGGGATTCGTCCAGGGCGTCGCGCACGCGTTCGCGCTGCCAGGTGTTGCGCTTGGCCATGCGAGAAGTCTAGGCGTGTGCCGGCTTGGAGGTTCCCGAACGCGGGGCCCGAGTGACCCTCTCGCGGCGGCTTCCGACGAGTCGACAAACGACGTAGATCGCGAACGAGATCGTCGTGATGTACGGGCTCACGGGAAGCGTTCCCGCGATCGCCAGAAGGATGCCTCCGACCGCGGAGACGAACCCGAACGTCGCGGCCAGGAGGGGAACCGACAGCGGACCGGAGGCGATGCGCATGGCCGCCGCCGCGGGGGTCACCAGCAGCGCCATGACCAGCAGGGCGCCGATGATGTGCACGCTGACGGCGACGATCAGGCCGAGCAGAAGCATGAACAGCAGCGAGACAGCGGTCGTCGGCACCCCGCGCGCCGCCGCCGACTGCGGGTCGAGCGAGTCGAAGCGCAGCGGCCGCCAGATGAGCACGATTCCGGCGAGCACCACCAGGCTGATGCCGATGAGCCAGCCCAGCTGCCCCGACTGCACGGAGACGATCTGGCCCGTCAGCAGGCTGAAGCGGTTGGCGCTGCGACCGCTGTAGAGCGACAGGAACAAGATGCCGAGGCCCAGCCCGAAGGGCATCAGCACCCCGATGATCGAGTTGCGATCGCGTGCGCGGGCGCCCAGCCATCCGATCAATCCCGCCGCGATGAGAGAACCGAAGATCGACCCCATCACGACGTCCGCGCCGATCAGCAGAGCGGCGGCGGCGGCCGCGAAGGACAGTTCGCTGATGCCGTGCACGGCGAACGCCATGTCCCGCTGCAGGATGAAGACGCCGATCAAGCCACCGACGAGCCCGAGTACCGCGCCCGCGATGACGGAGTTCGACACGAGGGCGAGGATGTCGCCGTAGTCGGCCAGGCCACCGAACATCGCATCCCAGACGTCAGCCCAGTTCATAGCGCGTCCTCGTCGTGGTGATGGTGGTCCGCCTCGGCTGCGTCCGGAGCGCCGAGCACGATCAGGCGGTTCCCCGCACGGATCACCGACACTTCCGTTCCGTACAGATCGGACAGCACGCGCGAGTCCATGACCTCTTCGGGAGCTCCGAGCGTGAAGCGCCCTCCGGCCAGGTAGAGGATGCGATCGACGCGACTCAGCACGGGGTTGATGTCGTGGGTCACGAACAGCACGGCGGAACCCGTCTCACGCCGGTGCCGGTCGATGAGCGACGTGACGGCCTGCTGATTGGCGAGATCGAGGCTGGTCAGCGGCTCATCGCAGAGCAGCAGCCGCGGATCGTCGGCGAGCGCCTGGCCTGCGCGCAGCCGCTGCTGCTCGCCACCGGAGAGATCTCCGACGGGACGATCGGCGAAGGAGGATGCCCCCACGGCTTCGATCAGTCGGTCCACGCGGTCGCGATCGGCTCGCCGCGGAATCGGGATGCCGAAGCGGTGACCGTTGACCCCGAGGCCCACGAGATCGCGACCGCGGAGCGCTGCATCGCGGGTGAGCGGGCGCTGCTGGGGGATGTACCCGATGCGCCGATTGCCCGGCCGGCGAACACGCTCGCCGAGAGCGGTGATCGTCCCTTCGCTCAGCCGGTCGAGACCGAGAATGGCCCGCAGGAGGGTGGTCTTGCCCGAGCCGCTCGGCCCGAGCACGGCGATGAACTCGCCCGCGCGGACGCTCAGATCCAGGCCCGCCCAGAGCTCGCGGTCACCTCGACGCAGGGCAGCGTTCTCGATGACGAGCGGATGGTCGGCGCTCACCCCGCGAGCGCGCCCGCCAGGGCGCCGATGTTCTGCTGCATCCACGAGATGTAAGTCTGGCCCTCCGGAAGCGTTTCGGAGAACTCGAGCACCGGGATGTCCCGACCCTCGGCGGCATCGATCACCTGCGTGGTCTCCGCTCCCCCGGTCTGCGAGTTCGCGATCACGACGCGCACGGTGCCCGACTCGATCAGGTCGAGCGATTCGAGGAGCGTCGCGGGCGGGACATCCTGGCCCTCTTCGACGGACTCGCTGAACTCTTCCGGCGTGACGTTCACGAGCCCCGCGGCGGCGATCAGGTACACGGGCACGGGCTCGGTGACGAAGACCTCGGCACCGGCATCGGAGGCCTCGATCTCGGCGAGCGACGCCTCGAGACCCTCGATCTGCTCGACGAATGCGGCGGCGTTGGTCTCGAACGTCTCGGCGCCCTCGGGGTCGAGTTCGCTCAGCTCTTCGGCGATCGCCTCGGCGACGTGCTCGATCGTGTGCGGGTCGTACCAGACGTGCTCGTTGAAACCTTCGATGTGATCGTGGCCGGCGTGATCTTCGTCTTCGGCGTGCTCTTCTTCGGCGTGCGCCTCGTCCGAGTGCTCTTCGTCCGCGTGCTCCTCGTCCGCGTGACCGTCATTCTCCGGCCAGTCGTGCGAGTACTCGGCGGCCGTGATGACGTGCGCGCTCGCGTTACTGGCCTCGATGAGGGAGTCGATGAAAGAGTCGTACCCCCCACCGTTTTCGATGATCAGGTCGGCCCGCGATACCGCCAGTTGGTCCTGGGCGGTTGCCTCGAAGGAGTGCGGGTCCTGGCCGGTCGAGGTGATGATCGAGGTCACCTCCACCGCCTCTCCCCCGACTTCTTCGACGATCTGCCCGTAGACGCTCGTCGACGCGACGACCTGGATGCGTCCGTCGCCCGCGGATGCCCCGCCACCGGGGCTCGTACCCGCGCACCCCGCGAGGGCGAGCGCAGAAACGGCGAAAAGGGCGACGATGGGCAGCAGGCGACGGTTCGAGTTCACCCCTCGAGCCTAACCCGCATGATAATCATTCTCAACTTAAGCGCGACCTCCGTGATCCCCCCGTCGCCGCCGAGTGCGCGGCTTCGGTGCGAGTGCACGCCCTATGCACCACACCGAAGCCGTGCACTCGCGCGCACGTCGTTCATTCGACGCACACGAGCGGCGCCGGGCGCACGCGGGAGATGGCGTTCATTCGACGCACACGAGCGGCGCCGGGCGCGCGCGGGAGATGGGTGGGCGGGACGGAGCCGGTCAGTCGAGCAGCAGCGCGGGTTCTTCGAGCACCGAAGCGATGTCGGCGATGAAGCGCGATACGCCGTCGCCGTCCACCACCCGGTGATCGAACGACCCCGACACCGTCGTCACCCAGCGGGGCCGAACCTCGCCGTCGACGACCCACGGCTTCTGGCGGATCGCGCCGAGCGCAACGATTCCGACCTCGCCCGGATTGATGATGGGCGTACCGGCATCAACGCCGAACACCCCGATGTTCGTGATCGTGACGGTTCCGCCGCGCTGATCTTCGGGCGTCGTCTTCCCCTCGCGCGCGGTCAACGTCAGCTTCTCGAGCGCACGTGCCAGTTCACGCATATTCAGTTCTTGCGCGTCCTTGACGTTGGGAACGAGCAGGCCACGCGGAGTCGCAGCGGCAATACCCAGATTCACGTAGTGGCGCAGACGGATCTGTGCGCCCTCCTCGGTGTCAACCCATGCCGCATTCACCATGGGAGTGCGGCGAACCGCCCAGATGACCGCGCGAGCCATGATCAACAGGGGCGAGACCTTGACGTCCGCGAAATCGGGCGAGGTCTTGAGGCGCTTGACGAGCTCCATCGTGCGCGATGCGTCCACGTCCACCCAAACCGATACATGCGGCGCGGTGTATGCGCTGCTCGTCATCGCCGTGGCGGTGGCCTTGCGAACCCCGCGGACCGGGATGGACTCCTCGCGGGAGTCCATCGGGGCTGCCTTCGGGCTGCTCACCGCGGGCGCCGCTTCGGGAACCGGGATCGTCTCTTCCCGCACCGCTCCCCACTCGGGAGTCTCGATATTGCGGAAGACGCTCGCCTGCGACGCGTGGCGAACGACATCCTCACGCGTCACCTCGCCCGCGTCTCCGCTGGCGGCCACGTCGCTCAGGTTGACCCCGAGGTCGCGAGCCAACTTGCGGATGGGCGGCTTCGCCACGGCACCGACGGATGCCGCCACCGGACGCTCCGCCGTCTTGCGCCGGCGCGATGTCACCGCTCCGCCCGTTCCGTACCCCACCAGCACGGCGCCGCCCGTGGCCTCTCCGACCTCGGTAGGCGCGGTGCTCGGCGGTGGTGCATCGGCGCCCGCCTCGCCGATCGTGATGATCGGCGCTCCGACGTTGACGGTGTCGCCCTCCCCCGCGAGCAGCTCACCCACGGTGCCGGCGAACGGAGAAGGCAGCTCGACGAGAGACTTCGCGGTCTCGATCTCGACCAGGACGTCGTTGACCTTCACCTCATCACCCGGCGCGACCCGCCAGCTCACGATCTCGGCCTCGGTTAAGCCCTCACCGACATCGGGGAGGAGAAACGTCTGCGTGCTCATGCGGGGTCCTTTCCGCGGGAACCAGGGCTCAGTATGCCAGGGCCCGGTCGACGGCCTCGAGGACGCGGTCGGCGTCGGGGAGGTATGTGCCCTCGAGCTTCGCCGGGGGGAACGGCGCGTCGAAGCCCGACACGCGCAGTACCGGCGCCTCGAGGGAGTAGAACGCGCGCTCGGTGACCGTCGCCGCGATTTCGCTCCCGAGGCTCGTGAAGCCCGGCGCCTCCTGCGCGTAGACCATACGGCCGGTTGAGCGAACGGAATCGAGGATCGGCCCGTAGTCGACGGGGGAGAGCGAGCGCAGGTCGATGACCTCGCAGCTGACCCCCTCGGCCTCGGCGAGAGCAGCGGCCTGAAGGAGCGTCGTGACCATCGCGCCGTGGCCGACGAGGGTCACATCCGTTCCCCGTCGAACGAGGCGGCTCTCGTGCAGGCCCACGGGGGGAGAAGTCAGGTCGACCTCGCCCTTCTGCCAGTACTTGCTCTTCGGCTCAAGGAAGATGACGGGGTCATCGGAGAAGATCGCGTCCTGAATCATCCAGTAGGCGTCGTTCGGTGTCGATGGACTGACAACCCGCAGGCCGGCGGTGTGCGTGAAGTACGCCTCGGGGCTCTCCTGGTGGTGCTCGATCGCGCCGATGTGTCCGCCGTAGGGGATGCGGATCACGACGGGCATGCTCAGCGCGCCCTGCATGCGGTTCGTGATCTTCGCGAGCTGCGACGTGATCTGATCGAAGGCCGGGTAGACGAATCCGTCGAACTGGATCTCGCACACCGGCCGGAATCCGCCCATGGCGAGACCGATCGCGGTGCCGACGATTCCGGACTCGGCCAGCGGGGTGTCGATCACGCGGTTCGCGCCGAATTCTGCGTGGAGCCCCTCGGTGATGCGGAAGACGCCGCCCAGCGGCCCGATGTCCTCGCCCATCATGAGCACGCGGTCGCTGCGCTCCATCGCTTTGCGCAGCCCGGCGTTGAGGGCCTTGCTGAGCGGCATGTTCTGGGGCGCGTTCACGCGTCACCCTCCTCGAACGAGGCTTCGTACTGCTGGACCCAGGCGAGCTGCTCCTGCATCAGCGGATGCGGCTCGGTGTATACGTGTTCGAAGATCGACGCCACCGTCGGCAGCGGAAGCGTCGGCGTCCGCAAGCGCGTATCTTCGGCGAGCGCGTGGGCCTGCTCCTCGACGTCGGAGAAGAAGGCGTCGGATGCCCCGCGCCCCTCGAGATATGCCCGCATGCGCATGATGGGGTCGCGTCCGGCCCACGTGGATTCTTCGTCACCCGTGCGGTACTTCGTCGGGTCATCGCTGGTCGTGTGCGCGCCCATCCGGTACGTCATCGCCTCGATCGCGCGGGGGCCCAGACCCGAGCGCGCTTCGTCGAGCGCGATACGCGTGACGGCATAGCTCGCGAGTACGTCGTTCCCGTCGATCTGGATGCTCGGCATCCCGTAGCCCTGGCCGCGGTTGACCAGCGGCGTGCGGGACTGCGTCGCGACGGGCACCGAGATGGCCCAGCGGTTGTTCTGCAGGAAGAAGACCTCGGGTGTCGCATAGCTCGCGGCGAAGACCATCGCCTCGTGCACGTCGCCCTGACTCGATGCGCCGTCGCCGTAGTACACGATGACGGCCTTGTCGCGCTCCGGGTCGCCCGAGCCGCTCAGGCCGTCCAGCCCCAGCCCCATCGCCACGCCCGTGGCATGCAGGGTCTGGGAACCGAGCACGAGCGTGTAGATGTTCGTGTTGCCGTTGCGGGGATCCCTCGGGTTCCATCCGCCATGAGAGTGTCCACGCATGACGCTGATGATGTCGACCAGGTCGACCCCGCGGATCATGCACACGGCGTGCTCGCGGTACGACGGGAAGACGTGATCCTGCGGACGGGTCGCGCGAGCGGATCCCACCTGCGCCGCCTCCTGGCCGAAGCTCGGCGGCCACAGAGCGAGCTGGCCCTGACGCTGCAAGTTGGTCGCCTCGCGGTCGAAGGCGCGGATGACCACCATGTCGCGATAGAAGCCCTGCAGATCATCCTCGGAGAGGGAATCGATCAGGGCCAGGTAGGGCTCGGCCGACGCGGTCGGGGCGAACGTTCCGTCTGCGGCGAGTACGCGCACGACGTCGGGTGCTTCGAGCGGATCCACCTGCCCTACGCTAACGTCCGTGCCGGATGGTCCTCCGGGAGGTTCTGCACAACGGATGCCGCGACGCGTAGGACCTTCTCGACAGATTCCTCTTCGCCGACGGAGATGCGCACGCCTTCGCCCGCGAACGGTCGTACGATCAAGCCGGCCTCCTCGAATACCTCGGCCGTCCGAGCCGTCTCCGGCCCGGTCGCCAGCCAGACGAAGTTGCCCTGCGCCTCGGGCACACGCCAACCGAGGGCCCGCAAGCCCCCGGCGAGGCGATCGCGCCGCTCCACGAGCTCTGCGACACGACCGCGCAGAACCGGCTCGGCCTCGAGGCTGGCCAGGGCGGCCGCCTCCGCCTGTGCCGTGACGGACAGGGGGATGGCCGTGCTGCGCGCGGCGGAGAGGATGGAGGCATCGCCCACCGCGTACCCGATCCGCAGTCCCGCCAGACCGTAGGCCTTGGAGAAGGTGCGGAGCACCACCACCTGAGGCTGGTCCAGGTATCCGGTGACGCCCAGACCGTTCACCGCGTCCGGGTCGGTGACGAACTCGGCGTACGCCTCGTCGAGCAGCACCAGCAGGTCGCGGGGGAGCGCGGCGAGGAACGCGTCGAACTCGTCGCGGCGCACGGTCGGCCCGGTGGGGTTGTTGGGCGTGCAGACGATCACGACCCGGGTCCGCTCGGTGACCGCCGCCGCCATCGCCGGGAGGTCGTGGCGCCCGTCGGCCGTCAGCGGCACGGTGATGCTCGTCGCGCCCGCGACCGTGACGAGGGAGGGGTAGGCCTCGAACGACCGCCAGGCATAGAGCACCTCGTCGCCGGGACCGGCGGCAGCGGCGATCAGCTGCGCGAGGATCGCCACGCTTCCCGCGGCTGCGTGCACGCGGTCCTCCGCCACCCCGAAACGTGCGGCGAGCGCGGCTCGGAGTCGACCGGCTGTCGCGTCCGGGTACCGGTTGATGCCGGAGGCTGCGGCAATGGCCTCGAGCACCCCCGGAAGGGGGCCGAAGGGATTCTCGTTGCTGGAGAGCTTGTGGGCCGAGCCATCCGCCTGCTTGCCCTGTCGATACGCAGGCAGCGCAGCGATTTCGGGGCGGAGTCGCACGGGAGCGGCGGGGGAGTCGGTCACCCGGTCGAGTCTACGAGGAGGGTGGGGGAGACGCGCGGATGCCCGCCGTGGGAGACTCGGGGTCATGCGATTCATCGTCCGTGTCGTCATCAATGCGTTCGCGATCTGGGTCGTGACACTGATTCCGGATCTGCAGGTGAGGGTCACCCCCTTCGCCCCGGGGGAGACGCTCCAGCTCGTGCTGACGCTGTTGCTCGTCGCCGCAATCTTCGCGGTCGTGAACACCGTGATCGGCACGGTGGTCAAGATCATCGCTTTGCCGCTCTACATCCTGACCCTCGGTCTCATTTCCCTGATCATCAACGGATTCCTCCTGTGGCTGACGGCCTGGGTCACGTCCTGGTTCGGGTTCGGCCTGACCGTCGGCGACTTCTGGTGGGGCGTTCTGGCCGCCCTGATCATCGCCGTGATCAACGGGATCTTCGGCATCATCCTGCGCCCCCAGCGCCAGCGCCAGCGTCGGCGCGACTGACGCGTCGCGCGCCGTAATCCGTGGCCTGAACGGCGTCCGCTCGGCCCAGCCGGTCCCACAGCGCGTCGATTCCCCGGACGCGCGGGTCGGCCGACGCATCCAGCAGGGCGCCTGTTGCGACGTAGGAGCTGAGGGCGTGCGCGGGCATCGTGACGTCGTGCAGGCCCGGGAGCGGGTCCGCCATTCGTTCGGCCACGAAACCGCCCGGCGCGCCGCGGTCGGCGGCCGGCGACGAACCGGCGAGCGCGGCCACAGGATCGTCGGTATGGCGGATCGTGACGGCCGTGACGTCCGGTGGAAGGGGATCCGTGGTCGGGGCGCCGAAGGTCACGAGCGTGCGGACGTCGTATTCACTCTCCCGCGCGAGGAGTCCCGCCGCCATCGCGCCCTGCGAATGGGCGACGGCGTGCACCGGCTCCCCGGGGCGCACTCCGGCATCGGCCAGCGCGGCGCGAACGGCGGCGCTGGCCGCGGCATCCTGGCCTGCGTAGAGCGCGAGGTTCGATCGCATGTCGAACGGCTCGGGACCATCGAACGCGACGCTCTGGGTGCCGGTGACGTAGACGACCCACTCGCGTCCGCCTCTCGGCATGGTGTATCGCTCGACGCGGATGCGCGTTCCCTCGGGGCCGGAGAGGCGCTTTCCGGCGTCGGCGAATCCCGCGACAGGAGCGGCCGCCATCCGGCGCAGGGGCGTGGTGGTGACCCCCGCACTGATGGCGGGCGACGGGGGAGCGGATGCGGCGGGCACCCGCATGGCGTTCGCGCGGATGTCGCTGGCTCGCGCTGCGGCGAGCTGCACGCCGGCGACGAGCGCGAACCCGAAAGGCGCTGCCCACGCTCCGCCGACCAGACCGGCACCCAGGGCCGCCTGCATCCGGAGCGCGCCGCCGCTGTCGCCGTCCCCGAACGCACCCGTTCGCACCAGCATGTCGAACGCCGCGGCCGAGCCGGATACGCCCCACAGCCGCGCACCCAGCACGCCCGCCCGGGATTCGAGGGCCGCGAGCTCGGCTTCGCCGTGTTGCGAGAGGCGCCACGCGGCATGGACCTCGACCAGTTCGTACAGGTCGGCCGACTGGTCGAGCGCGGCCGCGAGCCGCTCGCAGTCCTCCGCCAGTTGGTCGACCCGACGCGCCTCACGCGCCAGTTCGTACTGCACCTCGCGGGCCGCACGCAGTCCCGGCACCGACGCGATGAATCCCGCGGCGATGTCGAGTGATGCGTCCATGCAGCGCAGCCGGTTGGCCAGCGCCCGCCCCGCGTCGGCGGCGCTACGCAAACTGGAGGTGTCGATCGCGGCGGCACCGCTCGAGCGGATGTCGAGGTCATCAGGCACGGGGCGCCTCCTCCGTCAGCGTCCACACCCGGTTGCGCAGGGCGCGGATGTCGGCGACAAGCGCATCCAGCGCAGCCGAGCTGGCCGTCCCGTCGGCGGAGAGACCACCGGCCCGGCGACGGAAGTCTCGAGCCGCCGGGCCCTCCCACGACACGCTTGCTTCGAGCGCGAGCAGCGCGGCAGCGACCGACTCCGACTCCGCGGCGACGGCCCGGACGAGCGTGAGCGCCGCCGTCACCAGGTCGACCAGCCACGCATCCGAGGCGTCGTACTCGCGGTCGGGCGGCGGCGAGCGGGAGAAAGCGGCAGCGGGCACCGGTTCAGCGTGGCCGTGCCGGGGTCCCACTCCCGTACGTGGCGCTCGAATGGGGGATTCCGGGCGCCCTCCGGCCCCTGGGGAGGAGAGGCGAAGAGTGCGCCGAGAGGGGTGGACGGGCAGAATGGGCGGATGACGCGGAACCTGGACGCCTCAGCGCCCTTCCGCGTCGTGTTCGTCTGCACGGGAAACATCTGTCGCTCGCCGATGGCCGAGGTCGTCTTCCGGCAGCTCGCGGATGCCTCGGGTCATGGCGCACGCGTCGCCTCGAGCAGCGCAGGCACGGGCGACTGGCATGTGGGCGAGCAGGGCGACGAGCGGACGCTCGCGGCCCTGCAGCGCCGAGGATACGACGGCAGCCGCCATCGAGCCCGCCAGTTCACGGCCGACACGTTCGACGTCAACGACCTCGTGGTGGCGCTCGACCGGAGCCACGAGCGGATCCTGCGCGGATGGGCACGCACGGAAGAGGATGCCGACAAGGTCGCCCTGCTGCTCGGGTTCCTCCCCAACCCCACGACGCTGGATGTTCCGGACCCGTACTACGCGGCCACCGAAATGTTCGATGACGTGCTCGGTATGATCGAGGAGGCGACCAGGTCGCTCTTCCGCCAGCTCGAACCCGCCCTTCGCCCGGGATCGCGCGCCGCCGCCTTCCCGTTCGGAGCATCCCCGTGACGTCCCTTCCCCCCCAGCCCTTGAGTCCCCTCGACGGCCGGTACCGAGGCGTCGTCGCGCCCCTCGCGGAGTATCTGTCCGAGGCGGGCCTGAACCGCGCGCGGGTCGAGGTCGAGGTCGAGTGGCTGCTGGCACTCACCGACCGGTCACTCTTCGGCACCTCTCCGCTGGCCGACACCGAGCGCGATGCTCTGCGCGAGCTGTACCGATCCTTCGGCGCGGACGAGATCGCCTGGCTCGCCGAGCGCGAGGCGATCACCCGTCACGACGTGAAGGCCGTGGAATACCTCGTGCGCGACCGGCTGGCGACGCTCGGACTCGACCGCATCGCCGAGCTGACGCACTTCGCCGCGACGAGCGAGGACGTCAACTCGCTCGCCTACGCCCTCACGGTGCAGCGCGCCGTCGAGCGCGTCTGGCTGCCGGCCCTTTCCGCGGTACGCGAACGCCTCGACGAACTGGCGGTCGAGCACCGCGCGGCCCCCATGCTCTCGCGCACGCACGGACAGCCCGCTACGCCCACGACGATGGGCAAAGAGATCGCCGTGTTCGCCTCACGCCTGGCACGGGTCGAGCGGACGATCGAGGCATCCGAATACCTCGGTAAGTTCTCGGGGGCGACCGGCACGTGGGCCGCCCACCTCGCAGCCGGCCCCGACGTCGACTGGCCGCTCGTCGCGCGCGAGTTCGTCGAGTCGCTCGGCATCGGCTTCAACCCGCTCACGACCCAGATCGAGTCGCACGACTGGCAGGTCGAGCTGTACGACCGCGCGCGCCACGCCGGCGGCATCCTGCACAATCTGGCGACGGATGTCTGGACGTACATCTCGCTCGGCTACTTCACGCAGATCCCGATTGCGGGTGCCACGGGTTCGTCGACCATGCCGCACAAGATCAACCCGATCCGGTTCGAGAACGCCGAGGCGAACCTCGAGATCGCGGGCGCACTGTTCGCCTCGCTCTCGCAGACGCTCGTGACGAGCCGCCTGCAACGCGACCTCACGGATTCGTCGACGCAGCGCAACATCGGCGTCGCGTTCGGCCACTCGCTGCTTGCGCTCGACAACCTGCGCCGTGGTCTCGACGAGATCGCGCTCGCGCAGGACCTGCTCTCGACCGACCTCGACGCCAACTGGGAGGTGCTCGGCGAGGCCATTCAGACGGTCGTGCGTGCCGAGGTCGTCGCGGGTCGCTCGACGATCTCCGACCCCTACGCGCTGCTGAAGGAACTGACTCGGGGCCGTCGCGTGAACGCCGCCGATCTGGCCGAGTTCGTGCGCGGGCTCGACATCGGCGAGGAAGCGCGGGCACGGCTGCTCGCCCTCACGCCGGCGACGTATACGGGCTTGGCGATGGAGCTCATCGACCGCGAGGTCTGAGCCGGCACGACGCGTCAGGAACGCGGCGGATCGTTCGGCTCATCGTCGAGGAGCACGGCGCGGTCGATGGGCTTCTCGACCTGCGCCGGGTCGACCGCGAGCAGCAGCAGCGAGAGCCCGAGAAGCACGACGATGAACGTCACACCGCCGATGATGGCGGTGAGCGGCAGCGCGAGCGCACCCACGCTGGGCTGAAAGCCGCCGGTCGAAACGAAGGTCACAACCCCGGCGAAAACAGCGCAGACAAACGCGATGCCGAGCAGCTGGACGGGGCGCATGAGCTCGCGGCGGGTGGGTCGATCGGTCATGCCGTCTCCTCCTCGCGCCGAGCCGGCGCAGTGCGGGCATCCGGCGTGGCTGTGCCCGTGACATCCGCGTCGAGGGATCCTCCGTCGACGACGTCTCGGCGGGGCGAGAAGCCCGCGATTCCGAGGAAGACCGCGATGATCGCCGCGTAGCCGCCGAAGATCCCGACCGCGATGATGATCCCGGTCAGCGTGAATTCGTCATTCGCCTGAGTGGTCGGATTCTCGATGCTGTACGTCAGAACGTATTGTGCGGGCACCAGCAGCAGCCCGAGACCGAGGAGCACCGTGAGGGCACCAGTGACCAGCGAATCCCGCGCCTCGGCCCGTAGGGCGGGGGAGCGGCGCTCGCGCAGCGCCCCGATAGCCTCGATCAGGCCCGTGACCAGCGCCCACGAGATGACAAGGGCGAAGAAGAACGTCGTGGAACGCCAGACCAAGATCCCGGCGAGCATCCCCGCGACGACCGACAGCGCGCCGAGCGCGAGGGGCGCGGCGCGGCGACCGGCCGGGTAGGTCAGCCAGGCCGACACCAGCTCGATCAGGCCCGTGACGATTGCGAAACCGCTGAAGACCGAGAGCCCGACGGCCGCGGAGTGGTCGGACGAGAAGGTCACCATGATCGCAGCGATCGCCGCGATTCCGGCGCGCGCGAGCTGCACGTGCCGAAGCGCGAAGCGCGGCGCAGCTGCGGATGGCGCGGGAGTGGCGGTGGACACGGTGGAACCTGGTTTCGAAACGGGGATGCTTCCAGTCTAGATCGTCGCGGGGAGCGGGTCCCCGGCGCTACCCGGGGCCTGCCGCGGCGCCCGGATGCACGACTCGGTCGAGTCGGGCCGTGTCGGTGGACCACATCCACCGATGGAGCCCATCTCGACCGAGCCGACGGCTCTCCGCGGGGTCGGCGGCAGAATGAACCCATGCCGATCCTGAACAAAGACATGACGTTGTGCATCTCGCTGGCGGCGCGCCCGTCCAACCTGGGGACCCGCTTCCACAACTTCCTCTACGACGAGCTCGGCCTGAACTTCATCTACAAGGCCTTCACGACCGACGACATCGCGGGCGCGATCGGGGGAGTGCGCGCCCTCGGCATCCGCGGCTGTTCCGTGTCGATGCCCTTCAAGGAGGCCGTAATCCCGCTGGTCGACGCTATGGAGGCCTCCGCCGAGGCGATCGAATCGGTGAACACGATCGTGAACGACGCGGGCACGCTCACCGCGTCGAACACCGACTACGAGGCCGTCGAAGCCCTGCTCGCCGAGCATGCAGTCGACCGGGCGCAGTCGGTCGTCGTGCGGGGCTCGGGTGGCATGGCCAAGGCCGTCGTCGCGGCGTTCCGCGGCGCGGGTTTCGACGACCTGACGGTGCTCGCACGCAACGAGGCCGCCGGTCGTGCACTGGCCGACAAGTACGGGTACCGCTGGGTCGCAACGGATCCCGAGCCAGGTCACGCGATGCTCGTCAATGTCACCCCGCTCGGGATGGACGGCGCGGATGCTTCCGCTCAGTCGTTCTCCGACGAGCACATCGCGGCCGCAAGCGCCGTCTTCGACGTCGTGGCGTTCCCCTCCGAGACGCCGCTGATCCGCGCGGCGCGGCGACGAAACCTCGGGGTCATCACGGGTGCCGAGGTCGTTGCGCTGCAGGCGGCGCGGCAGTTCGAGCGGTACACGGGCATCACGCCCACGCGTGACCAGGTCGAGCGTGCCGCGGCATTCTCTCGACTCGTGGCCTGAGCCTCTCCGTCGCGGTCGACCGTCAGCCCTGCAATCGCACCATCCACTGCTCGGGGCGCTCGAGCGCACCGAAGCCGAACTTCTCGTACAGGCCGTGAGCGTCGGCCGTCGACAGTGCCATGCGGCGCAGGCCGAGCGGCTCCAGGTCCGCGACGACCCCCTCGATCAGACCGACACCGACGCCGAGCCCACGCACGCCCGGGGCGACGAACACATCGCACAACCACGCGAAAGTCGCCCCGTCTGTCACGACGCGCGCGTACGCCACCTGCGCCGCGGACTCGTCGTCGACCACGGCGTAGTTCCGGGACGCGTCGATCGCGGCTTCCTGCACGGAGCGCGCACGCCCGAGCGCCCAGTACGCCTGTTCGCTCAACCAGCGGTGCACGAGTTCGCGATCGATGTCTTCCGGGTCGGTCGAAAAGCGGAATCGGGCGTCCATCACCCGAGGGTATCCAGGGCCGGAGGATCGCCCGCAACGGATTCCGTCCGCTGTGTTGCCAAGTGTGACGACGCGAATCCGCGCCGGGACGCTCTCCCGGTTACGGTTTCAGCGCGCCGGTGTCCCAGGAACCCTGGGATCGAGGCGTCCCGAACCCACAGCAAAGGACGACCATGAAGCTCATCCGTACCGCCCTGCTCGGCGCCGCCACCGCGGCACTGGTCCTGACGACGGCCGCGTGCAGCGGGGGAGCGACGACGTCCGAGTCCGGCGCGCCGGCGGCCGACAAGACCGAAGTCAAGATCGGGTTCAACCCCGGCCCGTACCAGGAGATGTTCGAGGGCGGCATCCTGCCGATCCTCGAGGACGAGGGCTACAGCGTCGAGTACGTGGACTTCACCGACGGCATCGTCGTGAACGTCGCCGTCTCGACCGGCGAGATCGACGCGAACATCATGCAGCACCCCGTGTACATGGATTTCGTGAACGCTCAGGAGGGCATCGACAACGCCGCGCTCGTGCAGATTCCGACGCCCCGCATGGCGCTGTTCGGCGGCAAGTCGACGTCGATCGAGGACGTGCAGGACGGCGCGACCGTCACGGTGCCGAACTCGCCCGCGAACCTCTACCGCGGCCTGCTGATCCTGCGCGACATCGGCTGGATCGACTTCGAGGACGTCGACGACCCGAACACGGCGGACCTGTCGATCATCACGTCGAACCCGAAGAACCTCGACATCACCCCGATCGAGAACGCACAGCAGGTGCCGGCGCTGCAGGACGTGGACTACGCCACGATCCAGGGCAACTTCATCGTCGCCGGTGACCTGGACTACAACGACGCGCTCGCGCTCGAGGACCAGCCCATCGAGTTCTCGAACGTCGTGACCGTGCGCGCAGACGACCTCGAGTCGGACTGGGCACTCGCCATCAAGGCGGCCTATGAATCGCCCGAGTTCATCGAGTACATCGAGTCGAACTCGCAGTACGACGGGTACAACCTGCCGGCCTGGTTCAGTTGAGCACTCCCGCAGAGGGAAGGATCGTCTTCGAGGATGTCTCGAAGACGTTCACCGGAAGGGCCGCGGACACCGCGGCCCTTCGCGGCGTCTCGCTCGAGGTCGCGCCGGGCACGATCTACGGCGTCATCGGGTACAGCGGTGCGGGCAAGTCGACACTGATCCGCCTGGTGAACGGCCTCGAGCATCCGACATCCGGTCGCGTCGTCGTCGACGGCATCGATGTCGGGTCCCTGCAGGGGGCTCGCCTGCGCACGGCTCAGAAGCGCACCGGCATGATCTTCCAACAGTTCAACCTGCTCGAGACCGTCAAAGTTCGGGACAACGTCGCCCTGCCCCTCCGTCTCGACGGCGTCGGCAAAACCGCCGCCCGGGCCCGTGCCGACGAGGTTCTCGAGTTCGTGGGCCTCGGCGAAAAGGCCGACAATCACGCGGGCGAGCTGTCGGGCGGACAGAAGCAGCGTGTAGGAATCGCGCGAGCACTCGTGCGAAACCCCAAGATCCTGCTGTCGGACGAGGCCACGAGCGCCCTCGACCCGACCACGACGGGTCAGATCATCGAGCTGCTGCGGAGCATCAACCGCGAGTACGGCACGACGATCCTCGTCGTCACGCACGAGATGGATGTCATCAAGGACCTCGCCGAAGAGGTCGCCGTCATGGCCGCGGGCGAGGTCGTCGAGCAGGGCACCGTGCTCGAGACGTTCCTGCACCCGAAGGCCGACATCACGCGAGACTTCGTCACCACCGTCATCCCACAGGGGATCCCGCAACGCGTGGTCGAACACCTGGGCGGCGACGGTCTCTGGCGACTGCTGCTCGTGGACGACCAGGTCACCCAACCCCTCGTCTCGGACCTGATCACCGGCATCGGCGTCTCGATCAACATGCTGCACGCCGATATGACCGAGATCCGCGACCACACCGTCGGGCAGATGATCCTGAAGGTCACCGGCACGCCCGAGCAGGTCGCCGCGGCGCACGCGTTCCTCGAGGCCCGCGTTGCGCACGTCGAGGAGGTCGTGTGATGAACGACGACAAATGGACGCTGATCACCCCCGAGATCTTCCTGACGGCTCTCGGTGAGACCCTGCAGATGCTGGGCGTCGCACTCGCCCTCGGATCGGTGCTCGGCATCGCGATCGGCACGGTGCTGGCCCTGACGCGTCCCGGGGGAGTGCTGCCGAACCGTCCCGTCAATCTGATCCTCGGGATCGTCGTCAACCTGATCCGCTCGTTGCCGTTCATCATCCTGCTCGTCGCGATCCTGCCGTTCACGCGGCTGCTCGTCGGCACGAGCATCGGCGTCTGGGCCGCGATCGTGCCCCTGACCGTCATGATCGCGCCGTACATCGGCCGGCTCGTCGAGAACTCGCTGCTCGAGGTCCCGCAGGGCGTCATCGAGGCCGCACGGGCGATGGGTGCGTCGCCGTTCCAGATCTTCTGGCGCTTCCTGCTGCCCGAGGCGCGCAGCTCGCTCATCCTCGCCCTGACGATCGCGAGCGTCGGGCTCGTGGATGCGACGGCAATGGCCGGAACCGTCGGCGCCGGCGGTATCGGCGACCTCGCCCTGTCGTACGGCTACCAGCGCTACGACGGTTTCGCGATGGTCATCACGTGCGTGACCCTGATCATCCTGGTGCAAGGTATCCAGATGCTCGGCACGGGCGTCGCGCGGCGATACAGGAGGCGATAGGCATGCGCGAATTCGCCCCTGCCGCCCGCGTCGCAGCCCTCCCGGTCAACTTCTGGGGAGGGATGGACCGCGAGATCGCACGCCTCGCGGCCGAGCCCGGACCCGCGGTGATCGACGTCTCGAAGGGCAATCCCGACCAGCCGACGCCGGAACACATCATCGCCGCAATGCAGCGCGAGGTGGCCGATCCCCGCAACCATCGTTACCCGTCTTACGCCGGGCGACCGAGCATCCGCGAAGCGATCTCACTCCGATATCGCGAGGACCACGGCGTCGAGGTCGACCCCGAGACCGAGGTCGCGATCTTCCACGGCTCGCACGAGGGCTTCATGGCGGCGGTCCTCGCGATCGCGGATCCGGGCACGAACGTCGTGCTGCCCGACCCGGGCTATCCGATCTACACCTCCGCGGCCGACCTGGCCGGGGCATCCGTCGTTCCCCTGCCACTCGAACCCCCGCGCTACCAGCCGGACTTCGACGCACTGGCGCATGTCTCGGCGGCCAGCGTTCTGGTGCTCAACTACCCGAACAACCCGACCGGGGCGCTCGCCTCGCGCGCCACCCTCGACGCGGCCGTCGGGTTCGCGAAGAGGACGGGCGCCGCGTTCGTCCACGACTTCGCGTACTCGTCGCTCGGGTTCGACGGCAACCGCCCACTATCGGCACTCTCCGTCGACCGTGACTTCGACGTCACGGTCGAGGTGCAGACCCTGTCGAAGACGTACAGCATGGCCGGATGGCGCGTCGGATTCGCCGCCGGCAACGCCTCGGTCATCGCCGCCATGAAGCGGTACCAGTCGCACGCGTTCAGCACCATGTTCGGGGCCACGCAAGAGGCCGCCGCCGTCGCGCTCGACGGTGATCAATCCGCCGCTGAGGACCTCGTCACGCTGTATCAGCGCCGACGCGACGTCGTGGTGGATGGTCTGCGCGCGATCGGATGGGATGTCGCGGCTCCCGAGGGCACCTTCTTCGTGTGGGTCCGCCTGCCCGGAGATCAGGACGCGGTCGACTTCGCCCGGCGTCTGCGGGAAGAGGAACGAGTCGCCGTCGCACCCGGTGATGGCTTCGGCGCCCGGGGACGCGGGCACATCCGCATCGGACTCGTGCACGATGAGAACACGCTTCGTCAATTGATCGAGCGCCTCGCGGCGTTCGCTAGGAGGAACTGATGGCCGAGATCGAGAGCTTCACCCTGGACCACACCGCCGTGCTCGCCCCGTACGTCCGCCGGATCGGCGTCGAGCACGGGCCGGGCGGCGGAACGATCACCAACTTCGATGTTCGTCTCGTCCAGCCCAACGCGGGTGAGATCCCCACGGCGGGCCTGCACACGCTCGAGCACATGCTCGCGGGGCTCCTGCGCGACCGTATCGACGGCGTGATCGACATCTCGCCGTTCGGCTGCCGCACGGGCTTCCACCTGCTGATGTGGGGCGAACCCGAGATTCCGGATGTCGTGGCCGCTCTGACCGGAGCCTTGAGCTTCATCGCGGACGAGGCCGTCGAGGCCGACATCCCCGGTGTCTCGGCGATCGAGTGCGGCAACTTCCGCGATCACTCGCTGCACAGCGCCCGCGAGTGGGCGAGGGTCGTGCTCGATGAGGGCATCAGCCAGGACGCATTCGCCCGCGTCGGCGTCTGAGCCCCAGCCGAACGTGCGGTGGGCGCGCGGCTAGAGGATCTGCCCGATCGGCTGACGCTTCTCGGCCTGGAAGCGTTCTTCAGTCCGGCCGCGCGCCCAGTAGCCCGAGAGCGAGACCTGGCCGCGATCGAGCCCGCGATCCTCGAACAGCGCCCGGCGGAGGGCTTTCATCGATTCCCGCTCCCCATGGGCGAAGACGTCGACCGTCCCCTGGCGCCACGGCATGGCACGAACGCGGTCGGCGAGTGCCTCCGTGGCGTGGTCCGTATTGACGACCCAGTGCACCTCCACACCCGCGGGCGCTTCGAGAGCGAGAGAGGTATCGTCCGAATCGACCTCGATGTAGGCGACCCCGACGGCGTCGGCGGGCAGCGCCTCGAGCGCGGCGCCAATGGCCGGCACAGCGGAGAGATCGCCCAGATACAGGTACCAGGACGCCTCGGCGTTCGGCGTGTATCCGCCGCCCGGGCCCATCAGCCGCAGTGACGCCCCCTGGGCCGCTTCAGCGGCCCACGGTCCGGCCAGGCCTTCGTCCCCGTGCACGACGAAATCGATGTCGAGCGTCTGCGCCTCGTGGTTCACCCGACGCACCGTGTAGGTGCGCGTGACGATGAGCGCGTCGGCGTCGGTGAACATGAGCTTGACGTACTTATCGGTCTCGGGCCGATCCTCGAAGTGCGCGAACCCGGCTCCGCCGAGCGTCAGGCGCACCAGCTGCGGCGTGAGCCAGGTGCTGGCGACGACGGTCAGATCGATAGCGGGTCGCGGCGAACGGCTGGACGTACGGGATGCGAGGGCCATTCCTCGACGCTACCGCCGCCGAGCGGTAAACGGGGTGGGGCAGCGCGGATCGACGCACCGGACGTCTACACGTGCCGCTCGCACGTCACTCTCTGAAACAATTCGCCGCGGCCCGTCCGCAGCCAATTAGCGTCGTATGCATGAGTGCCACGCCGATTCCCGTTCTCGACCTCTCGCTGCTCGACCAGGGACCCGCGGCGGCCGAGCAATTCCGTGACGAACTGCGCCGCGCGACGCACGAGGTGGGCTTCTTCACGCTCGTCGGCCACGGCATCCCCGACGATCTACAGGCACGCCTGCTGTCGACGTCCCGCGCGTTCTTCGCGTTGCCCGATGAGCAGAAGCTCGAGATCGAGAACCTCAAGTCGCCGTACTTCCGCGGCTACGCGCGGGTCGGCGGCGAACTCACGCAAGGCAAGGTCGACTGGCGCGAACAGATCGACATCGGTCCCGGCCGCGAGGCTCCGGAACTCGGACCCGACGACCCCGCCTACCTGCGCCTCGACGGCCCGAATCAGTGGCCGAGCGCGCTTCCCGAACTCCGCCCCGTGATCGAAGAGTGGCGTGAGCGCCTCGAACAGATCGGTCGGCGGCTGCTCGCCGCGTGGGCAGAGGCGCTGGGCGCCGATCCCGCACAGCTCCTCGACATCTTCGCGGACAAGCCGTCGATCCACATCAAGGTCGCCCGCTACCCCGGAGTGCCCGAGAACGCGAGCTCTCGTCAGGGTGTTGGCCGCCACAAGGACGCCGGCGTGCTCACGCTCCTGTGGATCGAGCCCGATGCGGGCGGCCTGCAGGTCGAGTACCAGGGGGAGTGGCACGACGTGCCACCCCAGGCCGGAGCACTGATCGTCAACATCGGCGAACTGCTCGAGTGGGCCACCGACGGCTACCTGCGCGCGACCGTGCACCGCGTCATCGCTCCCGCCGAGGGGTCCGAGCGCATCTCCGTTCCGTTCTTCTTCAACCCGCGTCTCGACGCGGTGGTCCCTCGGCTGGACATGGCGCCCGAGTACGGCGCCGCCGCCCGGGGAATCGAGCAGGATCCGACGAACGTCATCCACGGCTCCTACGGCGAGAACCAGTTGAAGTCGCGGCTGCGGGCCCACCCCGACGTGGCCGAGATCCACCATCCGGATCTTCTCGCGGCCGCGAAGCGGTGACGAGCGCCTCCGGGCGCTGATAGGGCACGTCGGAACTGCCGCGTAATTGGGCACGCATGCTCCGACGCCGCCCGGATCTCCGACCCACGAACGCAGATCCGCTCAGCGTGAGCCGGCGCGACCGCGGAAGTGGTCCATGGTCTTGTTGATGCCGAGCGTGTTCAACACGGCGTCGAAGGCCGGGACCGGAAGCATCCGCACACCCGGGATCAACCGGACCAACCGGGGCAGGACGAGCTGGCGCTTTCCGCGCTCGACCGCGTCGAGGATGCGGGTAGCGACGTCCTGTTCGTCGAGGATCGGCAACAGCCACGGGTACTTCGTTGTGACGCCCGCGAACATGCCCGTGTTGATGTAGTACGGGCAGACGACGAGTGTTCCGACGCGACTCCGGTCGGCCGCGAGTTCGGCGCGCAGCGACTCGGTGAACCCGAACGCCGCGAACTTGCTGGCGGAGTAGTCGGTCTGCCGCGCGACACCGACGAGGCCCGCCGCGCTCGCGATGGTGACGACCGTGCCGCGGTCACGCGCGATCATGCCCCCGAGAAAGGCCCGCGTCATCCAGTAGAGACTGAGGGTATTGACCTCGAAGGTCCGCCGGATGGCCTCGGGGTCGGCATCCAGGAGTCGCTTGCCCGTCACGACGCCGGCGTTGTTCACGAGGATGTCGACGGCACCGGTCTGCACCGCGGCACGGTCGACCGCGGCACGGTCGGTGATGTCGAGGGCGACCGCCTCGGCACGTCCACCGCTCGAGCGGATCTCGTCACGGACGGCCCGACCGCGCTCCTCCGACACGTCCCAGATGGTGACGCGAGCGCCCCGACCGGCGGCCCCACGCGCCATCAGGCGTCCGATGCCGCTCCCACCGCCGGTGATCAGCACGTGGGCGTTCGCGAACCGCACGGGCGTGTTCGTCATGGCGGGTGCGTCAGTCCTCGTAGCCGATCAGCCAGGGCACCCCGAATCGGTCTGTGGCCTGCCCGTCGTGCGCACCCCAGGGGCGCTCCTGCAACGGATCGCTCACCGTGCCCCCCTCGGCGAGCGCGGCGAACCACGCCTCGAGGGTCGCAGGGTCGGCCGTGCCGAGCAGCGCGAACATCAACCCGGCGGTGTCGAACGATGCCTCATCACCCGCGACGTCCGACGCGAACAGCGCAACAGGGCCGGTCAAGATGCCGTGGGCCACACCATCCGGCAATCCCTGCTCATTGCCGAGGTCGGCGTACGTGTGAATCTCGATTTCGCCGCCGAAGACGTCGCGGTAGAACGTGAGCGCCTCACGCGCACGGCCATCGAACTTCAGGTACGGCACCAATCCGGTCATCGTGTGAGCCTAGAACCCCCGGCGACGATCGGCCAGAGCGGCGGCCGAAGTGTTCACCGGGCGGCTATATCGTGAGGTCCATGGGCAAAGTCTTCGACGCGATCGATCCGAAACTCGCGGAGTGGATGGAGGCGCAGCCCATCTGGTTCGTGTCGACAGCACCCCTTGCCGAGGACGGACATGTCAACGTCTCGCCCAGAGGCCACGACACCTTCTCGGTGCTCGGACCGAACCGTGTCGGATGGGTCGACTACACCGGCAGCGGAGTCGAAACCATCGCGCACCTGCGCGAGAACGGCCGCATCTGCGTCATGTTCACGTCGTTCGACGGGCGGCCCCGGATCGTCCGACTGCACGGTACCGGCACCGTACTGCTGCCCGGCGACGCGGGCTTCGACGAGGTCGTCTCCCGACATCCCGAGAATCCGAGCACCCGGGCCGTCATCGCGGTCGACGTCACGCGCATCGGCGACTCGTGCGGCTGGGGAGTACCCGTCATGGAGGTGCGCGACGAGCGCGACCTGATCCGGCTGCACGCCGAGAAGAAGGGTCCGGACGGTATGGTCGCGTACCGCGCCGAGAAGAACGCCGTCAGCATCGACGGACTGCCGGGTCTCTGACCATGCCGATCGTCGACAACGCCGTCTATGTGGCCGGTCACCGGGTGGACAATCCGGCGAGCCTCCGCGAAACCTTCGAGTACATGCGCGCCTGCGGGGGGATGGCGTGGATCGGGCTCTTCCGACCGACCCAGGACGAGATCCGTCAGGTCGCAGAGGAGTTCTCGCTCCACCCCCTGGCCGTCGAAGATGCGTTGACCGGGCATCAGCGCGCCAAGTTGGAGCGCTACGGCGACATCCTGTTCGCCGTTCTGCGACCCGCGCGCTACCTGGACGCGACCGAAACGGTCGAATTCGGCGAGCTGCACATCTTCGTCGGACCGGACTTCGTCGTGACGATCCGGCACGCCGAGTCCCCGGATCTTGCCCGGGTACGGCACCGGCTCGAGTCTCAGCCCGACCTGCTGGCCCTCGGACCCGAGGCGGTGCTCTACGCGATCCTCGATGAGGTCGTCGATGAATACCGACCGGTCGTCGCCGGTGTCGAGAACGACATCGACGAGATCGAGGACACGCTGTTCGGCGGCGGCAGTGTCTCGCTGTCCCAACGCATCTACGAACTCTCGCGCGAGGTCATCAGCTTCCAGCGTGCAACGCAACCCTTGACCGAAATGCTCGACGCGCTCCTCAAGGGCGCCGACAAGTACCACGTCGACATCGAGTTGCAGCGGTCGCTCCGCGACGTGCACGACCACGCGCTGTCGACGAACGATCGTCTGGCAACCTTCCGCTCGCTGCTCGACAACGCCCTCACCGTCAATTCCACGCTGGTGAGCGAGCGTCACACCGAGACAGCGCTCGTACAGAACGAACAGGTCAAGAAGATCTCCGGATGGGCGGCGATCCTCTTCGGCCCGACACTCGTCGGCACGGTCTACGGCATGAACTTCGACGACATGCCCGAGCTGCACTGGACCTACGGCTACCCGATGGCGCTCGGCCTCATGGCGGCGACGAGCATCACCCTCTACGTCGTGTTCCGCAAGAAGCGCTGGCTGTGACATCCGGTCCGGTCTTCACCCCGCCGTGCGGGCCGGTACGGGGCTGGGTCGACGGTCCGGTGGTACGGGCGACGGGCATCCCGTACGCGACGGCCGTCCGATTCGCCGAGCCGGTCGCGACACGGGACTGGAGCGAGACGCTTTCGGCGACCCGGTGGTCACCCGCCTGTCCGCAGCGGGCGATGCCGTTCCTCGACCGCGTCCTCGGCAGCACGCTCGACCAGAGGCGTCTCGACGAGGACTGCCAGCACCTGTCGATCACCCTGCCCGCCGGCACCGCCCCGGGCGACGACCTGCCGGTGATGGTGTGGATCCACGGCGGCTCGTACGTCTCGGGCGCCGGGGACCTGCCGATCATGGACCCCGCCGCGCTCGTCGCGGAACAACACGTGATCGTGGTGACCGTCACCTACCGCTTGGGACTCTTCGGCTATCTCGGGGGAGTGCCGGGGCGCCCCGCGAACCTCGGTCTGCTCGACCAGCTCGCGGCCTTCCGGTGGGTGCAGCGCAACATCGTCGCGTTCGGTGGAGATCCGCAGCGTGTCACCGCGTTCGGGCAGTCGGCGGGAGGGGATGCCGTGGCGCACCTGCTGGCGACGCCGGGAGCGGCCGGGCTGATCGGTCGGGCCATCATCCAGAGCGCACCGCTCGGGCTCTCGCGTGGTCGCGCCGCCATGAACGACGCCATGAACACGGCGCTCGGGGAGGTGGCACCGGATGCCTCGGCCTCCGACATCCTCGAGCTGCAGCCGGTGGTCGACAAGGCGGCGTCGGCGTTCGGGGTGAAGGGCGGCATGGCGTTCGGGACCCAGTACGGACACGCGCCCCTCCCCGCCGAGGAGGACCTCGATGCGGCCTGGGACGCGGTCGCGCCCGAGGTCGACATCCTGATCGGACACACCGCCGAAGAAGCGGCGCTCTTCCTCCCGCGGCTGCCCCGGCTGCAGCCACTGCTGCGGATGCCCGTGCTCGGCGCGCTCGTCGGCCGGGCCATCGTCGGCGTGGCGACGCGCCTCGTCTACGGCCGGGACAGCCGCCGGTTCGCTCGCCGCCATGCGCGGGCCGGTGGCTCGGCGCACCACTACGTGATCACGTGGTCGGCGCCGGGCAGCGGGTGGGGCTCGGCACACACGGTCGATCTGCCCCTGCTCTTCGGAGACGCGCATGCCTGGCGCACGGCGGATCTCGTGACGGGCACCCCGTGGTCCGACATCGATGCATCCGGTCGTCGCGTCCGGGCGGTGTGGGGTCGGTTCGCGCGGGGCGAGGACCTCGGCGACGTCGTCACCGTGCCGGGTGCCCTGACGATCCGCCGCGTGCGGTAGCTCTCACCCCAGGGACGTCACGGTGCGCGTACTCGAATCCCATCGCCGCAACGCGACCGCAGATCCGGAACGCTCCGGACCCAGCAGGGCCAAGGCGTCATCGAGCGACGCGAGCCGGAGCCGACGCGCGAGAGTGACGTGCGGGGTCCACGACTCCGGCTCGGTGTGCGGGGCATCATCGCCCGGGGGGACCGACCCCCGAACCGCGTCGTAGGCGGCGAGCAAAGCGTCATCCAGCACCACGGACCGCGCCAGCACGGTGCGATCTCCGTGCGGAAAAAGGAGGGGCGCGCCCAGCGTGACGGAGAAGGGCAGCAGCGAGAGCGCCTCGGCGAAGTCGTGGGGCGGCAGCGACGGGCGCACGAGCAGCGTGATGTGCGGGCGGTTGCTGGGCGCCGTGTGCGCGGCGAGACTCGAGTGCCCCGCCCGCGCCAAGCGATCCCAGTCGGCGCGGACCTGCGCCTCCGTCTCGGCGTCGAGGACGAGCTCGATGCTCACGACGTCGCCCATGCCGGGACGGTATCAGTTGCCTCGGCCCGACGAGCCGCTGGGCTCGGATGACTGCGAGGATGGCACGATGATGGATTCGCGCGAAGCCCGGGCCGAACAGCGGCGCCGCGACGGCCCTAACGACGAGGCCGTCGAGGAAGAGATCGAGGTCGAGTTCGAAGAGATCGTCGGCGAGGGAGCGGAGCGGCTGCATCGAACCCTCCGCGCGACGCTCGTGACGGGGTTTCTGGGCGGCGTCGAGGTGGGCATCGGCGTGCTCGTCTACCTCGGCATCCTGTACGAGACGGGCGACCATCTGCTCGCCGGGCTGGGGTTCAGCATCGGACTCATCGCGCTGCTGTTGGCGCACAGCGAACTCTTCACCGAGAACTTCCTGATGCCGATCGCCGCCCTGGTCGCGCGGGAGGGAACGGCGCTCCAGCTGGCGAAACTCTGGGGAGGCACGCTCGTCGCGAACCTCATCGGCGGCTGGCTCATCATGGCGATCGTGGTGACGGCGTTCCCGGACTGGCACGACATCCTCGCCGAGACGGCGCTGCACTTCATCGATGCGCCCTTCACGCCGCAATTCGTCGCGCTCGCGATCCTCGGCGGTGCCGTGATCACCCTCATGACCCGCATGCAGACCGGGACGGAATCCGAGCCCGCGAAGATCGCCGCCGCGATCGCGGGTGGGTTCGTGCTCGCGGGGTTCCAGCTGTTCCACTCGATCCTCGACTCGCTGTTCGCCTTCGGTGCGATCATCAGCGGCGCCCCGCTCACATACCTCGACTGGCTGCTGTGGTTCCTGCCCGTCCTCGGCCTGAACCTGGCCGGGGGACTCCTGCTCGTCACGCTCCTGCGGATCGTCCGAACCGGCGAGCTCTTCCAGCTCCGCCGCCGTCAGAACGCCGATCGCGACTGAGCTCGCGGAGCGTCGCAGAGGACGCTCTCACACGGCGGGCAGCAGGCGCACACCGCGATCCGAGAGCGCATCCAGCGACGGCGCGGATGCCGCATCCGCGCCGTCGACGATGACCCCGGCGACCTCGTCGAGCGGCAGGACCCGGTAACGCGATACAGCACCGATCTTCTCGGAGCTGCCGAGCACGAACGTCTCACCGGCCCGCGCGGCGAGCGCGCGCTTCATCGCCGCCTCGTCGGCATCGCCCGTCGTCAGCTCTGCCATCTCGTGGATGCCCGTCACGCCGAGCAGGAACCGGTCCGCGCTGATCGACTGCGCCGCCTCCACCGCTGCCGCGCCGCTCGCGACGGCGGAGTGTTTGAACAAGCGCCCGCCCAGGATGATGACGTCGGCGGCGTGATCGAGCAGGGCGGCGGCGATCGTCGGGCTATGCGTGATGATGGTGCACTCGAGGGTGGGACTCAACGCGCGGACGGTGGCGAGCGCCGTCGTTCCTCCGTCGACGATGACGGTGCTGCCCTGCTCGATCAGGCTCGCGGCAAAACGGGCGACGCGCTGCTTGCTCCCTGTCGCAACGTTCTGCCGAGTCGCGTAGTCGGCGACAGCGGGCGACGCCGGAAGCGCTCCGCCGTAGACGCGGGTCGCGAGGCCCGCGGCGTCGAGCTCCCGCAAATCGCGCCGGATGCTGTCCTCCGAGAGGCCGAGCTCGGCAGCGAGCTCTTTCGCCACGATGCGCCCGTCCGAGCGCAGCCGGGCTAACACGAGTTCTTTCCGGGATGCGGCGAGCACTTGCACACTCCTTCACGTTTTTGCACGTTCTTGTACTACCTTGCCACTATGCCGAAGCCTTTGATGATTCTGATCGCCGGACCCTATGCATCCGGCACCGATGGCGACCCCGCGCTGATGCGCCGCAACCTCGACCGGCTCGAGGAAGCTGCGTGGCCTCTCTTCCGGGCCGGCCACATCCCCATGATCGGGGAGTGGGTCGCGTTGCCCGTCCTGAGCAGCGCCGGCGCGACGGGCCCGACGGACCCACTGGCCGCCGATGTGATGTACCCGGTCGCGCATCGACTCCTCCAGCACTGCGATGCGGTGTTACGCCTGCCCGGGGAGTCGCGCGGCGCGGACCAAGACGTCGCGATCGCCCGCGAGCGCGGACTGCCCGTCTACACGGCACTGGGCGATGTCCCCGGCGTAGCGGCATAGCCGACGCCACATCGCTGATACGCGACGCGAACATCCGGGAGGATCGATGCCGTCGCGGGGCCGAAATAGGGTCCCATGAGACCCCACCTGCACCACGTCTCCTCTCGGATGTACGGCAATGCCCATCCACCCCCGGATCTACCCCAGCCCGCCCGCGCCATAGGGTGTGAAGCGTGCCAAAAATCGGGACGCGCAAGCGACTGCTGTCCAAGCAAGAGCTTGCCCTCGTCCTGGTCACAGCAGTGTGGGGTTCGACGTTCCTCGTCGTCCACATCGCGGTGCAGTACAGCGGGCCGTGGTTCTTCGTCGGCATGCGCTTTCTCGCCGCAGGGGTGATCAGCGCGGTCATCTTCGCACGCGTTCTGCCGGGCATGCGCTGGAAGGAGATCGGCGCCGGGTCCGCGATCGGAGTGATGATCTTCCTCGGCTATGGCCTGCAGACGGTCGGGCTTCAGACGATCGACAGCAGCACGTCGGCGTTCATCACCGCGCTGTACGTCCCCCTCGTGCCCGTCTTGCAGTGGATCGTCTTCCGCAAACCTCCCCGCGCCCTCACCTGGATCGGCGTGGCGCTGGCGTTCATCGGTCTGCTGCTCGTCGCCGACCCGACCAGCGTCGGATTCAGCTTCGGTCCGGGAGAGATCGCAACGCTCGTCAGCACACTCCCCATTGCGGCCGAGATCATCCTCATCAGCGTCTTCGCGCGCCGGGTGAACATCGGTCGCGTCACGGTGGTGCAGCTTCTCGTCGCCGGTCTGCTGGGGCTCGCGACGATGCCGGTCGTCGGCGAGCAGCCCCCGGCGTTCTCGTGGGTCTGGCTGAGCGCCGCCCTCGCCCTGGGCGCCGCGAGTTGCATCATCCAGCTGACGATGAACTGGGCACAGCGCTCCGTGTCACCGACACGGGCGACGATCATCTACGCCGGCGAACCCGTGTGGGCCGGGATCGTCGGCCGGATCGCGGGGGAGCGCTTGCCCGCGATCGCGCTCCTCGGGGCGGCGTTCATCGTCGCGGGAGCGGTGGTCAGCGAACTGAACCCCCGGAAGAGAGCGGATGCGGCGGACGCCGAAGACGCTGACGGGGCGAGCGAAGCCCCACCCGAGCCAACACACACATCCGCCGGCTGACCCGGCCATTAGACTCCCGCGCGTCATAGGGTTGCGCGTATGCCCCAGACTGATCCCGCCGACTCCGTGCCGCGCGCGGACGTCACGAAGTACACCGGCATCTACAACGCCGATGGCGGTCTCGCGGGAGAAGCCCGGTACGTGATCGGTCACCTCTTCGGCACTGCCGAGTGCGCGCTGTGCGACATCACGCACTCGCCGGTTCGTCGCAAACCCGAGTGGAAACGCATGGTCGCACGGCTCGGGGTGCCCATCGTGGTGTTGCACCGCAACGAGCTCGACGAGCGACTCGCAGCCGCGGCAAGCGAGGTCGACCTACCCGTGGTCTTTGCTCATCGAGCGGACGGGTCGATCGATGTGGCCCTCACTTCGGCCGAACTGGCTGATCTCGGTGGTTCGGTCGACCGGTTCGAGCATGCGCTCACCGGTTCCTCTCCGGGTCACTAGTCGGTGGCCGCGACTCTCCTCCTACCGGAGAGGCTCGCCGCCGTCATCGATCCGTCGATCGGGCACCGATTTCACGTCGCCGGTCGAACGGGGGTCCCGCTCGACGACGTGGTCCACATCGCTTGTCGGGACGCCGGAGGGCTCGGCGTTCGCGGCGGCGAGGGCTTCTGTCGACGCCACGCGCGGCGACCGGGCGGACGCGTCGGTCATCTCCTCGCGGGAGCCCTGCTGGAGCCCGATGCGATGCGCGAGGCGGCGCACCCAGGACGGTTCATGCAGCACCCCGCGAGCCGCCGGCTCCTCGACCTCGAGGCCGTAGTACTCGCCGATGTGGTCGACGAACTGCGCCCGCGCGGCCCGGTCGTAGGCACGGCGTTCACGGTTGAAGGCGACGACGGTGGACCAGCAGATCAGCAGCATCACGACGCTGAAGGGCAGGGCGATGATGATCGCCGCGGTCTGCAGCGCCTGAAGGCCGCCGGCGAGCAACAGGGCGACCGCGAGGACCGCGCTCGTCACCGCGAAGAATGCCCGCACCCACCGGCGGGGATTGATCTGGCCACCGGTGGCGATCATCCCCATCACGAGCGCACCCGAGTCCGAAGACGTCACGAAGAAGACGGAGATGAGCACGATGACGCCGATCGTGAGCACGGGCGTGCCGGGGATGTACTCGAGCATCTGGAACAGGGCCGTGTTGAGGTCGACGCTGCCGTCGGGTTGCGTGAGGGCTCCGGGGTTGGTCAGTTCGATGTACAGCGCCGATCCGCCCAGCACACTGAACCACAGGATCGTGATGAGGGTGGGGACGATGATGACGCCCATCACGAACTGCCGCACCGTGCGGCCCCGCGAGATGCGGGCGATGAAGATGCCGACGAACGGGGCCCACGAGATCCACCATCCCCAGTAGAAGGATGTCCACCCCGCCTGCCACGCCTCGCCGATGGCACCCTGGAAGGCGCTGACGTTGAAGGACAGCCCGATGTAGTTCTGGATGTAGTTGCCGATCGACTGCACCCATTCGCGCAGCAGGAACTCCGTCTGCCCGAACACGAGCAGGTAGACGACGAGCAGGCCGGCGAGGATCAGGTTGAAGGAGGACAGCCACTTCATGCCCTTCGTCACGCCCGACAGCACGGATGCGAGCACCAGCACCGTGATCACGGCGATGATGCCGATCTGCACCGGCACGGTCGGTTCGGCCAGGCCCACCGCATCCAGTCCCGCGCTGATCTGCAGCACGCCGAGACCGAGCGACGTCGCGACCCCGAACAGGGTTCCCACGAGCGCGACGACGTCGATCGCGTTTCCCCATCCGCCCTCGACGCGTTTGCCGAGGAGAGGTTCGAGCGACCAGCGGATGGAGATCGGACGCTTGCGTCGATGGATCGCGTACGCCAGTCCCAGACCCACGACGACGTAGATCGACCACGCCTGAACACCCCAGTGCAGGTAGGTCTGACTGAGCGCGGACTGCGCGAGCTGCTCGGGCGTTCCGGTGACGCCCGGTCGGGGGGAGACGAAGTGACTGAGCGGCTCGCTGACCCCGTAGAACACCAGACCGATCCCCATACCGGCCGCGAAAAGAAGCGAGAACCATGCGCCGAGCGAGAACTCGGGTTTCTCATCGTCGGCGCCCAGACGGATGTCGCCGAACCGGCTGAACCCGATCACGAAGGCGAATGCGACGAAGAAGGCCGCGATCAAGACGTAGTACCAGTTGAACGCGTTGATGATCGTCGACTGCACGGCGCCGAAGAACTCCTCGGCGAGGTGCGGCGCGAGGAGGGCGAAAGCGCTGAATGACAGTGCGACCACCGCCGCCGGCCAGAACACCCATCGTTTGATCGTGGAGGGGCGCGCGTCGGATGTGGCCGTCGCCGACCGTTGCGTGGTCGTCATCGTTCCACCCTAGCCAGGCGCTTCATTCCTCGTCATTGCGGACGAAGGGCAGGGCGGCATCGATCGTCCTGCGCAGGAGCGCAGCCGGCGTCAGTTCGTCTGCGACGATCGTCGCGGTGCCACGGTTCGCTTCGATGAGCGCCATCAGATACCGCTCGAGCGCTGCGTTCGCCTCCGACGACAGTGCCTTCGAGTCCTCGGCCCGCACGGGGGCGGCCACGAGCGCGCAGCAGGCGCGGATCGCCTCGGCCAGCGCTGGAGCGACGCCGCGACCCAAGGCGGCGTCGTCCGCACGCCGGAGCGTCACCAGAACATCGGCCAGGTCGCGGATGTAGAAGACCGCCCGTTCGAGCGCCCGAAGCCGTGCGAGGTTCTCGTCCGATATCGATCGGCGGCGTCGCCCCCGAGGATTCGCCTTACGGCTCTCGTCGGCCTCGTAGACCTCGGCACGGACTTCAGCAGTGGTTCGATCGAGCTCCACCACCGATGCGTCGAACGCCTCGGCGTCCACGGTCCCCCGTTCCACGTGATCCGCGATATCTGCCATCAGCGCGCTGAGGGTGTTGCGCAGCTCGGAGAGCCGCCTGCTCGCTCGATCGAGATACAGCGGCGGAACCACGAGCAGGTTCACCGCGACGCCCACGACGACCCCGAACGTCATCGTCACGAGGTACGACAGCGAGAAGTCCTCGGTGTCACCGCCGCTGACGAGCATCACGAACAAGCCGTGATCGCCACCCAGCCGCCGCCGATACCGAGGGCCCGCAATCCGCCGAACAGGATGCCCACCCCCAGGATGACCGCGAGCGTCAGGGCGACGGGAACACCCGCGGAAAGCGCGGCGACGCCGAGAAGCCCGAGGCCGATGCCGAGCCCGAGCCCGATGATCGCCTGCAGTCCGAAACGAGCGGACGCCGCCACCGTCGGGTATGTGCTCACGAGAACACCGAGCGGCGCGTAGTACGAATACTGCTCGTCGGTGAAGGGCAACAGCGGAGCGAGGTACCAGGCCACGACGGCCGCGACGGCGGTCTTCGCAGCCATCATCAAACGGCCAGGCTTCGTCATCTCCCGCGCCCACCGGGCGGGGGCGGTCGTTGCGCGTGGAGTCATGCGACCGATTCTCCCTCCGTGCCGGCGCGCCGATCCAGTACGCTCGCGCCATGCATCCGGAGGTCCCCGCGTGCCCGTCCTTGGGGGCAAGGAGCTCTGCATCCGGTGGCGCGTCACGGAGGGAGTCGGCTCCGGATGGTCCATGTGCACCTGGACGAGAGCCGCGGCGGGGATGCGAGCGAACGTATCCACCTCAGGCGCCAGCTCGCGCAACGGACGGAGCAGCTCCGCTGCACGGGCATCCGATTCGAGTACGGCTCCGTCTACCACGACGATCGACCGGCCGGAAAGGAACGGCGGCAGTTCGGGATCTCGGGGCAGGTCCAGTGGGGGTTTAGACACCTTTACCCGGAACCTACTGTAGGTTCCCGCTCGAGATGGCGGATAACCCCAGGGATTCCACGCTAGTTGGCGGTGGTCCCGGACTCAGGATTCCACGGGAAATGGCGGATTCCTACACCGCTCTCTGACGCGCCGACCCTGTCTGGTCAGCGGCCTGTCACGGCGGCGAGAGCGCTGGAGGTCACTGCAGCTGGCCGAGCTCGAGCATCTCACCGTCGAGGAAGAACGTCGGAGGGGAATGCTGAAGCTTCGGTTGACTCTGGGACTGCCAATGACCCCACCACGAACGGATGCTCGCGGTCTCACTGTCACCGTTCCAGCACGACGGCGAGGCCTTGACCCACGCCGATGCAAATCGCCACGACGGCGACGCCGCCTCCGCGTCGCGCAAGCTCATGCGCGGCATGCCCGAGAATGCGGCCCCCCGAAGCGCCCAGCGGATGGCCGATGGCCAGCGCTCCGCCGTGGATGTTGACCCGCTCAGGATCAAGTTCAGGCCACCCGGCGACGCATGCGAGCGACTGTGAAGCGAACGCCTCGTTGAGCTCGACCACGTCGACATCGGCCCAGGACCGGCCGGCGCGTGCGAGCGCCTTGTTCGCCGCCTCGATCGGCGCGATCGGGAACAGATGCGGATCGACGCCATGCGCCCCGCGTCCCGCAATCCGCGCGAGTGGCTCGCCGGGCAGCGCACCCTCCGCGGCGATCAGAACGGCGGAAGCGCCGTCGTTGATCGGCGAGGAGTTGCCGGCGGTGACGGTGCCTTCGCCGTCGCGCGCGAACAGCGGAGTAAGCCCGGCGAGCTTGTCCACGGAAGTGTCGTCCCGGATGCCCTCGTCGCGTGCCAGGTCGGCCCCTGGCACGTGCACGATCTCGCCATCGTAGACCCCGTCAGCCCACGCTTTAGCTGCCAGCCGGTGAGAGCGCACGGCGAACTCGTCCTGGGCATCTCGGGAGATTCCCCACTCTCGGGCGATCTTCTCCGCCGATTCTCCATTGGAGATGGTCCACTGCTTCGGCAGCTTCGGGTTGGTCATCCGCCACCCGATGGAGGTGTTCCACAGTGTCTGGTTACCGACCGCCGGCCACGGCCTCGGCGACTTCTCCACGATGAACGGCGCCCGGCTCATCGACTCCACTCCGCCGGCGAGCACGAGACCGGCGTCGCCGGTCTCGACAGCGCGGGCGGCCTGGATCACCGCTTCCAGCGACGACGAGCAGAGTCGGTTGACGGTCACGCCGGTGACACTGGTGGGGAAGCCTGCCAGCAGCGCCCCGAAACGGGCGACGTCGCGGTTGTCCTCTCCTGCTTGGTTCGCATCGCCGAAGATCACGTCATCGATGCGCGCGGGGTCGAGGCCCATGCGCGCGACGGTCGCCTTCATGACGACTGCGGCGAGATCGTCGGGCCGGATGCCGCTGAGCGCGCCACCCGCCCGCCCGAAGGGGGTGCGGACAGCATCGTAGACAAAGCTCGCGGTCATGGCGGGCTCCCTTCCGTGGTCGGCCGAGGGTCAGGCGAACGCCGATATTCCGGTGATCTGGCGCCCGATGATGAGCGACTGGATGAAGTCGGTTCCCTCATACGTGTGGACGACTTCCATGTCGGTGAGGTGGCGGGCGACGTGGTTCTCCAGAAGGAGTCCGTTGCCGCCGAGGAGGTCACGGGCATCCCGGCAGAGTGCACGCGCGTGCTCGCCGGTGAACATCTTCGCGAGCGAGGCCTGTTCGTTCGTCAGTCGGCCTTCATCCTGCAGGGTGGCTGTGCGGAAGCAGAGCAGCTGCATCGCGGTGAGATCGGCGAGCATGTTGGCCAGCTTGTTCTGCACCAGCTGGTAGCTCGCGATGGGCTTGCCGAACTGGACGCGCTCCTGGACGTAGGCCGCTGCCGCCTCGTACGCGGCGAGTGCGTGCCCGAGCGCCTCCCACGCGACGGTGCTGCGGGTGCGATTGAGGATCGCGGAGACGTCCCGAAAGGAGCTCGACTTCGCGAGCTTGTTCCCGGCAGGGATCCGCAGTCCGGAGATCTCGATGTGCGCCTGCTGGATCGCGCGTTTGGCGATCTTCCCGGTGATCGCCTCGGCCTCATATCCGTCGGGGTATCCTCCATCGGCATTCTTCTCAAGGACGAATGCCTTCACCTTCGAGTCTGCGGTGTCGCGTGCCCAGATGATGACGATGTCGGCGACATGGCCGAGGCCGATCCACCGCTTGGCACCGTCGATCACATAGACGTCTCCTTCGCGGCGGGCTGTGGTTTCCAGCGCAACGGAGTCTGATCCGTGCTCGGGCTCGGTCAGCGCGAACGCGCCGAGCTTGCGGAGGGCTGCCATTTCGGGCAGCCAGCGCTGCTTCTGCTCGTCGTCGCCGAGCAGTGCGATGCTGCCCATCGCGAGTCCCGAGTGCACGGCATTGAGCGTGTTCACACTGCCGTCGCCGCGTGACAGTTCCATCGCGACGAGGCCGGTCTGCAGTCGGGTCAGTCCCGGGCAGCCGTAGCCCTGGATCGCGGTGCCCACGATCCCAAGCTCGCCCAGGGCGGGGAGGATCTGGTAGGGGAAGTCCGCCAACTCCCAGTGTTCGTTGATGACAGGGAGGACCTCGGAGTCCACGAATCCGCGCACACGTGTGATGAGGTTGCGGTCGTCGTCGCCGAGAAGATCGCCGATCTGGTAGAAGTCTGTGTCGACCGGGTGTGCTGTCGTCGTGATCGTCATCTTAGTGTCCCTCTTCCCGAATCGCCGGGACGGTGACCCGGCCGCCGACGTGGTCTTCATCGCCTTCCGCGTCTTGCAGCCACCGTCGGACCGCCTCGCCATCCTGGTCGAGTGCAGGAGGCGCGGTGCGGTAGGTCGCGGGGGTGCGGGAGAACGTGATCGGGTTGCGAATGGTGGGCACCGCCTGGTCGTCGGTGCCGGCCGGAACGCTCGGGTCCAGCCCGATCTTGGCGGCGAACTCGACGCCTCCGCGAACATCCAGGACCGGCGCGCATGGGACCTGCAACGGGCTGAGGATGTCGAACCATTCCCATGCGGTCTTGGACGCCAGCCGTGCTGTCAGCAACGGGCGCAGGGCGTCTCGGTGCGCGCTGCGGTCCGCATTGGACGCGAAGCGGGTGTCTGCGGCCAGCTGCGGCAGCCCGATGGTGTCGCAGAACGTGGCGAACTGCACATCGTTGCCGATCGCGAGGACCAGTTCCCCGTCACGGGTGGGGAACGGTGCGTAGGGGTAGATACTGGGGTGGTCGTTGGCCATCCGGGTAGGAGACTGCCCGCTGAGCAGGAACCCGCCGGTCTGGTTGACCATGCCCGACAGTGCGGAGGACAGCAGGTTCAGTTCGACGTGCTGTCCCTCTCCCGAACGCTGTCGGTGGTAAAGGGCGGAGGTGATCGCGATGCAGGTGTGCAATCCGGTGATCACATCGAACACCGCAACGCCCGCGCGGAATCCTTCCGCGTCCGGCGCGCCGGTCACGCTCATCAGTCCGGACAGTGCCTGTGCGAGCAGGTCGTAGCCGGCGAGCCCTGCGCCTCCCGCGGTGCCGAAGCCGGTGATCGACGCGTAGATCACATTGGGGTTCTCCCGCTTGACGGACTCGTAGTCCAGGCCGAATCGCCGGAGCCCGCTGGGTTTGAAGTTCTCTGTGACCACATCGGCTCTGGCCGCGAGACGCTGTGCGAGGACAAGGTCATCGGGGTTGCGGAAGTCCAGCACCACAGACTGCTTGTTCCTGTTGATGGAGAGGAAGTAGGTCGACTCGCCTCGGTACTCCGGTGGCCGGTAGCTGCGTGTCTCATCCCCCAGCGGGCTCTCCACCTTGATGACCGTCGCGCCGAGGTCCGCGAGCAGCATCGTGCAGTAAGGGCCGGCAAGTACCCGGCCGAAATCGGCGACTAGGAGGCCGTCGAAAGGGCCGCCGGGAACGTCCTGCACCGTCCGGTCATCCGGGAGCGAGCTCTTCATCATCGGGAACACCTCAGTCGTCGTCATGTCCATCCAGACTCCCAGCAGCCGTTTATGTCCGTCCAATACCTGATCGGACACGTATTGATGCTGTGATCTCATGAAACGAGGGGCTGTTCCAGAACGGCACACTCGAGACTCCCGTTTGGACATCACCCTGGGGAGCGTCGAGGCGACGGTGCCGACAGCGGCCTGCGCCTGGGCGTGATCAGCAATGAGGCTAAGGAGAACCCATGGGTAGCAGGCTTGCAGGCAAGGTCGCGATCGTCACCGGCGCGGCGAACGGGATGGGGCGCGCGCATGTGCGCCGCCTCGCCCAGGAAGGGGCGAGCGTCCTCGCCACCGACGTCGACTCCGCCGGGCTCGAGCAGACCGTCGCCGAAGCGAACAGTGACGGCGGGACGGCCGTGGGGCTGGAGCAGGACGTCGCGATCGCGGCGAGGTGGGACGAGATCGTGGTAGAAGCCGAGCAGCGTTTCGGTCGGCTCGACATCCTGGTCAACAACGCGGGGGTGCTCATCCTCAAGCCCGTCGAGGAGACCACAGAGGAGGAGTGGGACCTCATCTTCCGCATCAATGCCAAGGGCGTCTTCCTCGGCACCAAGGCCGCGGCGCCTGCTCTGGTCCGCTCAGGCGGCGGATCGATCGTGAACATCTCGTCCATCTACGGCATCGTCGGCGCACCGAGCGCCGCCGCGTATGAGGCGTCAAAGGGCGCCGTCCGGCTGCTGACCAAGGCCAGCGCGGTGGACCTGGCCAAGTACGGCATCCGGGTGAACTCTGTGCATCCCGGTGTCATCGCCACCCCCATGACCACGGGGCTGCTGGCGACGCCGGAGTCGACGAAGGCCGTGCTGTCCACGACGATCCTCGACCGGCCCGGCCAGCCCGAGGAGGTCTCGAACGTCGTGCTCTTCCTCGCCTCGGACGAGGCTTCCTTCGTCACCGGCGCCGAGTATGTCGTGGATGGCGGCTATACCGCGCAGTGAGCTCGGTCGGCCGGGGTCTGCGCGACCCCGGCCGACTCATCCAGACTTGTATGCCAATCCACCTTCCATCGGTACGGATTATGCAATAATCCCTGGATGGATCTGCAGCAGCTGCGCGCCTTCCTCGCCGTCGCCGAGGAACTGCACTTCGGGCGGGCAGCCGAGCGCCTGCATATGGCGCAGCCGCCGATCAGCCGCGGCATCCAGCAGCTGGAGCGGGAGTTGGGTGCGCGGCTGTTCGAGCGGAGCACCCGCAAGGTAACGCTGACCTCGGTGGGCGAGGCCCTCGTCGCCCCCGCCCAGGAGGTCCTGGACGCGCTGGACAGGGTGAGCAGGGTCGCCCGCGCAGCCGGAACGGGCGAGATCGGTCACGTCCGTCTGGCGTACGCGGGTGCGTCCTCCAACGTGATGGTCGGATTGCTCGCCCGAGCGGTCAACCAGAACCACCCGGGCATCCACCTCGAGCTGCTCAGCCAGCACTTCGCCCAACCGGCGATGCAGCTGCTCACCCGCGGCGACATCGACATCGCCCTCGGCAGGTGGGACCACATTCCCGCCGCCGTGCGCACCCGCGTGATCGCTGTCGAGGAACTCGTCATCGCCGTCCCGGAGACCCACCGTCTAGCCGACGCCGGTGCCGTGTCGATCGCGCAGTTCGAGGGTGAGCCGTTCGTGTCGCTCCAACCGCAGACCGGCACGTTGCTGCTGGAGCGGCTGCGACAGATGAGTAGAGCCGCCGGGTTCAACGCCGATGTCGTCCAGCACGCACCGGACTCGTGGACGCTGATGTCCCTCGTCTCCGCCGAGATCGGCTGCTCATTGACCCTGTCCTCGGTGATCGACAGCATCGCCGACCCGCACTTGCGCTTCCTGCGCCTGACCGACGACGTCGCACCTGTCGAGCTGCGGATGGCGTGGCTGCGCGACAGCGACGACCGTGCCTTGCACGCCGTGCTCCGGTTGTCCGAATCCGTCCTCCCGACGCCGCAGGACTAAGGGTCGCCAGGTATCAATCCGCCTGCCATTTGGTATTGGAGAGAATCAGAACGAAGTGGAAGCGTGGAGTCCACTGTGCGTATATCAACGGCGAGGACAACCATGCACGCGTTCGCGATCTTCCAAGACGACCACACCGTGACCGATGTGGAACTGCCGACACCAACGCCCGAGGGCACCGAAGTGCTCCTCCGCGTTGTTCGCTCCGGGGTGTGCCACACCGACATGCACCTGCGTGAGGGGTACTACGATCTCGGCAGCCGGGGGCGTCTGAATCTGATCGACCGGGGCGTCACCTACCCGCTTGTCCTCGGCCATGAGGTCGTCGGCGTCGTCGAAGCGGCCGGCCCCGACGCCGACGGGGTCTCGCCGGGTGAGCATCGCCTTGTCTACCCATGGATCGGCGACGGCTCCTGCGACGCATGCCAGGCAGGTCACGAGAACCTGTGCCCCTCGCCCCGTAACCTCGGCGTCGCCCGCCACGGCGGGTATGCCGAGTTTATCCTCGTCCCGCACCCCCGTTACCTCCTCGACGTCACCGGGATCGAAGAGCGGTGGGCCGCAACTCTCGCCTGCTCCGGCCTGACCGCCTACAGTGCCGCGCGCAAGGCCCTTCCGGCCACCGCGTCCGATCCGGTCGTGGTGATAGGCGCCGGCGGTGTCGGGTTGATGGCGATCGCCACGCTGCGCGCGCTCGGCCACGAAGCAGTCCTCGCGGTGGACCTGCAGGAGCGCAATCTGGAACTGGCGCGGCAGCTCGGAGCGACCACGACGATCTCCGCCCGCCAGGAAGACCTTGCCGCCGCCATCGTCGCCGGCGCCGGTGGGCCGGTCGCGGCGATCGTGGACTTCGTCAACAACTCCACAACAGCTCCCGCTGCGTTCGCCGCGCTCCGCAAGGGCGGAACGATGGTTCAGGTCGGGCTGTTCGGCGGAGAGCTGGTCATCCCCACCGCGTTGCTCACTCTGAAGATCATCACCATCCGCGGAAGCTTCGTCGGGTCCCTCGGCGAGCTCGAGGAGCTCGTCGGGCTCGCGCGGCGCGGCGCGCTCCCGCATCTCCCGATCATCGACGGGGAGTTGTCTGCGACGGCGGTGCAGGATGCGCTGGACCGGCTCGCCGCGGGCGGCGTGCCCGGCCGGATCGTGCTCAGCGCGTGACCGCGCCGGGCGTCCAGCCGGCCACGACTCACGCGTAGTCGAAGAAGCCGCGTCCCGTCTTGCGTCCCAGCTCCCCGGCCGCGACCTTGTCGCGGAGGATCTGCGGCGGGGCGAACCGCTCGCCGAGCGTCTCATAGAGGTATTCGGCGATCCCGAGACGCACGTCCAGCCCGACAAGATCGGAGGTGCGCAACGGACCTGTCGCGTGACGGTATCCCAGCACCATCGCCGTGTCGATGTCCTCAGCGCTGGCCACCCCCTCTTCGAGCATCCGCATCGCTTCCAGCGCGATTGCCGCGCCCAGGCGGGAGCTCGCGAAGCCGGGCGCGTCGTTGACGACGATCGGGGTCTTCCCCAGCGATGTCACCCACTGCTCCGCCCGTTGCCGCAGGTCCGGGTCGGTCGACGGCGTCAGCACGATCTCGACGAGTGACGAGGGCGGCACCGGATTGAAGAAGTGCAGTCCGCACACGCGCTCCGGCCTCGCGAGCTGCGCCGCGAGCCTTGTCACCGACAACGATGAGGTATTCGTGGCCAGCCACGCCGACTCCTCCACGATCCCCTCTGCTCTCTGCATCGCCTCGACCTTGAGTGCGAATGTCTCTGGGACCGCTTCGATCACGAGCTCGGCATTCCGCAGCGCCTCGTAGTCGGCGCTGGCCGCGACGCGGCCGGCGATTGCGTCGACGTCGACCGAGGCATCCCGCTCCGCGGCCTTGCGGATCCCATCGGCCAACCGCGCGGCGGCCGCGCCCGCCGCTGCCGGGTCGCGTTCGATCACGGTGACCTGCGCGCCCGCCTGAGCGAATACCTGCGCGATACCGGCGCCCATGCGGCCGCCCCCGATCACGCCGACGGTGGAGGGAACAGTGATCATCGGGTCTCCTGAGAACGGTTGAGGAATCGGGTCATCAGCTGCGTCTTGGCGTCCGACTCGAACAGGATCGCCTGCGCGAGTTCGTCGACAAGGGGGTGGGCGTCCCGCGGCGCAGCGAGCACGCGCTTCGAGACGCGGAGGGCGAGCGGATCCTGGCCAGCGATCCGATCGGCGACGGTATCCGCCGCCGCCGCTAACTGGTCGGGTTCATGCACCGAGGCCACCAACCCACACCGCAGCGCCTCCTCGGCGTCCAGCCGGCGCCCCGTGAACAGGATCTCCTTGGCCAGCGGCTCCCCCACCAGCTCGGCGAGCCGCCAGGTCGCCCCGGCCGCGGCCAGGATTCCGATCGCCGTCTCGGGGTTGCCGAACACGGCGCGGGTGGACGCGATCCGGATGTCGGCCGCGTACGCGAGTTCCGCACCGCCCCCGATCGCGAACCCGTCGACCGCAGCGATCACCGGCATCGGCAGCCGCGCGATACGGATGAACAGCCCGGAGTTGATGCCGGCCAGCGCTTCGTCGCGGCCGCGCTCGAGCAGCTGCCGGATGTCTGCGCCAGCCGCGAACACACCCCGTTCGGGCGTAGAGGTTCCGGTGAGAATCAGGATGCGGGGCTCTCGCTCCAGGCTCGTGCATACCGCGTGAAGTTCGTCGACCATGTCGTCGTTGATCGCGTTTCGCACGTCAGGACGGTTCAGTTCGACGTGAAGCCGGTCCGCGCCCTCGCGGAGTATCAGAGTGGTCACCGTCCCAGCCTCCCATCACCGATCAATGCGCGTCCAATACCCGATCCACGTACATCTGATGCGCCATCGTCATCAATCTGGACCGGGATCAGTATTGGACGAACTCGGCCACGGCGCGACAGGCTGAGTGGGCAGTACCGCGCCAGACGACCGCCGATCTGGGCGGGCGTGGCCCGTGAGACGCACGACAGCAATGAAGCGAGGAGACCACGATGGGTGCATACCGGACCATCAACCCAGCCACCGGTCAGACGGTCGCCGAGTACGCCGTGATCGGCGATGCGGACGTGGCCGACATCGTCGCCCGCTCGCACACGGCCTACCGCAGGTACCGGGAGCTGCCGCTCGCCGAACGGACGGGGATCCTGGCACGCGCGGCGCAGCTGCACCGGGACCGCATTGATGAACTGAGCGCGCTGCTGACACTCGAGGTCGGCAAACCCGTCACGCAGGCCCGCGGGGAAGTCGAGCTGGTCGCCTCGATCTACCAGTACTACGCCGACCACGCCGAAGCGTTCCTCGCCGACGAGACCCTCGACATCGTCGGCGGAGGGGAAGCGCTCGTCCGCACCGAGCCGATCGGGCCGCTGTTGGGGATCATGCCGTGGAACTACCCGTACTACCAGGTGGCCCGGTTTGTCGCCCCCAACCTCGCACTGGGCAACACGATCATCCTCAAACACGCCCGCAACTGCCCGCAGTCCGCCCTCGCCATCGAACGCGTGCTCCACGATGCCGCGCTTCCAGCCGACGCGTACATCAACGCGTTCGTAGACAGCCGCCAGATTGCCGGCATCATCGCCGACCCGCGCGTGCAAGGGGTGTCGCTGACCGGCTCCGAGAAGGCGGGCTCGGCTGTCGGCGAGGTGGCCGGCAGGCATATGAAGAAGGTCGTCCTTGAGCTGGGCGGCTCGGACCCGTTCATCGTCCTGGAGGATGCTGACGTCGACGCGGCCGTGGCAGCCGGCGTACGCGGCCGCATCGCCAACGGCGGCCAGGCGTGCACGGCATCCAAGCGGTTCATTGTCGTGGATGCCGTCTACGACGAGTTCTCTCGGAAGTTCATCGACGCGATCACGAAGATCATCCCCGACGACCCCACGGACCCCGACACGTTCCTCGGCCCGTTGGCGTCCGCGGATGCCGGAGATGAGCTCGAGGAGCTCGTCGAGGACGCGGTCGCCAAGGGCGCCACCCTGCACATCGCCCCCGGTGCACGCCGAGAGGGCGCCTTCTACCCGCCCAGCGTGCTCACCGGGGTCACCCCGCTGATGCGAGCCTACGAGGAGGAGCTGTTCGGACCGACCGCGGTCGTGTACCGGGTGCCCTCCCCGCAGGCCGCGGTCGCCCTGGCCAACGAGTCGCCCTTCGGGCTGTCCAGCAGCGTCTTCACGCAGGATCCTCTGGCAGCCGCGCAGATCGCCCGCGAACTGGAGGTCGGGATGGTGTGGATCAACAGCACCAGCCGCAGCGCACCGGACCTCCCCTTCGGCGGCGTGAAGCGCTCCGGCGTCGGACGCGAGCTCGCCCGGTACGGCATGGACGAGTTCGCGAACAAGAAGCTCATCCGAACCCCCGCCTGATATCCCCGTGTAACGCCTCCGCCGCGCCGAGTACGCAACTGCGAATCCAGGCCTCCCTGGTCGGCAGGCGGGGGCGCTGTTTTCAGGAGATCAGGGTGTTCTGCCCGTCGAAACCGTACGCGCGCAGTTTCCGGTACAGCGTTGTGCGCCCGATACCGAGGATCTCCGCTGCACGCGAACGGTTTCCGTCCGCTTCCCGCAGCGCCGCATCGATCGCCCGGTACTCGGATGCGGCGATGCCGCGCAGCTGGCGGGCACGTGTGCGCATCTCGGCGGGCAGAAGGTCGACGTCCAGGACGGTGCCGCCGGGACGCTGCACCACCATCGCGGCAATCAGAACCCGCAGCTCCGAGGCGCCACCACGCCAGTCCCACCGGGAAAGCGCCTGCAGCACAGCAGGACTCAGTGTCACCGAGTGCTCCTGAGCGAGTCTCACGGCCAGGCCGATGACACGGTCTGGGTCATCGCGCAGCGCTGGGAGGTCGAGCCGCGGCCCCCGGCGGCCCAGGTAACTGAAGACGACGCCAGTCGGGTCGTCTGCGACACAGAACACGACCCGGGCGGACCGGATGGGATCTGCCGCGCCAGCCAATTGCTGCAGGACCGGGAAGTCAACGTCGGTCAAAGACTCGACGCTGCGGACGACCACCGACGTGCCTGTGCTCAGCGCGTGCGCCGCCGTGGCCACGGCCCCCGGTTCCCGAAATGCCGGGGCGCCGATGACGACCGGGTCGTGGCGGTCGCGTTCGCGCAGCCAGAGCTGGGCGAGAAGCGTCTTCCCGCTGTCGCGCGGACCGTGGATCGCGATGCACCCGCTGCTGCGGCCGAGCACGTCGAGGTGCGCGGCAAGGCGGGAAAGCCGGGTGGGTTCCGGCGCTGCGGTCGGCTCGGACTCGGCAAGTTCCACGAGGTAGATGCTCTCCCCTGCCCGATTCACGATGCGGCGGGCAGTGCTCGGCCGATCCGCGAGCAGGACGGATGCGACATCCCCCTGCCAGTGGTGGGCCTGGAGCTCGTCCCACAGGGTCACGTGCCGCTCGGCCGAGAGCATCGGCAACGCGCCCGTCGAGGCGAGCACGCCTCCTCGACTGATGGCCAGCACGCGGTGGCGGGCGGTACCGTCCGCGAACCGGGCCAGCAGCGCCTGCAACTCCGGCGGTGCGGTGTTCAGGAGCGCGTCCTGGAGGTCGCGAGCGGCCTGCTTCGCGATCGCGAGCATCGCGGGATGGGATGCCCCGACGGGAGAGGCGAGGGCGAGCGAGCCGATGACCCGCTGCGAGAGGGGGTCGTGGATGGGGGCGCCGGCGCAGGCGAGGGTCTGCAGCCGGTCGTTGACGTGCTCGGCGCCGCGCACGAACACTGCGGATCTTTCCTCGATCGCCGTTCCGAGTCCGTTCGTGCCCAGCGCGGACTCCGAGAATTCGAATCCTTCGGCGGCGGACACCTTGTCGAGCCGTCTCGCGTGGCTCGGGTCGCCTACCTTTCGGGCGAGGATCCGTCCGGATCGGTCGCTGACCAGCAGCGCGACACGCATGTCCGCGAGTGATTCCGCCCATCGCGCCAGGACGGTCTCAGCGGTGTCCTGAAAGCGTCCCGCCGGTTCGGAGAACGGGTGGTAGGCAGGAGTCGCCGTCGGATCGTAGCCGCCACCGGTGGTGAACGAGCGACGCCAACTGCGCTCGATCACCGGGGGGACGTTCAGTGTTCGGGGAGTGAGACCGTGCGCGCCGACGCCAGCTTCGAGAAGGCGTTCACGAGCCTGCCGCACGCTCGCGGCGGAGTAGGTGTCGGTGGACATAGCTGGGACCTCGCGTCATTGCAAGTGGTCCCACCCAGTATCCGCCTCCCTATTGGAACCCGCCAATACCTAGTCCGCTGTGGATCTATCCTCTGTGCGCATGAGTCCATGGTGGTGGGGAAGCCGGTCGCGTTCGTAGGTGATGTCGGTGTAGCCGTGAGGAATGGGCTGGCCGTGGTCGTCGAGGCCGACGAAGACGATCTTCTCGATCGTGAGAATGCGGTCACGGGTGATCATGTTGCGCACCTCGGCGCGCATCGTGAGGGAGGTGCGCCCGAACGCGGTGGCGCGCAGTCCCATCTCGATCAGGTCACCTTGTCGTGCGGAGCTGACGAAGTCGATCTCGGAGATGTACTTGGTGACCGCCCGGGAGTTTCCGAGCTGGATGATGGCGTAGATCGCGGCCTCTTCATCGATCCAGCGCAGCAGGCTGCCGCCGAACAGGGTGCCGTGCG
>NZ_JBIITF010000023.1:0-37884 GCF_044340635.1 Microbacterium sp.
AAGAAGCCTGCCACGACGATGACGCCCGCAGCGCGGAACCAGAGGGCGGGGGCGACGCGCGAAACTGATCCTGCTCATGGCCCGATCAGACCGATGGCCACTCAGACGTGAAAGGGGAGACATCGCGTAGGGCTGCGAGGGGGAGAGCAGCAGGCGTCGGATCCGCGACAACTCGTGCGAGACAGACCGCTCTGCCGGGGATGCTCCGCGAGCGAGAGAACCCCCGGTCAGCCCATCCGCGATGTGACAAGTCGAGTGAGATCCGACACATGCAGGGTTGCTGCTTCACCCGCTGCACACCCAGACCGCGCCGCCCACCTGACGGATTCGCCACCAGCTGGAGCTAGTCGTTCCGGGCCGCGTGAGACCGCTCGGCCCACAGGCTGGCCATCATCTCCGCCTGCCGCCTGGCGGCCTCCGGGTCCACCCCTCGAGCGCCGATCGGCGCTTCGGGGAACGGGGCACCCGCGTTGTACTTCTCCTCGAGTCGCGTTGCCTCCTCGGTGAGCAGGGCGGCGACCATCGACGACATCGACGGATAGCCGGCGTCGCGATCGCGCGTTGCCCACCAGGCCGCTTTCGCTCGGGCGTGCACGGCATCGGGGAGGAAGTAGCTGTGGTTGCGCTGCTCGCCGTCGCCGAGCGCGCGGCCGCGAGCTCCTTCGGGAGCGGCGGGGAAGGGCTCACCGTCGTTGTATCGGTCTTCGAGACGGCCGGCGCCGGCGACGAGCAGCTGCGCCACGAGCGAGGCGAGGGTCGGAGCGGCGTCAGCAGTATCCCGGGTTCCCCACCAGGCGGCCTTGATGCGCGCGTGAAGGCCCACGGGGAGGAAGTAGCCGCGGAGCCTGTTGCCAGTGGCGGGGGAAGGTGTAGTGGAGGGCACTGAGGGACGCCTCGTCGTCCAGGGCGCGGAGTCTTGGTCGATCAAGACCCCGGAGCGCTTTTCGTCTTTTTCGGTCGGGTATCGCCGAGTCTACCGGGCGGTGTTTTTCGAGGTGGGAAGCCGATATGCCCGGCGGCGCCGTGTCATCGTGTCGCGGCGCTCTTCGCGGACCGGACGGCAGCGCGGCGGACCGCGAAGACGATCAGGGCGAGCAGCAGCAGGACGCCACCGGCGGCGATCGCCAGACGGCCGAGGTCGAGGCCTGCCGCGTCGGACAGGGGAAGGATGACGTTCTCTGTGGTGAGGACGTGCACGTCGACGAGGAAGGACGCCGCCTGTGGGATGAGGCGTGCGGCGAGGGTAGGCCCGAGCAGCATCAGCGCGAACGTTCCGATCAAGACCAATGTCAGAGTGTCGTCGGACAGTTCCGAGTTGCGGTTCTCGTTCATGGTGTCTCCTTCGTGTGTGGGTCAGGGGCGCCGGCAGCTGTCCGGTGGGCAGATCTCGATGCCGTAGAGGCGGAGGAACTCTTCTGGGTTCACGTAGCCGGCGTACATCGCGGGAGCGCCGAGGTCGGTTGCCTCCTGCAGGGCCGCGACCGCTTTGTTGGTGGTGTCGTTCTTGTTGATGCGGAGATCCAGGTGGCAGCCGCCGGAGGGCGGGACGTTGCCGGTGACGCCGATCTGCTGGCCGGCCTGGACCTGGTCTCCGACGTTGACGAGGCGCTGGCTCTTGTACATGTGCAGGTAGCTGATGATGAAGCCGTCCGGGTGGCGGATGGACAGCCACAGGTCGCTGCTGAGGGTGACGGTGCCGGGGAGGACCGCGTAGACCGGGTCGCCGCAGTTGTTGGGCCAGTGCTGCAGGTCGATCGCGACATGCCAGGTGGAGGCGCCTTCGACGTCGATGTCGCGAGGCCCATACCCAGAGGTCATGTTGAAGCCGGGCGAGAGGGGGAAGGCTGCCTGCCCCACGACCTCTCCGCCGGTGCAGCTGATCGACCCGCCGACCGAGGAGATGATCTGCTGGGCCGCGGTCTCCCACTTGTCGTAGGCGTCGGGGTAGGCGGACACCTGGACCGTCTGCGCTGCCTCGCCGAGGCTCATGCTCTCCCAGCCGGGGATGTCGAGCAGGCCGCGAGGGCTGCCGTGATTGGGCCCCTCGGGGCCACCGAAGAACGCCTTCGCCGCGTACGTCGGGTCCATCAGGTCTTTCACCGTCCCCCACCCGGAGACCCGCTGCTGGAAGAAGTTGACCGAGTCGTGATCGCTGCCGACCGCGTCGTGGGGGTAGTCGAGAGAGGCCGGCACGGTGCTGTTGGCGTACATCTTCAACCCGGATTCCTGCAGCGCGGTCATGATCGCGATCTGCTGGCCCTGGGCGGAGACGCCGAGGCTCCGGGCGACGGCGAGGATCGTCGTGGCGTGGCCGAGCTCCGTGGCCCCCAGAGTGCGGGTGGAGCCGCCTGTGGTGGTGACGGTGAGCTCGGTGGAGCTGAGAGTGCCGCTTGCGGTGCAGCTGCTCGAGGAGCCGCCGAGGCTGCTGCCGAGCAGGATCATCAGGAACATCGTGTAGCCGGCGACGATCACGACCGGCACCAGGATCAGGGCGACGACCCAGATGATGATCTTCTTGCGCGAGCCGTTCTCGTCATCATCACCGCCGCCGGGCGCACTGAGGACGTCTGGCCGCTCGAGCGTGGACGAGAGCGACATCTACCGGATCACCCCTGCGCGATCGCCAGCCGGCTGCGCAGCTCGGCGCTCCGCGGCGACGGGAGCGCGCGGGGCTGCGGCGGCAGCGAGCTGATGTCCACGACGCCGCCCGTGGGGGTGCGCTGGATGCGGCCCATCCCGTTCCCGTCGACGACGATGCGCCTCGAGCTGTCAGGGGTGCGAGCCGGGGTCTGGTCGACGACCATCGGGACGACCTTCACTGCGGCCGGGGCCGGGCGGGATGCCCCGCTCGTCGACGAGGGAGTCGCGGCCGACGCGCCCGCCTGGATCGCCTTGCTGGCGCCCTTGCTCGCGACGCGGCCACCGACCTCGAGTGCGGCCGCGCCGGCAGCACCGGCGAGCCCTCCCGCAGCCGCGCCCTTGCCGATGCGCACACCGGTGAAGACCAGGTCCGCGGTCTTCGACGCGGCCGCGGCGCCTCCGGCTGCTCGCCCACCGCCAGAGCCGCCCTGCGGCGCCGGCAGCGCGGCGCGGCCCGTGGAGTCACCCGAGGGCGGAACGGGCCGTGGCGGGGCTGCAGCGGCCCGCGTCGCCGTCATCGAGCCGATGTCCTGAGCTACGGCGCCCCCCGCACCGGGCCCGAAGTGAATGGAACGCGCGTCGATGCTGTTATCGGGGCGGCGCAGCGCCGCGGCCGCGACCGTCGATACGGCGCTCATCGCGGCGATCGCCTTGACGCCATCGCGCTGCGCGGTGCCGCCTGACCGCATGCCGAACTTGGAGAGGTACTCGGCCATCGAGTGGCCGGCCTTCTTCGCCATCCTCTTGGCGCGGATCATCAAGACGATCAGCACGCACATCACCAGAGTCGCGAAGGTCATCTGCGCGACCAGCGGGATGCCGAGGGAGCTGAGCCCGGTGACCATCGCCACGGTGAGCTTGAGGACCGCTGCCATGATGACGGCCATGAACACGATCGACACCAGCCCCATGAAGGTGTCGGCGAGCGAGCGCCAGAGGGGATACCTGTTGATCGGGAGGATCCCGAGGTACACGTTCCACATGGTCTTGATCGCGGCGATCAGGAAACCGAGGACGGTCACGAGGAACAGGACACCGAAGGCCATGGGCAGCGCGAACAGAACGAGCGCGCCGGGGGTCATGGTCGCGGCCGTGAGCACCTGGCCGAAGTTCGGGTTCTCGTTGTAGGTCTTCGCGGCCGCGTCGCAGTTGTTGACCGCGTCACGGACCTCGTTGCCGCCGGTGACAATCGGGGCAGAGGTGGTCATGGTGTCGGTGAATGCGGTGGCGCACTGCCCCTCGAGCGCATGCCCGAAGGCGATGGTCTGTGCGGGGATGCGGACGAAGATGTCGACGAGCTGCGAGGAGACAGCCGCCGACAGTAGATGCTCGGAGTCGAGATTGGTGCTGTTGATGTCGTCGCTGACGACGGCCGCGGCGATCTGGCCGCCGAAGTCCTGCGCCGTGTCCAGAGCCCCGCCGGCGGCGGTGAGGCTGGCGACGGGGTTAGCGAGCATCCCTGTGGCAAGGACCGCACAGGTAGCGGAGATGAAGATCTCCGCCCAGCCGGTGGAGTGCCGGCCGACCATGATCGCAATACCTGCCACGCCCCCGGCGATCATGAGCGCGAACGGGATCCAGTTGATCTTGCCGAGGAAGCCTTCGACAACGTCGGCGAGGGCGTTGAACGGGGTGGCAATGACGCTGACCCACTCGAAGCTCAGCAGCCAGTTGCAGAACCAGATCATCCAGGACACCAGTCCCAGGTGACCGGTCCAGATCGGGTCGAGCCAGGCGGCGATGAACGCCTTGTTCCAGTTGAAGATGTCGCCGCGATCCAGCGGGAGGACTGTGTAGTACGACAGTGGCACCCCGGAGCTGTCCGTGATGTTGCCACCGAGCATGAATGGGGCCGCTCCCCCACCATCGGCGGCAAAGGCCCAGTACGTGTTGCCGAACATCACCAAGAACACGTCGATGAGGATCACGGCGATGACTTTGCTCCACCGGGGGTGCTCGTGGACCCAGAATCGAACGCGCCAGAACATGCCTGCGAGGGCGGAGAAGGTGTGGCTGTAGAAGGCGATCACGGCGTCACCAGCGAGGGGGTCGACAGGACCGCCTCTCGACGGTCGGGACGCTCGGGCAGAGTCCGGCGGAACTTGCCGATGCGGCCGCGCTGATCGCGGATCAGGCCCTCGCCGCGGCGGTCGGGGGCGACTCGGCCGTCAGAGCCCAGCGGCGAGAGCTCTTCGGTGACAACCTTGACCATGCGCGCGTCAGCCGGCTCGCCAGTCAGCCACTCGATCGCTCGACGAGCAAGCTCCTTGTCGGTCTGCCGCATCACGTAGCGGGTCTTGATGAGGCCTCGGGTCTTGGTGTCTCCGAAGTCAGCGGGGTCGTGGGATCCCAAGCCGAAGAACGCCCTGTTGCGGCGTCCCTCTCGGAGACCGATGAGAAGCTCGCGCGCACCCTCGGGAGAAGCGGTGATGTGGTGGGTCTCGTCGAAGTAGGCTCCCGCGAGCTCCTGTGTGTTCATGAAGCAAACGGCGCGCGTGATGCCCATCAACATCGCGTACATGGAACGGCCGACGATTTTCTCCAAGGGCATTTCGTCGAAGAGATGCTGGTGCTCGAGCTCGACCGCGTCAGGCAGGACCAACCCGTGGGTTAGGAAGACGAAGGCGCGAGACGAGAGGTCGACGGCGCGCAGCCCGTCGTTGAAGAGGACTTCGCCGAGATCCTTCGCCGAAACAAGGTTGATCAGGCCCGCCAGCTCATCCGTCTCCGGGGAGTTGAATGTAGCGACATGCTTCTCAAGAGCTCGAAGGCTGGTGAGTGCGTGAGTCGCCGCGTACTCCGGCTCAAGGAGACGACCCAGCATCACTCCCCGGCTGTCGCGCGCGCGGATCCCGAGCATCGTGGCGAAGAGACTCTGGACCATTCGGGCACCAATGCGCGGTCCGAACACCCGGAGTGGGTCAAGCGAATACTCGGGCTCGATCAGGTCGACGACCGTCGTTGAATCGGGACGCAGGCTCTTGGCGAATGCTGCGTACTCTCTGGTCTCGGTGCGGTCGATCGCCACAACGCGCCCGTTGCGGTCGACGGTGTCGCCCATGTCGCACTTGAGCAGCACGCTCTTGCCGGCGCCGAGCTCCGCGACGACACCGAAGCTGGCGCTGGTGTCGGCCTGAATGCTGCCGTCCGCATCGCGGAGGATCGGCGTGTGGCGGGCGGTGGAGATGTTCTCCCCGAAGCGGGCGCCGCGCTCGTCGCCGAGCTCGTTGCTGACGAGGGGCACTCCGGTGGCGAACTCGCGGCCGGTGGTGATCTGTGCGAGTTCTCTGCAAATGCGGCTCGTGGCTGTGCCGGGGATCATCGACCACCAGAGGTCCTCCTGCCCGCCCAGGGGCGCCTCGAGGAGGAAGTCGGTGCTCTTGTACTGTTCGGCGACGAATCGGGCCTTCGCCTGCGCGAGCTCGGCGGTGTCGGCGCCGACCGCGAACATGACCGTACCCTGGACCTCGACCTCCTTGTCGGAGCGGTTGAGGGAGGCGTGGTAGGCGGCGAGAGTTTCGGCGATCTCTCCCAGGTCGGAGCCGCCGCCCGTGATCGTCGCGGTCCCCTCCTGGTGCTTGTACTGCTCCTCGAGTGCGGATTCGGCCTTCTTGTTGCGCCGCTTGACCTCTTCGGCGCCGGTGACGGTGAACCGCACCGCCCAGTCGACGTCGACGGGGAACTGGTCGACGTGGGAGAGCCATTCGACTCCGGGAGAGAGCCAGCCGGCCTTGGGCGTTGCGACGAGCGCTTGGATCACCTGGTACGACGAGGCGTCCGCGTAGGGGCTGTGGATCTTGACGTAGCGGCGCTTGAACGGGATGAACTGCTGCCCTTTCGGAATGTCGCTCTGCCCTCCCTCGTCAATCCACGGGTTGGGCATCGAAGACGGCATCTGAAAGTGGGCGAGGTCATCGGGGCTGCTGCCCTTGGCAGGCGGGACGGGCGCGGCCATGTCGGCGGCGAGACCCCGCTGCTCGGAGTGCAGTGCAATCCAGATCTGCTCCGCAGCCGTCGCGCGGGTGGGCTGGAATGCGGAGGGGATACGGACCTCGATCTCCTTCGCCATGCGGGCTGCGGCTTCGATCTCGCCGTCGCTGGGCAGCTGGCGGGGCAGCGCGAGCGTGTCCCGGAGCTTCGTGTCCGCCGCGCGCAGCGCTGACATGGCGCGGGCCTTCAATGCGCCGGCGGCGAGGGGGACTGCGAGCCAGAAGGCGCGGGTGCCGAGGCGGATCTGCTCGAGCGCGTCCAGTGTCAGCTCGATCTCGTCTGCCAGGTCAGGGCAGTCGCTGATGCGGACGCCGTCAAGCATGCGCTCGACGACCGCGACAGGGTCGAGATCTGCGCACAGGCCGAGGAGGAGGCCTTCGCCGCGGTGGGCCTGCAAGAGCGCCTGGTGGTGCGCCTTGACGAGCTTCTGATTCGTGTCGCTGCTGTAGGCGTAGGGCAGCGGCTGCAGGCGCCACGTCGCCCAGACCACACCCGAGCGGGTCCACATCAGGTTGCTCGTCATCGCGGTTGCGGGGATCTGCATCGTCGTCTCGTCTCAGTCGGTCAGGAAGGTATGGGAGGTCACGGCGGAGGTCGTCTCCGGCGCCGTGTCGCAGCTGCTCGCGCCCAGGAGGGGACGATCATGCTCGGGGGTGGCGCCGAGGCCCGGCCATGCGGTGACGCTGTACTGGCGGGTCATGAGTTGCCTCCTCGTGCTTGCTGCAGCAGTCGCTCGACGCCGCTGACCGCGTGGGCGGGAGTGCGGGTCGGCAGCGGCGTCGAGCGCTGCTGCACGGCCAGCTCCGCCACGATGGGCGTCTCCGGCTCGGGGGTGGGGATCGCGTCCCCGTCACGGGGCAGGGGGTCGGCGATCGCTTCGGCGATCGACGTCTTCCCGCCTGCGTAGTGCGGAGGGCGGATCTTCATGGTGGTGCCGAGGTACCTGCCGGTTGCGGGCTTGGTCATGGCGGACAAGCCACCAGCGATCACGCTCAGCAGGTTTCGGCGGGTCGCCGGGATCCGTCCAGCCCCCCACGCCGCTGCCCACGACACGGCGAGGGCGAGAGGGAAGTCGACGAGCGGAGAGCCAGTCCCCCACATTCGCTGCGTGAGCAGCGCGCCGACGAGGACGATCGCCAGAACGACGCCCTGAGTCAGCGTGTAGGGGCCCCCGGGGATCTTCGTGCCGTCGTGGAGACGACCGATGAACTTCGGGAACCTGCGGCTGCGCGTGTAGAACCGCGCAACCTCTCTCTCTTCGTCGCGCTCGGCCATGACGGTCCTTTACGCGGCCAGCTGGTAGACGGCAGCGCCGAGCGCGTCGATGGTTTCCCCTCGGATGAGAGTCATCACCCACTCGCCGCCGCCCCAGAGGAAGAACAGCGCGAGGCCGTATGCCAGGCCGGCGATGATCGATGAGGCCACCGCGAGCTTCACCTTCGCGATGACCCAGAAGAGGATCACGCTGAGGATGAGCGTGACCACGCCGCGGAACGCGACTGTCGCATCCGCGGTGAATGAGTTGATCCAGTCGAGAGCGCCCATGATGGGTCTTTCCTTTCGTTAGTTGCCAGTGCCGGACGGCGACGGCGCGGGTGTTGCCGACTTCTTCTCAGAGGTCGCTTGCGGTGCAAGATCGATCACACTGACCTCCCACCGGCCAGCCCGGGCAGTGAGAGTCAGAGAGTAGGTGGAGGTGAGCTGCTGCTCGAGTGGGCTCAGCAGCGAGGCGGTGACGAGCACCTTGAGGGTGTCTCCGTCTGCCGGTACCTTGCTCGGCATGACATCGGCCCGCAGCTCGTCGACGCTCACCATGGCGTAGGGCGCCGGGGTGACGGCCATGAAGTTCGTCCCCGGTGAGGTGAACCGTGACAGATCACCAGACCCCGCCAGATAGGCGCCAAGGAACGCCGAGACGGTCTCCCCCGCCGGATCGCTCGAGCTGACGGTCTGGCTGTAGACGAGCGATGCCGTCTTCCCTTCGGCCGGGGCGGAGACTTGTGCAGGGAGACCAACCACCCGTAAGGCGTCCTCCCCCGTAGAGACGGCCACCTGGAAGTAGCGGCGCGGCCAGGTCGTTGAGCTCGTGTCGCTCGAGTCGCTGACCGTGAGCTCCTTCACGTTGGCGGCTACGACGACGTTGACGAACTGCGACTGCTGTACGGGTGTGATCGATACGACGGCGAGGTTGCGGTACTCCCACGGCTGCGCCGACAGCTGCCGAAGCGAAGACAGGTCGACATAGTCGCCGAGATCTCCGGGAGCATCCTTACTGGCTCCGAGCCAGGACCCTACATAGCCGAGCGCGTATCCGCCGGCAGCCTGCTGCTGCGCCGTCAGCCCAGCCGCCTGCGTCTGTACTGGGGCCGCCGCGATCGCAGTAGGTCGAGCGGCGGCCGCGAATAGAGCGATTGGGCCACAGGCGATCGCTGCGAACAACAACGCGGACAGCACCCGACCGCTCATTTGCCGGCCATGCGTCCAGCTGCTGCCCTTGGCCTCCGGCGTCTTCTGCTCTTTGGCAGGCTTCGACGGCTTCTCGCGCTTGCTGATCAGTCCCATCGGTCACACCCCCTCGGCGGCGATCTGCAGCCGCGCAACGCGACTGGCGGCCTGCCCCGCCTGCGCCAGTCGGGAGGGCTCAAGGGTGCGGCGCATCCGCTCCTGCGCGCTCGGGTCGAGCGCGCTCTCGTACAGCCCGGCCGCCGCGTGCTGAATGTCGTCAATGGCCCGCAGGGCGTGAGCTGCGTCGCTCACGAACCCCTCGGGAAACTCGTCTGCCGCTGATGCCTGAGCCACCGAACCGACCCTTTCTGTCGCCGTCTAGCACCGGCGGACTCCGGCGCTCACAGGACATTGGTCTTGATTGACCGCCGGATCGGACAGGTCTCCCCCAACTTTTTTTCGTCTTTTTCCGGCTTCGTCTTTTTCCCTCCCGATCTGGTGTTTACGCGCGCGATCTGCACGCAGCCGCGATGTACCGCGGGAGGACGGACTGAAACGACCAAGAGTCTGAGCAAGACCCGCTGAGGAACGTCGCTCGTGTTCACCCCCGACACGAGAGGCCGAAACTCATGTCCACAACCTCGCTCACCTCACGAGCACCTGGACTCCTCACCGCGCTGCGCGACGAATGGGACCGCAGCTACACGCAGCTCCCCCACCACATCCCCGGCATCGGCGACGTCGTCTGCGGCGAGCTCACCGCTCAGATCCGAGCTGCTGGCGAAGACGAGCGCGACCGTCTGCTCCACGCACTGCTCGTCGCCGCGCACGACGGCGACCATGTTGCCGAGCGGATCCTGCTGCACCACATGCTCCCCAAGGCCGTCCACTACGCACGCACCTGCCGGGCGCTGCGCTCCATCTCGTCAACCGGGCACGACTCCGTCGACGCGGTCGCCACGGCAATCGGAGCGATGTGGCAGTCAATCTCCACCTACAGGCTCACCAACGCCCACCACGTCCAGGGCAACCTCGGCCTGAACGCGCTGAACATCATCAACGGCTCACTCGACGCCGGCTCCCAAGACCTCCCCGTCGACGACGACTACCTGACCCAGGCCGTGCACGACAACGGCGGCAGCCACGGCATCGAGCCCGAATGGGGTGAAGACTCCCTGCACGACCTCGTCACCCTCCTGTCCTGGGCGATCGACACCGACACCCTCTCCCCCGACCAGGTCCGCCTCCTCGCCCGCCACGACCTCGCCGAACGGGACGAACGCGAGGCTATCCGCGACACCCTCGCCGATGAGCTCGGCATCGCCAGAGGAAGCCTCACCCGACGCGTCCACAGAATCCGACTCAAGCTCGTCGAGGCGGTCCAAGCCCACGTGCGTACCCACGGCGCCTGGTAACGGCTTGAGAACGCCGTAGAACGCCCGCTAGACGGGTCCCTAGCTCCTCAGCGCCCCCCGGGATCGGCCCCCGGGGGGCGCTGAGTCGTTTGGCGCCGCCGAGGGAACACGGGGGGCGGGATGCTCGCACCCCCCACTGCCCCGGCCGCCACACCCTCTTGCCCCCGTGCCAACTCTCGTTGCATCCTCGTTGCAACCGTTCTGGCACTGCTCGTTGCTCCTCTCTGCCATCTATCTGCATATGTTGTGCATATGCGGCTTGCACATAGCTATCAACGTGGTTGCTGTGCTGTAGTTGCTTGCATTTCAGTAGCGTGCAGTCTTGCTGTCTACGTTGCTAGTTATGTTGTATGTCGGTGTGCTTGCAACCTCCCTTGCACACTGCGTGCAATCTTGCTGTGCTATCGCTTGTAGTTGCTATCTCATATGCGTTAGAATCTCGGCCATGCAGCAGACACCTTCGCGTAGGTATGGCATCGGGCGGATGCCATGCTGAGCGCAGACAAGAGATCACGACTCCGGCGAGTGATCGCCGTGATGAACCGCAAGGGCGGCGTGGGGAAGACCTCCATCACCTCGAACCTTGCGGGTGTGCTGGCGCAGGCCGGCTACAAAGTGCTTGCGATCGATCTCGATCAGCAGGGGAACCTGGGCGACGACCTGGGGTACCGGCACACGGACTACAACGACCACGGTGCGGCGCTGTTCTTCGCGTTGAACAGCGGGACCCCACTGGCGCCGGCGAAGGGCATCCGCGAGAACCTCGACGTCGTGCCGGCGGGGGAGCAGACCGCTCTCCTCGCGGACACGCTGACAGGTCGGCAGCGTCGCAACGAGGATCCCAGCTTTGGCCTGGCGGACAAGCTCGCCGAGATCGCAGACCAGTACGACATCGTGTTGATCGACTGCCCGCCGGGGGATACCGCGATCCAGACCCAGGCGCTGGTCGCCGCCCGCTGGATCTTGATCCCCACACAGCCCGACTCGGGCAGCCTCAACGGTCTCGAGCAGCTGGCGCGTGAGGTGATCGCCACCCAGCCCAAGAACCCGACCATCATGCCCCTGGGTGCGGTGCTGTTCCCCATCGACAGCCGCGCCAAGCGGATGAAGGCCCGGAAGCACGAGGAGATCAGGGAGATCATGGGCGACCTCGCTCCCGTCTTCACCACGTCTATCCGGTTCTCCCAGACCTCCGGCGTCGACAGTCGCGATCGCGGCCAGCTCGCGATCGAGCTGGCTCGCGACGCTGAGGAGCAGGACCCGTTCGCCTGGGCGAAGGCTCTCAAGGCGCGGAAGGCGGGGGAGACCGTCGAGGAGACTCCCAGCCAGCGGATCAGCGACAGCGCAGGTTCGCTTGCCGAGGACTACGTCGAGCTCACGGGAGAGATCCTGCAGGCACTCGCTGCACATGAGAACTCACCGGCGGGGGAGGTGGCGTGATGTCGGATCTCGGTCAGCCCCGCAAGGCGCAGCACAAGGCATCCGCGTTCGCCGGTCTCCTCAAGCCTGTCGCCGAGCTCGCACCCGAAACAGTTCCCGACCCTGTCCCGGAACAGGCACCCGCTGAGCCCGTGTCGATCGTCGAGCCTTCCCCGAAGCCCGCGGACGCACCGGTCTCCCCGTCCACGAAGAGCAAGCGGCGGGTGAAGAACACCCCTGCCCCCAGCGCTCCCGAGGAAGCGTCGACGCCGACGCCGGCCGAGGAGACCACCTCATCAGACAGAGAGAGGGACCTGGTGAATCAGCCTGTGAACGTCACGCTGCGCGAGAGCTTGATGAACAAGCTCAACGCCTACAAGGAGGAGACGGGGCTCAGCCACCCGATCATCCTCTTCACGGCGATCGAGACGCACATCGACGAGCTGCCCGATCGCCTGCGTCGCAGCGTGGCCGGTGCGACGGCACCCGAGGGCGGACGATCCCTGTTCGACATGCCCAGGGTCGTCGCGCACAAGACGGACGGGGAGCGAACCGAGACCTTCATCATCCGCGTCAACAAGAAGAACAAGGCCATCCTCGACGGTCTGTGGAAAGAGCTCGGCGCACCCAGTCGCAACGCTCTGTTCGTAGCCGCCTACGAGGCGTTCCTGTCCACGAAGTAGCCAAGGAGTCCAGACATGGTGACCCAAACCGAGCCGAAGCGTCGGCAGAAGCCCGAGCCGGCGGAGAAGAAGCCGAAGGGGGAGCAGCTGACGCCGCCTCCCACGCGGTCACGCCGTCGCCCCGCAGTGATCGCTGCGGGAGTCGCGCTCGTGATCGTCGGAGCGCTGGGCAGCTGGTGGTACGCCTCCTCGGCCCGCGTCACCACCACCGTGTTCGTCACCTCGGGGGAGATCACACGAGGCGAGACGATCGAGAGTCAGGACCTCACCACGCTCGAGCTCGACGGGCGGCAGAACACCGACGCCTACACCGTCGAGCAGTCCACCGACGTCATCGGGAAGATCGCGACGGTCGACCTTCCCGCCGGCTCTCTGATCACCCCCCGCGTCCTGGGCAACACCCTGGCGATCGAGGACGGGCAGTCACTGGTCGGATTCACCCTCACGGGCGCGCAGATGCCCTCCTACCCGCTTGCCGCGGGCGACCAGGTCCGCATCGTCGACACCCCGGTCGCTCAGGGCGACCCGCCCGCCGACACCCCGCAGACGTTCCCCGCAACGGTGTTCTCGGTCGTCCGCGACACCGACAACCAGCAATGGGTCGTGAACGTCATCGTCCCCAGAGCGCAAGCCGCAGATCTCGCCGCCCGAGCAGCGACTGGGCGCGTGGCCCTGGTTCTCGACGGAGGGCAGTGACATGGCGGTGATCGCTCTGGCGAGCTTCTCCGGCGCCCCCGGAGTGACCACCACAGCGCTGGCGATGACCTTCGCCTGGCACCGCCCAGCGCTGCTGGTCGAAGTCGACACCGCGAAGACCTCGAGCATCCTCCCCGGATACCTCCGTGGACAGTTCGGCCGAGACCGCGGGCTGACCGCGCTCGCGATCGCGCAGCAGAACAACGCGCTGACCGCCGCGGAAGTGATGGAGCAGCGCATCGAGCTCGCACCCGACCGCAGCGTGATCCTCGGGCTGTCCAGCATCGTCGCCGCCCAGTCGACGACCGGGTTGTGGAGCGAGCTCGGCGCCACGCTCAGCACTCTCGACAGCGCCGGCATGGACGTGATCCTCGACGTCGGCCGGGTCTCCGTACGCGACCCACGATCGTCTCTCCTGCAGATCGCCGACAGCGTCCAGGTGCTCCTGCGGCCGACCCTTCCTGACATCTACACCACCGCAGCACAGCTGACCGAGCTGCGGGATCTCCTCGCCCAGGCAGGGCACCGGGAGTACCTCGAGCTGCTGCTCGTCGACACCCCGCTGGAGACATGGCCGCGGGCCGACATCGTCAAGCTGACGAACGTCGACGTCTCGGCCGAGATCGCCTACGACCCGCGCTCCGCCGCCGTCTACTACGCCGGCGCCGAGCCGAGCAGGAAGCTGACCCGCAACTCGTACACGCGCTCGATCACCACCGCGGCGGATCTGATCCGCGCCCGCATCCTCAAGCGTCAGGAACTGATCGGCGCGCGCCCCACTCGACAGGAGACTCTCGGATGACGAATCCTGAACAGCCCCCACCGCAGCAGCCATCGCTCACCGAGCTGCCGATGTTCCTCACGCAGCCCGACCCGGCAGCGATCCCGGGGACACCACCCCCCGCGCGCGGGGCCGCCGGGCATCTGCTCGCAGACGCGGGCGGACCCCAGTACTCCCGTCGAGGCGCCGCCCCGGCGCCGCAGCCCGCACCGTCACCGACTCCCGCGCCGGCGCCGGCGCCGCAGGCTCCCCGCTACGAGGACGACGACGAGCAGGTTGACTGGACCCTGCTGCAAAGCCTCCGCAAGGAGGTCGCCGAGCTGCTCGATCGATCGGTCGCGGTCAACCCCACGATGACAGAGCAGGATCAGCGGGCGATCGCGCAGAGCCACGCACTGGATGTGATCCGCGACCGGATGAACGCGGTGACCGCGGAGACCGGCGACCGCAACGCCTGGTCGGCGGCCATGCAGCAGCGGCTCGCTCGAGCAGTGATCGACGGACTGTACGGGCTGGGGCGGTTCCAGCCGCTCGTCGACGACCCCACGGTGAAGAACGTCGACATCTACGGCAACGACCGCGTCTACGTGAAGTACGCGGACGGGCGGAAGGTGCTGATGCCGCCGATCACCCCGACCGACCAGGACCTGATCGAAGAGATCCGCCTGATCGCGATGCGCCAAGGCGAGGACGCCCGACCGTTCTCCAGCGCCCACCCGATCCTGTCGATGGACCTTCCCGGCGGCATCGGCCGCCTCGAGGCCGTCCACCCGCCGATCTCGCCCCGCCCCAAGGTCGTCATGCGCATCCACCGCTTCGTGGACATCGGCCTCGACCAGCTGCTCGAGCTCGGTTCCATGACACCGCCGATGGCGGAGCTGCTGCGCGCGATCGTCCGCGCGGGACGCTCGATCGTGGTCGCCGGGAACCCCGGCGCCGGCAAGACCACCCTCGTGCGGGCGCTGTGCAACGAGATCGACCCGATGGAAGAGATCGTGACGATCGAGAAGGAACGCGAGCTGCACCTGGACCGGATGGGCGATCGCCACCACATCGTCACCCCGCTGCAGTACCGACCCGGGCTGGGGGAGCGGGCGGCGGACGGCAGCCAGCCCGGCGAGATCACGCTCGTGCAGCTGCTCGAATCCAGCCTGCGCCTCGACTCGCAGCGCATCGTCGTCGGCGAAGTCCGAGGCGGTGAGGTCGACGCGATGTTCCAGGCCATGCAGGCCGGTGTCGGATCGATCAGCACCGTGCACGCCATGTCCGCGACCGACACCATCGAACGTCTCGCCGACCTCGCCATCAAGGGCGTCGGCGGGGCATCCCCGGAGTACGCCTACCGGCAGATCGGCCGCCACATCGACTTCATCGTCCAGGTCGCGCAGGTCCGCATGCCCAACGGCAGCGTCCAGCACCTGGTCACCGAGATCGCCGAGATCACCCCCGGCGAAGAGGACCGCCCGATCGCCAACACGATCTTCGGTCTCAGCCGCTCCCGCCGGCAGGTGCTCCAGGCGATGCCGACACCCGAGATGCGGGAGATCCTCGCCGAGGCCGGGATAGACACCGACTTCTTCCGCGGCATCGAGGGGACGGCGGCATGAACGCGACAGCAATCGGCCTGACAGTCGGGATCGCGCTGCTCGGCCTGCTCGTCATCCTGATCGGGATCTTCCCCTCGCAGGACGACCCCGCCGGCCGGCCCCCGGGCCGTCTGCAGCGGACCTGGACCCGACGCCGCGACATCATCACTCCACGGGTTCTGATCGCCGCGGGGATCGGCCTGGTCGTCGGGATCGTGCTCTGGCTGATCTCGGGGTGGCCCATCACGATCCTGGTCGGGCCGGCTCTCGCGATCGTCCTGCCGCTGCTGGTGGGCAGCAAGTCCGACACCGAGGACATCGACAAGCTCCAGGCGCTGGAGATCTACACCCGCAACCTCGCCGGCATCATCGGCGGCGCCGGCACCGGCCTCGAGGTCGCGCTGCCCGCATCCGTGCGCACCGCGCCGCCTGCGATCCAGCCGGCGATCGAACGGCTCGCCGCGCGCCTCACCTCGAGGTGGACGATCGAGGACGCCCTCCACGGCCTGGCCACCGACCTCAACGACGCGACCGGGGACCTGATCGTCGCTCATCTGCAGCTGGCCGCGAAAGAGCGCGGACCCGGTCTCACCAAGGCACTGCAGGACCTGGCCGATGACGTCTTCGACGAAGTCAAGGCGCGCCGCCAGGTCGCGGCCGACCGCGCCAAGCCGCAGCAGACCATCCGGCTGATCACCATCATCGTCATCGGCATGTTCATCGGGCTGCCGCTGCTGGGCGGATCGTCCTTCTTCGCGTTCTACGGGACGCCCTTCGGGCAGATCGTGCTGCTGTTCTGGGTGGCCATCTACGTCACCGCGATCATCTTCCTCAAGCAGTGGATCCGCCCCCGACCGATGCCACGCATCCTCAACGGCAGGAGCTGACCGTGTGGTATATCACCCTCATCCCCGGAGCCCTCCTCGGCGCCGGCCTCGCGCTCATCATCGCGACCCTGCTTCCCCGCCAGTCCAAGCTGTCGGCGGTCATGGAACGGATGGGCACCACCAGCACCATCGCGGACCACTCCGGCACCGACCTGGAAACCCGCGTCGGCTCCTGGGTGCACTCCCGACTGCCGGATCTCCCCGGCTTCACGATCCCCACCAAGGACCTCGAGCTCGTGGGCACCCCGGTGAACAACTACCTGTACCAGAAGGCGCGCGACGCCCTCCTGCTGCTGATCGCACCGCCACTCGTGGGCATCATCCTCAACATGATCGGCCTCCCGTTCTTCGCCGGCGTCGCCGCGCTCTCCGGCATCCCCCTGGCTATCCTCGGGTGGACCGGAGCCGACCGCGACCTCAAGAAGAAGGCCACCGTCGCCCGTCAGGAGTTCGCTCGAGGCGTCGCCATCTACCTCGAGCTCGTCGCCACCGAGCGCCGGCGCAACGCACCCGTCACCCGAGCCCTCGAGAACGCGGCAACGATCGGAGACAGCTGGGTGTTCGTCCGCATCCGAGAAGAGCTCCGCCGGGCACGGTTCGCCGGCACACCCTCATGGGAGGCGCTCGACAATTTCGCTGACGCCGCCGGGGTTCCCGAGCTGGCCGAGGTCGCACGAATCTCCCGATCAGCGGACGAGAGCGGGTCTTCCATATATGAGACACTGAGGTCCACCGGGAAGGGCATGCGAGTGAAGCTTCTCAACGAGGAACAGACGCGGGCGAACAAGCTGAGCGACCAGTTCAGCTCCTTCGCCGGCTTCATCGTGGCGTTCCTTGCGGTCGGCATCATCTTCACACCGCTCCTGTTCAACCTCACTTCGACGTAATGTCCGATTCCAACTGAAAATCGCACCTATGCCCATCAACACCGAGAGAAAGGAAGGCACCATGACCGCACTCACGCGCATGGCCGTGATGCTCCGCATCTACACCGACGACCTCCGTGAGCGTCGCGAGCAGGGCGACCAGATGGTCGGCTGGGTCCTCGCGATCCTCGCCGTCATCGCCATCGCCGGCGTCGTTTGGGGGGTCGTCTCCGGCTGGTTCGCCGACCGGATGGCTGAGATCGTCGACCCGTTCTGAGCCGCGACTCTGATGATCCGCAGACTCCGTCATCGTCTCCTCCCGATCGCCGCACGACTGCGCGGCGATCGGGAGCGAGGTGATGCCAACGTGGAGTTCGCGATCATCTTCCCGCTGTTCGGGCTCATGATCTTCGCGATCATCATCGGCGGCATCTACTACGACGCCGGCAACGCAGCCCAAGCCGCAGCCAACATCGCCGTCAACGAGGCCCGCGTCTACGGGGCCACCGCCGGACAAGGTGAACAAGCCGCGGAAGACTTCATCGCCAGCAACGCGAAAAACCTCCATGACACGACCGTGACCGTGGACCGCTCAGCGACCGAGGTCACCGTCACCGTCACCGCCCGCACCAACTCAATCTTCGAGACCCTGTTCAACAGCGTCATCACCCGCACCGCGGTAGCCCCCGTCGAAAGGTGGGTGAACTGATGCGTCGCTTCTACTGGCACAGCGATCGGGGCTCTGCTTCGGCCGAGCTCGTCCTCCTCGCCGGCCTTGTGCTCATGTTCGCCCTTGCCTGTGTTGGCTTTGGCCGCCTTGCTCTGGCCAACATGACAGTCCAGTCGGCTGTCAGCGCAGCTGCGCGTGAGGCCTCTCTTGCGCGCACTGACAGCGAAGCGCAGACCAGCGCCCATGACACCGCCAACGCTGCTCTCAACTCCTCGGGCATTTACTGCCGCTCACTGACCGTCACGGTCGACACAAGTGGCATGAACGTGCCTCTTGGCCAGGTGGGTATGGTGTCGTCCACCATCACGTGCGACGTCGAACTATCCGATATTGCGCTGCCGGGGCTGCCCGGCAGCAAGCAGATGACCGCAACGGCGAGCTCGCCCGTAGATCCATACAGGGAGCGACGATGAGAACTCTCCTTACACGGCTCCGAAAGAACCCCGAGGAGGGTTCGCTCGCCGCATACTTCGTCCTTCTGGTCGTAGTACTGATGGGGGTGGTCGGGCTGGTGGTTGACAGCGCTGGTAAGTACACAGCCGCTGAGGAAGCTCAAGCCGTGGCCTCCGCCGCGACCCGAGCGGCGATCAACGCGATCAGCTCCGACACATTGCAGTCGGGCTCGCTTTCAGTGGATTCCTCGCGAGCCGAGACTGCCGCCGAGGCCTATATTGCCGCGTCCGGAATGACCGGGACCGCCGTCGTGAACGACGACGTTGTCACCGTGACTGTGACGACCACCTATGCCACCAAGTTCATCAGCCTCCTTGGCGTGAACACCCTTGCCGCGGGCGCTAAGGCGTCTGCTCAATTGATTACCAACTAGGAGAGCTGCTCATGATGACAACCTCACGTATGCGGGTGGCCGCTGTCGCTGTCGTTGCTGCAGCTGGCATCGCGCTCGTGGGCTGCACGCCAAACGCTGATCCCACATGGTCACCCTCTACGAGCGCGAGTTCAACGCCATCAGCAACACCGACGCCCACGCCCACTGTCGCCGCGCCATCCGACGAAAACGACGCCACAACTGCAGCCGAGAACACGACTCAGGCTTATGTCTCACTCGAGGTCTCTCTGCTGACGGACTGGCCCGGCGAAGCGGCCGCCCAGGACCTCATTGACCAAGTTGCATTCCAGCAGGCCGCATCGGATCTCGCGGACTCAGCCAAGGCCGCGGCGGATGCAAAGCAGACAGTCTCGGGCTCCAGCACCTTCGTCTCGAGAGAACGCTCTGCTGGACCGCTCACTCTGCAGGATGGAACGCAGATCCCGTTTGGCAGCGCCCTAATTACGGGCTGCCTGGACACGACCAATGTCATCACCAAAGACGCCGCCGGAACGGTGGTCCCGAAGCAAGGCGTGACGGTCGTCTGGGCAAGCTACACCGTGTTGTTCAACCCCACCGAGTCTCGGTGGTTGGTCTCCAATGTCGAGTACTCAGTGAGCGACCAATGCGGCGGATGAAGAAGATTGCGGTTTCGATCCTCGCTACCGTTTTCGGAGTGGGGATGCTCGTAGCGCTGCCCACTGCTGCATGGGCGGGCACCGTCTGTACGGGTGACCCTCGGACTGGCTACACCTGCACCGTTGACGATTCCGGCGGAGGATCCCCCGGAGGCGGAGGACCCATCGACGGAGTCAACTTCACTCCAGGTCCCACCGAGTGCATCCACAAGGGAACCGGCGACGAAGAGGACCAGGTCGTTCCGTGCTCGTCCAACGGGCGTGACTACTGGTCAAACGACCGGCAGTGCTACTGGTCTCTCGACGACCCTCAGAGCGCTCCTCCTCCCGGCAGAGTCGAGGGACAGGGAGCGTGGTACTCGTGCCTCGTTGGCGCGCTCTGCACCGACCCTCGCGGTTGCTATGGCTACGGCCAATGGCTTCTCGACCCGCCGCCCGGTGTTGTGGCGATCTCTCCCGCACAAGCAGCGAATGCCGTCGCTCAGCGTCTGGGGATCCAACCGTTTGAGATCGGAATGGCCCCTCAAGTGAACCCGGAGTGGGGTCATCGGAGATCCTATGTGGGGGTTCCCGTCTGGCTCTGGGTCAACAACCCTGGCCCGAGTACCTGGGGACCATTCGGAGTCTCGGAGACGGTCGGTCCCGTGAGTGTTACCGGCTCGGTGCAAGTCACGTCCGTCGTCTGGAACATGGGCGATGGAACCAGCAAAGCCTGCGTCGGGACGGGCACTCCGTACGCCACCTCGTACGGGGTCGCCGACTCGCCGACCTGCGGTCACCGCTACACACGCACAAGTTCGAGCCAACCAGGAGACCGGTACACGGTCACCGCCACCGCCCAGTGGAGCTTCACCTGGACGGCGGGCGGCCAGTCCGGAACCATTCCCCTGACGACGACAAGCACCTCACAGCTCGAGATCAATGAGCTGCAGTCCGTCAATGTCCCCAACCCCAACGGCTGAGCAGGAGGGATCATCGTGCGCATCCTCAAAGGTCTCGGATCACTGATCGCCCTGCTGGTCCTGCTGGTCGGGATCCCGGTCGGGCTGATCGTGTTCGCCGGCAACCCGATCCCCAGCTGGGACGAGGTCATGCGGCTCACGTCCGTCCCGGACTACGGCGGCAAGTTCTTCATGGGTACCCTGCTGCCTATTGTCGCGTGGATCCTGTGGGGCACCTTCGCGGTCGGGTTCCTCGTCGAGCTGCCCGCGCAGCTGCGCCGGGTGCCGGCGCCGCGGCTGCCCGGGCTTCGGCTGCAGCAGCAGGGCGCCGGTTTCCTAATCGCCGCGGTGGTCGTCATGTTCGCCGGCGTCTCGCCCGTCATCGCCGCGCCCAGCAGCGCATCCGCCGCCGAGCCGACCGCCGCCTTGGCGGCCGTGTCCTCGACGATCACCTCCGCCGCGGCCGTCGAAGCCCACACGGATACGGCCGTCGCTGCCGAGGCGTCGGCGGCGCCGACTTACACGGTGCAAGACGGTGACTCTCTGTGGCGCATCGCGCAGGAGACCCTCGGCTCGGGGGAGCGGTGGAAAGAGATCGCGGACCTCAACTATGGGGTCGAGCAGGCGGACGGCTGGTCCCTCACGCCCGAGAACTGGCTCAACGCCGGCTGGGTCCTCACCCTGCCCTCTGATGCGCCCAGCGGCGCCTCGAGCACGGCGGAGACCACGGTGGAGACCACCACCGTCGAGAAGGAAGTGACCGTCGTTTCCGGTGACACCTTGTGGGCGATCGCCGAGCAAGAGCTCGGAGACGGCAACCGGTACCCGGAGATCTTCGACGCCACGAAGGACGATGTGCAGCCAGATGGCCGCCACCTCACCGACCCCGACCTGATCTATCCCGGGTGGGTCGTCGACGTGCCCGTCACCGTGGAGGCCACCGTCCCGGTCGCACCGCCCGCAGAGACGGGTGGCGTTGAGGATGTCGCGCCCGGGGCTGGAAGCTCGGAGACGGGAGCGGACGCAGGCGCGTCCTCGCATGTGGACGAAGGCGCAGGGGCGCAGGCCGACGTCGACGAGCTCGGGGGCGGCGCTGTCGGAGCGATCCCCGGCGCCACCACCGCCCCCGGCGCTGCGGACGACGCAACGACCGGGCAGGAGCCGGCGGAGCAGGCGCCTGCGGCCGAGCAGGCGGCGGACGATGCGGCCGACACCGATTGGATCGACGAGATCTTCAACGTGCGCACCGCCGGCGGTCTCGGTGCTCTCGCGGCCGCCGGTCTGCTGGTGTTCCTCGGTGTGCGGCGGATGAAGCAGCGCCGTGACCGCAAGCCGGGTCAGCGCATCTCGATGCCGGAGGGCGCTGCCAGCGACATGGAGCTCGCGCTGCGCGCCGTGGAGAACCCACTGGGGATGGATCACGTCGACCACGCGCTGCGGCACCTGGCCGCGTGGGCTCAGGAGACCGGGAACGCGCTGCCGCCCGTGTACGCGCTGCGGCTGTCCGACGTCGAGATCGCGCTCTACCTGGATGCCCCGGCCGAGCTGCCGGCGCCGTTCGTCGAGGTCAGCGACGACAAGATGGCCTGGTCGGTCGACCCCGAAGAGCTGCCCCCGCTCGAGCGGGTTCCCAGCGCCCCCTACCCGGCGCTCGTCACGCTCGGCCAGGACCTGGGCGACGCCCACGTGATGGTCGACCTCGAGCACATCGGCGCGTTGAACATGATCGGCTCCGACGAGTCCGTCCGCGGCGCTCTCACCGGGCTCGCCGTGGAACTGGCGACGAGCCAGTGGGCGGAGGATCTGCGCATCACGCTCGTCGGGATCGCGCCGGAGCTCCCGGAGGCGCTGGACACCGGCAGGTTCCGGCACGTCGACAACATCGACGCGCTGCTGCACACCCTGCGCGCGCAGGCCACGGAGACCGAACGAGCCCTCGAGGAGCTGGGGGTGGACTCGATCGAGCAGGCACGATCGGCGGGTCTGGAAGCGGAGTCGTGGACGCCGGAGATCGTCATCCTGGGCGCCATGCCCGATGAGCAGGCTCGGGCTGAGCTCGCGGATCTGGTCACCAGGCTTCCCCGAGTCGGGATAGCCGCGATCACCGCCGGTGAGCTCGCCGGCGACTGGACCATGCACCTCGACGACGACCACACCGCCCAGCTGCAGATCCCCGCCGCCGAGCACACGCTGCCCCTCACCCCGCAGATCGTCAACGCGGAGGAGTACGCCAGCATCCTGCAGCTGCTCGACAGCAGCGACCAGGTCGTCACCAACGACAGCGAGTGGGCGCCCGCCGACGAGGTCACCCTCGACGACTTGCCGCCGGCTGACACCACCCTCCGCGACGTCGAGGAAGACATCCGCGTGGAGGACGGCGACGCCGACGAGTGGAAGAGCATCCTGCACTCCCTGCTGCCGGCCAAGTCCGCCGACGTCGCCGCCCCGCCCGTCGACGAAAACGCCGAGGAGGCCGACGAGGCAGCCGTCGACGAGACCGTTGAGAAGGCCGACGAGGCAGCCGTCGACGAGACCGTCGAGGCGGCGGTCGGGGTGGCCGTCGACGAGACCGATGCCGACGTCGCGGCCGAGGCACCCGAGCACGCGCCGGAGGCCGCGACGAAGGAGCCGGCCGGTCCTGTTCGGCCGATCGTTCCTCTGCGAGGTGCGCCGTACGTGCAGATCCTCGGGCCGGTGCAGATCGTGGGCGCCCAGGGGCCGGCTCCCAAGACGCCGGCGACGTCGAAGACGAACCAGTCGGTCGTGCAGCGAGCGACCGAGCTGATCGCGTTCCTCGCCCTGAACCCGCGGGCGACGGCCGTGCAGGTGCATGGTGCGCTGTGGCCGGGGAAGGACCCGCACGGCGGCGCCGCGCAGCAGACCCGCAACTCCCACACCTCGCGCGCCCGGTCCTGGCTCGGAGTCTCTCCCGCCGGCGAGCAGTACCTGCCGCGCGTGGGCGCCGAGGGCTACCGGTTGCGCGAGGAGGTCCGCACCGACTGGCAGCTGTGGCTCGATCTCGTCGGCGAGGACCCGGCTTCCGCCCCGACCGCGAACCTCACCCAGGCGCTGCGTCTGGTGAAGGGGCAGCCGTTCGAAGGCGTCAAGGAGAAGTTCTACGGCTGGGCCGAGCCGATCCGCTACGAGATCATCGCCGCGGTCGGCGATGCCGCGCACGAACTCGCGACCAGGTCGCTGCGAGCTGGTGACTGCGCCAACGCCCGTCTCGCGGCCGCGGTCGGCCGGATGGTGGACCCGGTCAACGAGATCTTCTGGCGCGATGCCCTCAAGGCCGAGCACCAAGCCGGCGACTCGACTGGTGTCGAGCGGCTCGTGAAGCAGCTGGAGAGCCACTTGGACAGCTTCGAGGACGGCTACGAGGCCGAGCCCGAGACGCAGGAGCTCATCGCCTCGATCCGGCGGCGAGACGCGAGCTGAGCATGACCGCGACGCCCGAGTACTCCCGACCGGTGGAGATCCTCCCGGCCTCCTGGACCCAGGTCGCCGGCAGGATCTCCGTCGCGCTGGGCGCCGGCGCCGCCTTCGCGGCCGCGGGAGCGCTCGGAGACGTCGGGATGGTGCAGTGGGTGCTCGCGGCCGTGGTCGCCGCGTTCGGTGTCTGGTTGGCCGTGTGGGACTTCCGGGAGCATCGGTTGCCCAACGCGATCGTCTTCCCGCTCTACGGCGTCGTAGGGGCCGCTCTGGCCGTCCTGGGGGCGTTCACGGGCGACTGGGGTCGGGTAGGTCTCGCCGTGGCCGGCGGCGTCATTCTGTGGTGCGTGTACTTCGCCCTCGGGCTCGCCGGCGCAGTGGGGTTCGGAGACGTCAAGCTCGCCGGCGCGCTCGGCGCCTGGCTGGCCTGGTTCGGTCTCCCGCTCCTGATCCCCGCGACGATCCTCGCTTACCTGCTCGCGCTGCCTCACACGCTCGTGATCCTCGCCCGCCGCCGCGGCGGCCGTGTCCCCTTCGGCCCGTACATGATCGCCGGCGCGCTCATCGCGGGGATAGCCGCGACGATATGAGGCTCATCCCCGACACCGCCGTCACGCGCGAGCTTGGCGAAGAGATCGTCAGCGTCCTCGAGGGGGCCGTGCTCCCTGGTGGCGACTGCGCGGCATGCGGGCGACAGCTCGGCGATGGTGCGTTTCGTCTTTCCGTCTACCCGCAGCCAACCGGAGGCGTCCTGGTGACGGCCGTGCATGCCACGTGCGGGACCTCCAACCTGCAGCACGGCGGTCTCCTCGTCGTGCCACCGGGCACGTGGACGGCCGCCGGCGCTGTCATCACCACCGTCAAGGCCACCCCGTCACGCACCTGGTGGGGTGGGCGGCGCGAGCGGCTCGAGGAGACCCGCATCCCTCTCGTGATCGTGAGCCCGTCCTGCGACGTGTTCTACCTCGGCCGACGCGACGGCCGGCTCATCACGACGGTGGAGCTGCTGCTCCTGGAGGGGTACGACCGCGCCGGCGAGATCCGGTTCCACGCAGCCGCCCGGGAGGACCTCACCGTCTCCCTCGACACCGACGAGCTCACGATCAGCCCCCTGTTCCTCGACGAGTACTCCATCGATGTGCGCGAAGGGTTCGCGGACATGCTCGACGTCGCCGGCGGCCTGCTCCTGGCGATCACCCACGAACCCATCGGTGCCCTCGCCGCGGGGGAGGGTGATGCTGCCGAGCTCGAGCGCGTCATCACCTCACGGCGCAGTGCGTTCGCGTGGATTCCCGCCGAGTCGATCCAGAAGGGCTGAGGCCAACGGCTGATGCCCAATATAGGAATTGGGCGTATCGTGGGGGTATGGCCAAGCGAACCTTCACTGCACGATCGGCGGGCACCGGCAAGATCTCTGCCGGAAAGTCGATCGCCAAGAATCCCACGAGCAAGGCTGGCGCGGCGCTGAGGGATGCGGCGGCGAAGCGGTCCAACTACGTCGTCGCGATCCAGATCGCTGACCGTGCCAGCGCGGTCGCGGCCGCGCTGGGCAGCAAGGCGCAACTCGCGTCGATGCTCGAGGTGTCCCCGTCGCAGCCCACACGGTGGATCGACGGATCCGAGCGCCCGAACTCGGAGAACGCTCGAGTGATCGTCGACCTGGACCACGTCATCGCTCGTGCGGGTCTGCTGTGGAAGCCGTCCGTGATCGGTTCGTGGCTCAACGGCAGCAACGCCTTCCTCGACGGCGCGCGGCCGATCGACGTGCTCAGGACGACCGGCTCTGCGCCTGTCATCGACGCGCTCGACCAGGAGCTCGCCGGCGGCTACGCCTGATGCTGCTGCACCGCGTCTTCCTGCACGACCCCGGAGCTGCTCCCGGAAAGTCCGGCCACGCCACCTACCTGCACAAGCCGCAAGGCGCCGGCCGCTGGGACAACCCCGCGCTCTACGACGCCTGGTACCTCTCACCCGCAGCCGAGGGCGCCGTGGGGGAGACCCTGGGCAACCTCGCCACCTGGTCGGCTGACATGCTCGAGCACCCGAGTGGGCTGCGCCGCGCGCTCGCGACGTTCTCCGTCGACGACGACCTGTCGATCTTCGACTTCGACGACGCGACGAACCTGCAGCACCTCGGGATGCGACCCAGCCAGGTCGTGATCCGCAACAAAGCCTTCACCCAGAGCAAGGCCGCGGCGCTGTTCGCCGAAACCCACCACGACGGACGACGCCGGTGGGCGGGCGTGAGCTGGTGGTCGTACCACCGCCCGTCGTGGCGGAACGTCATGTTGTGGGCGACGCCCGCAGAACCCGCCCCGCTCACACTCCAGAGCGTTCACCCGCTCACTCTCAGCTCGATCGCGGTCATCGAAGCCGCGCGCGCCCTGAGCAAGCCGCTGCCGTAGCTCGAGCGACACCTCGGGCGAGGGCGAGGACCCTACGAGTGGGCGCGCGGGTCGTCTGAGTCGTATGACCAGAACTCGTCCGGGGCGACATCCCAGACCTTCACCGTCTTCCCCTCGTGGACGTGGGAACGGGTCAGCCTGCCGGCTTCGTCTTTTTCCACCAGGCCGACGAGCTCGAGGGCGGCCGAGAGCTGCGGTAGCGAGGGCCGCTCGTCGACGGCGAGATCTGCAGCCAGGAGTGTGCGCGCCGGCGCGCACAGCAGCAGTAGCCGGCCATTGGTGAGGATCCCGACCCGGCGGCCGCTCTTGGCGCTCTCCTCCGAGAACGAGCCGTGCGAGTCGTACACGTGCGCGCGCCCTTCGTCGATTGCATGACGGACGGAGCCCACGAGCGCGTCGACCAGGTGAGGATCCGCGGCGGCGGTCGTCGACGACGCTGACGCCCGCGCCGGCTTCGCGCGACGCTCCACTGCCGTAGTGGCCTGCCGTGCCGGCCGCCGAGTCGCGGAGCGTTCGACCTGGCCGCCGGGGCGCGCGCGGGGCTCGGGCGCATCGCTCGTCGATGGCGGCCGCGGCGACTCCCGAGTCCACGGCCAGGCATCGAAGGGCATCTGGTGGGCGTCGAGGAACTGGTCCAGCAGCCGCAACCCGAAGCGACACGCGGCGACGGACGACCGGTCGGTCTCTGGTACACGATGCAGCCCGACCCACATGTCGAGGTAGTCGTCCATCGATGGTGCGCCGGCACCGCGCATCCATTCCCGGATCCTCCGGCCGAGCTCGACGCGAGCGTGTGCGGTCTCGCCGGACACGATCGCGCTGTACTGGCTCCGCTCGAGGTCCGGGGAGAGCTCGAGCGAGAAGACCCGGTCCCGGAAGTCGGGAAGCATCGCGCGATCGCCGGTGATGATCGTCGCCGGCGGTACGCCCTCCGGCAGCTCCCCGCTGCGCCCCATCGCGGCGCTCAGCTCTAGTCCATCCAGGATCTTCCGCAGCTCCCTCTTCAACAGGGTCGGGCGATGAGCAGGGACCAGATCCTCCAGCACCATCGGGTGCTCGATGACGAACCACTCGCCCTTGCGCATCTCGAACGGGATCCCGTCCGCGCGCAGCTCACTCCACGGTCGCCCTCCGAGCTCAGCGAGAGCGAACGCCGCCATCACCTTGTCCGGCGAATCACCGTAGAGATAGATCGGCTTCGGGAACGGCCGCCACAACGAGAACATCATCGCGCCCACGAGCCGCTCCACGGCGGGAGATCCGCGCAGCGCGGTAAGTGCCCTCGGCACCAGATCCTCGACGCTCACGACCTCCACGCCGCCCACTCTGACAGAGACAGACACCTCCAACCGGGCCATCTGGGGCGAAATAAGGGGCGTGTTACCGATTTTCTGGCGCCCGCCACCCCCGGAATCACGCGGATGTTACCGACCCATCCCGCGCCGGAAGACAGGCTCACAAAACTTGAATCATCCATCTGACCTGGGATTTATCACCCCCTTGGGCGTCGCAACCGTAACCGTTACCGGAAACTCAACACATATACGTGTTAACCCCCAAACGCCCCAACGGCACAAGCTCCGAGGAGCGATGGCACTGGAGGACTGAAAAACTTTCGGCACCCGATGTCCGGATAACGTCGGAAGTTGCACCTATGACGGTCATGGACGAGCTGACCGATCCGACACGCCAACGCGCCGAGTGTGGCTTGCGGTATCTGTATCTGTTCCGTGCTATGAATGACGCATGTCAGCGGCAAGAGCAGCACGGCCTGGGCGCCGAGTTCGCGGGGAACGAGCACAGATGCTCGTCCGCGTGCCGATCGACCATCACAACCTGTACGAGCGCAAGGCTGAGGAACTCGGCATCCCGCTCGGCAGCTGGGTCACGATGCAGCTTGCAGAGCTCTACGACCTTCCGATCCCGGAGTACATCCACGAAGAACTTGCGGCGGCCGAACAGCGTCGTCGCGCCGACGAGTCGCGACAGGAGCTGCCGATGCCGCGCACCGCATAACGAGGAAGATCCCCGGTTTGGCGACCGGGGATCTTCGGGAGTCTGGTTCGGACCCGAAGCTTTGGCGAGCAGGTGGTCCGAGATCTGAAGTTGTAGTTCCTGGGTTGGCCCCCACAGGGAACTGAATCGCACCGAAAGGAGGTGTTGCACGTCATGGTACCCGAAGTTCGTCTTTTTCTGAAGCAGCTTCAGCCTGCGGCTGTGTCTCGTGTCTCTCCTCCCGTGGTCTTCACGGGAGGGTCGGGCACGTGACGCTGACTGACTCTCCTGTTGTTGGGGCTGCCGGGTCGGCGGTCGATCGAGTGTGGAACGCTCTCGACGCCGGCGGGTTCAAGCCCGAGTCGATCCGGGGCGACAAGTTCATGGCGCTGTGCCCGGTGCATGGCGACACTCACCGCTCGCTGAGTGTGAAGTTCGACCGGCGCCGCGAGGCGGTCCTGCTCAACTGCTTCACGTGCCACGCCGACTACCGCGACGTCGCCAGCGCGATCGGCCTGTCCGCCACCGATCTGTTCGACGCCCCTCTCCCCGAGAAGGACGCTCCGCGGCCCGCGAAGGGCAAGCCGAAGTTCGAGCCCGCGCACCGGGTGCCGCGCCGCATCACCGGCCTCGTCGACGTCGACGAGCTCGCCGGGGCGAAATGGGAACAGGTGACGACCTACCCGTACGCCGACGCAGCCGGAACCGTGGTCGAAGAGGTCATCCGCGAGCAGGCCGTGGTCGACGGCGCCGTGCACAAGCGGTTCCGTCAGCGCTTCCGCTCGGCGGCCGGCCGCTGGGTCACCAAGAAGCCGACCGGATTCACCCCCGTCCTGTACCAGCACGCCGACGTGCTGCGTGCGATCGCCACCGACCAGCCTGTGTGGATCGTCGAGGGGGAGAAGGACGCCGACAACGCTGCAGCCCGCGGCCTGGTCGCGACCACGAACGCCCAGGGGTCCGGGTCGTTCCCCCGTGAGCTCGCCGACGTGTTCACCGGGGCCACGGTCAACGTGGTCGCCGATCGGGATAGCGCCGGCTACAAGCGGGCCGCGCAGCTGCACCACATGCTCGGCGAGGTCGGCGCGACGGTGACCCTCTACCGGCCGGCGATCGATGTTGACAAGGGCGATCTCACCGATCACCTCGAGGCCGGCCTGGGCGTCGAGGACCTGGAGGAGATCTCGGTCGGCAATGCCGTGCTGCTCCAGCTGATCGCTGACACGGTGAAGGGGATCGAAGCGATCGCCGTGTGCAGTGCGGAGATCCGCGCACACCAGGAGCTGGTCGCTTCGGGCGAGGATCCCGCGCAGCACGACGAGGACATCGCTGCGTGGGCGAAGGAGGCGCTGCTCCGCTATCGCCGGGTCGCTGCGAACGTCGGCGAAGTGGTGACGGCGACCGGTGCCACGGATCCCCTCAGCCGCACCGTGATGCAAGAGGCGGAGAACCTCGTCGACCAGGCCGCCCGCACCGCGCAGGAAGCCTACGACCTCACGGGTGTCCGCGTGCCGACCAGCATCACCGAGCGGCTCAAGCCCGCTGACCGGCGAGTGCAGTTTGGCGGCGACCGCGAGCACGAGGCCGGCGACCCTCCCGCGTTCACGGGCAACACCTTCATCCCCGGCGACGACGACACCCCCAACCGCGGCCGCGAGTTCACCGTCCGCAAGGGGCAGACCGTCGAGATCAAGTGGGAGCGCGACGGCGACGGGACCCGCCGCCGGTTCAACCGCGTCATCGACGGCTGGGGCGACATCCTCTCGGTCGCGTTCGAGGACAACGGCCAGGAGTCGGAGATCACCCGAGCCACCCACGAGATGACCGTCCGGTTCTCCCGCTGGGTCCGCGATGAGGAAGGGAACCCGGTCTACGAAGAGAACGGCAGCAACAAGATCGAGTCCCAGGTGGTCACCTGGGATGAGGAGCAGCTGCAGCGGGGGACGTGGGCTGACGCGCTGCCGTGGGTCGGGATGCTCGAGAACACATCCCGCCGCGGCCGCGAGCTGGCGTGGGACGCCCTGCACAACGCCCGCCCCGCCCCGTACGCGCGAGAGCGCGTCTACACCACCACTGGGTGGCGTGAGGGAGAGTCGGGAAGCTACTTCGTCCACGCAGACGGAGCGATCACCGCGCAGGGTTCGATGCCGCTGCGGACACGCATGGTTGGCGGCATCGAGCATCTGCGGGTCGCTGAGCCCACCACGGATGCAAAGGCTCTGCGGGCCGCGTGGGAGGGAAGCACCGTCCCACTGCGCGAGAAGCTGCCCGCCCGGGCGATGGCTCCCGTGCTGGGCCTGGTGTGGCGGGCGCCGTTCGCGCCCGTGCCCCACGTCTGCTACCTCAACGGCGCCGCCGGATCCGGAAAGTCCACGCTCGCCCGACTCGGCATGCACTACTTCGCGCCTGGCCTCGTGCAGCAGGAAGGCTCGCCCAAGACGATCCTCTCCGCCACCGCCGCAGGCGGATCCCAGTCCGGCATCGGCCTGATGCGGGTCGTCCGCTCCGCCGACTACATGCCCGTCCTCGCCGACGACTTCGTCGACATCGACGCGAAGAAGGCCGAGGCGCGCCTCGAGAACCTCGTCCGGGCACTGTTCGACGGCGGCGGCCACGTCGCCGGTAAGGCCCGTGGGGGAGTGACCGCGCAGGGCCGCATCAACGCATCCGTCATCGCTACCGGCCAGATCGGCATCACCGGCTCCGCACTCCAGCGACTGTTCACGATCGCGTTGAACCCGGGCGAGATCCCCGACAGCACCGACACGTTCATGCAGCTCGAGGAGAAGACCCACCGCGAGGAGAGGGCACTCCTCGGCGCTGCGCTGCTGCAATGGCTCGCTGCTCACCGCGACACGATCCAAGCCGAGTACTTCGACCCCGCCAGCACCTCGCCGCTCAGCCTGCGCGCCCTCACCCTCGCCTGGACGCGACGCCTGCGCGATGTCCCGCACAACGACGGTGCACGCGGCCGCATGATCACCGCGGCCGTGGTCTCCGTCCACGGGATCGCTCTGATGCTGCGCATGCTCATCGAGAACAAGGCGCTCACCCGCGACGAAGCCAACGAGTTCTACGCCTGGGCCGAGGCGGGAATCGATGAAGGGATCCGGCTGCAGGACCCCGGCAGCGGCGACGTCGCACTGCTCACGATGGAACTGCTGCGCGAAGCGCTCGCCAGCCAGGCCGCGCACATCTCGCTCACCGATGGCGAAGCGCCAGACAACGCCGAGCAGCTCGGCTGGAGCCGCCGCGGCAAGCAGCCCAACGACGTCCTCGTCCCCAACGGCCCGAAGGTCGGCACCATCAAGGTGCACAGCGACGGGACCGAACGGCTCTACCTGTTCCCGATGGTCACGTTCGAGGTCATCAAGAAGGTCGCCGCCGGCGCCGGCATGGGATTCAGCGACACCACCACCTCGATCGGCTCCTCGTTTGCCGGCGCCCCGCACTTCTGGATCACACCCGAGTTCACCAACCGCGACAGCAGCACTCAGCACACCGTCCGCCCGATCCAGGGCGGCCCCCCGATGAAGGTGTGGGACCTCCCCCTCAGCGCACTGTTCGGCGAGCACGGCAGCGACGACGACACCGATCCCGGCACCGATTCCCCGGACCCGTCGCTGTTCGACGGTCCCGTGAACTTCGGGGCACTGCTCGACGACACTGCCGCTGAGGACGCACCCCCGGCGCCCGAACCGCTGCTCGAGATCCCCGAGACCCCCGCATCGCCACAGACCTCTGACCCGCAGCCAGCGGAGCGCTCGTCGACCCAGCCGGCACCGGCCGCGACGGCCCCCGCCCCCGCCAAGCGCGCAGCGGTCGCCCCCGGACCGGGTTTCCGCGGCGTCGTGGGCGTGCTCGACGAGCACGGCGTCTGGCTCCCGGACGGTCAGTGCGTGCCGCTCCCGTTCCCCATCCGGCACATCGGCGACGCCGCGAAGGTCATCGCCAACCTCGGACTCGGCTACCGGCACCCGGGCGCCTGGAAGTCGGAGGACGGCCAACTGCTCGTGACGGATGCCGCGGCGCGCCAGCTCGGCCTCCCCGTCGACCAGCTGACCTCACACGAAGGCCGTGAGCGCACGGAGGAGCTGTACAAGCTCACCGTCGACCACCCGTTCCTCACCGACGCGATCGCCGAGGGGTACGAGATCGGCGGCGCCCAGGTGGCCCTCAACCCGATGACCCGCGTGTGGATGCCCGGCAACGACCGGCTGCGGGGACGGTTCGCGTTGATGGCCGCGCTGCAGGACGACTTCACCGCGCTGTGCGCCGGTGACGCGGACAGCGCCACGATCGCGCGCCGCCTGCAGCGATACGCCGAGATGATCGGCAAGCCCTACGCGGTCAGCGCTGCTGTAACCGGCATCGACCTCATGCTCGATCTCGCGCCTAGCAAGGAGAAGCGCCTCGAGCGGTTCACCCCGCACACACCGGTCGGGCCGGCGGAGATCTCGACCCTCGAGGCGGACATCAACTGGCAGCGCAAGCCGGTGGGTGAAGAACTCGAGCACACCTACGTGCACGCCTTCGACCGCGGCGGCTCCTACCTCGCCGGCGTCAGCGGCCAGCACTACGGCATCGGCGAGCCCCGGTACTTGCCCGAAGGCTCCCGGATCGAGTTCAAGAGCACCACGCCCGGCTACTGGCGCGTCGTTCTCCCCGAGCGCCGCGAGTGGCTGCACCCGAACCCGATCGATCCGTTCAACCGTGACGGCGAGATTGCCGGCATGAAGAGCTGGCTGACTACCGCGACCCTCACCATCGCCCAGGAGCTCGGCTACGAGCTCGAGATCGTCGAAGCGTACGTGTGGGACAACCACGGCCGGATCCTCGACAGCTGGGCGGAGCGGATCGCCGAAGCCCGCGCGGCACTGGACACCGCGGACCCCGACGACCAGGCAGTGCGCGAGCTCGTCAAGCCCACCTACACCCGCGGCCTGGGCCGCATGGCGAGCTTCGAGCACATGAAGGGGCGGCCCGGATTCGCACCCGAGCGGTACCACCTGATCCAGGCTCGCTCCCGCGCCAACATCATCCGCCGGATCGTGCAGATCGGCAACGAGACGGGTCGCTGGCCCGTCGCCGTCAAGCAGGACACGATCCTCTACACCAGCAACGAGATCGACCCGGAGAAGGCATGGCCCGGGCGGCCTCGCGACTTCGGCCGAGGGCTCGGTCAGTACAAGCCCGAGGGGTTCGCGTTCCTCAACGAGCACCTGCAGTTCCTGACCGGTGAGGGCCGCTACGACGGCAAGGACCACCTGGACCTCGAGGTGTTCTGACGATGACGAGCGAGAGAGGAGCCGACGATGGACGCTGACGACGCACGTGCAGCTGCCGAACGCGCAGCCAAGCAGCGCAACGCCGTCTTCGAGGCCTTCACCCGCCAGGAAGCGACCCCCACCGGCGCCGGGGAGGGTGCTCCTGGCGTCGTCCGGATGCTCCGGTCCTTGTACAGCACCACCCGCTCTGTGAAAGCGGAGGGTGGCGCAGAGCGGATGATCACGTCGATCTCCACGAAGGAGGCTGCGCGCCGGCTCGGCGTCTCGCAGCGGACCGTGCAGCGGTGGATCAAGGGGCAGCACAACCCCTCCGCGACCGTGATGAAGAAGCTCAGCACGAAAGCGCGCCAGGCGGTCACGACCAAGCGCGGCCGCGCGCAGGCGGTGCGCCGCGCGATCGCCAATCAGAAGCCCACCGCGAACGGCGTCCGCGTGAGGGTCTCCGGCATGCAGGGGCCGAAGGACTACTCCCGCATGCGCGACATCGGGCAGAAGCTCACCCCCGAGGAATACGAGGGCCTGCAGCACGCCTACATGGAAGGCGGGGACAAGGGCGCTCTCGACTTCCTCGAAAACGTTCTGAGCGACAAATACGTCGAGAACTGGAACATCGACTATCTGACCGGGCTGGGCTTCGACGGTGTCGGACCCCACGACAACGATGGCGATCCCCGCGCCTTCCACTAGACCACCAACAGCACCACGACCAACACGAGAGGAGGTGAACCACCGATGACCGCAACCACCGCAGAATTGATGCAGGAGACGACTCCCGCAAGCATCACGGTCTACACCAAGCCCAGCTGCGTGCAGTGCAACGCGACCTACCGGGCGCTGGACGCCAAGGGCATCGACTACGAGATCCTCGACCTGTCCGAAGACCCCGCGGCGCTCGAGCACGTGAAGTCGCTCGGCTACCTGCAGGCCCCCGTCGTCATCACCGACGAAGACCACTGGTCGGGCTTCCGTCCCGACAAGATCGACGAGCTCGCCGCGCGACTCGCATGATCACACCACGAGAGGGCCGCACCCCACACCGGATGCGGCCCTCTCCGCGTCCCAGGACGTTGATTTATGGGGTCAGGTCATCCTATATTTGATGGGTAGAGACCATGCTGATCTGCCTGATCAGTAACCCAGGAGGTGAGAGCGTGACCGCGAAGAAGATCAACGTCATCGGCTACCGCGATATCGCGGCCAAGCTCGGCGTCAGCGTGAAGTACATCCACAATCTCGCCAGCACCGGCGAGATGAGCGATCCCGACTTCCCGCAGCCCACCACACCCGAATGGATGCGATCCCCGGGCTTCGACGAAGACGACGTCGACCGGTGGATCGCACTGCGCGCAGCGCGTGCGCAGCGCGGAAAGAGCGGCCGGCCGCCGGCGCTCGGCTACACGCGCATCCAGGTCTCTCCCGACGTCAACAAGAAGATCCTGCAGCGCATCCGCAAGGCCGGGACCTTCCGTGAGTTCACCGAGCTCGCCGGAATCTCCGATCAGGCCCTGCGAACCCGCTTCACCGGCCGCACACGCTGGCGCAGCGTCGAGCTCGAGGCATTCGCCACACGACTCGGCACCACCGTGGACGAACTCACGGCAGAGCCCCTCGCGGGCGAGCTCGACGTCGACTAGGAGAAGCCCCATGCCTCGAACGCCTCTGCGAGAAGCCATTGCCGAGCTCGCGATCGCCATCGAGAGCGGCGAACTCCCTCGAGTGGTGTCAGCCGACGAATCCACTCTCGACGCGATCCGCTTCGTCTTCCAACAGTGGTACCCGCTCACCGACAACGCGGGCCTGGAGCTGTCAGCCTCTGCCGAGGAGATCGGCCAGGCATACTTCGCACGCGGCGCCGACCCCGACAGCTGGGCGTGGGCGCCGTCGTCTGCATGACCACAAGCGAAAGGGCGGAGAAGGTGAGCGAACTTACTGAGCGGGTGCAGCAGCTGACGCCTGCCGAGCTCGTCTTCTCGCTGCGCGAGGTGGCCGAGAACGTCGAGCTCATCGACCCCGACATCACCGCCGCGCTGCTCACGCGAGCCGCCGACGACCTGGCTCGAGCGCACTCAGAGGAAGCACCCGACGATGCGAGCTGACCACCCAACTGAACCCGAGCGGCCGTGGGATGAAGGCCGACTCGGCACGGTCCTGTCCAACAGCTATGCGGCGTTCGGGCGCCGCGGCCGCGTCGACGCGACGCGCGCCGCGGCCCAGCTCGGCGTCTCGCCCTCCACCGTCCGCCGATGGGTGCGCCACGGCATCCCTGCGCGCCGGCTCCCTGAGATCCAGGAGCGCATTCTCCCGCCGGCATCTATGTTCACCCAAGAGCAACGAGAGCTCGCCCACGCCCGGGAATCACTCTGGGACATCGTCGATCGAGGCGCCCCCGTCAACCCCGCCTGGGTCAAGCAGGGGTGGCTCAAGCCGCATACCCTCGCGATCGTTCTCCTCCGCGACCGCGGCGTCTGCGTCCCCCGGATCTCCCGTACCGGCTCCGATCGCTCCGGAGAACGCCTCACCGCCGCCAGCGGCGTCATCATCGAGCAGCTCGATTTCCGCAATCGCTTCCGCGCCCAAGTCGCCAAAGGGGAGCTGCTCGAGGCCGTCCGCGACTGGAGGATCGTGATCCCCAGCGGACAGATCCACCCGGGCCGTACGCAAGCGTGGCTCGCTGACGCACCCAGACCCTCCCTCGACCATCTTCGCGACCACCCCCAGGTGAAGATCCCCGTCACCAAGCCGCGGAAGCAGTCACACACCACCGTCCGCAAAACCACGGCCGAGAAGGGACCCTGACCGATGCTCGGACAAATCCCCATCTCTCTCCCCGAGGACCCCGAGCTGCTCGCCGTGGCCACGATCGCGCTCGACAGGGCAGGGGAGTACAGCCTGAGCATCCACAATGTCGTCGACGCCACGATCACGATGACACCCGCGCAGCAGGCCAACGCGCTGCGGATCCTCGCCACCGGCGTCGAAGCCGAGGCGGTCGGCCGAGAGGAGCAGCCATGATCGAACGAATGGTCCTCGTGATGGGCATCGCCATGCTCGCTACGCTCGCCGCTACCGGCGCGATCTTCGCCCCTCTCACCGGCACACCGTGGCTCGATGCGCTCCTGGCCCCCGGCATCGTCATCGCCGCGACCGCGGCCCTCGGAGCTCTCATCGCCCTCGCTGGCGCGATCATGCAGCGCGCGGATCCGATCTGGGCTGCCGGCGGCGCGGTCACCGTCGACGACGACCACAACCTCACCCTCTCCACGAAGCGGTTCCTGCGTGCGCCCGAGCCGACCGCCACCGTCCGCCTCGACCAGGTCACGGTCGCTACCTGGTACATCAGTCCGTTCAGCAGATCCGGGACGCTCTCGATCCAGCTGTGGGACCACGACCCGGAGATCACCTTCGGGATCTTCGGGCTCATGCCGCAGTCCGGGACCGAGCCGCTCGCCGATATCTCCACCCGCATCCTCGACGCCTCACCCACCGCCGCGGCGCGACTGCAGCACTACCTCGAGCAGCGCATCGACGCCGGCACCCTCGAGTGCAACTTCACGCCCCACGACTTCGAGCCCATCCCCGAGCTCCGGCCTCCGCTCGAGCCGGGCATCACATTCAGCGCGGATGGCCACGAGATCCGTTATCGCAAGCCCGACCCGGACGAGACGCCATGACCGCCGGCCTGTAAGTCGCCGAGGGCGTGGACCTTCCCCTCGAGCTCATCACCAGCTCCAACGGCATCCTGGCCAAGAAGGGCGCCGGGAAGACCAGCGCGGCCGTCGTGTTGCTCGAGGAAATGCACCAGGTGGGCGTGCCCGTCATCGTCGTCGATCCCAAGGGCGACTGGGTGCTCACTGCGACCATCGTCACATCGGATGCCGTACAGACTCTCGCCGGCACCCACGACCGCAACCCAGTCATCCTCCCCGAGCACATATGGCTGCATTGGCTCGACCCGTCCCTTATCGGCGACCAGGCACTCGTCGACGAGGCCGTGCACGCCGGCGTTGCCGAGGCATCCGGCCTCGAGTTCGACGCGGTCAGCCCGTTCGGGATCCGCGCCAACGGTCCCGAGCTCCTCGAACCGTGCGGGCGAACCGATCCCAGCCTGCCAGCCGGCGCTACTGCGGCAGCGGGGCGCCGGGTACCGGCGCCGTCCCACGAGGTGAGGCCGGCTTGCCGGCATCGCAGGGACGGGCCGCGCAGCGGTAAGCCGTCCCCGAC
>NZ_JBIITF010000010.1:0-130897 GCF_044340635.1 Microbacterium sp.
TCGTTGCGAACGCGGTCGCGTCCCGGCCCGCGGATGACCGGCGCACCTACGGTTATCAGCGCGCCGAGGTGTTCGGGGCGCTGATCAACGCGGCGGTCCTGATCGTGCTCTCCGTCTGGATCGCGGGCGCGAGCGTCGGGCGCCTGATGGCGCCCGACGGTGCCGAGGTAGAGGGCGGCGTGATGCTCGTCATCGCGATCGTGGGCCTCGTCGCGAACGCCGTGGCGCTCTGGCTCCTGAGTTCGGCGCAGCGGAACAGCATCAACGTTCGCGGGGCGTACCTCGAGGTCATGGGCGATCTGTTCGGATCTGCGGCGGTGATCGTCGCCGCCATCGTGATCGTGGTGTCGGGATGGGTGCAGGCGGATGCGATCGCGTCGCTGCTGATCGCAGCGATGATCGTCCCGCGGGCGATCGGGCTGCTGCGTGAGGTGTTCTCGGTGCTGTCGGAGTCCGCGCCGCAGGGCACGCAGATCGCCGAGATCCGGGGCCATATCCTGGGCGCACCAGGCGTCGCAGACGTCCACGACGTGCACGTCTGGCAGCTGACGCGCGGTGCTCCGGTGTTCACGGCGCACGTGGTCGTGGACCCGGACGTGCTCGAACGCGGGGGAGCGGCCGAGCTGCTGGCGAGTCTGCAGTCGTGCCTGGCCGATCACTTCGACGTCGCGCACTCGACGTTCCAGATCGAACCCGCCGGTCACGCCGACCGCGACACGGCCGCCCACGCCTGACCCTGGGCGCAGCCATGCCCAGCGAACGGACGCAACATGCCGTGTCGATCCCGACGGACGCGGCATGTTGCGTCCTCTCGCGGTTGAGTGTCAGGGCTCGCGGACCACGTCGGCGGGGGTCTTGTCGGGGCGGAGGCCTCGCCAGCGGGCGTGACGCAGCGACCCGTCCCGGGTCCACTCGGCGAACTCGACCTCGGCGACGAGTTCGGGCCGCACCCAGAGCGCATCCGAGGCATCCGCCGCCGGGATTCCGACGAACGGATTGGTGTCCGTTCGCAGCGGCGATAGCGCCGCCGTGAGCCGCGCGAGGGTGGCATCGCTGAACCCGGTGCCGACACGCCCCGCGTACTCCAGCCCATCCGGACCCGGGACGCCGAGCAGCAGCGAACCGATCGATCCGCTCCGGCCACCGCGACCCGGCCGGATGGCGCCGATCACGACCTCCTGCGTCTGGGTCAATTTGACCTTGAACCAGGACTCGGTGCGGATGCCGCGGCGATACGCCGATGCGGGGTCTTTCGCCATCACCCCCTCCAGGCCGAACTCGCGAGCCGTCGCGAGGGCGGCGTCGAGGTCGTCGAAGACGGGCGGGGCAGACAAGGGGGGTCGGGCCTCCGCCACGACGCGCTCGAGCAGGGCCCGTCGTTCACGCAGGGGGAGGGCCGCAACATCCGCTCCGTCGTATTCGATGAGGTCGAACACGTAGTAGGTCACCGGGGTGCGCCGGGCCTCGGCGGCGATGTCCTGAGCCTTGACCAGATTCATGCGGGGCTGCAGCAGCGAGAAGCTGGGCCGACCGGTCTCGTCGAGCGCGACGAGCTCGCCGTCGAGCACCGCGGGCTCGGCCGGAAGTCCGAGCGACTCGGCGGTGAGTTCGGGGTAGCGCGCGGTGATGTCGGTGCCACGACGACCGATCAGCCGAAGCCTCGCACCGTCCCAGACGCCGAGTGCCCGGATGCCGTCCCACTTGAACTCGACCCACGGCTCCGCGTCCGCGCGTGCCGACCAGCGCCGGATCGCCCCGGCCGCGAGCCCGGGCGCGGAGCCCGTCGCGAGCATGGGGCTGAAGCGTTCGCCGGAGGGGATGTCGGAGCTCGGTCTCGTCTCAGAGCGCGCGTGCGCCCCGGGATTCGCCCCTGCCTCCGCATCCCCGTGCTCGTCCCGGGACGGCGGAGCTTCGTCGTCGATCTCGTCGTCCACCTCTTCGAGCGCGACGACGGGCGTCCCTTCCGACTGCTGCCCACCCGAGGAATCCGTCTTCATCCGATGCAGCAGCCAGGTCGACTTCTCACCCGCGCCGTCCGTGCGGATGAGCGCGAGGCGCACCGCACCGAGAGGGCCTCCCGGGCGCCCGAACAGCGTGAAGATGATCTCGTCGTCGCGCCACTTCTCGAGGTCGTAGCGACCGTCGTCCCAGATCGTCATCGACCCCGCGCCATACTCACCCGCGGGGATCGTGCCCTCGAAATCGAGGTACTCGATCGGGTGGTCTTCGGTCTGCACGGCCAGATTATTGCGGGCGGTTGTGGGCGGCACACCCCGCGGCACGGCCCAGCTGGCCAGCACGCCGTCGCGCTCGAGGCGCAGGTCCCAGTGCAGGCGGCTCGCGTGGTGTTCTTGGATGACGAAGCGCGGTCGGTCGCCGGATGCCTCGGAGGCGCCCAGCGCGTTGGACGGCACGGGTTCGGGGGTCTTGCCCGCCTCGCGTTTGGCGATGTAGACGGCGAGGGGCCCGTCGTCGGCGGCGCGACCACCAGCGTGGAAGCCGAGTGCGCTCAGGGGGTCGCCATCCGTTTCCACTCTCTCGAGCACCTCGGTGAAGTCGAGGTGCGCCAGGTCGGGATCCTCGAGCTCGCCCCACGTGCGAGGTGCCGCGACCATCGGGCGCAGGCGTCCGCGCAGCGAGTAGGGCGCGATCGTGGTCTTGGCGCCGTTGTTCTGGCTCCAGTCGATGAACACCTTGCCGGGGCGCGCGGCCTTGCTCATCGCGCTGACCACGAGGTCGGGATGATCCGCCTCGACCGCGCGCGCGAGCTCCTTCGCGAATGCCGAGATCTGGTCGCTCGTCTGGGCTCCATCAAGAGGCGCGTAGAGGTGGATGCCTTTGCTGCCGCTGGTGACGGGGTAGGTCTCCCACCCCATGCCGCCGAGGATCTCGCGACACCTGCGCGCGACCTCGGCGCACTCCAGGAGCCCCACGCCGGGCCCCGGGTCGAGATCGAGAACGAGGCGGTCGGGATTGCCGCGCCTGCCATCGGGCGTGAACCGCCACTGCGGAACATGCAGTTCGAGGCTCGCCACCTGCGCGAGGTACACGAGCGTCGCGACGTCCCCGACGAGCGGATAGTCCTTCGGGCCGCCCGAGTGCTCGATCGGCGTGCGCCGAACCCAGTCGGGCGCACCGGCCTCGAGGTCCTTCGCGAAGAACGAGGACTCCGGATGCTCCGCCGTGCCCACGCCGTCCGGCCACCGCTTGCGGGTCACGGGCCGTCCGGTGACGTGCGGGATCAGGAACGGCGCGATCCGCGTGTAGTACGCGATGACCTCGCCCTTGGTGGTGCCCGTTTCGGGGTACAGCACCTTGTCGAGGTTCGACACCCGCAGGCGGCGCCCCGCGACTCGCACCACCTGCTCCCCGGCCATCCGCCCAGGGTACCCGGGCACCATCGAGTTGCTCCGCTGTCGCACATCGATGCCGAGCCCGCGTCAAGGGGTCGATTTGCGACGGTGGAACGGGTTGACTGAGGGCATGAGAGCGATCTGGAAGGGTGCCGTCGCGTTCGGCCTCGTGAACGTGCCCGTCAAGGTCTATGCCGCGACCGAGGATCACGACGTTTCGCTGCACCAGGTACATGCGGCCGATGGCGGACGCATCCGGTATCAGCGCATCTGCGAGATCGACGGCGAGGTCGTGCCGTACGCGGACATCGATCGGGCGTTCGACGACGGCGAGCAGACCGTCGTGCTGACCAAGGATGACATCGCTTCGCTGCCGTCCGAGCGCAGCCGCGAGATCGAGGTCGTCGAGTTCGTGCCGTCCGAGCAGGTCGACCCGATCATGCTCGACCGCTCGTACTTTCTCGAGCCCGACTCGTCATCGCCCAAGGCATACGTGCTGCTGCGGCGGACGCTCGAACAGACCGACCGCACCGCGATCGTGCGGTTCACGCTCCGCCAGAAGACGCGACTCGCAGCGCTTCGGGTGCGGGGTGACGTCCTCGTGCTGCAGACGCTGCTGTGGGCGGACGAGGTGCGCGAGGCGGCCTTCCCGTCGCTCGATGAGCCCGTGAAGATCTCGGCCAAAGAGCTCGAACTCTCGGCCAGCCTCGTCGACAGCTTCGCCGAGGACTTCCGCCCCGACGAGTTCGTCGACGACTACCAGCGCGAACTCAAGACCCTGATCGAGGCCAAGCTCGAGCAAGGCGACACGCTCGATACGTCGGCGACGTTCGGCGAGAGCGCGGATGAGGACAAGGGTGGCGAGGTCATCGACCTGATGGATGCCCTCCGCGCGAGCGTCGAGCGGTCCCGGGCCGCGCGGGAGGGCGGTGGGGCGAAGAAGGATGCCCCGGCCAAGAAGTCCGCGGCCGGTTCGAAGTCCACCGCGAAACCTGCGGCCAAGAAGAAGGCGGCCAAGGCCTCCTGACAGACGCTCCTCGGCTTGCCCTAAGCGCCGGGACGGTGCTCGCCGTCTGAGTCGTGGTGGCCGATCTCGGGTGCCTTCTCGAACACCTCGGGCTCGAGCACGAGCTCCTGCGCCTCGACGGCATCCGTGACGACGTCTTCGCCCGCGGCGACGGCCTTCTTGGCCTTCCGGCGCTCGCTGAAGTAGTGATACACGGTGACGAGAAGCGTCCCGGCCACGGCGGCGAGCAGGATGATGTCGATGTATTCCGCAACGAAATCGCCGAGCCCGGGGATGAACCCGATGCCATAGCCGATCATCGTCAGCCCGAAGCCCCAGATCATCGCACCGATGAAGTTGTACAGCGAGTACCGGCGCCACGGCATGTGACCGACGCCTGCCGCGACCGGGGCGAAGGTGCGCACGATCGGCACAAAGCGCGCGATGATGACGGTCAACCCGCCGTACTTCTCGAAAAAGGCGTTCGTGCGCTCGACGTTCTTGCGGCTGAACAGGCCGGATTCTTTGCGCTCGAAGATCGCGGGTCCGCCCTTGTGGCCGATGTAATAGCCCACTTCGCCGCCAAGGAACGCAGCGAGGGCGATGAGCAAGGCGACCCACCACACGCTGATGCCGAATACGCCGTTCGGCGCGACATCGCTCGAGTGGGACAGTAGGCCGGCCATGATCAGCAGGGTGTCGCCCGGCAGCAGGAATCCGACCAGCAGGCCGGTCTCGGCGAAGATGATGAAGCAGACCACCAGCAGGGCCCAGGGGCCGGCGGCGGCGATCAGCGTCTCGGGATCGAGCCAGGGGATGAGGGCTGCAGGCTGCACCAGTTAGTTTCCCGTCGTTCTGGGGCGGGTCGCCGACGTCACAGAGGTGTGAAGAATCGGCCGCGTGCGGAAGGTGGGACTTGAACCCACACGCTCGAAAGCACAGGAACCTAAATCCTGCGTGTCTGCCAATTCCACCACTCCCGCGAGTTCGATCAGTCTACTGGCGAGTACGCCCGTTTCTGAGTGCTCGAAGACCTTTGCCGCTATGCATAGCACCACAATGTATAGTGCTTCGAGGGTAGGAGGTCCCGTGAACATCGACAAAGACCTGGTCGCCGCGATGGCTGCACCACTTGTTCTCGCGATTCTGAATGACGGTGAGAGCTACGGCTACGCCATTCTGAAGCGCGTTCGCGAGCTGTCGGCGGGTGAACTCGAGTGGACGGACGGGATGCTCTATCCGCTGCTGCATCGTCTCGATCGGCTCGGGCACGTCGAGGCCGAATGGGGTCTGTCGCCGGAGGGTCGCCGCCGTCGCAATTATCGGATCACGGATGCCGGACGCGCACAGCTCGTCGAGCAGCGCCGGCAGTGGGCCACCGCGACCCGAACGCTCAGCGGCATCTGGGGACTCGCCGCACCGGGCGGCCTTCCGGGCGGCATCGCCGTGGCGGGGGCCTGACATGGGTGTGCTGGATGAGGGCGTGCAGCAGTGGCGCGCTTCGCTGGCACGCGGGCGGGTGATCGATTCGGCGGACCTCGACGAGCTCGAGGAGCACTTGCGCGATCAGGCGGAGGACCTCACCGAGTCGGGGTTGAGTGAGGACGAGGCCTTCCTGATCGCGCTGAAGCGACTCGGGGCGGCGGACCGCCTGACCGCGGAGTTCGCCCGAGAGCACGGCGACCGGCTGTGGAAGCACCTGGTGCTCGCGCCCGAGGTGGAGACGGAGGGCGCGAGAGCGAAGCATCCGCTTGTCGTCATGATCGCGTTCGCCCTATTCGCTGCCGTGGCGATTCAGGTCGGCCGGATCGCGGCGGAGAGCGGCGGCGGCATGGCGTCGTGGTTCCCGCGCAACGTGAGTCTGCTCGTGCTACCGGTGCTGGCGGGGTACCTCGCGTGGACGCGCGGTGTCGCGCGAGCGCGAGTGGCCGTGCTCGGCGGGGTCGTGGCGATCCTCGCGGTCGGCGTGAACGTGTTCCCGTTCGACGACTCGTCGTCGACCGCGACCCTCGTGGCGATACATCTGCCGGTCGTGCTGTGGTTCGTCGTGGGCGCCGCGTATGTCGGAGCGGAGTGGCGGTCGAGCGCTCGGCGCATGGACTTCGTCCGGTTCACGGGCGAGTGGGTGATCTACGTCGTGTTGATCGCGCTCGGTGGCGGAGTGCTTCTCGCGCTCACCGCGTTGGTCATCGCCCCGATCGCGCCGGAATCGATCAGCGGGCTGGAGAGCTGGACGCTGCCTTCCGGTGGCGCGGCCGCGGTGATCGTCGCGGCCTGGCTCGTCGAGGCCAAGAAGAGCGTGATCGAGAACATCGCTCCGGTGCTGACGGCGATCTTCACGCCCCTGTTCGCCGCGATGCTGGTCGTAGCCGCGGCGCTATATGCCGTTGCCGGCATCGGCCGTGAATTCGACCGCGACCTGTTGACCGGATTCGACGTCCTGCTGCTCGTTGTGCTCGGCCTGGTGCTCTACGGCCTTTCAGCCCGGCCCGAATCGGCGAGAGCGGGAGTGATGGACGTCATCCGTGTCGTGGCGGTGGTGGCGGCACTGGTGCTGGATGCCTTGGTGCTCGGCTCGCTCTTCGGCCGGATAGGTGAGCTCGGACTCACTCCCAACCGTGTCGCCGCGATCGGTCTGAACGCCCTGTTGATCATCAACCTGGCAGTAACGGCCTGGCTGTCGATTCGGCTTCTGATCGGGCACGCACCCGTTTCGCGCCTCGTGCGCTGGCAGACGTCGTACCTGCCCGTGTTCGGTGTGTGGGCGGGTTTCGTCGTGCTGGTCGTGCCGGTTGTGTTCGGGTTCGCCTGACCGGCGCGTTGGCGCTGAGGGACCGGCGGGCCACAGGCCGGGACCTTCGGCACTGTGGAGCAACGCGCGGGCTCCCTAGCGTCGAGTCATGGACACGTCTCGGTTGTGGCGCATGCTGCTGTTGTTCGTCGCCGGGTTCAACGCGCTCTCGGCGGTCGGTGGCGGTATCGGGTTGATGGCCCCCGGATCGCTCGGAATGCCGGCCTGGTGGGTCGAGGACTCGGGGATGAGCTTCTTCTCGGCGGGACTGATCCTGCTCGTGATTGTCGGCGGGACGCAGTCTGTCGCGTTCGTTCTGCTGTTGTTGCGGCGTCCGTACGCGATGCTCGCGAACGCCGTCGCGGGCTTCGGCATGGTGCTCTGGATCTATATCGAGGTCGTGTTGCTGCCGGTCTATTCGATCCTGCACACGATCTACATCGGCACCGGAATCGCCCAGCTCGCCCTCACGCTGGCGTGCCTCGGCGTTCTAAAGAGCGACGCCGGCGTCGTTCCGCGTCAGCGGTACGGCGTCCGTCGCGGCTGAGCGCGTGGGGAGACTCGGGACGCGCGTCTGTGGATAAGTCCGGATGCCTCGGCGCGCATCTTGCAAGGATGCCCGAGTGTCGATCGCCCCGAGCCCTGCCGTCGCTCACCCCGCCCCGCGTCCCGATGCGGTTCCCGAAACGGCGGTTCCCGAAACGGCGGTTCCCGAAACGGCGGTGGCGGCTCGGGTGCGCGACCGGCTCCGTGTCGAGCGGATCGACCCGGCCCGCGACCCCGAGGCGGCGCATCGTTTCGCGCTCGCAGAGGTGCGTCGCCATAACGACGTGGCGCTCGCCCGCGGCCTCCCTCTGATCGAGGACGAGGCAGGCTGCGTGCGCGGTGCCTTGGCCCAGGTCACGGGGTTCGGGCTCCTTCAGCCGTACCTCGACGACACCGGAGTGGAAGAGATCTGGATCAACGCGCCGGACAGAATATTCGTCGCCAGGGCAGGTGTTTCCGAGCAGGTGCCGATCCGTTTGACCGATGAGCAGGTGCGCGACCTGGTCGAGCGGATGCTGCATCCGACCGGCCGTCGTGTCGACTTGAGCCAGCCGTTCGTCGACGCATCGCTCCCGGACGGGTCCCGCGTGCACGTCGTGATCCCGGATATCACCCGGCGCCATTGGTCGGTCAATATCCGCAAGTTCACGCCCGCGTATCGCGATCTGGATGCTCTCGTCGTTCTCGGGTCGTTGCGTCCCGGCGACGCGGACCTGCTGCGCGGTGCGGTCGCTGACGGGCGGAGCATCCTGGTCTCGGGTCCGACTCACGCCGGGAAGACGACCCTGCTCGCGGCGTTGATCGCGGCATGCCCGCCCGATCATCGAGTCGTGACCGTGGAGGAGACGTTCGAGCTGGGTGTCGATGCGCCGGACATCGTGGCGATGCAGGGACGGCAGCCGAGTCTCGAAGGCACCGGTGAGGTTTCGCTTCGGCGCCTGGTGAAAGAGGCGTTGCGGATGCGTCCCGACCGGCTGGTCGTGGGAGAGGTCCGCGATGCCGAGGCTCTCGACCTCGTGCTGGCCCTCAACACCGGCGTTCCCGGTATGGCATCTATCCACGCGAACACGGCGAAGGATGCTCTGGCCAAACTCGCCGCGCTGCCGCTTCTGGCGGGCCGAAACATCGATTCATCCTTCGTCCTGCCCGCGATCGCGGCCGGCGTTGACCTCGTGGCGCATTGCTCGCGCTCGGCCGACGGACGGCGTCGGGTGAGCGAGATCGCGGCGACGACGGGCCGAGTCGTCGGGGGAGCGGTCGAGGTAGAGCGGGTCGGGGGCGACACGTGACCTTCTGGTGGGGTGGCGTGCTGGGCGCAGGGTTGCTCCTCGTGCTCTCGCCGTGGCTCTGGCCGAGCCGGCCGTCACGAACGTCGCGCGCGGGGGCGAGTGCCGTCTCGCGGCTCCTCGAGGAAGCCGGGATGTCGCACGTGCGGCCCCGTGTGCTGGTGGCCGTGTCGCTGATGCTCGCCGCAATGGGCGCGGCCCTGGTCTGGCTTCTGCTCGGCGTGCCGATCCTGGCGATGTGTGCGGCGGCGTTCGGGGCGGCAGCGCCCGTCTTGTGGTTGCGTGCTCGGCGCACGCAGCTCATCCGATCACGGCGCGGGCTGTGGTCGGATGTCTGCGACCACCTCGTCTCGGCGGTGCGGGCAGGGATGTCCCTGCCCGACGCGGTCGCGAACCTCGCACTTTCGGCGCCGCCGCTCCTACGGCCCGCGTTCTCGTCTTTCGCACGTGACATGGCGGCGTCCGGTCACTTCGATTCCAGCGCCCTGCGATTGAAGGCAGTGCTCGCCGACCCGATCGCCGACCGTATCGTCGAGACGCTCCGGATGGCGCGGCACGTCGGCGGGACCGAACTGCCCGGCGTGCTCAGGTCACTGTCTACGGCGGTGCGGGCGGATGCGGCGCTGCGGGCCGAGGTCGAGGCGCGTCAGTCGTGGATTCGGGGCGCAGCGCTGCTCGGTGTCGTCGCGCCGTGGGTGATCCTCGCGCTGTTGTCGCTGCGGCCCGAGGGTGCCCGCGCGTACACCAGCCCCGAGGGCATCGCTCTCGTGATCACGGGTGGGCTGGCTTCCGTCCTGGCCTACCGATTGATGCTCGGCCTCGGGCGCCTGCCTGAGCCGCGAAGGTGGCTCGCATGAGCGGAATCCTGGTGGGCGCGACCCCCGTGAGTTCGATGGCGTTCGCCATCGTGCTCGGTACGGCGTTCGGATTCGGCGTGTGGCTCTTGGTCGTCCTGTTGCCGCGGTGGCGCGCGCTCCCTCTCGAGCGTCGGATCGCGCCCTACGTGCGGGAGGTGACCGATCCCCGAGGCGCCACTCCCTGGCTGGTGACGGATGCCTGGGCGCCGCCGACAGTCGGACGAGCGTTCGCGGCAGCGGGCATCCGGTTCGCGGGACTCTTCGGGAGTTCGGCGACGATCTCACGCCGGTTGGCTCAGGCGGGACGCCCTGGAGGCGTCGAGGAGTTTCGCGCGCGCCAGCTGGCGTGGGGGATCGGCGGTCTGCTGGCGGGTTCCGTCGTGCTGATCGGGGTGACCCTCGCGGGGCGGTTCACACCGTTGGCCGCGGCCGTTCCGGTGATCGCGGCGGTCGCAGGTGTCGTGCTGTGTGACGCCCTGCTGCAACGCGCCGCGAAAGCGCGACGGGCGCGGCTGCAGGAGGAACTTCCGCCCGTGCTGGAGTTCTTGGGGTTGTGCCTGGCGGCGGGCGAGAGCCTGCTCGATGCGTTACGACGCGTCGGATCGATCGGTAGCGGTGAGTTGTCGCGCGAGCTCGCCGGGGTCGTGCTGGAGACGGGCACCGGGTCGTCGCTGGGTGATTCGCTCGGGTCGCTGTCGCGGCGTCTCGAGCTGCCCGCATTCTCGCGTGCTGTGGATCAGCTCGTCGCCGCGATCGAGCGGGGCGCGCCGCTCGTTCAGGTGCTGCAGGCTCAGGCGGGTGATGGGCGCGAGGCGGCGCGGCACGAGTTGATCGAGCGCGCTGGTCGGTCCGAGATTCTGATGCTCATCCCGCTGGTCTTCTTGATCCTTCCCCTGTCCGTGATCTACGCCGTTTACCCGGGTGTTTTCATGCTGCGCCTCGGGCTCGGCTGACGCCTCAACGAAAGGACCGACATGCGCAACAGTCACCTCCGCGATCGGTAGGCGAGCGCTCTCAGCGCGCCGCGGCCTCGCGCGGCTTCCTCGGGACGACGTCGGCGATGTGCCGGGCTGGGCTGTCATCGCAACCCACGTAAAACAGCGTGCGCACGTGCGTGGGGGGAAGGCCCCGGCTCCGTGCTAGCTTGCTGGCGAGCCCGCCCAAGGCACATCTACCCGGTAAGGATGTGCCCCGCCCGCAGTCCGGAGGGGGTGGCAGCCTGTTCGAGCCAGGCCGGGTCCGGGGAACTCACGGCACTGCGGGTGCGGTCGGGGTTCCCACTTCGCGCCTGCGGAGGGCGTTGTGGGAACTGCACGGTAGTGAGGCCGGGGACGTCCCGGGATCGGCTGTCGTCGTGCTTCACCCCTGACGGACCCATTTGTCGCGACGGAGGACGCGTGGCCTGCTAGACAGGTTTTGTGAACCCGGATCGCGTGCGATGGCTTGACGGGCGATGGCTGGCGCTGGCGCGCGGCGGCCACGAGTTCGGCTACGTGTCATTCCAAGCGGTCGAATTTGGGCGTGGCTTCGTGGGGGAGCCAAACGGATGGCTCGGTCGGATCCGGAGCGCCGCGCCCGAACTGATCCTCGAAGAGACGCACTGGAATCTCGACGATCAGGGTGTGTTGCGGCTCCTCGACGGCGACGGGTGGGATCAAGTCACCGGCGATATGGATTTCTCAGATGAGCCCATCACGCCGTCGTGTGCGGATGCCACTTTGTCGACGCGATGGCTCACTGACCCTGAGATCAACGAGCTACTGCATACCCGCCACTAGTCCGAGTGGTGGCGAAAGCCTCGCGCTGCCCGGCTTTGGAGCGTCTTGTGGATAACTTTGGAGCCGTCTTCGCCCGCTCGTCCAGACTTCGTCTCATGATTCAGAAACTGAGATTTGCGTTCGGCGATTTGGCTGAGGATGAGGTCGGTGATGTACCGGGATGGGTCTTGATCACGCTCATGACCGCCGGCTTGGTGGTGCTGATCTGGGCCCTCGCGGGGCCGGCGCTCGGTCAGCTCTTCGAGCAGGCGATCGCGCGCGTTTCCGGTCTCTGACGTCTCATGGTCCGGTGTCGGCGCCGCTTCGGCGGCCTCGCGCTCGACTCGCGCGGGTCGGCGCCCGTCGAGTTCGTGCTCGTCGGTGTGGTCCTGACGGTGCTGACCCTTGCCATCGTTCAGTTCGGTGTCGCCGTGTACGTGCGGAATGTGGTGCACGACGCCGCGGTCGAAGGAGCGCACCGTGCCGCGCTCGCCGACACGACGCTCGCCGAAGGTGAGGCGCGCACGCGCGACGTCATTTCTCGCACAGTAGGTGCGGCATTCGCCGAGGACGTGTCGGCACGCGACACCGAACATCTGGGGTATCCGGCGGTGGAGGTCACGGTGCGCACCACGCTTCCGCTGATCGGCCTGATCGGCATGCCTTGGGCGCTGGAGGTGACCGCGCATGCACCAGCCGAGACCCTCGACTAGACGTGTGCGTCGCGCGACGGCTCGGGACCTGCCTGGCGATGAGCGCGGCTCGGCCCCGCTCGAGTTCATCGTCGTCGGGCTCCTCCTGCTCGTGCCCTTGGTGTATCTGATCGCTTCGCTCGGAGTGATCCAGTCGCACGCGCTGGGCGTCGAGTCGGGTGCGAGACACCTGGCCCGAGCGATAGCGATGGCGCCGGATGCGGCGGCCGCCGAGGCCCGTGCGTCCGCCATCCTGCACAGCACCGCTTCGGGGTATGGGATCGAACCAGGCGGGATCGACGTCGGCTTCGCCTGTGTTCCGGCGGGCGGCGCATGTCCGCGCGCCGGGGCGACGATGATCGTTTCGGTTGCGGCGCGGGTGCCGCTGCCGCTCGTGCCGCCTGTGCTCGGCCTGGATCACATCGCAAGCGTGCCCGTTACAGCCACGGCGGTTCACAAGGTCTCGCGGTTCTGGGGCGCCGAATGAAGCGCGGGCTGCGCAGGCCGAACGGGCCAGCGGTCAGGAAGCGTCCGGACGACGAAGGATCCGTACTGCTGCTCACCCTCGGATACGCCGTGCTGGCGATCGCGCTGATCGTCGTGGGCGCGAACGCCGCGAGCTTGTACCTCGCGCAGAAGCGCGTCGACTCGGTTGCGGATGCAGCGGCGCTCGCCGGTGCGGACGGATTCGCTCTCGTGCTGCAGGACGGCGAGCCCCGGGCCATCCTGACCGATCAGGGGGTTCGGTCGCAGGCGAGCGCGCTGGTCGACATCGCCGGTTCGGGGGTCTCACTCGTATCCGCGACGACACCGGACGGAGTCTCTGCTCGGGTGACCGTGGCGGCGACGTGGGATCCGATTCTGTTCTCGGTCTTCGTCCCGGGCGGCGTCGCGCTGGATGCCACGGCCACCAGTCGCACGGCAGTGGACTGAGCGCACGCAACGCCGCGTCGCGTACATGTGAAAGGAACCATTCGCGAGAATCGGCCGGATTGCCTCCGATCGGGCCCCGCCGACGCCGGTTTTCCTTCCAGATGTACGCGCCGAGCCGGATACGCACCGCGCGGAAGGGGCGAATTGGACGTGCGGCCGGGCTCAGCGTGTGCGGCTTCAGCGCACCCGCGGCACGAACCGGGGAACGTAGCGCGAGAAGGCGGCGGCCCCCACGAGGCCGATCACGCCGATCAGGGCCACCGCCCCGCCGATCGACCAGACCGCGGTCACACCCGAGACGAGCAGCGGGGTCGCCGCCCCGCCCGCGTCGGTGAGGGTGCGCCAGGACCCGAGGAACGGCGCGGGGTTCGACTTGGGTGCGACATCCGCTCCGAGCGTGAGCAAAATGCCGCTCGACAGGCCGTTACCCACCGCCAGGACCATCGCGAACGCCGCGAACCACATGGCCGCGTCGTCGAGGTCGTGCGTCACCGATAGGGCGAGGAATCCGCTGCCCATCAGCACCATCGACGGCAGCACGGCCCACAGACGGCCGAAGCGATCCATGATCTGGCCGCTCACATAGAACAGGGCGAAGTCGATCGCCCCCGAGATACCGACGACGAGCGCGATCGTCGAGGCGTCGAGTCCGATCGACAGACCCCACAGGGGCATGACGAGCTGGCGTGCCGAGCGGACGGACGACAGGGATGCGGCGGCCAGGCCGAGCCGCGCAAGCACACTCCGGTTCTGCCACATCGTGCGGACGACGCCTGCGCGTTCCGAGGTAGGGATCGAGCCCGTGACGGCCTCGCCCGTGTCCTCGCGGTCGACGCCTTCCGGGTCGATGGCATCGGCGGCGCTGGCATCGGCGGCCTCTGCGCCCGGCGCGGGCTGGTCCTCCACGGCACGACGGGCCGAGGCATCCGTCCCCGTGCTGCGTGCCTCTTCTGCGGCGACCCGCGTCTCGGGGTCAGGTCCGAGCAGAACGAGGAAGGCGGTGGCGACGAGGCAGATGCCGAAGAACCACAGCGCCGCGTCCTCGGTGCCGAAGATCGCCAGCAGCGCGGCGGCGATGAACGGGCCGACGAACATGCCGAGCCGGAAGGTGCCGCCGAGCAGCGAGAGGGCGCGGGCTCGGTAGGCGAGCGGCACGCGCGTGGCCATGAACGAGTGGCGCGCGAGCCCGAAGACCGCGGCGCACAGCCCGATGAGCAGAACGGATGCCATGAGCACGCCGATATTCGGTGCGAGCAGCGCACCCGCCACACCCAGCAGCGCGATGCCGAGCGCGATCGCCATCGACAGGCGCTCGCCGATGCGGGCGACAGCCCACCCGGCGGGCAGGTTTCCGACGAGTTGACCGACCACCAGAGCGGATGCAACGAGCCCGGCGACCGCGATGTCGGCGCCGAGTCGCGCGGCCAGAATGGGCAAGAGGGGCAAGACTGCACCCTCGCCCACGGCGAAGAGGACGGTGGGTCCGTAGATCATCGGGGCGAAGCGTCCGAGCACCGACGCGGTCTCGCGCCGAGAGCCGTCGCCCGGGGGAGGCGCGGGCGGGCGATGGGTCACGTGCATCCACGTTAGTCTGGACTGTCATGCTCGACTTCGATCTCTCCGCCGAAATCCAGGCGCTCCGTGCCACCTTCGCCGACATCCAGGCGGTGGTGGACGTCGACGCACTCCGCAAAGAAATCGAGCGGCTGAGCGATGCCGCCGGTGCACCGGACCTCTGGGACGACCCGGATGCCGCGCAGAAGGTCACGAGCGCGCTGAGCCACCGTCAGTCCGAGCTCGCGCGGATCGACTCCGTCGAGAGCCGCTTGGACGACCTCGAGGTGCTCGTGGGGCTCGCGCTCGAGATGGACGACGAGGAATCCGCCGAGGAGGCTCGCAAGGAGCTCGCCGAGCTGACCGAGACGATCGGCCAGCTCGAGGTGCAGACGCTTCTCGACGGAGAGTACGACCAGCGCGGCGCGGTGGTCACGATCCGTTCCGGCGCGGGCGGTGACGACGCGACCGACTTCGCCGAGATGCTCATGCGCATGTACCTGCGCTGGGCCGAGCGTCACAAGTATCCCGTCAAGGTGATGGACACCTCCTACGCCGAAGGCGCGGGCATCAAGTCCGCGACGTTCGAGATCGACGCTCCCTACGCCTACGGCACACTGTCGGTCGAGGCCGGCACGCACCGTCTCGCCCGCATCAGCCCCTTCGGTTCGGCCGATAAGCGCCAGACGTCGTTCGCGGCCGTCGAGGTCATCCCCGTGATGGAGGAGGCCGTCGAGGTCGACGTTCCGGAGGGCGACATCCGCGTCGACGTCTTCCGCTCGTCGGGTCCCGGTGGTCAGTCCGTCAACACGACCGACTCGGCCGTGCGCATCACGCACCTTCCGACCGGACTCGTTGTGTCGATGCAGAACGAGAAGTCGCAGATCCAGAACCGCGCCGCCGCCATGCGGGTGCTGCAGACGCGCCTCATGCTGCTGCAGCGCGAGGAAGAAGCGGCGAAGAAGAAGGAACTCGCGGGCGTCATCACCGCGAGCTGGGGCGACCAGATGCGTTCGTACTTCCTGTACGGACAGCAGCTGGTCAAGGACCTGCGCACGGGCTATGAGGTCGGAAACCCCGCGGCCGTCTTCGATGGCGACCTGGATGGGCTGATCGCGGCGGGCATCCGCTGGCGCAAGCGTCCGATCGACGAATAATCTGGCGCATCCGTCACTCGGGTGCTGGGCCACGTCCGGCCATATCTGTCGCCGAACGGACCCAACACGCCGTTCCGACGCGCGGTGTGCGGCGTGTTGCGTCCTCTCGATGGGGTGACAGAGGCCCGTCGATGGGATGACCGAGCCGCGCGACCTCCGGAACACCTCGCGAGGGGTGTCGCTCGGGGGTCACGGCGTGACCGCGCTTAGGCTCGGATCGCCATGATCAGGTTCGAAAGCGTGACCAAGACCTACCGCGGTTCATCGAAGCCCGGCCTCGCCGGAGTCGATTTCGAGGTGAAACGCGGAGAGTTCGTCTTCCTCGTCGGCGCTTCCGGATCCGGAAAGTCGACGTGCCTGCGGCTCGTGCTGCGTGAGGACGTCCCCTCCGAAGGTCGCGTCGTCGTGCTCGGCCGCGACATCGCGACCCTGTCGAACCGCAAGGTGCCCTACTTCCGTCGCCATGTCGGCGCGGTGTTCCAGGACTTCCGGCTGCTGACGTCGAAGACCGTGTTCCAGAACGTCGCGTTCACCCTGCAGGTGACGGGTTCGTCGCGCGGATTCATCCAGCAGGCCGTGCCCGAGGCGCTCCAGCTCGTCGGCTTGGCGGGCAAGGAGAAGCGCCTGCCCCACGAGCTCTCGGGCGGTGAGCAGCAGCGCGTCGCGATCGCCCGCGCCATCGTCAACCGTCCGCAGGTGCTGCTCGCGGACGAGCCGACCGGAAACCTCGACCCCGCGACATCCATCGGCATCATGCAGCTGCTCGCACGGATCAACGCGGGCGGAACGACGGTCGTGATGGCGACGCACGAGGCCGGATTCGTCGACCAGATGCAGCGGCGCGTGATCGAGCTGTCGGCGGGCGAGATCGTCCGCGACGAGACGCACGGTGGCTACGGTGACACATCCCAGCTGCCCCGCCTCGCTCCCCAGACCACACGCGGCGCCGAGTCCATCGCCGCGCTCACCGCCGTGCTCGAACTGCAGCAGCGTGTGGCCGCGGGGGATGCCGGTCCCGCCACGGGGCCGCTCGAGGTCGCCTCGACGGCCGTCGATCTGGTGGCCGAGGCGGTGGGAGCGGATGCCGTGGGGCGGCCGGTCGCTCATGCCGAACCCACGCGTCCCGACGACGTCGCTTCGTCGGCCGCGTCGTCCGCCGCAGTGTCCGCGTCCGACGCCGCGGCAGGTGCTTCGGCAGTCGGCGCCGCTATGTCGAGGGATACAGCCTCTTCTCCGACCGGCTCCATGTCCGAGTACGACCTCGAGCCCTCCGCAGAGCCGCTCGCGCCGGCTGATCCTCCCGTGACCGAGCCCGAGGCCGTCGAGGCCGAGCCGACGCGAACGTCGCTCACGGGTCCGATCGTGATCGATCTGCCGGAACTGCCCGAGGTCGGCATCGCCGATCGACTCGGCCTGGGTGAGCGAGACGAAGATGACAGCGTGGGGTCGACGTCGTGAGGGTTCAGCTGATCCTGGGCGAGGCGCTCTCGGGTCTTCGTCGCAACGCGTCGATGGTCATCTCTGTCGTGCTGGTCACGTTCGTGTCGCTGACATTCGTCGGCGCCGCGATCCTGATGCAGATGCAGATCAGCACGATGAAGGACTTCTGGGCTGAGCGTGCCCAGGTCGCGGTCTACATGTGCACATCGATCTCGACCGGCGCGACCTGTGCCGACGGCGAAGCGACGCAGGAGCAGGTCGACGCCGTCAGCGAAGCTCTGGTATCGCCCGCGCTGCAGCCCCTGATTCGCGAGACCCGTTTCGAGAACAGGGATGAGGCATATGCCGCGACGATCGAGCAGCTGGGCCAGGAGTACGCCGACGTCATCACTCCCGATCAGGTCAACCAGACGTTCTATGTGAACCTCGTCGATCAGTCCCAGTCGGCCGTGATCGTCGAGGCGTTCAGCGGGATGCAGGGCGTCGAGCAGGTGCAAGACCAGCTGCAGTACCTCGAGCCGCTGTTCCAGGCGCTGACCGTCGCAACCTATATCGCCGTCGGCATCGCGGGGCTGATGCTCGTCGCGGCCGTGTTGTTGATCGCCACGACCATTCGCCTGTCGGCGTATGCCCGACGGCGAGAGCTCGGCATCATGCGGCTGGTGGGAGCATCCAACCGCTTCATCCAAACGCCCTTCATCCTCGAGGGCGTGCTCGCGGCGCTCCTCGGTTCGGGACTGGCCAGCGTCGCGATCTGGGCGGGCATCACGTTCGGTGTCGACGGATACCTGCGCGAGCGTGTGACATTCATCACGACCTGGGTCGGCGACGCAGGCGAACTCTGGATCGTGATCCCCGTGATCATCGCCCTCGGCGTGGTGCTTGCGGCGCTGTCGGCGGGCTTCGCCATCCGTCGCTGGCTGCGCGCGTAGGCGCTCGGGATCCTCGCCCTGATAGACTGACCGGCTGCCGCTCGGGCGGCACGGCAGTGTCGGTTGAGTAGTGCAGTGTCGGTTCAGTAACGTCAGCAGGGAACATCATGGTCAAGGAACGCGGGGAGAAGGTCGTCGCGACCAATCGTCGCGCGCGCCATGAGTACTCGATCGAGAAGACGTACGAGGCCGGGCTCGTGCTCACGGGCACCGAGGTCAAGTCGCTGCGAATGGGTCGAGCCAACCTCTCGGACGGCTACGCCTACATCGACGGGAACGAGGCCTGGCTGGATGCCGTGCACATTCCCGAGTATTCGCAGGGGCACTGGACGAACCACGCGACCAAGCGCGTTCGCAAGCTCCTGTTGCACCGCGACGAGATTGTCAAGCTCTCGCACGCCGTCTCGGCCGGCGGTTACACGCTCGTTCCGCTGAAGCTCTACTTCTCGGACGGTCGGGCCAAGGTCGAGATCGCGCTCGCGAAGGGTAAGCGCGAGTTCGACAAGCGCCAGACCCTGCGCGAGCGTCAGGACAAGCGCGAGGCCGAACGTGCCATGCGCACGAAGAATCGCCTCGGCGACTGACAGGCTTTCTGATCGCCGCCGTCGCTACCTCACGACGGGCTGTATTTCGGCCTCGGCTACCGCCCGGTCGGTGAAGGCCTCTCTGGGTACGAATGCCAGCAGCACGGCGGCGGCGAGTGCCGTCACGCCGCACACCACCCAGACGGTGACGTAGCCCGCGAACGATCCCGCGGTGCCCTCGGCGGCCGCGCCGGTCGCGTTGCTGATGAGCGCGATGCCGAAGACGCACGACGCGATCGCGCCGCCGACGGTCTTGACCGAGTTGGTCAGCCCCGTCGCGACGCCGGTCTGGGTGGGAGGGGCAGCGGATGCCGCGGCCGCGGGAAGAGCTGCGACCAACGCGCCCGAACCGAAACCGACGATGATCATGTTCGTCAGCACCTGCGCGTAGGTGTCGTGGAACGGCAGGAACATCAGGAACCCGACACCCACGAAGATCGATGCGCCCATGAGCGTGATGCGGGGCGTGATCTTGCGGGCGATGGGGGAGAACAACAGAGCGCCGACGATCATCGCGATCAGATAGACACCGATAATGAGCGAGGTCGCGAAACCGGCGGTGCCGAGCCCGTAGCCGTAGACCTCGGGGTCGGTGCGCGCGAAGGTCGAGAGCGGCGCCTGGGCTCCGAGCACACTGACACCGAAGAGCCCGGCGGTCAGGAACACGGGGCCGAGGGCGGGCGACCGGAACATCCGGACGTCGATCAGCGGGTCGTCGTGGCGCAGCTCCCACATCGCGAAGGGGATCACGAGCAGGATGCCGAGGGCGACGAGTCCCCACGACAGCACATCGCCGACGCCGTTGAGTCGCAGGAAGCTCAGTCCGCCCGTGAACGCGATGAGGGCGAACGAGATCAGCACCAGGCCGACGGTGTCGAAGTGCCCGCCGACCGGTTCGGGCGATTCCTTGACCCCGAAGAGGATGACGAAGAAGCAGATCACGACGGCGATGGCCGGGATGAGTAGCACGACGGTGAGAGGCAGCGAATCGACGAGCGCCCCACCGATGAGGGCGCCGCTGATCGCGCCCGCCTCGAGCGCCGCGACGAGCAGGCCCGCGGCGCGAGCCGTGAGAACGGCGCGACCCGGCATCGAGCGCGACCGCGACCAGATCAGGGCGATCTCGAGCGGCAGCCACACGACGTAGAACCCCTGCAGGGCCCAGGCCGCGAGGAAGATCGCGAACGAGTCGGTGAACGGGAGGACGAGGGATGCGGCGGCCGTCACAGCGGTCGACACCAGAAGCATCCGTTTATGTCCGACCATGTCGCCGAGCTTCGCGAGCGCCGGAACGACCAGCGCCGAGAGCATGAGCTGCGAACCCTCGAGCCAGTTGACGTCGGCATCGTTGATGTCGAGGTTGCGAGCGATGTCGGTGAGCATCGGGGTGTAGTACCCCTGCAGGATGCCGCTCGTGAACTCGACGAAGGCGAGGAATCCGACCACGCCGGCGAGGGCGCCCAGGGCTCCGGCACGAGGGTTCATCGGCGCTCTCTCTGTTCGGGTGCGATCACTGTAGCCGCTGCAGGAGCGTGCGATGGAACAGTTCGCCGCGCTCGAGTTCGGCGATTTCGACGCTCTCGTCGACGCCATGGATCGCGGCGCGCTGGGCCGATGACATCGCGAGAGGTGCGAAACGGTAGACGGCGGGCGCGAAGCGGTGGAAGTGGCGCGAGTCGGTGGCCGCCATCATCACGTACGGCACGGTCCGGGCCGCGGGGTGCGATGCGGCGACCGCCTCCGCTATGAGAGCGAACTGCGCATTGTCGGTCGGCGATTCGGGCGAGGGTTCGCTGCCCTCGACGACCTCGACCGTGACGAGCGGGTCGTGGATGCGCCGGCGGACGCGGCGTACGGTCGCGGCGACGGTGGAGCCGAGCGCGATGCGCACGTTGAGGGTCGCGGATGCCTGTGAGGGCAGCACGTTCGGGGCGGTTCCGCCCTCTTGCATCGTCGCGGCGATGGTCGTGCGGACGAGCGCCGCCGGCTCGCCACCGAGCGTCGCGAACACCTGTGCCGTGAGGGGCTTCGCGGTGGCGAGCACCCGCAGCAGGGTCCGCGCGGGTTGGGGTGTGCCGTCGGCGAAGAGACCGAGCATCCGGGCGATCGCGCGGGGCGTGCGAGCGGGGAACGTGCGGGGGGTGAGCCGGTTGACGGCGCGCGCGATTCGGCCGACCGCCGTGAGGGTCGGAGGTGCGGATGCGTGGCCCCCGTCGCCCCGCGCAGTCAGCCGGAGCGTCGCGATCCCTTTTTCGCCGACACCGACCATCGCGGCCGTGCCCGCGACGAACGGCAGGGGTGCGTCGACGACCGCGCCGCCCTCATCAAGCACGAGCCACGGGACCATGCCCCGGCCGTGGAGGGTTTCGGCAATGGTTTGGGCGGCGTTGCCGAAAGTCTCTTCGTTGCCACCGAGCGAGATGTAGACGTCACGCGGCGGGGTGAAGCCCGCGGCGAGGAGGTTCTCGACGGCCTCGAGTGTGACGATCAGGGGCCCCTTGTCGTCGAGCGTGCCGCGGCCGTAGACCGAGCCATCCGCAATCCGTCCCTCGAATGGTGGGAACGACCAGGGGTCGGTCGGGTCGACGGGGACGACGTCGTAGTGCGCCATGAGGACGACGGGGTTATTCGTGCCGGTGCTGCCGGGCCAGCGGAAGAGCAGACCGAAGTCGGTGATGCGCTCGAGTTCGAGATGTTGGTGGATGAAGGGGTAGAGCTCGGCGAGCAGCGTCACGAAGTCTTCAAAGGCTCGCGGACCACGGCGGTCGAGCTCGGCGCTGACGGTCTCGAGCTGAATCATGCGGCTCAGGCGTTCGGCGATTCCGGGCCGGACAGCGACGGGCTCGGACGTGGCGCTCATGGTGACACCCTAGCCACCGGCGGGTCGGGGTTCGGGTCAGCGGGCCGCGAACCGCGCTTCGACGCCGGCGGTGACCGTGATGTCCTGGGGCTGGAAGTCGAGGCTGGGCGAAGCATCCGTCGCCATGGCGCGCATCATGCGCGGGCCGGGGTCGGCTTCGGGGCGTCCGAGCAGGCCGATGTCGGCTATCTCGAGCGGGGTGACGGAGGCATGGCCGATGGCGTTCGCGTAGGCGCCCGCACGCGAGACGGCGGTCTGAACGGCGTGGGCGGCGACCTCGGCCTCGACGGTGCGGCGGGTTGCGGTTGTCAGTTGCCAGGTGACGCCGCCGACCTGCACGCCCTCGCGTTCGGCGACGGCCGACACCCACCAGGACAGCGCGGCGAAGTCGGTGAAGGTGGCGACGATCTCGACGCTCGCGTGGTGGACGAGGGGGAGTTGCTTGCCCTCGTTGTTCCAGGGACGTTCGGCCCAGACGCTCGCGCGCTGACTCGACCATTCGCTCACTTCGCCGGATGCTTGGCGTGCGGCGAGCTCTTCGCGCAGGGGTGCGGCGATGGCGGCGATGCGTTCGACGACCGGGCCGCGCTCGGGTCCGTCGCAGCGGACGCTGAGGTGGACGACCCCTTCTTCGGGGGCGATTCGGGTTTCGTGTTCGCCGCGGACGGTGATGATGACGTCGCTCATGCCTGTGACTCTAGGGGTTTGGGCTGGATGCGCGATGGACAGATTCGTTCGTTGAGCGAGGAGCGGATTCGGCGAGTCGAACGCGCGTGCGCGGGTGGGAGGTTTCGTCTCGCTTCGCTCGCTCAACGACCGAGAGCCGGAGTCATCGAGCTGTCACAGAACGCTGGATTTGATGCCCGGATGCAGCAGTTCGTGACAGTTCGGCGGGTGCTCAGCGACGCGCGGGCATGGTGGTGCCTAGAAGGGTGGTGGGTGTTCGGTGGGGGTGAAGCGGATGCGGGAGGGTGGGTCGTCGATGTAGATCTTGCCGGTGGGGCTGGTCCATTCGAGGATGCCGCCTCCGAGGTTTCGGACGTGCCAGGGGGTGGCGTGTTTGAGGGTGTGGTGTCGTCGGCAGAGGTGGTGGAGGTTGTGGGCGCAGGTGGTTCCGCCGAGTGCCCAGTCGTGGCCGTGGTCGATGTCGCAGCGGTGGACGGGTTGGCGGCATCCGGGGAATCGGCAGTGTTCGTCGCGGGCTTGGAGGAAGCGTTTGAGGTCGGCGTTCGGGGTGTAGCGGTCGACGGCGAGGATTCCGCCGGTGATGGGGTCGCTGAGGACCCGATCCCATCCTGTTGCGAGTCCCGCGAGCTGGCGGGCGGTGTCGATGTCGATCGGGGCGCGCCCGACGAGTTCGGCGGGTTCGTCGCTGAGCCCGGCGAGGGACAGCGCGGGGACGGTGACGTGCACGATCGCGCGGATGGCGCCGAGCCCCCCGAATCCGAGCGACGGGTCGGCCGTGGTGGGGTCGTCTTGCGGAGCGCTGGTGAGCAGCATGTCGGCGAAGATGTCGGCCCGGAGCTGGTCGATCGTGCGCGGGTCGGCAACCGACTCGGGGGCGCAATCGGACGTGGTCTGACCAGACGCACCGGCACCCGCGCCATCCGTCGCGGCGCCCGTGCCCACGCCCGCGCTCGTGGCCACCGCGGCGGGGCCGAAGGACGCACCCGGCTGGGCTGCGGTGCTCGCGTTGCGGACCGCGCGCGCCTGCTGCGTCAGCCTGTCGTAGATACCGTGCACGAGGGTGGCGGGTCCGACGTAGGTGAGTTCGCCCATTCCGTCGGGCCGGTCGGTGACGGCGACCGCGCGGTCGGCGCGGGCGTCGCGATGCCGTTCGGTGACGGTGCGGGGCTGGAGCCGCTCGGCGAGGGCCTCGACCGCCGGTCGAAGACGCGAGGGGGACAGGTTCTCGGCACGCGCGACCGCCTCGGTAGCAAAAGCGAGGCGGACATCGGCGTCCTGAATCGGGGTGCCCGCGTCGACGATCACGCGGGCGTGGCCCACGAAGATCCGCCCCTCTTCGAGCGCTTCGAGCACCGGGGTGAAGTCGTCCGCGAGCACGACGGCGTCGTTGATCTGCCGTTGCACCGTCCGGTCGGAGGCGCGCACCGCGAGCGCGAGCTCGGCTGCGATCGAGCGGAGGTGCATCTCGCGCTCCCGCGAATCCGACCGCAGCGCGACCGAACGGGATCCCGCGAGCTCACCCGCCCCCGCGAGCAGTCGAACCTCCGCCGCATGGACCTGTGCGGCCTGCTTGCGCAGGGCCACGATTCCCTCGACCAGACCGAGGACAGGCGCGTCGTCGAGCGCCTCTACAGCCTCGGTCCGATTCGAACTCATGTTCGATACTCTACGGACGACCTCCGACATCCGAAGCCCGAAAACCCCGCAATTCCGCCGCAGAACGAGGCATCACGATGAGAGTTCTCTCACACAGAAACGTGTCCGAAAAGTCGCGCCCAGGACGCTCGGCAGAGACTCCAGACAACCGCTACGGAGCGAACCCGGGCGGCGCGGTGATCGAAGCGAGCTCAGATTTGGTGCTCGCGTACCGTACCTGGCCGTCCACGAACAGGTACGTCGTGCCGTAACCCTCGGCGTCGACGATCGGCATCATCTGGGCGTCGTCGGCGGTGACGTAGATGCCCTCCGCCGCGTCCTCGCGGCGCCAGCCGCCCTCGAGGATCAGATCCGAGATCATCGCCTCGGCGTCGGCGACCGGCGCCCACCCGAGAAAGGTGAAGTTGTCGGTCGCGACCGTGTGATCTTCCATCCACTGGCACAGGATGCCGTCGGCCACGGGCATCCCCGCGATCAGCCAGGCCTGGTCTCGCACCTGACCGGTCCAGCCAGCAGCCTGGTACCGCGCGAGCGCATCGGGGGACATCGTGTTGTCGCAGGTCAACTCGATCGACGGCGCGGCGGGCGCGGCGTCGGAACCGGCTGAGGTAGACGGGGACGCAGCCCCGGCACCGGGCTCGGTGCTCGCGCTCGATGCACCGGGGTTTGACCCAGACGTGCTCGAGTCCGACGAGTCCGCGGACGTGCAGCCCGCCAGCGCGATAGCGGAGGCGATGCCCGCGCCGAGCAAGAGAGTCTGGACGGTACGTCGATTCATGGCTCATCCCCATTCGCCTGGGCGCGAGAGCGCCTCATCCCCCCGCGCCGCGGGCTCCCCGGCCCCAACGCGTCGCTTCCGACAATAGGACAGCCGCCCCACACCCCGCACCTGCCCCCGCAACACGAGACGAAAAAGAAACCTCGACCACCTGCATCCGTCACGCACCTTCGCCCGGAACAACTCTCTAGACGGCGCGAAGAGCTCGCGCCCGTGAAGGAGGACAACGTGCGCAAGACAATCGCTGCCGGCATTGCTGTCGGTGTCGTCGCCGCCGTGGGATTCATCACCCCCGCGAGCGCGATCTCGTCAACCACCGCCGATCTTTCGGTGCTCCATGCCGTGCCTGACACCCCGGTCGACGTCTACGTCAACGGCGACCTGACGCTCGACGACTTCCAGCCCGGCGACCTCGCCGGCCCGCTCGACCTGCCCGCGGGGGACTACGTCGTCGCCATCACGGCACCGGATGCCGCGGACGACAGTGCCCCGGTCATCGGCCCCATCACCCTGACCCTCGCGGCGAACACGAGCTACACCGCCGTGGCGCACCTGGACGAGGCCGGCGCACCTACGGCCACGCTGTTCACCAACGACATCAGCACCACCGCCGCAGGCGAGGGTCGACTGACCGTGCGCCACGTCGCCGCGGCCCCGGCGGTCGACATCCTGGCCGGCGGCACCCCCGTCGTCGAAGACCTCACCAATCCGAACGAGGCGACGCTGAACCTGGCCGCCGGTGTGGTCCCCGCCTCCGTGGCGCTGGCCGGCACGACCGACCCCGTGATCGGGCCCGCCGATGTCGACGTGCAGGAAGGCGTTCTGACGATCGTCTACGCCTGGGGTAGCGCGACCGATGAGAACCTCGCCCTCGCTGTGCAGACCATCACCGGCCTGCACTCCTCGCCCGACAGCGTCAACTCGGGCTCGGCCGGTCTTGTCGCAGAGAACGGCCCGGCGCCGCTCGTGTGGGGCATCGGCATCATCCTTGCGCTCGGTGCGGCAGTCGCGGCCGCCCTGGGCTTCCGGTCAGTCCGCTCGCGCGGCTGACATCCGATCGGGCGAGCAACAGGAGAACATCACGATGAACAGAGTCCCCCCACTCATCGTCGCGGTGTTGTTGCTCGCCCTGACGGGATGTTCGCTCGCCCCCGCCAGGCTCCCGGACGCGGGGGCGAGCGACGTCCCAACCCCCACTCCCATCCCGTCGCCGACCGCCGTGGTCGACGTGCCGCGAACCTCGAGTGCAGTGCCGCCGGTCGTCGATCCCATCGCCCCCGTTCGGGTGCAGGTGCCTTCGGTGTCGATCGACATGTCGATCAGGCCCGTCGGAATCGAGGACGGCGGTTTCATGGAGCTGCCGCCCGAGCCGAGCGTCGCCGGCTGGTACCGCTACGGCGCGTACCCCGCTGAAGGCGCCGGAAACACCGTGCTCGCGGCCCACGTCGATTCGCGCGTCTACGGCATCGGTCCGCTGTCGAACCTGCGGAATCTCGCGGCTGGCACCGAGGTGCAGGTCGAGAGTGAGGACGGCGGGATGACGCGCTACGCCATCGAGAGCGTCACCTACTACCCGCGGTCGCAGTTGCCGACCGAGCAGCTTTTCGTCCGAGACGGCGCCCCCGCTCTCGTGCTGATCACGTGTGGCGGCAGCTTCGACCCCGAAAGGCGGTCGTACAGCGATAACGTGGTCGCCATCGCCCGGCCGATCGCATGACCGGGGGAACGACCCGCGGCGGGGCGCGTCACATCCGAAAGGTCAACGGCATGGATGCCGATCCTGAGCAGTCTCTCGACGCGAGATTTCGCGCGGGCGATGAGCGCTCGCTCGAAGAGGTGTATCGGCGCTGGTCGCCGGTCGTCTACACACTCGCCCTGCGATCGCTCGCGGACACCTCGGACGCCGAGGACGTAACACAGAAGACCTTCGTCGCCGCCTGGACCGGACGTGAATCGTACGATCCCGCCAAAGCCGCGCTCGCAACGTGGATCATCACGATCGCGAAGCGTCGCATCGCCGACACACACGAGGCTCGCGCCCGGGTCAGGCGTTTGCAGGAGCAGCTGGAGCGCGTGACACATCCGGACGAGCTGGTGGCCGCGCCATCCGTGGACCTGGCCGAAACGCTGCTCGTGGCGCAGGAGATCGAACGGTTGGAACCGTATGCTCGGGCCGTCGTGCGACTCGCGTTCTTCGACGACCTGACCCACCAACAGATCTCAGCCAGACTCGATATGCCCGTAGGTACCGTGAAAAGCCACATCCGCCGAAGTCTGACCCGAATGCGCACCAGATTGGAGGCCGTCGATGTCGCACCGTGACCCGAACAGTGAGTCGCACCTCGACCCGGAACAGCTCGCGCTGTTGGCGATGGGCGAGCCGGTCGCGTCGGCCGACGACGATCTGCACATCGCGGCGTGCGTCGACTGCCAACGTGAGCTCGGTGAGCTGCGCCACGCGGCCCTCGTTGGGCGGTCGGCCATCGACGCCGGCGAGATGCTGACCCCGCCCGAGCGTGTGTGGGACGCGATCCGCGACGAGGTCGGTATGCCGGTGTCGGATGCCGCGCCCGAGACTTCGGATTTGTCCACCGGCGGGCACACCGTCGCGCGCCACGCGGGCAGGCGACGCCGCCCGGGACTTGCCACCGCGTGGGTGCTGGCGGCATCGCTGGTCGTCGTCGCGGGCGTGGCCGTCGGCGGCTGGGCGGTCGGGCAGCGCACCGCCGTGGTCGAGGTGGCTGCGGCATCCCTCGACGCATTCCCCGACCACCCCGGAGCCGTGGGTGCCGCCGTGCTGGAAGAGACGCCCGACGGCACGCGGATGGTCCGGGTCGAACTCGAGGCCGATGAGATGCCGGATTCGTACCGTGAGGTGTGGCTGATCACGAAGGATGCGTCGGCGCTCGTGAGCCTCGGCGTGCTCGACGGCACCGAGGGCACCTTCACGGTGCCGGCCGAGATCGACGTGTCGCAGTACGTGTTGGTCGATGTGTCGAACGAGCCCGACGACGGTCAGCCCGGGCACTCGGGCGATTCGATCGTGCGCGGCGAGTTGGGCTTCTTGTAAGGGTGGCCAGCGGCCCTTCGGGCCTGTAAACTGAGATGCTCGGGTGTTGGTAACACACATCCCGAGCGTGGTAACTCAACAGCGTGCGACAACGGCCCCTTCGCAAGAAGGACCATGGGGATGATCGGTTTCGACATCGCCTGCGAACCTGCGAGAAGCGGGCCGAGGATGCAGGGTTATCTCGTAAACGATCTCTGCAAAACAATAAGTGCCGAAACCAAGCGCACTGACTTCGCCCTCGCTGCGTAAGCGAGCCCGATAGTCCGTCAGACCGTGTGTGATCCCGACACGGACCCTGGCGTCATTTAGGGATCTTGCTGTGTGACGGCGCCTGAACGTCACGCGGGACTTTTCTCAGGCTGGGCTCGTCGACCTAGATGCTTGTGGCAAAGGTCGGAGCCGAGCAGAACGTCAGCACAAGCTACGTCCGTAGAAGGCGCAGAATCACAGCGATGGACGGGGGTTCGATTCCCCCCATCTCCACATCGGTCGTTGTCGCACGTTGGGGGGCCCGGCTCCCGCGCGCTCTATGCTCGCGGGGGCCGGGCTCTTTTTTTCTTTACGGATGCCTCGGCCTCCGGTCGCTGAGCCTGTCGAAGCGACCCGCTGTACCTTTGCGGCCGCTGAGCCTGTCGAAGCGACCAGCCCGACCCGCGCAGCCCTCTTGGAGACCCCCATGCCCGACCCTCGCCGCAACCTGATCTCCACCGGTACCCTCTCGCTCGCCCCCGCCGACGCGCCCGAGAAGTGGGCTGTGCGCACCTCGGACGACTCCCCGGCCGTCGAGGCGCACTGGGGCGACTGGGTGCGCCTCGCCAAGCGCATCCTCGACGCCGACGCCCTGTCTCGCGAGCTCGAGGGCCGCGGAGATGCCTGGGATCTGGGTCACGCTGCGGGAGCAACGGATGCCTCGGGCAGTGACACCCCGAATCCGTTCCGCTGAGACGACGCTCAACGACCGGGGCATACGCGGAGGCGCCCGGGCGTTGGGCGGGGAGGGTGTGGCGGGCGAGGAGCCCCGACCTACTAGTCGCACACACCCGGCCGTCAGATCCAAAGGAGCACCACCTTGCGCACACTCATCCACTCGACATTCGGCGAAGCCAGCGACGTCCTCGAGGTCGCCGAACGGCTGATCCCCGAGCCCAGCGCGGGTGAGGTGCGGGTGCGCACGGTGCTGTCGCCGATCCACAACCACGACCTGTGGACGATCCGTGGCACCTATGGCTTCAAGCCCGATCTGCCGGCTCTGGCGGGAACCGAGGCGCTCGGCGTCGTCGACGCGGTCGGCGAGGGCGTCGATCAGCTGCACATCGGGCAGCGCGTCGCCACGGGCGGCACGTTCGGCGTGTGGAGCGAGTACTTCGTGGCCAAGGCATCCGGGCTCGTACCCGTTCCGGACTCGGTCGACGACGAGACCGCAGCGCAGATGATCTCGATGCCGTTCAGCGCGCTCAGTCTGCTCGAGTACCTCGACGTGCAGCCGGGCGAGTGGATCGTGCAGAACACCGCGAATGGAGCAGTCGGCAAGCTCATCGTGCAGTTCGCCGCGGCGCGCGGCGTGAACGTTCTCGGTCTGGTGCGCCGCGACGCGGGCGTCGATGAGCTCGGAGCCCTCGGCATCCGGGACGTCGTCTCGACGGAGAGCCCCGACTGGCGCGAGCGCGCCGCGGAGATCCTGGGCGACGCGGCCCCGCGAGCGGCCGTGGACTCGGTCGGTGGGTCGGCCGCTGGGGACCTCCTCTCGCTGCTCGGAGAGGGGGGCACGCTGGTGTCGTTCGGGGCGATGGGGTCCGACAAGCTCGAGCTGTCTTCGGGGGACCTGATCTTCAAGCAGGCGACGGTGAAGGGCTTCTGGGGCAGCAAGGTGAGCCAGTGGATGGATGCCGACAAGCGCGCCGCCCTCTTCGGTGAGCTGGTCGAGCGCATCGGATCCGGCGAGGTTGCGATGCCCGCGGGTGAGGTGTTCGAGTTCACGGATGCTCGGGCCGCTGCATCCGCGAGCGACCAGCCCGGGCGCACAGGCAAGATCCTCCTGCGCTTCTGACCGGGAGGTCGGCTCCCCCGGTCGGACCTCGGGACCTCGGGACCGGGGTATCGGTGGGTGACGTCGAACTCGGGGGAGCGCGAAAGTACCTCTGCGCATAGGTTGGGTTGTACGGCGTGCACGCGGCAGGCCCGAAGAAGGAGACCCACCCACATGGATCCGTTCCTGCTCATCGCGCTCGCCGTCGGCGGCGGAATCGTCTTCGTCGTCCTCATCATCATGCTGATCCTGTTCCGCCTCTGGTACCAGGTGCCCCGGGCCGACGAGGCCATCGTCATCGTCGGTAAGAAGGCCCGCGACAGCACCGAGGGCGAAGCCAACAAGATGACCGTGATCAGCGGTCGCGGCGCTCTCGTCAATAAGCTCACGCAGCGCTCCGACAAGGTCTCGCTCCGCTCGCGCCAGATCAAGTTCGAGCCGACGGCGCAGACGATCAACGGTGTGACGATCGACCTGACCGGCGTCGCGCTCGTCAAGATCGGGTCGACCCCCGACCAGGTACGCCGCGCGGCCGAGCGTTTCGCGTCGCAGGACGAGGCGATCGTCATCTTCACGACCGAGCAGCTCGAGGGTGCGCTGCGTGGCGTCGTCGCGAAGCTCACGGTCGAGCAGGTCATGCAGGACCGCCAGAAGCTCAGCGACGAGATCGCCGAGGGGATCTCTGGCGACCTGCTCGCGCAGGGACTCGTGCTCGACTCGTTCGCGATCCAGGGGATCACCGACAAGAACAACTACATCTCGGCGCTCGGAGCGGTCGAGGTGCAGCGCGTGCGCCGCCAGGCAGACGTCGCCGAGATCGATGCGCAGCGCGAGGTCAAGAAGCGTCAGCTCGCCGCCGACGAGGCGAACCTGATCGAGCAGACCGCGCTCGACAAGAACAAGGCCGCCGCGCTGTCGGAGGTCGGCCGTGCGAACGCGCTCGCAGAGCAGTCCGAGAACCTGGCGCGCGCCGAGGCGGAGCAGGGCGTGCTCCTGCAGGAAGCCAACAACACGCAGGCTCGACTCGACGCCGAGGTCAAGAAGGTCGCCGACGCCGACAAGTACAAGCAGCAGACGGATGCCGAAGCCCAGGCGTACCAGCAGCAGACCGCGGCCGACGCCGAGGCGTACAAGCGCCAGAAGAACGCCGAGGCCGAGCGCAAGGTCGCTCAGGAGCGGGCGGATGCCGAGGCATACGCCGTCAACGCGCAGGCCCAGGCTCGCGAGGCCGCAGCATCCGCCGAAGCCGCCGCGGTTCGCGTGCAGGCCGAGGCCGACGCCCTCGCCGTGCGGGTGCAGGCCGAAGCCGAGTCCGAGTCCATTCGCCTACGCGGTACCGCGACCGCCGAGGCGATCGCGGCCGAGGCCGAGGCGCTCCGTGAGAACCAGGACGCGATCCTCGCGAAGGAGATCATCGGGCAGCTGCCGCAGCTCATGGCCGAGTTCGCCAAGGGTTACCAGAAGATCGGCAACATCACGCTGATCGGCGGCGACACCGCGGGGACTCACATGGCACGCGAGCAGTCGACGAGCCTGTCGGCGACGTTCGAGAGCGTCAAGGCCGCGACCGGTCTCGACCTCAGCGCGATCATCCAGGGGCAGGCCCTCGGGCGCGGGATCGCGGAGGGTTCGGCGAAGCCTGTCACCCCGGCCGCGACCTCCTCGGCGGGGTCGGACGCCGCCGGCGACTGAACGGCCGGAACCGACCCGCTCGATCCCGCTCGGACGGAGGCCCGTGGACGACATCCAGATGGCCCGGATCGGGGCTGGAAGTGTCACGCTCCACGATGCGCGACGCAAGGCGCGCCGGACCGTGGAACTCGAGCCCTTCGAGATCGGGGTGTACCCCGTGACCGAGGAGCAGCTGGCCGAGATCCTGGGTGAGACATCGGTGCACCCGCGGCGCCCGGCCGTTGAGGTGAGCTGGCTGCGAGCCATCCGGTTCTGCAACGCGGTGTCGGAGTGGGAGGGGCTCGATCCGGCCTACTCGTTCGAGGGCCAGGACGTGACCTGGCACATCGACTCGGATGGGTACCGGCTGCCGACCGAGGCCGAATGGGAGTACGCGTGCCGGGCAGGGTCCACCGGAGCGCACTACGGACCGCTCGCCGAGGTCGCGTGGACGAGCGGCGATGGGACGACCACCCCGCAGAACGTGGGTGGCAAGCTGCCCAACCTGAACGGGCTCTTCGACACGCTCGGCAACGTCTGGGAGTGGTGCTGGGACCTGCTCGATCCCGCGCGTTACGGCGACTACCGCGTGTTCCGGGGCGGCGGGTACGCGGACGACGCGTGGAGCGTACGCGCCTCGACCCGGCGCGGCGGGCCCCCGCGTGCGACGCACGAGGACGTCGGGTTCCGCCTCGCCCGCGGGGGCTTCGACGCCACGGATGCGGCGCAGGGCTGGTCGGCGGTAGCCGATCGGGAGCGCGGCGACGTCGACGGGCCGCTGCCGTCCGGCTGGACTCCGCTCGGGCGGTGAATTCCGCCCCGAGCCCCGGCTCGTCCCGGCTCGTCTTCAGCACGCGGCCGGCGGACATCTGAAAGGAACGAAGGGCCTGCGGGACGGCATGTGGCTGGAAATGGGCTCGAGAACCTCGTCGTTCCTTCCGGATGTACGCGTCGGGCCCGGTCGGCGCATGTCGCAACGGGCGACGTAAGCGGACATAGCGTGGAGATATGGAGAGCAACTCATGAACGACGGGGAGCTCGGGTCGGCGGTCGCGCTCGCGGTGGTCGGCATCGTGATGGTGCTCGCGGGAGCGCTGATGGTGTGGCTCGCGCGCAGGAGCAGGCTGGGGCGGCTCCCACGCAATCAGATCGCCGGGGTGCGCACTCGGCTCACGCTGTCGTCGGATGAGGCGTGGTCCCCGGCCCAGCGAGCGGCGGCCCGCGGCACCACCGTCGGTGGGTGGGGTGCCATCGTCGCCGGTGCTCTCGTGGCCACCCTCGGCTTCTGGCGGCTGGGCACCGATGCCACGTTCGTCGCCACCGCGATCCTGACGCTGGGCGGCGCAGCGTGGATGATCGGATGGGCGCTCGCCGGAGCATCCGCCGCTCAGCGCGCCGCCCGAGCCGCCCTCGACACTTCCTGAGGAGGCCCCGGCCGCGGCACGGGGGACCAATGGCCCTACTCGCGGTTTCTGGACGGCCTCTAGCCTGATCGCAGGTCGCCTGACGGGGGGCCGAAGGAGGATGTCATGTCCGAGAGCCGCAGATATGTCGAGCGCGCAGGGCCGTGGGGGTTCATCTTCCTGCTGGCCTACATCGGCGCAGCCATCTACTTCATCTCGATCTCGAACGGCAGCTTCTGGGGCGTCGTACTCGGGCTCCTCCAGGCCGCGGTCTGGCCCGTCTACGTCGTCTATCAGGTGCTCGCGCTGATCGGCGCTTGACCGAGCACCCGGCGCCCCGCGCGCCATGCTTGCTCCGGTTCGCGCGTGTCCCCCGAATGGGCTACAGTGTCCTCCGAACGGTGGACGAGGCATCTGAGTGCCTGTCCGCCAATCGGGGGACACCCCGAAAAACCGCGTGATTCCGGCATGATTCCGCCATTTAACAGCCGCGTGAACCCTTGCTGAGAGCCCTCGATCCGGCGCCCCATTTCTGAGCGCGCGGTTAGCGCTCGTGGTCTGGGCATTGTCGTCCGACTGCGGCGAAACGCGCTGAGCGGGCCCTCGTTTCGTGTCGGTTAAACCGCGGCGAACGCTCTTGCCGCGCCTCCGACCCCGTCGAACACTCGAAGAAAGAGAAAACCGGTCACACCCTCACCGCCGCGGGACCCAACAACCGAGAACGAGGGAGCGGAATGTTCATTTTCCTGCTGCAGGTCAGGCACATGCTCGAGGGGTATCCCGAGCTGTACCTGTTCGCGGTGTACTCGTTCCTGATCTGGGGTCTGTGGCTGACGAAACTCTTGATCAGCCAGCACTACCGGCCCTTCACGGAGCCCCATGAGGCGACGACGAGCGTCATCATCCCCGTCGTCGACGAGCCGCTCGACCTGTTCCGTGACGTGCTCGGCCGCATCATCGAGCAAGAACCGGACGAGATCATCGTCGTCATCAACGGCGCTCGAAACCTCGGGCTCGAAGAGGTCTGCGCCGAGTTCGCCCCGAAGGTGCGCTGGGTGCACACGCCGATCGCCGGGAAGCGCAACGCAGTCAAGGTCGGTGTCGAACTGTCCACATACGAGATCTCGGTGCTCGTCGACTCGGACACGGTCTGGACGCCGGGAACCCTCGAAGAGCTCGTCAAGCCGTTCGGCGACAAGCGCGTCGGCGGCGCCACCACGCGCCAGCGCATCCTCGAACCCGAGCGCAGCTGGATCACCCGCTGGGCGGACTGGCTCGAGAACACCCGCTCGCTCTACTCGATGCCGGCCCAGAGCGTTCTGGGCCAGGTCGGATGCCTGCCCGGCCGCACGATCGCCTTCCGCCGGGACATCCTGGTCCGCGTCATGGACAAGTTCATGAACGAGAAGTTCATGGGCGTCTTCCTCGAGATCTCGGATGACCGCACGCTGACGAACCTGACCCTCAAAGAGGGCTACCGCACGGTCTACCAGCACACGAGCCTGGTCTACACCGACGCCCCGACCCAGGTGAAGAAGCTCTACAAGCAGCAGCTGCGGTGGGCGCGAGGCAGCCAGTACAACACCCTGAGAATGCTGCCCTGGATGCTCGGACACGCGCCGCTGCTCGCCGTCTTCATGGTGATGGACATCGTGCTCCCGTTCCTGCTCGCCGGTGTCATCGGCGGCTGGATCTATCGCGCGGCCGTCGGTGAGGGCCACAACTTCTACGTCGCCATCCTGAACGAGTTCGGCATGAGCTCCGGGCTCATCTGGGTTGTCGCGCTGATCGTCATCTCGTCCGTGCTGAGCATGGCCATCCGCCAGCTGCGACACCTGGCCGAGCGCCCCAGCGACTTCCTGCGCCTGCCGATCTTCATCATCACCTCGACCGCGTTCCTGATGCCGATCCGATTGATCGGGTTCTTCCGGATGGGGCACGCCAGCGGTTGGGGGACGCGTGCCGGCGCCTACGCCGGCGGGGACGCCCCCACGACGGACGAACAGGCGACCGGTCGCGACATCGAGAGCGAGCGCATGCACCAAGAGCTTGCGAAGCTCGGTATCGAGCCCGCGGGGACGGATGCCTCGCCCGCGCGACCCTCGACGAACCACGCGGCCGGTCCCGGGACGGTCGCCTACGGTCCTCTGCGTCGCGGCGAACAGGGCGTCGCCGTCGCCGAGTCCCCGACGAGAGTCGCCCTCCGCCAAGACCGGACGCGCGCCACCACCGAGCAGGCCGAGGTCGCCCCGACGCCCACGGCGTCCGCCCAGGCATCCGACGTCCAAACCGCGCCGCCCCGGCGCCGTCTGAACCCCAAAGCCGCCTGGCCGTACGTGATCGGCTTGGCCATCTTCGCACTGGAGGCGATCTTCATTGTCTAGCGGACCCCGCAGCTGGTGGGCGGCCACCCCGAGGTCGGCGCGCGGCGCGGCGATCGGGGGAGCAGTCCTCGTCGTCGCCTTGACCATCACGAGCGCCGCCGTGTGGGCGAGCCCCGGAGCAGGGGAGCGTCCCCTGACCCTCGAAGAGCAGCTCGCGGCGAGCGAGGCAGAGAAGGCCGCCCTGCAACGACAGCTCGATGCTGCCCAGGCCGCGGCCGAGCGGACTCCGACGCCCGCCACGAAGCCGTCGTCGACTCCGACGCCCACGCCGACGCCGACGCAGACCCCGGCGCCCGTCCCGGACGAGGGATCCGAGCCGGAGGGTCCCGACACAGTCATCGTCTACCGGAACCAGCCCTCGCCGGTTCAGCCACGTCCACCCGCTCCGGCACCCGCTCCCGCGGCGCCCGCTCCGAGCCCGGTCACCGCGCCGGCGAAGGGCGAACTCCTGCAACCCGCGCAGCGCCACTTCGGCATGTACACGACGCAGGCGCCGTTCAACTTCGCGACCTTCGACGACGCGGCTCTCAAGGCGGGCACGCGCCAGTCGATCGTCGGGTACTTCGGCGGCTGGGACCAGACCTATCGCGGAGATGCCGTCACGAAGGCGTGGGAGCGGGGTCTCCTCCCGATGCTCACGTGGGAATCGCGACCCATCGCCTCGCAGAACGACGTCGTCGAAGAGCCGGACTACTCGCTGCCGCGCATCCTCGGCGACCCCGACAACGGCGTTCCGGGGGCGTTCGACGAGTACCTGCGTCAGTACGCCCGCGACATCGTCACGACGGGACTACCCCTCGCGATCCGTCTCAACCACGAGATGAACGGCATCTGGTATCCGTGGGCGGAGACGACGAGCAGCGGCGGATCGCTCAACGGCAACAGGCCGGGCGACTACGTCGCCGTCTGGACGCACGTGCACGACATCTTCGAAGAGGAGGGCGCGAACTCCCTCGTCATCTGGACGTGGGCGCCCAACATCATCAACAACCTCCCGTCCCGCAACAAGTCGCTCGAGTTCCTCACGGCGCTCTACCCGGGCGATGAGTACGTCGACTGGATCGGGATCTCGGGATACCTCCGCCCGCCGTACGCCGAGAACCAGGCGTTCACGTTCGACTACACGTTCGGTTCGACGCTCGCCCAACTCCGGCAGGTCGCCGACAAACCGATCATCCTCGCCGAGATCGGAGGCTCGGAGAACGGCGGCCACAAGGCCGACTGGGTCACGGATGTCCTCGATGCCTTCACGCGCCCCGAGAACTCCGACCTCATCGGTCTCTCCTGGTTCAACCTCGCCGTCACGACCATCAGCAAGGGAGAACGCGTGACGAACGACTGGCGCATCGAATCCCGGGCGGACTCGCTCGAGGCCTTCCAGACGGGCATCGCCGATCCCGCCGCCAACTTCTTCCTGAAGCCGTACTGACCCATCCCCCTGTCGCACGATTCTCACCATCCCCGCTCGTCCCGCTCCACCTTCCCCACCTCAAGGAGTGCATCGTGAAGATCATCCCCGCCCGCCCCGTGCACGCGGTTCCGCCGCTCCCCACCGACGACGCGGGCGCGCCCCTGCGCGTCAGCGTGATCGGCACCGGATATCTCGGTGCCACCCATGCCGCAGCCGTCGCCGAGATGGGCTTCGACGTCATCGGCGTCGACACGGATCCCGCCAAGGTCGCCGCTCTCGAACGCGGAGAGGTGCCGTTCTTCGAACCCGGACTGCCCGAACTGATCTCGCGGCACGTCGCCACCGGGCGTCTGCGATTCACGACGGATCTCGCCGCGGCGGTCGCGGCATCCGATGTCCACTTCATCTGCGTCGGAACACCGCAGCAGGCCTCGAGCCACGGCGCGGACCTGCGCTTCGTGGACTCCGCCACGCGCCAGGTCGTCGAGGCCATGACGCACGACGGCCTGATCGTCGGGAAGTCGACGGTGCCCGTCGGCACGGCGTCGCGACTGCGCTCGATGGTGGGGGAGACGATCGCGCCCGGAATGCACGTGGAGCTGATCTGGAACCCCGAGTTCCTGCGCGAGGGGATGGCCGTCGAGGACACTCTTCGTCCCGACCGCATCGTGATCGGCGGGGCATCGCCCTGGGCGGAGGAGCGCCTGCGCCGCCTCTACGGACCCGCGATCGAGAACGGAGCGCCCGTCGTCACGTGCGATCTGCCCACCGCCGAGCTGGTCAAGGTGAGCGCCAACGCGTTCCTCGCGACGAAGATCTCGTTCATCAACGCGATCGCCGGCCTGTGCGAAAAGGCCGGGGCGGATGTCGGGGTGCTCGCCGACGCGATCGGGTACGACGCGCGCATCGGCCGCAAGTTCTTGAACGCCGGGCTCGGCTTCGGGGGAGGTTGCCTGCCGAAGGACATCCGCGCTCTGATGCACCGCGCGGGCGAACTCGGGGCCTACTCGACGGTCATGCTCATGCAGCGAGTCGACGAGATCAACATGGACCAGCGTCAACGGATCATCGACATGACCCTCGGGGCCGTCGGCGGGTCTGTGCTGAATGCGCGCGTCGCCGTGCTGGGAGCGGCTTTCAAGCCCGACACCGACGACGTGCGAGACTCGCCGGCGCTGAACGTCGCCGCCGCCCTGCACCTGCGGGGCGCGCACGTGACGGTCTACGACCCGGCGGCGGGCGACACGGCGAAGCGCTTGTTCCCGACCCTTTCGTACGCGGACGGGATGGAGAACGCCGTTCGCGGAGCGGATGTGGTGCTCGTGCTGACGGAGTGGGACGAGTTCCGCAACGCCGACGCGGACGTGATCGGCGATCTGGTCTCGCAGCGGATCGTCGTCGATGGCCGCAACTGCCTGCCCGCGGACGCCTGGCGGGAGGCCGGATGGGACTACCGGGCACTCGGGCACGCGATTCCGGTGCCCGTGCCGATGACCGGGGCGATGCGGAAGATCGAGGCCGCGTAGCCCGGGGCCGGGGCGGCGGCGCGTCAATCCGATAGGAATATCGGGCCCGGATGATGCCGGATGGCCCGTCTGGGCCCGTTATCGGGTCGTCGTTCTTTCAGATACACGCTGGCCGGGGCTGATCGGGGCGGCTTCGGGTCGTCGGGCGAACATCCGAGAGGTTTGCTGCGGCTGAAGTCGCCCGAGAGGGGCTCCGCGGGCCGTCCCCAGCAGGTCGCACCTCTCGGATGTCCGCTGTACAGGGCCGACCGCACGGATCAGGTGGGCAGCTCGATGACGAGCAGCCCTTCCTTCGTGTCGGCGACGGCGACCCATCCGTCGCCGAAGAGGAACGTCATGCCATAGCCGTCGTCGTCGGTCGCGACGGTCGTGTCAGGGTTCTCGGTGACGTATACGCCGTCTGGCGTTTCTTCGGCCACCCAACCGCCTTCGGCCAGTTCCGCCTGGGCCTCTTCGGCATCTGCCGGATCCATGCCGGCCCACCCGTAGATCTGCACGCTGGCCGTGACGGCTCCGGCCGCGCCCCAGATGCACCACAGGCCATCGGGGATCTCACGCGAGCCGACGCGGAACACCTCCTCCTGCGCCTCCCATCCGGCCTCGACGAACGCCGCGACGACATCGGGTGCGATGAGTGTTTCGCAGGTGAGGTCTTCGGGTCGCACGACGGGCTCGATCGCGGTGGGCGTCGGCGTGGGGGTGGCTGTGGGAGCAGCACTGGGCGGCGGCGCGGATGGCGCGGCATCCGGTGTCGACGCGCATCCCGTGAGCACCAGCGCGGCCACGAGCGCGGTGGCGCCGAGGGTCGTGCGGGAACGGGGGAAAGCGCGGGAACGAGTCATGGCGTCCAGATCAGGCGGCCGGCGCGGGGGAGTGGACGAAATCGAGGAAGTTCTGGTGCAGGATGCCGTTGGTCGCCATCACCGAACGTGCCGAGAGGGTCTGTTCGCCCTCGAATGATGTGACGCGACCGCCGGCCTCGGTCACGATCGGCACGACGGCGGCGATGTCGTATTCCTGTACGCCGAATTCGGCGACGAACTCCAGGCGTCCTTCGGCGAGCAGCATGTAGGGCCAGACATCGCCGTAGCCGCGGTCGCGCTTGACTCGGCGCGTCAAGGCGACGAGCGCGTCGAGGTGACCCGTCTCGTCCCATTGCGCGATGCTCTGGAAGCTCACGCTCGCCTCGTCGAGCGTGTCGATCGACGAGACGCGCAGCCGCCGCTCGCCGCCGTCGGGCGTGTTCGTCCAGGACCCGAGGGCTTCGGCACCCCACCAGCGGCGTCCGATCGCGGGAATTCCGACGACACCCACGACCGGCAGGCCGTCGATCGCGAGCGCGATCAGGTTGCCCCACATGGGGATGCCGCGCACGTAGTTCGCCGTGCCGTCGATCGGGTCGATGATCCACTGGCGTCGGCTGTCGCCGCTCGTTCCGTACTCTTCGCCGAGGATGCCGTCGCCCGGGCGCTCCTCCGCCAGGATCGCGCGGATCGCCCGCTCGGCCGCGAGATCGGCCTCGGACACCGGCGAAGCATCGGGTTTTGTCTGCACGTCCAGGTCGACGGCATCGAAGCGCGCCATCGAGGCCGTGGCCGCGGCATCCGCGAGTCGGAGCGCAAGAGAAAGGTCGTCGGCACGCGAGTGATCGGTGTGCGCGACGCCGGGGATGGGCGACGTGGGGGAAGTCACGGCCCCAGGATACCGGCGCTTGCCTGGACGATTCGCGAGTGACGTAACCGTGATGGTAATGTTGACCCTCGGTTCGCCCGGCTCCACCTGGGCGGACCTCTGCACCTCTAGCTCAATCGGCAGAGCAACTGACTCTTAATCAGTGGGTTCTCGGTTCAAGTCCGAGGGGGTGCACTGGGAAGCCTCTGAGATCTCGCCATCTCGGAGGCTTTTCTCATGCTTGGAGGAGCGTCGGGGCTGTGCGCTATTCCCCGGTCAGGAGGCGCCGTGCGTCTTCGTCGAGGCCCCTCGGTTTGCGTGTCCGATCGCGTCGACCCGGCCACGCGAGCGTCGTGGCCGCGATGATCGTGACCCACGCGAGGAGGAGCACCAGAACCCCTCCGACGAGACCCAGTCCGGGGCTGAGGAAGTCGAACACGGGGAGCGGTATCGGGGTGGGGTCGGAGGCGGCGCCGGGCAACCTGAACCCGGATTGGAATGCCCACCAGGCCCACAGGGTCACTCCGCGGAGGATTTCGAGGGCGTGCAGCACCGCAATCGTCATGCCGGCGACGAGCGCGGCTCCTCCGACGATGAACAGACCTGCCACGGCTGAGCCGCGTTGCCACCGAGTCATTGCTCCTCCATCGATACCGTTCGCGGGAGTCTGGCACGAGCTCCATACCCGCGCGAGCATCTCGCGGCCGATCGGCTTTCCACTCCGTGAGACGGCTCGGGCGACACACCTCGCGCGGACGGTATGAATCAGGTGCCGCAACGGCGCGGACGGAACAGGAGATCTCGTGAAGATCGCACGATGGGACCACGCGGGTGAGGTCGGTGAGGGCTTCGTCATCGACGGTGCGGTCGTTCGATTCCCCGACGCGCACACGGTCGAGAGCGTCCTCAGCAGGGGCCTCGACCGGGCGCACGAACTGTTCGGCCGCGTCCACGGTGGTGGAGTGCCCCTCTCTGCGGTGACCCTGCTCGCTCCGCTCGTTCCCGCATCCGTCCGCGACTTCGCGACGTACGAAGAACACCTCGAAGGTATGACGGCGGATGCTGCGGGCCAGGGCCATGTGTCCGACGCCTGGTACGAGGCCCCGCGTTTTCGCTTCAGCAATCGGCACATGATCTTCGGGACCGGGGCGACGATCCGGCCGCCGGCGACCGAGCGGCTCGACTACGAGCTGGGCGTCGCGGCCGTGCTGGGGGGCGAGCCCGGAATCGACCTGTCACCGGAGGAAGCGGCGACGCGGATCTTCGGGTACGTGATCACGAACGATTGGTCGGCGCGAGACATCCAGTTCGCCGAGATGCAGGCCCGCCTGGGTCCGGTGAAGGGCAAGGACTTTGCGACATCCATCGGCCCCTGGATCGTGACGGCCGACGAGGTCGCGACGCGGATGACGCCGGACGGATTCCTGGCGCTTCGCGCGGAAGCGTACGTCGATCGGGACCTGACGGGGTCGGACCTCGTGTCCAATATGGCGTGGACGTTCCCCGAGCTCATTGCGTACGCCGCTCGCGCGTCCCGGGTGATGCCGGGGGATGTGGTCTGTGCCGGCGCCATGGGCAACGGGGGCAGCCTCGGCGAACTGTGGGGTCGGGCCGGGGGAGCGCTCACCCCGCGACCCCTCCAGCCGGGCGACGAGGTCGTGTTTCGCGTCGAGCTGCTCGGCGAGCTCGCGGGCACGGTCGGGGAGCCGTTCCCCGCGCGCTCACTGCCTGCCGCGCGCCGCCGGCCGAAACCTCGCGCTCGCGCGCTCTGAGCCCCGCGGGTGGCGCAGCAGCTCTTCGATGTCGTTGCGGCCGGGCGCGACGCATCCACGCCCCGGATGTCCTCCCGCTGCGCCCGTCACTCCGCCGAACCGCGGAGACTCTTCGCCCCACGATCCGGCCGGAATGCGTGCCAGCACACCGCCAGCCAGACGACACCGAAGAGGACGCTGGCCAGCGCGTCGGTGGGGTAGTGCATGCCCACGTAGAACCGGGTCAGGGCCACCCCGAGCACGATGAGGGCAGCCAACGCGACCGCGATCGCGCCGACACGGCGGCCCGCCCAGGCGACGAGGAGCAGGGCGATGGCGCCGTAGGTGACGGTGGATGCAGCGATATGTCCCGAGGGGTACGCGAGGGTGGCGGGGAGGCCCGTCAGGTGCTCGACGGACGGCCGGGGGCGACCCACGACAGCCTGGGAGAACAGGAAGATGGCCGTCTCGCCGGCGGTCGCCGTCACGAGGAACAACACGGGAGCCCAGCGGCGGGTCACGGCTGAGGCCAGAGTAACCGCGGTGAGCAGCACCATGATGATGCCGGGTGTGTTGCCCAGGGGGTCGACGATATGGGCGATCGCGGTGAGCACGGGAGTGCGGATGTCGACGAACCCGTCGATGACGGCGGCATCGAACTGCCGCACCGGCGCGAGATGGCGGGTGATGAGCAGGCCGGAGCCGATCAGCCCCGCACAGAGGAGAACAGCCGCCAGGACGAGTGTGAGTCCGCTACGCCAGCCCCCGGGCAGCGGCGCTTCGCCGATCGGAGCAGGCGGCACCGCACCCTCCGGCGGGGGATTCGCTGAGGGCCCGTGCGGCAGACGCTCCAGCGCCCGCTGCCAGCGGAGGAACGTCATCGTGGCCACCGCCAGCCAGGTCAGGGCGATGAGCCAGCCGATCGCGACGGATGCGTACCGCTGTTGGGCGACGACGGCCGCGCTGACGATTGCGGCGTCGGCGAGCGTCACCGCGACGATGGTCCATGCCCGCGCTGCCGCTGACGCGAAGGGAAGAAGCACGAGCAGCAGCACGCCCAGGGTCACTGTTGCGAACAGGACGAGGGAATCCGGGGTGATCACCGCGGTCGCGTCCAGCGGGGGCAAGAGTGCACCCGTCACGCGGATCGCCGGAGCGAGCCCGAGATCGAGGGCGACGGCGCCGGTGCCGACCGTCGTGACGAGCAGGGCGAGGCGGCTCAGGCGGCGCAGCAGGAGCCACACGAGAATCAGCGGCAGGAGAATCCAGCCGATCTGAGACATGATCTCGAGCGCGAAATCGACGATCGCATACTCCCCGGACCGATTCTCTCCCCCCGGCGAGGATGCCTCTGGGCCGGTGCCGATCGCAAAGGACACGGCCAGCCCGAGCGCCACACCGGCGATGAAGACGACCAGAAGTCCGAGGGATGACCCGGCGGCCAGGCGAAGAACCTGGCGTCGGCCGGGCCCAGTTGCGCGGCCGACCAGGGTCCGGTCATCCCACCATGATTCTGTGATGTCGAGCCCTCCTTCTCGGTGCGCCCGTCTCGCGGGCTTCTGAAAACTCTGTAAGGCCCGCGACGTCGTGGTCAAGGCCGGGCGGCGATCGCGGCGCTCTGCTATGCGGCTCCGTGGGGCCGGGTGTTGCGATGAGCGCCGGAAGGCTCTTGCGGGGGTCCGGGTAAACTGCGGACCTCATGGTGACTCACTCTCGAGCGATAGCGGGACCCGCGCTTCCCGTCGCGGCATCCGTCGCCTACGCGGTGAACTGCGCGCTGGGCATCAGCGTCGCGACTCGGATCGTGGACACTCACAGCTTCCGTTGGGTGCATCATGCCCTCTTCGCGACGACCGCCGCCCTGACGGCCGCGAGCGCGGTCGCAGCGGTCGTCGACCGGCGTGCGGGCCACGCTCTCTCCGTGGTCGGCGCGCTGGGTGTGCTCGCAGTGATTCCCTACGTCGGCACCCGCAGCTGGCGGCACAGCGCCACGGCCACGGCGGCCGCGCCGTTCTTCGCCGCCGCCCTCATCACGTCACGCAGAACCACACAGGGGTAGGGATGGAATTCCTCGATGTCGTCCGACGACGCAAGACCACGAACGGGCATCTGCTGCCCGACCCCGTCTCCGAGGAGCATCAGCGCCTGCTGATGGAGGTCGCGGGGCGGGCGCCCTCGCAGCTGAACAGCCAGCCGTGGCGGTTCGTGCTGATCGAAGAACGCGACACGATCGATGCCATCGCGGCGATCAGTGGCGAGAGCATGACGACCGCGATGTCGAACGGCACATTCTTCGAGCGGTACAAGCGGTACTTCCGTTTCAGTCAGGCCGAGATGGACGAGCGACGCGACGGGATGCTGTTCGACAAGCTTCCGGCGCCCCTTCGGCCATTCACGAGCCAGGTCTTCACGCGGCGCGGGCAGAAGCTCATGAACGGGTTGCGTGTGCCGCAGACGCTGGGGGAGGAGAACCGCAAGCTCGTCGCCGGTGCGCCCCTGCTGCTGGCCGTGCTGCTGGATCGCGAAGAGAACCGGGAGGGCGAGCTGTCGTCGTTCTACTCCCTCTTCAGCATGGGTGCGGCGATGGAGAACGTCTGGCTCACGACCGTCGAGCTCGGCATGGGCATCCAGTTCGTCTCGTTCCCGATGGAAGTTCCGGGCAACTGGGAACGCATCGAGCGCCTGCTCGAGGTGCCCGACACGCTCGACCTGATGGCCGTCTACCGTCTCGGCTACCTTCCGCCCGCGGAGCGGCGCCCGCCGATCGACTGGTCGAGCCACCAGCGCAAGCGCCCCTCGCAGTACGTCTTCCGTGGCACGTGCGCCACCCCTCAGGAGGGCTGGGACGACTGAGCGGATGCCTGGGGCCCGCAGTCCTCGGGCCCGCGGTCCTCGCCCTGCAGCTCTGGGGCCTCAGGGCTTCAGCAGCACCTTGATCGCGCGCCGTTCGTCCATCGCGGCGTAGGCTTCGGCGACCTCCGCCAGCGGCAGGGTCAGGTCGAAGACGCGGCCCGGCTCGACGGTGCCGTTCCAGACATCCGGCAACAACTCTTCGATGTAGTTGCGGACGGGCGCGACGCCCCCGCGGAGGGCCACATTGCGACCGAAGAGGGATCCCACCGGCACCGAGTTGCCCTCGGCGGGAACGCCGACGAAGCCGACGGTGCCGCCGGGGCGGACGGTCGCGATGGCCTGGTCCATGCTCTCGGGGGTGCCGACGCACTCGAGAACCGCGTCGGGCCCGATGTCGTCGAACAGGGCCTTAGCCGCGGCGATGCCCTCCTCGCCGCGCTCGGCGATCACGTCGGTCGCACCGAACTCGCGCCCGAGCGCCTGGCGGGACTCGTGGCGCGACATCAGCACGATGCGTTCCGCGCCGAGGCGCTTCGCGGCGAGCACGGCGCAGAGGCCGACCGCGCCGTCGCCGATCACGACGACCGTGCTGCCGGGACCGACCCCGCCGGACAGGGCGGCGTGGTGACCGGTGCCGAAGACATCCGACAGCGTCAGCAGATGCGGGATGAGGTCATCGGCGGGGTACTCGGGGGTCTTCACGAGGGTTCCGTCGGCGTGGGGCACGCGGACGAACTCGCCCTGGGCGCCGTCGGCGAAGTCGCCGAAGTGGTCGCGCGAGCCCCACCACGAGTGCTCGAGGCACGAGGTCGAGACGCCGTTGCGGCAGTTCGCGCAGGTCATGTCGCAGTCGTAGAACGGCGCGATGACGAAGTCGCCGACCGCCACGTTCTCGACATCGTCGCCGATGGCCTCGACGACGCCGACGAATTCGTGGCCGATGCGGGAGCCGGGCTCGGGGTCGCGGACGCCGCGGTAGCTCCACAGGTCGGAGCCGCAGACGCACGCCGCGACAACGCGGACGATTGCGTCTCGGCCCGTGCTCAGCACGGGGTCGGGGACCTCTTCGATACGGACATCGCCGGCTGCATGGATCGTCGTCGCGCGCATGTTCCCAGCCTACGCCGGGCCGTGCGCGCACGACCGGCGCGGGCCGACGGTTGACCGGCACACCGAGAGGACGCACCATGCCATGCCGGTGCGAGACCGGACGGCATGTTGCGTCCGTTCGCGTGAGTCCGCGGGGCAGAGCACCGACTCGAGAGCACCGACTCAGCGCCCCGCGGCGGCGATGCGCGTCGTCAGCTGGTGCGCATGCGCGAGGAGGGTGCGCCCGAGCCCCGCCAGGCGGTCGGGCCCGAAGCGGAACTCCACACCCGTGAGACTCAGCGCCCACTCCGGATGACCCGCACGATTGAACACGGCGGCGCCGATGCCCCAGCTGCCGGGCACGATCAGGCCCGGATTCACGGCGTAGCCGCGGTCGCGGGTCTCGCCGAGTCGCGTCCGGAGCGGCCCCGCGCCATGCGGCGCCCCCCACCGCTCATCGAGTTCGGGGTGACGATCGAGGTAGGCGCCGACATCCTGTTCCGGAAGGAACGCGAGGATCGCGAGCCCCGCGGACGCGACGCCGAGCGGAAAGCGCACGCCCTCGCTCAGCACGAACGAGCGGATCGGAAACGCGCCCTCCTCGCGCAGCAGGCAGACGGTCTCGTCGGCGCGGCGGACGGAGAGGAACGCGCTCTCCTCGGTCTTGACCGCCAGCGACCGCACGATGTCGCGCGCGAGCGCGGTGATGTCGTAGCGTGCCGCGGCGACGGTGCCCATCAGGAAGAGTTCGGGCCCCGGCATCCATCTCGCCGTTTCGTCGTCCTGATCGACGAGCCCCTCGGCTCGGAGCGCCGACAGCAGGCGGTGCGCGGTCGATCGTGAGAGGTCGGCCTGGCGCGCCAGGTCGCCCGCGGTGGCGCCGGCGGCCCCGGAGGCGGTCACGAGGCGCAGCAGCCGGGCCGCGCGGGCGATGGCCTGTGCGCCCGGAACGGTCGGTGTGTCCATAATGTGGACGCTAGTCCGCGGGTGATCCACATGGCAAGAGGGTGATTGCGCGGAGCGGATGCTGGGCGCCAGGCTCGGAGCGACAGTTCTCGCGACCGCGTGGCCGATGAGACGTACCGGATGGTGGACAGCACCGTCTTCGCCGCTCACGAGGGAGTGAATGTGATCGACAAGCAGGTGGCGAGTGCGGCCGAGGCCGTCGCGGACATCCCGGATGGCGCATCGCTCGCCGTCGGCGGCTTCGGGCTGTCGGGCAATCCGATCGCGCTCATCGAGGCGCTGCTCGCGCAGGGCACGACGGATCTCAGCATCGTCAGCAACAACTGCGGCGTGGACGACTGGGGGCTCGGCGTGCTGCTGAACGCCCACCGCATCCGCAAGATGACGTCGTCGTACGTGGGCGAGAACAAGGAGTTCGAGCGTCAGTTCCTCTCCGGCGAGCTCGAGCTCGAGCTGACCCCGCAGGGCACGCTCGCCGAGAAGCTCCGCGCCGGGGGTTCGGGGGTCGCGGCGTTCTACACGCAGACGGGTGTCGGCACGCAGGTCGCCGAGGGCGGGCTGCCGCGGCGCTACGACGGTGCGGGCAGGGTCGCGGTGGCGTCACCGCCGAAGGATGTCCGTGTGTTCGACGTGAACGGTGAGCCCCGCGAGCACGTGCTCGAAGAGGCGATCGTGACCGACTTCGCCCTGGTCCACGCCCTGCGCGGCGACCGGCACGGCAACCTGATCTTCAACAAGGCCGCGCGCAACTTCAACCCGCTCGCCGCGATGGCCGGGCGCATCTGCATCGCCCAGGTCGAAGAGCTCGTCGAGCCGGGCGAACTCGACCCGGACCAGGTACATCTGCCAGGCGTGTACGTCCATCGCATCGTCGAGGTCGGCACCGACATCGAAAAGCGCATCGAGCGCCGCACGGTGCGCGCCGCCCGTTCGGAAGGGAACTGACATGGCCCTGGATCGCCTGCAGATGGCGGCGCGCGCCGCCGCCGAGCTGACGGATGGCTCGTACGTCAACCTCGGGATCGGCCTGCCGACCCTCATTCCGAACTATGTGCCGGATGACGTGACCGTCGTGCTGCAGTCGGAGAACGGCATCCTCGGCGTGGGGCCGTACCCGGCAGACGCTGATGTCGACCCCGACCTGATCAACGCCGGAAAAGAAACCGTGACGACCCTCGCAGGCTCGTCATTCTTCGACTCCGCGACGAGCTTCGGCATGATCCGCGGCGGCAAGATCGACGTCGCCGTGCTCGGTGCCATGCAGGTCTCGCGCACCGGTGACCTGGCGAACTGGATGATCCCGGGGAAGATGGTCAAGGGACCGGGAGGCGCGATGGATCTGGTGCACGGAGCGGAACGCGTGATCGTGTTGATGGAGCACGTGGCGAAGGATGGCTCGGCGAAAATCGTCGACGAGTGCTCGCTGCCCCTCACGGGCCGCGGCGTCGTGGATCGCATCATCACCGACCTCGCCGTGATCGATGTCACGGCCGAGGGGCTCGTGCTCGTCGAGGTCGCGCCCGGGGTGAGCGTCGACGAGGTGGTCGCGGCGACGGAGCCGCCCCTGCGGGTGCCCGAGGCGCTGCGCAGCGCCGCGAGCCCGCACGCCGCAACGCCGCACGCCGCCACGGAAGGGCACGCCTCATGAACCCCGACGACATCGTCATCGTCGCCGCCGCGCGGACCCCGCAGGGTCGGCTGAAGGGCCAGCTCGCGGCGTTCACGGCGCCGCAACTCGGTGGCTTCGCCATCCGCGGCGCGCTCGAGAAAGCCGGAATCGCAGCGGATGCGGTCGACGCGGTCATCATGGGCCAGGTGCTACCCGCGGGGTCCGGACAGAACCCCGCACGCCAGGCTTCGCTCGCGGCGGGCATCGGATGGGATGTGCCCGCGTCATCCGTCAACAAGGTCTGCCTGTCGGGGCTCACCGCGATCATCGACGCGGCGCGCATGATCCGCGTCGGCGACGCGCATGTCGTCGTGGCCGGGGGCATGGAATCGATGACGCGCGCGCCGCACCTGCTGATGGGATCGCGCGACGGCTGGCAGTACGGCAGCGTCGAGGTGCTCGACCACATGGCCCTCGACGGGCTGACCGACGCCTACGACGACGAGAGCATGGGGGCATCGACCGAGCGCCACAACGAGCGGTTCGAGGTCACGCGCGAGCAGCAGGATGCGGCCGCTGCCCGCTCGCACCAGCGGGCCGCGGCCGCGACCGAGGCGGGCGTGTTCGCCGACGAGATCGTGGCGATCGAGGTACCGCAGCGCCGGGGGGATCCTGTTCTCGTGACGGCGGACGAAGGCATCCGTCCCGACACGACCGTCGAGACGCTCGGGCGCCTGCGACCCGCGTTCGCCGAGGGCGGGTCCATCACGGCCGGCAACTCGTCGCAGATTTCGGATGGCGCGGCCGCCGTCGTTCTGACGCACCGAGCGCACGCCGACGACCGCGGGTGGCCGGTGCTCGCCGTGGTGGGAGCGAGCGGGCAGGTCGCCGGACCCGACAACTCGCTGCACGCGCAGCCCGCCCGGGCGATCGCGAGGGCTCTCGAGAAGCAGGGGCTCACTCCGGCCGAGCTCGACATCGTCGAGGTCAACGAGGCTTTCGGTGCCGTGGTCGTGCGCTCACAGCGCGAGCTGGGCCTCGGCGATGACGTCGTGAACATCCACGGCGGGGGAATGGCGATCGGGCATCCGATCGGGGCATCAGGCGCGCGCCTCGTCGTGCACATGGTGCACGAACTCGTGCGGCGGGGGAGCGGTACGGCCGCCGTCGGGCTCTGCGGCGGTGGCGGACAGGGCGAGGCGCTCATCCTCCTGCGCTGAGCGGCGCATCCCTGGTCTGAAGCCCGCGGCGCGCAGGCGCCGGTCGCCGACGTCGCCCATTGCTGCCAAGACCGCCCTGTATTCACCGGAGGCACCCGGCGGACTCGACGCGAAGCGGCGGAGTCGGTGGGGAAGCGCGCGACCCCGGTCGCGAAGTCATGCACGCGCGAACGTTGGCGTCCCTCGCGAGGGTGAGAACTACTTGCGGAGGCGCTTCTTCAGCAGCTTCTGCTCGTCGCCGTGCACAGGGGAGTCGTTGGCGATCAAGCGGCCGCGGGATGCGCGGCGGGTGTCGATGATCGAGCCGATCGCGAGCGCCGCGGTGATGCCCCAGCTGAGCCAGGCCAGCGCTTCGCGCCACGTGAACTCTTGGTCGCGCGCACCGCGCAGCAGGGTGATGCCGCCGGTGAACGCCGAGATGATGCCCGTGCCGAACAGGTACTTGCGCATGTTCCCACGGTACCGAAGGTCGCGGTGCCCTGCCCACGGTTGACATTTTCGGCTCCGGATGCCCGAGCATCCGCTTCCCCGGCACCCGTCCCGGCCCCGCAAGCGCGCCGAAACACCCCGGAGGCCGCGAAAAACCCCATGCCGGCGGGGGTTTCGTCGCGCGAGAGGTGTTTCGGCGAGGGGTGGCGGTGCGGGGAACGCGGATGGCGCGAGGCCGATACACAGGTAAGCGGAGGACAGACGACGGTGAACGGATGCCTCAGGTCGGGCCCGCTTCGACACGCCAGATAACCTGGACGCAGGGCGAAAGCCCGACCTGATGCTTGTGAGAGGCTCCCGTGACGACACCGACCCCCGAACGCGCCGACTTCGTCGTTGTCGCAAACCGGCTGCCCGTCGACCGTGCCGAGAACGGCGAGTGGCGGCGCTCGCCCGGGGGCCTCGTTACCGCACTCGAGCCGATGATGCGACGTGCCGACGGCGCCTGGGTGGGGTGGCCCGGCCAGGCAGACCTCGAGGTCGAACCGTTCGAGTTCGAGGGCACGCACCTCGTGCCGATCGTCCTCAGCGCCGAAGACGTCGAGCTGTACTACGAGGGCTTCTCAAACGATACGATCTGGCCGCTGTACCACGACGTGATCGCCGCTCCGCGCTACAGCCGCGTGTGGTGGGAATCGTACGTGCGGGTGAACCAGCGCTTCGCCGAGGCGGCTGCAGAGGTCGCGGCAGAGGGCGCGACGATTTGGGTGCAGGACTACCAGCTACAGCTCGTTCCGAAAATGCTGCGCGAGCTGCGGCCCGACGTCACGATCGGGTACTTCCACCACATTCCGTTCCCCGCATACGGTCTGTACTCACAGTTGCCCTGGCGACGGCAGGTTCTCGAGGGTCTGCTCGGGGCCGACGTGATCGGGTTCCAGCGCGTCGCGGACGCGGGCAACTTCGCCCGTGCCGTCCGGCGTCAGCTGCGCTACGACACCAAGGCGTCCGGCATTTCGGTGCCGATGGGGGACGGCCGCACCCGCATCGCGCTGGCGAAGGCCTTCCCGATCTCGATCGATGCCGAGTCGTACGCCGAACTCGCCCGCTCGCCCGAGGTCCAGGCGCGTGCGCGCGAGATCCGCGAGGGCCTCGGCAACCCGCGCAAGATCCTGCTCGGAGTCGACCGCCTCGACTACACCAAGGGCATCCGACACCGCATGAAGGCGTTCGGTGAGCTGCTTACCGACCACAAGGTGGATGCCTCGGACGTCACCCTTGTGCAGGTGGCGAGCCCCAGTCGCGAGCGCGTCGTCGCCTACGCGCAGTTGCGCGACGAGATCGAACTGACGGTCGGACGCATCAACGGCACCTTCGACACCATGGGGCACACAGCCATCCGGTATCTCCACCACGGCTACCCGCGCGAAGAGATGGTCGCCCTGTTCCTGGCCGCGGACGTCATGCTCGTCACCGCGCTCCGCGATGGCATGAACCTCGTCGCGAAGGAATATGTCGCGTCACGTATCGACAACCGCGGCGTGCTCGTGCTGAGCGAGTTCGCGGGCGCGGCCGATGAGCTCGGCAGCGCTCTGCTGATCAATCCGCACGACATCGTGGGTCTGAAAGACACCATCATGCGCGCGATCGAGATGCCCGGAGCCGAGCAGGGACGACGGATGCGGTCGCTTCGGCGTCGCGTGTTCGAACACGATGTTGAGGCGTGGTCGCAGAGCTTCGTCGCAGCGCTCGACGCCGCGCGCCGACGAGATCGCGGCCCCGGCCCCCGGGAGGTGGCACCCGCATGACCGAGAGGACAGCCGACATGACGGAAGAGATTTCCGCCGCGCTCCGCCCGCTCGCCGAGACGCCCGTCCTGTTGGTCGCGCTCGACTTCGATGGCACGCTCGCCCCGCTGATTGATGAACCGATGAAGGCCCGGGCCCTGCCCGCATCAAAAGAAGCGATCGCGCGCCTCGCCGCGCTCCCCGACACGGTCGTCGCGTTCGTTTCGGGACGGATGCTGTCCGACCTCCGTATCATCGGCGAGCACGCCGACGACTCGCCCATTTACCTCGCCGGGTCGCACGGCGCCGAGTTCTGGTACCCGACCCCCGCTGACACCCCCGCCCCTGCCTCCGCCGGCCAGCGTGAGGAGAGGACTTCGGCGCGGGACGAGGGCTCTGCGGCCGAGCGAGTCCTCTCGCCGAGCCGAACTCCTCGTGCCAACCAGGATGAGGACGACGTGGACGCCGACGCGATCCGCGCCGCCGCGGACGCCGTCGTCGCCGACATCGAGGGCGCATGGATCGAGCACAAGGCCTTCGGGTTCGCGCTGCACTCGCGCCTGAGCACGGCCGACGACGCCGCACGGGCTACGAGCGAGATCGACGCACTGGTTGCCGAGCGGGCCCCGGCCTGGCGTCGGCGCACGGGCCAGGACATCCTCGAGTTCTCGTCGAGCCACGCCGGCAAGGACGTGGCGATTGCAGCGCTGCGTGAGGCGACGGGCGCGACCGCGGTGTTCTTCGCGGGAGACGACGTGACGGACGAGGATGCGATTGCGCACCTGACCGAGAGCGACCTGGGCGTGCGCGTCGGGCCGGGGGAGTCATCCGCTCGCCTGCGTGTCGCAGATGCCCAAGAACTCGCCGGAGTGTTGTCGACCCTCGCGCGGATGCGAGCAGCGCGGCAGGAATAGACTCGGAGGATGGCTCCGTTCGACCCGTCAGACCGTTCCTCCGTTGATATCAAGCCCCGCTCTCGCGCCGTCACCGACGGCATCGAGGCCACGACCTCCCGCGGCATGCTCCGCGCGGTCGGCATGGGGGATGCGGACTGGGACAAGCCCCAGATCGGCATCGCGTCGAGCTGGAACGAGATCACACCCTGCAACCTGAGCCTGGATCGCCTCGCCCAGGGTGCCAAGGAGGGCGTGCACGCCGGTGGCGGCTACCCGCTGCAGTTCGGCACGATCTCGGTGTCGGACGGCATCTCGATGGGTCACGAGGGCATGCACTTCTCGCTCGTGTCGCGCGAGGTCATCGCCGACTCGGTCGAGACCGTCATGATGGCCGAGCGCCTCGACGGCAGCGTCCTGCTCGCCGGGTGCGACAAGTCCATCCCGGGCATGCTCATGGCGAGCGCCCGCCTCGACCTCTCGAGCGTCTTCCTCTACGCCGGGTCGATCGCGCCGGGCTGGGTCAAGCTCAGCGACGGCACCGAGAAGGACATCACGATCATCGACTCGTTCGAGGGCGTGGGTGCGTGCATCGCGGGACGGATGTCCGAGGCCGACCTCAAGCGCATCGAATGCGCCTTCGCGCCCGGCGAGGGCGCCTGCGGCGGCATGTACACCGCCAACACCATGGCATCCGTGGCCGAGGCGCTCGGTCTCAGCCTGCCCGGCTCTGCCGCCCCCGCCGCCGCGGATCGTCGTCGCGACTACTACGCGCACCGCTCGGGCGAGGCCGTCGTCAACCTGCTGCGGCTCGGCATCACGACCAGCGACATCCTGACCAAAGAGGCGTTCGAGAACGCGATCGCCCTGGCGATGGCGCTCGGCGGCTCGACCAACGTCGTGCTGCACCTGCTCGCGATCGCGCACGAGGCCCAGGTCGATCTCGACCTGCACGACTTCAACCGCATCGGCGACAAGACGCCGCACATCGGCGACATGAAGCCGTTCGGTCAGTACGTCATGAACGACGTCGACCGTCACGGCGGCATCCCCGTCATCATGAAGGCGATGCTCGACGAGGGACTGCTGCACGGCGATGCCCTGACGGTGACCGGTAAGACGCTCGCGGAGAACATGCGCGACCTCGACCCGGACCCGATCGACGGCAAGGTCATCCACCGCCTCGACGATCCGATCCACGTGACCGGCGGTATCACCGTGCTGCACGGATCGATCGCTCCCGAGGGTGCCGTCGTGAAGTCGGCCGGCTTCGACGCGAACGTCTTCGAGGGCCCCGCCCGCGTGTTCGAGCGCGAGCGTGCGGCGATGGACGCCCTCGAGGCCGGACAGATCTCGGCCGGCGACGTCGTCGTGATCCGCTACGAGGGCCCGAAGGGCGGCCCGGGAATGCGCGAGATGCTCGCGATCACCGCCGCCATCAAGGGGGCCGGGCTCGGAAAAGATGTACTACTCTTGACGGACGGACGATTCTCAGGCGGCACAACCGGCCTCTGCATCGGCCATATAGCACCCGAAGCGGTGGACGCAGGTCCTATCGCCTTCGTGCGCGATGGTGATCTGATACGGGTCGATATCGCAGCTCGCACTCTCGACCTACTCGTCGATGAGGCTGAGCTCAGCTCCCGCCGCTCTGGCTGGGAACCGCTGCCCCCGCGCTACACCCGAGGCGTTCTGGCCAAATACTCGAAGCTCGTGCGCTCCGCTGCGGAGGGCGCGGTTACGGGATAGCCCGCGTCCACGGACGCGTCTTCGTCGCCGAAGCATCGTCGGCGATTCGTCACAGTCACTCCGATCGCAAGGATTCTCACCATGCCCGCCGAATCTGCCACGGCCATTCCCCGGCCGCCCGCTCGCACCGCGTCCGCGCCCGTGCTCACGGGTGCGCAGGCGGTCGTCCGCTCTCTCGAGCTGCTCGGCGTCACAGACGTCTTCGGGCTGCCGGGCGGAGCCATCCTGCCCGTCTACGACCCGCTCATGGACTCGACCGATCTGCGCCACATCCTCGTGCGTCACGAGCAGGGTGCCGGTCACGCGGCCGAGGGCTACGCCTCGGCATCCGGACGCATCGGTGTCGCGATCGCGACGTCGGGTCCGGGCGCGACGAACCTCGTCACGGCCATCGCCGATGCCTACATGGACTCGGTGCCGATCGTCTGCATCACCGGTCAGGTGTTCAGCACGCTGATGGGAACGGATGCCTTCCAAGAGGCCGACATCGTGGGTATCACGATGCCGATCACGAAGCACTCGATCCTCGTCAAGCGGGCCGAAGACATCCCATCCGCGATCGCGTCGGCATTCGAGATCGCGGGCACGGGTCGCCCCGGTCCCGTACTCGTGGACATCACGAAGGACGCGCAGCAGGCCGAGGCGCCCTTCGTGTGGCCGCCGAAGATCGATCTGCCCGGCTATCGTCCGGTGACGAAGGCCCACGGCAAGCAGATCCAGGCCGCCGCCCAGCTGCTGGCCGCCGCCAAGAAGCCCGTGCTGTACGTCGGTGGTGGTGTGATCCGCTCGAAGGCCTCTGCCGAGCTGCTACGCCTCGCCGAGGCCACGGGTGCTCCGGTCGTCACGACGCTCATGGCCCGCGGCGCGTTCCCCGACTCCCACCAGCAGCAGCTGGGCATGCCCGGCATGCACGGCACGGTGCCCGCTGTGCTCGCGCTGCAAGAGGCCGACCTGCTCGTCTCGCTCGGAGCCCGGTTCGACGACCGCGTGACCGGCAAGGCCGCGCTCTTCGCCCCGAACGCCAAGGTCGTGCACGTCGACATCGACCCGGCCGAGATCGGCAAGATCCGCGCGGCCGACGTTCCGATCGTGGGTGATCTGCGTGACGTGCTGGTCGACCTCGAGGGCGCCTACGCGGCCGCCGCTGCCGAAACGACCCCCGACATCGCGGACTGGTGGTCGTACCTCGACGGCCTGCGCGACGAGTTCCCGCTCGGCTACGCTCCGACGACGGACGGCCTGATGGCGCCGCAATACGTCATCCAGCGCATCGGCGAGCTGACGGGTCCCGAGGGCATCTACGCCTCGGGCGTGGGCCAGCACCAGATGTGGTCGGCGCAGTTCATCAAGTACGAGCGTCCGAACGCGTGGCTGAACTCCGGCGGCGCCGGAACGATGGGCTACTCGGTTCCCGCGGCGATGGGTGCCAAGGTCGCCGAACCCGAGCGCGTGGTGTGGGCGATCGACGGCGACGGATGCTTCCAGATGACCAATCAGGAGCTCGCGACCTGCACGATCAACAACATCCCGATCAAGGTCGCGATCATCAACAACTCCTCGCTCGGCATGGTGCGCCAGTGGCAGACGCTGTTCTACAACAGTCGCTACTCGCACACCGACCTGAACACCGGTCACGACACCATGCGGGTCCCGGACTTCGTCAAGCTCGCCGAGGCGTACGGATGCCTCGCCATCCGCGTCGAGAAGGAAGAAGACGTCGACGCGGCCATCAAGCTGGCGCTCGAGACCAACGACCGCCCCGTCGTGATCGACTTCGTCGTGAGCGCCGATTCCATGGTCTGGCCGATGGTGCCGCAGGGCGTCAGCAACAGCTTCGTCCAGTACGCGCGAGAGCACTCGCCGGCGTTCGGACAGGAGGACTGACCGTGAGCAAGCACGTTCTGAGCCTCCTGGTGGAGGACAAGCCCGGTCTTCTGACACGCGTCGCGGGCCTCTTCGCGCGCCGAGGCTTCAACATCGAGTCCCTCGCCGTGGGTGTCACCGAGGTGCCGGGTCTCTCGCGCATCACGGTCGTCGTCGACGTCGACGAGCTTCCGCTCGAGCAGGTCACCAAGCAGCTCAACAAGCTGATCAACGTGATCAAGATCGTCGAGCTCGACTACTCGACATCCGTGCAGCGCGAGCACATGCTCGTCAAGGTGCGCGCTGACAACGCGACCCGCTCGAACGTGATCGAGGTCGTCAACCTCTTCCGCGCCTCAGTCGTGGACTACGCGACCGACGCGCTCGTGATCGAAGTGACCGGTGACCACGGCAAGATCGACGCGTTCCTGCGCGCCGTCGAGCCGTTCGGCGTGAAGGAGCTGGCGCAGTCAGGCCTGCTCGCGATCGGTCGCGGCGGTAAGAGCATCACCGAGCGCGTCCTGCGCGGCTGACCCACCTTCACGGTCGCTGAGCTTGTCGAAGCGACACGAACCACACGGTCGCTGAGCTCGTCGAAGCGACCAGCACGAGACCATACGGTCGCTGAGCTCGTCGAAGCGACCAGCACCAGACCATACGGTTGCTGAGCTTGTCGAAGCGACCAGCACGAGACCAGGATCCCTTCGACAGGCTCAGGGACCGAGCACCCCAAACAAGGAGAAACACATCACCATGGCCGAGATCTTCTACGACTCCGACGCCGACCTCGCGCTCATCCAGGGCAAGAAGGTCGCGATCGTCGGCTACGGCTCGCAGGGACACGCGCACGCCCAGAACCTGCGCGACTCCGGTGTCGAGGTCGTCATCGCCCTCAAGGAGGGCTCGAAGTCGGCCCCCAAGGCCGAAGAGGACGGCTTCCCCGTCAAGTCCGTCGCCGAGGCCGCCGAGTGGGCCGACCTCATCATGATCCTGGCTCCCGACCAGCACCAGCGTGGCATCTACAAGAACGAGATCGCCCCGCACCTGACCGAGGGCAAGACCCTCGCGTTCGCGCACGGCTTCAACATCCGCTTCGGCTACATCGACGCCCCCGAGGGCGTCGACGTGATCCTCGTCGCGCCGAAGGCGCCGGGTCACACGGTCCGTCGTGAGTTCGTCGCGGGACGCGGCATTCCCGACATCATCGCGGTCGAGCAGGATGCCTCGGGCCAGGCCTGGGACATCGCCAAGTCGTACGCCAAGGCCATCGGCGGCACCCGCGCCGGCGTCATCAAGACGACCTTCACGGAAGAGACCGAGACCGACTTGTTCGGTGAGCAGGCCGTGCTCTGCGGTGGCGTCTCGCAGCTCGTCCAGTACGGTTTCGAGACCCTGACCGAGGCGGGCTACCAGCCGCAGATCGCGTACTTCGAGGTGCTCCACGAGCTCAAGCTCATCGTCGACCTCATGTGGGAGGGTGGCATCGCCAAGCAGCGCTGGTCGGTCTCCGACACCGCCGAGTACGGCGACTACGTCTCGGGCCCCCGCGTCATCGACCCGCACGTCAAGGAGAACATGCAGGCCGTTCTCGGCGACATCCAGTCCGGCGCGTTCGCCGAGCGCTTCATCGGCGACCAGGATGCCGGAGCCCCCGAGTTCCTCGAACTCCGCGAAAAGGGCGCCCAGCACCCGATCGAAGAGGTCGGCCGCGAGCTCCGCGCCCTCTTCGCGTGGAAGCAGCAGGACGCCGACTACACCGAGGGTTCCGCTGCGCGCTGACCTTGGCGCAGAAACCCGCGCCCAATTGTGATCGCTCTCGCGATCACGGAGGGCAGCGCTGCGCGCTGACCCTTCGTTCCAGACCAGTCGTCCCACCAGGCTCGGCTGAGCCCGGCCGTCACGCCCCCGCAACCCGGGGCGGGGCGGCCGGGCCTTTTTGTGTTCACGCAGCGTGGGCACTGCTGGTCGCTTCGACAGGCTCAGCGACCGTGGTGGCCTTCGCTCCCTGAGCCTGTCGAAGGGAGCACCGGAGCCTCGGCAACCGGAACCCGCAACGTGCTGTTCATCCACGAGTACCGGGCCGACGCAACGCGTTCAGTCGGCCCCGCAACGCTCAGGCCGTGCACCGCCTGGCGATACGCCGCTCCGCCCATCTGTCCGCTTTCGCTCTCGCGATCCTGACCGTGACCACGGGGATGGTGGCTCCCGCGGCGTCCGCGGAGGAGGCACCCACCGCCCCGGCATCCGCGTCGTCCGAAGGCCGGATCGTGATCTCGGAGGTCGCAGCGGGTTCGTCGCGTTCCGATGCCGACAGCTTCTTCGAGCTGCAGAACATCGACGACCACGCGGTCGACCTCACCGGATGGCAGGTGTTCCGGTGTTCGGCGCAGGGCCTGCGCGCGAACTTCTCGCGGCCCGAGTCCGAGCTGCGGGGCGTCGTCCTCGAGCCCGGCGAGATCGCGGTCGTCGCGCGCATCGGTGTCGAAACCGGGGGAGTTCAGCCCGACGGTCTGTTCACACAGCAGTACGCCCCGAGCGGGTTCGGGCTGATCCTCGCGGATGCCTCGGGTGCGACCGCCGACGCCATCGGCGTGTACCCGACCCAACCGTGGCCGACCGAGAGCGAATGCAGCGAAAACGGCAACGTCCCCGCATCCCTCGCCTTCGCCCTCGACGAGTCCTGGCAGCGGGTGCGCGACACCGGCGACGCGGCCGTCGACTTCGTCCGAGGCCGCGCCACACCCGGCACGGCGGACCTCGGCCGCGTGACGACCCCGAGCGGCGTCGTGGTGATCGACGAGATCGCGGCGGCCGGACCGGCGGGCCCGAACGACGACCTGATCGAGCTCCGCAACCCCGGTAGCGACACAGTCGATCTGTCCGGCTGGACGCTCTACCGCTGCGCACGCGATGGAACACTCTCGGTCGCGACCGCGCAGGTCACGTTCCCCTCGCGAACCGATCTCGGGGCGGGGGAGCGCCTCGTCGTCGGCAGCGGTGGAAAGGGAATCTCGGCTCCGGACTTCACCTCCGCGACCTCGCTCGCGGACACGGTCTCGGGAGCGTTGCTCGTGGATGCCGCGGGGCGGCGCGTCGACGGCGTCTCGGTCTCGAATCATCCCGACACCGCGTGCCAGACGGGTGACGAGAAGCTCGCGTCGGTGCTGGACTACCGCGGCGGCGAGAGCTGGCAGCGCAGCCCCGAAACGGGGGAGTGGGTGATCGCGGAGCGCACGGCGGGGCGTGCGAACGCGGTCGACGACACGCGCCTCGCGGACGACGCGCTGACGTACCCCTCGCGCCCCGGTGTGGCGATCAGCGAGGTCGCCACGGACCCCGCGATCGACGGCGGGGCGGTGGACGCGGAGCGACACCACTTCGTCGAGATCGGCAATTACGGCGAACGGCCGATCGACATCGGCGGGTGGCGTGTCGTGGCGTGCGGCTCAGACGGCTTTCGCGAACCCGCCGACCTCGCCGTGATCGAACCGGGTACGCGGATCGAACCCGGCGGCACGTGGGTCGCGGCGCTCGAGGACACGGATGCCGCGGCCGCGGCCCAGGCCCGGTTCGACACAGAGCTCGACTTCCGGGGTGCGGGCGTCTGGATCGAGGATGCGTCGGGCGAGCGCGTCGACAGCGTCGGGATCTTCCACGCCAACGAGATGGACCACTCGATCGAGCGGTACAGCCCGTGCACCAAGGGCATGTCGCTGTCGACGTTCGCGGTCGATCGTCTGGCCGGTGAGACGTGGCAGCGAGCCCGCTTCACGGGGACCGACTCCGAGGATTTCGTGCACGCAGGGGCGACGCCCGGCACCCTCGACGAGCGTCGGTGGATCGAGACGGGTGAGCTCACGCCCGCCGCCGCCGGGCGGATCGCCGCGGTGCGGACCGAGGCCCGGATCGAGTCCGCCTCGGCCCGCGCCGCGGACCGCGTCGACCCGAGCTCGCTCACCGGCGACCCGGTGACGATCCTCGAGGCGTTCGCCGGATCGAGTGAGGGCGGCCCGCTGACGCAGCGGAGCGCGCCGAACGAGCAGCGCGTCGCCGACGCGGCACTCGCGGCCGGGCGCGACGACTCCTGGGCCTATCCGTATGTGCGTCTGCGCGTGGCGGTGCCCCAGGCATCCGCCGTCGTCTCATGGGCGGGTTCCGTCACGGGGGCGGCGCCCGTGCGTATGTCGGTGTGGGCGCCGCAGACGGGAGCCTGGCGGAGCGTCGAGGAGGCCGAGGCGGCGCCGGAGGGCGGAACGCACGAGATCGTGCTGTCGGGCGACGTGCGGCCCGGTGAGGTGTCCGCCGGCATCGTCGAACTCCTCGTGCAGGCCGTGCCGGCGCCCGCGGCGGCGGATCGCGTCGGGTTCGCCGATCCGGGCGACTACGACCTGTCCGTCACCCACATCACCGACACGCAGTACCTGTCGGAGTCGTACCCCGAGGTCTACGCGGAGCAGCTCGCGTGGGTTCGCGCATCGCAGGAGGCGCGCAAGATCTCGTTCGTCGCGCACACGGGCGACCTGATCCAGAACTGGGTCGATCCCGACCAGGAGCCCGCGCGGGCTCGGCACGAGTTCGAGGTCGCATCCGAGACGCAGGCGTTGCTGGATGACGCGGGCGTCGCAAACAGCGTGCTGCCCGGCAACCACGACAACAAGCGCGGCGTGACGAACGACTTGTTCAACGAGTACTTCGGACCCGGCCGTTATGCCGGTGCGCCCTGGTACGGCGGATCGATCGCCCCCGACGACAACAGCGCCAACTACACGCTCTTCGAGCGTGCCGGCGCTCGGTTCCTCGTGCTCTCGCTGCCCTACGCCTACGCGGAGCGCGAGCTCGCGTGGGCCGAGGACGTCGTGGCGCAGCATCCGGATCGCAACGTGATCGTGGCGACCCACGAGCACCTGTCGGCGACGGGCGAGTTCAACCCGCCGGCGCGCTCGAGCAGTTCGAGGTGGCTGTCCCGAGCCGACGAACTGTGGGCGCGGGTCGTCGCGCCCCACCGCAACGTCGTGCTCGTGCTCGCGGGGCACTTCCACGGACTCTCCCGCATCGATACGACGGATGCCGGGGGCATCCCGGGCCACGCGGTCACCGAACTCCTCGCCGACTATCAGGAGTTCCGCACGCACACGGGTGAGCGTGCGACGGGGTTCCAACGCCTGCTGCAGATCGACCTGGCGGGCGGAACCGTGCAGGTCGACACCTTCTCGGCCACGCTCGGCGAGCACGCGAGCTTCCCCTACGACTACGAACAGGCCGTGGCCGACAACGGCCACGACACCTCCGGGTCGAACGCCCGACCGTGGCGGATCCTCGACCACGGCCTGCAGGACCGGTACACCGCCGCGGACGACGACTTCTCGGTGCGCCTGTCGTTCCAGTTCGACAAGGCGGTTCAGACCTCGGCGGTGACGACGTCCGCAGGCTGAATCCTCCGGACCTCGTAGCTCCCGATCGCCGGGGGAATGGACTCTGCGGGTTACTCTGGGGGCATGCCGCGATGCGACGAGGATGCCCTGAGCTGGGACGGCGACGACGACCCCACGCTCGACACCGGGACGGCCGCCGCCACGGACGAGTCGGCCTCCGATCCGGCGTCGCTGCCCGACGGGTGGACACCGGTCGGCCGGGGGAGCGCGAGCGTGTCGCACAGCGCGCCAGCCGGCCACACCCCTCCGCCTCTACCGGCACCCGACACGGATGGCGTCGCCACCGGCACGGCGGCACGCACCTCCCAAACGGATACGAGTGCTGCCGAGGAAGCGCCACCCGAGGCCTCCGAAAACCGCACCCCGAGCGGCGATGAGCCGGAACCCGCGGGTCTCGGCACCGCGGCACTCGTCTCGATCGGCGTGCTCGGCGGCGTTTACCTGCTGTTCGCGATCGGCTGGCTCGTCGGCGGACTGCGCCTGCAGGGCCGGTACCAGGTGCTCGTGACCGACTCGATGTACCAGGGCGCGCTCTGGCTCGCCACCGCCGCGCCGCTGATCTGGTTCGCCACGACGCTCTTCGCCACGCGCAAGACGCGCTCGTGGGTGCGCTGGTTGTGGCTCGCGTTCGGCGTGCTGCTCCTCATCCCCTGGCCGTTTCTCATGATCGGAGCAGTGGGACGATGACGGATGTCTCAGCCCGCCCCGCGCGGACGCCTACCTGGATCCTGGTCGCCGTCGGCGGCTTCTTCGCGCTGTTCCACGCGTACGCACTGTGGCAGGCGGTCGGCAACACGATCCAGGCCGCTCAGATCGGGCTCAACGGGCTCGGCTGGTTCATCTGGATCTTCGCGATCCTCTTCCCCGTGATCGCGTTCGCGGTGTCGTTCGCGCTCAGCTACCGGCGCGGGGTCGCAGTGTACGCCCTGGTGCTGCTGAGTGGGCTCGGGCTCGTCGCGGTGTTCTGGCTCAACGTGATCGCCTACACGAGCCTGAACACGTCGGCCGTCGTCGCCTGAGGCATCCGCCTCATCCCACGCTGCCCGTCAACGCGCGTAACGCGCACGAGACGCGCGTCCGGAGCCGATAGGCTTTTTCTCGCCTCGCCCCGTTGTATCGCAGGCGTGCGGCGCGGCCCACAAGACTCCCGCGCGCCGAGCACGGGGTCGCAGAACCGCAATGCGCCGCGCGCAGACAACACCGCGTGCGAGCGCGCTACACAGCGCAACACGAAGGAACACCGTGACGAAGCCCGTCGTCCTGCTCGCCGAAGAACTTTCGCCCGCCACCATCGACGCGCTCGGTCCGGAGTTCGACGTCCGCCGCGTCGACGGCACCGACCGGCCCGCACTGCTCGCCGCCCTCGCCGACGCGAGCGCCGTGCTCATCCGCTCGGCGACGCAGATCGACGCAGAGGCCCTCGCCGCGGCGCCCGTGCTGAAGGTCGTCGCGCGGGCCGGTGTCGGGCTCGACAACGTCGACATCAAGGCCGCTACGACCGCCGGTGTCATGGTCGTCAACGCGCCGACCTCCAACATCGTGTCGGCGGCGGAGCTGACGGTCGGACACATCCTGAGCCTTGCCCGCAACATCCCGGCGGCGCACGCGTCGCTCGCCGAGGGACAGTGGAAGCGCAGCAGCTTCACCGGGACCGAGCTGTATGAGAAGACCGTCGGCATCATCGGTCTCGGTCGCATCGGTGCGCTGATCGCCGCCCGCCTGCAGGCGTTCGACATGCGCGTCGTCGCGTACGACCCGTATGTCACGCCGGCGCGCGCCCAGCAGCTGCACGTCGAGTTGCTGCCGTTCGAAGAGCTGCTGCGCACGAGCGACTTCATCACCATCCACATGCCGAAGACGCCCGAGACGACGGGCATGATCGGCGATGCCGAGCTGGCCCTGATGAAGGACACGGCGTACGTCGTGAACGTCGCCCGCGGAGGCCTGATCGACGAGGACGCCCTGTTCCGGGCGCTCTCGGCGGGCATCATCGCCGGTGCGGGACTCGACGTGTTCGTCGAGGAGCCGCCGAAGAACTCCCCGCTGCTCGCGCTGCCGAACGTCGTCGTTACGCCGCACCTCGGTGCCTCGACCGACGAGGCGCAGGAGAAGGCGGGGGTCTCGGTCGCACGTTCGGTCAAGCTCGCGCTCGAGGGCGACCTGGTTCCGGATGCGGTCAACGTGGCCGGTGGCGTGATCGATCCGTTCGTCCGGCCCGGTATCGCGCTCGTCGAGAAGCTCGGCCAGGTGTTCAGCGGCATGTCGCACGCGGCCCTCACGAACCTCGACATCGAGGTGCGCGGCGAGCTCGCGGCCTACGACGTGAGTGTCTACAAGCTCGCCGCGCTCAAGGGCATCTTCACGAGCATCGTGAGCGAGAACGTCTCGTACGTCAACGCCCCCCTGTTCGCCGAGCAGCGCGGTATCGAGACCCGGCTGATCGTCGACCCGGTCAGCGAGGACTACCGCAACCTCACGACGCTGCGCGGAACGCTCGCGGACGGCACGGTTCTGACGGTCTCAGGCACCCTCTCGGGCACCCGCATGGTCGAGAAGATCGTCGGGTTCAACGAGTACGAGATCGAGGTGCCGATCGCTCAGCACCACATCGTCATGCTGTACACCGATCGGCCGGGGATCGTCGCGATCTACGGTCAGAAGTTCGGGGACGCCGGCATCAACATCGCGGGGCTGCAGGTCGCGCGCAGCCAGCGCGGAGCTCAGCTGTCGGTGCTCACCGTGGACTCACGGGTGCCCGAGGAGCTGCTCGACGAGGTCCGCGAGGCGATCCAGGCGGACCTGCTGGTGCAGCTGGAGATCACGGAGGCCTGAACTCAGGCGCGGGCGGATGCCTCGACCAGAGCGATGAGCGCGTCCATCTCGGCGCCGCGGGGGACCGGGCCGGGGATGTTGCCGCCCTCGAGTGCGTTGTTGAAGTAGAGGCCGTCGCTCACGAGCATCACGAGGTCGAGGGATGCCGCGTCCTTCGTGTGCGGCCGAAGCGCGTCGCCCCACCGCTCGCGGACGGCCCGCAGGGCGGCGCTGGCCGAGGCGTTGCCGCCCTGCGCGAGGCGTGAAGTGGCGAGGATCGCGCGGTCGAGGGGATCGTTCTCCATCACGGACGTCCTGAGGAAGTAGGCGATCGGGCCCTCGTCGGCCGACATCATGGCGGCGATGTCATCCGTGACCAGGGCGTCGAGGCGCTCGATGACTCCGGACTCGAGCGCTTCCTTCGAGGCGAAGTGGTACAGCAGCCCACCCTTCGAGACGCCGGCGGCGCGCGATGTGGCGTCCATCGTCGCGGCCCGTTCGCCATCGTCGATGAGGATCGCCTCGAACGCGTCGAGCACGCTTTCTCGGGCGCGTGGGGGTCGACTCATGCGCTTGATCGTACCCAGTGCTTGCTCAGCGAAAATCCGTGCATCCCTGTTACTATACCGGCTGGACGGTTTACTTATGGAACGGATCATGGCTACACAGATTTCGACGCGGCAGAGTTCAGCGCGGCAGAGTTCGGCGGCGCCGCGGACAGCGAGCGAGAAGGCGGGCCCCCGCGCGTGGGCCGCGCTCGCTGTGCTGATGCTGCCGGTGCTGCTCGTCTCGGTCGACAACACGGTGCTGAGCTTCGCCCTGCCGCAGATCGCGCTCGACCTCGAACCGACGAGCGCGCAGCAGCTGTGGATCGTGGACGCCTACCCGCTCGTCCTCGCCGGGCTGCTCGTCACCATGGGGTCGCTCGGCGATCGCTTCGGGCGTCGACGACTGCTGCTGATCGGTGCGACCGGGTTCGGCCTGCTCTCGATCGCCGCCGCGTTCGCACCCTCGGCTGAACTGCTCATTGCGGCACGCGCCGGTATCGGATTCTTCGGGGCCATGCTCATGCCCGCGACGCTGTCGCTGCTGCGCACGATCTTCCGCGATCGCGAACAGCGTCGCCTCGCGATCGCGGTCTGGGCGTCCGGATTCAGCGCCGGAATGGCTCTCGGCCCGATCGTCGGAGGGTTCCTGCTCGAGCACTTCGCGTGGGGTTCCGTGTTCCTGCTCGCCGTGCCGGTGCTGCTGCCCCTGCTGGTCCTCGCCCCACTTCTCGTGCCCGAGAGCCGGGACCCGAACCCGGGTCGTATCGACATCCTGAGCATCGTGCTCTCGCTCGGTGCCATGGTGCCGTTCGTCGCGGCGATCAAGTCGCTCGCGGTCGAGGGTTTCGCGGGTCCGGCCCTACCCCTCGCCGGCGTCGGCCTGATCCTCGCCGTGATTTTCGTGCGCCGACAGCTGCGGCTCGAGAGCCCCCTGCTCGACATGTCTCTGTTCCGGCGCGGCGGCTTCAGCGGTGCGATCCTCGTCAACCTGCTGAGCGTGATCGGCCTGGTCGGGTTCCTCTACTTCGTCGCGCAGCACCTTCAGCTGGTGCTGGGCCTGAGCCCCATGGATGCGGGCATCGCCCTGCTTCCGGGCCTCGCGGTCATGGTGGTCGCCGGTCTCGGCGTCGTTCCCCTCGCGCGGCGGATGGCGCCGCGGGTGCTGGTTCCCGCCGCCCTCGGCCTTTCCGTCCTGGGCTACCTGATCGTCGCCCTCACCGCGGGCGACGGCTCGCTCGCGATGCTCACCGTGGCGTTCATGTCGCTCGGCGCGGGTATCGGCATGGCCGAGACGGTCTCGAACGAGCTGATCCTCTGGAACGCGCCCCCGGCCAAGGCGGGTGCGGCATCCGCCGTGTCCGAGACGGCCTACGAGCTCGGCGCGGTGCTCGGCACGGCGATCATGGGAGGCATCCTGACCGCGTACTACCGCGCGAACCTGCTGCTGCCCCCGGGCCTTACGCAGGACGCCGCGGATGCCTCGCGCGAGACGCTCGCGGGCGCCATGGCCTCGGCCGAGGGACTGCCCGAGCCGATCGCCGACGGCCTGCGCACCGCGGCCGCGCACGCGTTCGACGGCGGTGTCGTCATCACCTCGCTCATCGGCGCGCTCCTGATCGTGATCGCCGCGGTGATCGCGGCCACTACCCTGGGAGGGTCCCGACCCACCGCACCCCAGGAGCATTTGAGCAATGACGCGCGTCGTGAAGCTGGCACTCATACCCGGTGACGGGATCGGACCCGAGGTCGTCGGCGAGGCCGAGAAGGTCCTCGACGCGGCCGTCGCGGGAACGGACGTCTCGTTCGAGAAGACGCATTTCTCGCTGGGCGCCGCGCGGTTCCTCGAGACCGGCGACACCCTGACCGACGACGACCTGGGCAGCATCGCGGCGCACGACGCGATCCTGTTGGGCGCCGTCGGGGGAGTGCCCGGCGACCCGCGCCTGAAGAACGCCAACATCGAGCGCGGGTTGTTGCTCAAGCTCCGGTTCGAGCTCGACCACTACGTCAACCTGCGTCCGTCGAAGTTCTACCCGAGCGTTCCCGGACCGCTGGCGGATGCCGGTGGGATCGACTTCGTCGTCGTGCGCGAGGGTACCGAGGGGCCCTACGTCGGCAACGGTGGGTCGCTGCGCACCGGAACGCCGCACGAGGTCGCGACCGAGGTATCCGTCAACACGGCGTTCGGCATCGAGCGGGTGGTGCGGTACGCGTTCGATCTGGCCGAGAAGCGGTCGAAGAAGGTCACCTGGGTGCACAAGACGAATGTGCTCGTTTATGCCGGGTCGATCTGGCAGCGGGTCGTCGCGGCGGTTGCGGCGGAGCATCCGGATGTCGCCGTAGACTACCTGCACGTCGACGCGGCAACGATCTTTCTGGTCACAAACCCGTCCCGCTTCGATGTGATCGTCACCGACAACCTCTTCGGCGACATTCTGACCGACCTGGCCGGTGCGATCACCGGAGGGATTGGTCTCGCCGCCTCCGGGAACATCAACCCGGATGGCGCGTTCCCGTCGATGTTCGAGCCCGTCCACGGATCGGCGCCCGACATCGCGGGGCAGCAGAAGGCCGACCCGACGGCGGCGATCCTCTCGGTGGCCCTGCTGCTCGAACACCTCGGACTCTCCGAGGCGGCCGACCGCGTGACCCGCGCGGTCGAGGCCGACATCGCGGACCGCGACGGCGGACCCCGCACCACGAGCGCCATCGGCGACGCGATCGCAGCTCGCCTGTAGCCTGAGAGCTTCGGGATACCCGGCCCGCTCTCGCGATCTTCTCTCGGTGATCACGCGCCGCCCCATCTTCGATCGGCAGGACTGACATGACCCTTATCGACAACCCCGGCACGGGCGCCGACCGCGACGCCGGACTCGCGCCCCTGCAGTTCTTGGTTCAGCGGAACCTCCAGGCCAAGAACGACGCCCAGCGCGCGCAGATTCTCGAGAACCCCGGCTTCGGTACGCACTTCACCGACCACATGGTCGACGTGTGCTGGTCGGTCGGCGGAGGCTGGCACCGCCCGCGCGTCCAGCCCTACGGCCCGATCAGCCTCGACCCGGCAGCCGCCGTGCTGCACTACGGGCAAGAGATCTTCGAGGGCATCAAGGCATACCGGCACGCGGATGGCTCGATCCACACGTTCCGACCCGACCAGAACGGTCGGCGGCTGCAGCGGTCGGCGCGCCGCCTCGCTCTGCCCGAGCTGCCTGTCTCGTACTTCATCCAGTCGCTGCAGGAGCTGATCAAGGTCGACGGTGCGTGGGTTCCGGATGCCGCAGACCAGAGCCTGTATCTCCGGCCCTTCATGTTCGCGAAAGAGGCGTTCCTCGGCGTTCGCCCCGCCAACAAGGTCAACTACTACGTCATCGCCTCGCCGGCGGGCGCGTACTTCTCGGGCGGTGTGAAGCCGGTCACGATCTGGCTGTCGGAGGACTACGCGCGCGCGGGCAAGGGCGGTACGGGCGCGGCCAAGACCGGTGGCAACTACGCCGCGAGCCTGCTGCCGCAGGCCGAGGCGTACGAGAACGGCTGCGACCAGGTCGTGTTCCTCGACCAAGACGGCAACGTCGAAGAGCTCGGGGGCATGAACGTCGTCTTCGTCTACAAGGACGGCACGGTCGTGACGCCCATGTCGGACTCGATCCTCGAGGGCATCACGCGCGACTCGATCCTGCAGCTCGCGGAAGACCGGGGCCACAAGGTTCAGGGTCGTGCGGTGTCGCTCGCCGAGTGGCGTGAGGGCGTGGCATCCGGCGACATCGTCGAGGTGTTCGCCTGCGGCACGGCCGCCGTCGTCACCCCGATCGGTGGGCTCAAGGGTCGCACCTTCTTCGACGAGCAGCCGACCGGATCGCTCGCGCTGTCGCTGCGCGAAGAGCTCACCGACATCCAGTACGGCCGTCGCGAGGACAAGCACGGCTGGATGCTGCGCCTCGACGCCTGACCCGTCGGTCGGGTTCGTTCGAATACAGGAGAACGTGCGGAGACAGGACGGTTCGTCGCGGATTCTCCTGTTCTCGCGCGTTTTCCTGTTTTGGCGCGTTCAGGGGACGGTCACTGCGTCTGCCGGTTGTTGAGCCTGTCGAAACGACCTGCGTGTGCCGGTCGTTGAGCTTGTCGAAACGACCTGCGTGTGCCGGTCGTTGAGCTTGTCGAAACGACTTGCGTGTTCCGGTCGTTGAGCTTGTCGAAACGACCTGCGCATGGCGGTCGTTGAGCTTGTCGAAACGACCTGCGTGTTCCGGTCGTTGAGCTTGTCGAAACGACCTGTGCGTGGCTGCTCCCTTCGACAGGCTCAGGGAGCGCGGGCGGGGGCTCAGGGAGCGGCGGAGCGGACGGCGATGAATCGGTCGACAGTAGGCTGAACCGGTGAAGATCGTACGGTTCAGCCACGAAGAGTCCATCCGCTACGGCATCGTCGACGGGACCGATCTGGTCGTGCTCGAGGGCGACCCCATGTTCGCCGGCTTCGGCACGACGGGGGAGCGCGTACCGCTCGGCGAGGTGTCACTGCTCGCGCCGGTGATTCCGCGGTCCAAGGTCGTGTGCGTCGGCAAGAACTACCATGACCACGCCGCCGAGATGGGCGGCGAGGCTCCGGCCGAACCCCTGCTTTTCCTGAAGCCCAACACCGCCGTGGTCGGACCGGGCGACGCCATCGTGCGCCCGCCGCAGTCGACCCGAACGGACTTCGAGGGTGAACTCGCCGTCGTGATCGGGCGTATCGCGAAGAATGTGCCCGCGGCATCCGCTCTCGACTACGTCTTCGGGTACACGCTCGGCAACGACGTGACCGCCCGCGACCTCCAGAAGAGCGACGGGCAGTGGACACGCGCCAAGGGTTTCGACACGTTCTGCCCGCTCGGCCCCGCGATCGAGACGGACTTCGACGCGGCCGCCGCCACGCTGCAGACGCGCGTGAACGGCGAGATCAAGCAGTCGGCGCCCCTGACCGACATGATCCACTCGGTGCCGGACATCATCGCCTACGCCTCTGCCGTGTTCACTCTGCTTCCGGGTGACGTCATCCTCACGGGCACGCCCGCCGGCATCGGCCCGGTCGTCGCGGGTGATGTCGTCGAGGTCGAGATCTCGGGGCTCGGCGTGCTGCGCAACCCCGTGCGCGACGCGTAGGTCGACATGACAGCCGCGGCCGCGCTTCCCACCGACATCGGGGCGGTTCAGCGCCGCACCGTGCTGGTGCTGGCGTCGGGACAGGTGCTCGGCGGCCTCGCCCTCGGCGCGACGATCTCGCTCGGGGCGCTACTCGCTGCGGACATCTCGGGCGATGACTCGCTCTCGGGTCTCGCGACCGCGTCGCTGACGCTCGGGTCCGCCGCCCTCGCCGTGCCCATGGCGGCTCTCGCGCGGCGTCGCGGCCGTCGCATCTCGCTGTCGGCGGGCATGCTCATCGCGCTGGCAGGCGTTGCGGTCGTCATCACCGCGGCGGGACTTCGGATGTTTCCGCTGCTGCTGGTCGGATTCGTGCTGGTGGGTTCGGGAACCGCGGCGAACCTCCAGTCGCGGTTCGCGGCCGCCGACCTCGCCACGGACGCCACGCGTGGCCGCGACCTGTCGCTCGTGGTGTGGGCGACGACGATCGGTGCGGTGCTCGGGCCGAACCTCGTCGGGCCCGGAGAGTCGATCGGGGCAGCGCTCGGCATGCCGCCGCTGACCGGGCCCTACGTCTTCACGATCGGGGCACAGCTGCTCGCGATCGCGCTGTATCTGCTGGCCCTCCGGCCGGACCCGCTCCTCCTCGCCGCACGGCTCCGGGATGCCCTGACCGGCGATGCGCGCACCCGGGCCGTGATGCATCCGGATCGTCCTGTGCTGGCGCGCTTCGCGATCTTCGCGGTTGCGGCGAGTCACGGCGTGATGGTCGCGGTCATGGCGATGACTCCCGTGCACCTGCTGCACCACGGCGCGACGCTGACGGTGATCGGTCTGACGATCAGCCTGCACATTGCGGGGATGTATGCGTTGAGCCCGGTATTCGGCATCCTCGCCGACAGGCTCGGACGCCTGCCGACGATCGCGATCGGGCAGGCGCTGCTCTTGGCATCGCTGCTCACGGCGTGGCTCTGGTCCGAGGTTTCCGTCGCGGTAACAGTGTCGCTGATCCTGCTCGGCCTCGGCTGGAGTGCCTCGACCGTCTCCGGCTCGGCGCTGCTGACCGAGGCGACCGCCGAGCCCCTGCGCACGCGCCGGCAGGGCCGGAGCGACCTGGCGATGAACCTCGTCGGGGCTGCGGGCGCCGTCGGTGCGGGTGTCGTGCTCGGCTGGATCGGCTACAGCGGGCTCGCACTCGTCGCCATCGTCGCGGTCGCGGCCGTCGTGGTCGGGCTTGTTCTGGTGTGGCGGGAGCCGCGGCGCCACCCGGCCTGAGGCATCCGCGCGTTCGTAATTCAGTCTTTTGGGTCGTCTGGCTCGAGATTTTCCGCGGAAATTTGGGCGACGGGCCTTGAGCGCAGCGCGCAGAGACTGAATACCGAACACAAGACGGCGCCGAGTCGGAGGCGCTTGACCGGGAGGGGCTACGGCCGCCCCCCGAGTAGGCTGGGGTCGCCATGTCTGACGCCACCGCTTCCGCCCTGTATCCCACCACGACCGCTACGGGAGCAGACGTGCGCGTGCGCTTCTGCCCCTCACCGACGGGCCTGCCGCACGTCGGTCTGGTCCGCACCGCGCTGTTCAACTGGGGCTACGCGCGCCACCACGGCGGCAAGATGATCTTCCGCATCGAAGACACGGATGCCGCGCGCGACAGCGAAGAGAGCTACGCACAGCTGCTCGACGCGCTGCGGTGGCTGAAGATCGACTGGGACGAGGGCGTCGAGGTCGGGGGACCGCACGCGCCCTACCGTCAGTCGCAGCGGCACGAGCTCTACCGCGAGGTGCTCGACAAGCTGATCGCTGCGGGCGCCGTGTACGAAAGTTTCTCGAACGCCGAAGAGATCGACGCGCGGAATGAGGCCAACGGCCGCGCCAAGCAACTCGGCTACGACAACTACGACCGGAACCTCACGGACGAGCAGAAGGCCGCGTTCCGTGCCGAGGGTCGCGAGCCCGCCTGGCGCCTGCGCGTGCCCGACGCGGACGTCACCTACGAGGACCTGATCCGCGGCGAGGTCACCTTCCCGGCCGGGTCGTTCCCGGACTTCGTGATCGTCCGTGCCGGAGGCATCCCGCTCTACACGTTCGTAAACCCGGTCGACGACGCACTCATGGGCATCACGCACGTGCTGCGCGGCGAAGACCTGATGCCCTCGACGGCGCGTCAGCTCTCGCTCTACCGTGCGCTGATCGATGCCGGCGTGACGACGTTCATCCCGCGCTTCGGGCACATGCCGCTCGTGCTGGGCGACGGCAACAAGAAGCTCTCCAAGCGCGACCCCCGCGCCGACCTGTTCCTGCAGCGCGAGAAGGGGTTCATCCCCGAGGGACTTCTGAACTACCTGGCGCTCCTCGGTTGGTCGATCGCCCACGATCGCGACATCTTCTCGCTCGACGAGTTCGTCGCCGCGTTCGACATCGTGAACGTCAACCCGAACCCGGCCCGGTTCGATCAGAAGAAGGCCGAGTCGATCAACGGCGACCACATCCGGATGCTCGAGCCCGCCGATTTCGCGGAGCGCATCCTGCCCTACCTGGCGTCGGCGGGACTCATCTCGACGCCACCCACGGCCCGCGAGCAGGAGCTGATCGAGGCATCCGCTCCTCTCGTGCAGGAGCGGATCCCGCTGCTCGGCGACGTGCCCGGGATGCTCGGGTTCCTGTTCGTCGACGAGGTCGCGTACGACGACGATGCGCTCGCGGGTCTGCCCGAGAACGCGAACGAGGTGCTGGTCGCGTCGGTCGGGGCTCTGGAGCTCGTGCCGGAATCGGAGTTCCGGGCCGCCGCCATCCAGGAGGCACTCAATTCCGCTCTCGTCGAGGGACTCGGCCTCAAGCCGCGCGTCGCCTTCGGCCCGCCCCGTGTGGCTCTGACGGGGCGTCGCGTGTCGCCGCCGCTGTTCGAATCGATGGAGATGCTCGGCAAGGCCGAGTCGATCCGCCGCCTCGGCGGGCTCGTGGAGCACCGCACGAGCTAGGGCGGTTTGGAAGGGCCCTCGCGGTCGTCTAGACTGGATCGTCGGCACGGTTTCGATCGTGACCGGTGGGGTATGGTGTAATTGGCAACACGGCGGTTTCTGGTTCCGTTGTTCTTGGTTCGAGTCCAGGTACCCCAGCAAGTAAGACCCTCGATTTTCGGGGGTCTTTTTTGTTGCCGCCATGCGGTCGCTGAGCTCGTCGAAGCGACCCGGGCGATGTCTCGTGTTCCGGTGCTCCCTTCGACAGGCTCAGGGAGCGGGCGCGGGCCCGGCGGAGCCGCGAACGGTCGCGACATGCCGTGTCGAGGAGTGACGGACGGCGTGTCGCGACCTTTCGCGGAGGTCGGTCGGCCACCGAGCTCGCTGGGGCGAGGCGCAGGCCCGGAGCGAGGCGTAGACCCGGAGCGAGGCAGACCCCGGAGCGAGCCCCAGCCCCGGAGCGAGGCGCAGACCCGGAGCAAGCCCCAGACCCGGAGCGAGAGTCCCGCCCGCGCGTCAGCGCGCCGTACCGAGCACCGCGTCGAGCAGGCGCTCCGCATCGCCCGGCTCGATCGGGGCGCGGCTCAGGGCCCGCAGCAGCACGGCGCCGATCAGGGTCTCGGCGAGTTGCTCGACGGGAGCGCCCTCGGGCAGGTTGGGAACGGTGCCGATGGCGCGTGACAGGCGACCCGAGAGTGACTCGGACCCCGAGAGACTGTCACGCAGTCGGCGCCCGATCTCTGCGTGTTCCGCCGCCGCCGCGATCAGGGAGCGCAGGATGCTCTCGCCCTGGGGCGTCTCGAGCAACGCGAAGATCTCGCTGAGCCACGCGGTCAGATCGCGGCGGATGTCTCCGGTGTCGGGCAGCTGCAGCCGACCATCCAGCAGCTTGCCCTCCAAGAGGCACTCCGCAACCACCGCGCCCTTCGAGGGCCACCAGCGATAGATGGTCTGTTTGCCGACGCCTGCATTGGCGGCGATGCCTTCCATCGTGAGGTGGTCGTATCCGCGCTCGGCCAGGAGCCCGGCGGCCGCGTCGAGGATCGCGAGGCGCGCGGCTTCGCTGCGGACAGGTCCGCTGCGGGGAAGCGTCATGTTCGATCCTCAGATTAGACGAGACGGTCCGTGTTATCTTAGCCGTGCTGATCGATGTGGAGCCGGCCTCATCGATGGGGCACGTCTTCGCCAATCTGAGGGAGAGTCGTGGCCGAACTGCTGCACCGTCTGGGATCGTTTGCCGCACGCCGGGCCTGGACCGTGATCGTGAGCTGGTTCGTCATCCTCGGCATCGCCGTCGGCGGCTTCCTCGTCGGGTTCGCGGGGCTGAGTTCCAGCTTCGACATCCCCGGAACGGCGTCGGGCGACGTCATCGCCGAGCTCGAGGAACAGCTGCCTGCTTTCAGCGGCGCCTCGGGCATCGTCGTCTTCCACACCGAGGACGGCGCCGCATTCACCGACGAGCAGCGCGCCGACATCGCGGAGCTCGCGGAATCGGGCCGCGACCTCCCCGACGTGTCGGACGTGATCGACCCCTTCGCGACCGATCAGCAGCTCGCCGACCAGCGCCAGCAGGTCGAGGACGGCCGGACGCAGCTCACGGATGCGCGAGAGCAGGCGGAAGCGGGTCAGGAACAGCTCGAAGCCGGTCAGACGCAGCTCGACGCGGGACAGACGCAGCTCGATGCAGCGCGGGCTCAACTCGAGGACGCGGGATTGCCGACGACCGCGCTCGACGCTCAGCAGGCCGAACTGGACGCGCAGCAGAGCATCATCGATGACCAGCGTCAGAAGCTGACGGACGGCCTGGCCACGATCGATGAGAACGAGGCCGAGCTCGAACGCGGTGCCGAACTGCTCTCGTTCGCCGACGGCATCCGCGTCGTCTCGGAAGACGGAGCCACCGCGATTGTCAACGTGCAGTTCTCCGAGCCGCGGCTCGAACTCGCACAGGAGTCGAAGGATGCCGTGATCGAGCACTTCGAGTCCGAGCCGATCGAGGGTGTCGAGGTGGCCTTCTCGACCGACATCTCGCAGGGTGTGCCCGAGATCCTGGGTGTGGGCGAAGTCGTCGGCGTCGCCGTTGCCGCGATCGTCCTGGTCGTGGTGCTCGGATCACTCCTCGCCGCCGCATTCCCGATCGTGACCGCGCTGGTCGGCGTGGCGATCGGTGCCATGGCAACGCTGGCATTCTCAGGCGTCGTGCAGATGGCATCCGTGACCCCGATCCTCGGCGTGATGCTCGGGCTTGCGGTGGGCATCGACTACTCGCTCTTCATCATCTATCGACACAGGCGGCAGCTGCTCGAGGGCGCAGACGTCCACGAGTCGATCGGACTGGCCAACGGCACCGCCGGCAACGCCGTCGTGTTCGCGGGGGCGACCGTCATCGTCGCGCTGCTGGCGCTCAACATCACGGGTGTTCCTTTCCTCGGTGTCATGGGAACCGCGGGCGCCGTGAGCGTCGCGGTGGCCGTGCTCATCGCGGTGTCGCTGACCCCTGCGCTGTTGGGGCTCGCGAAGTACCGGATCCTGAGCAAGCGGGCTGTGGCGCGTGCGCGCGCGGCGAATCCGGATGCTGTGGCCGAACGATCCCGGTCCGTCCGGCCCATGTCGACGCTGCGTGCCGTGCTCACCGTCGTCGTCGCGACCATCGCTCTGCTCGTCGTTGCGATTCCGGCGCTGTCGATGCGTCTCGGCCTGCCCGACGGTGGGTCGGAGGCGGCGGACTCGTCGGCCTACCGCGCCTTCACGCTCACCGACGAAGCTTTCGGGGCCGGTGCCAACGGTCCGTTGCTGGTCACGGCATCCCTCCCGGCCGGGCTCGACGATGCCGGGGCCCTCGATGCGCAGTTGCTCGTGGCCCGCGAACTCGCCGCGCAAGAGGACGTCGTTTCGGTCGCGCCCGTCGCGCTGTCGGACGACAACCGCCTCACCGCCTTCCAGGTCATTCCCGCCGAGGGGCCGAGCAGCGTCTCGACCGAGACGCTCGTGCGTGAGTTGCGCGACCTCCCCACGATCGACGGCGACATCACTCTCGGCGTCGCCGGGCAGGCCGCGATCAACATCGACATCTCGGAGGGCCTGGCGGACGTCCTTCCGCTCTACCTGCTCGTGGTGGTCGGCCTCTCGTTCCTGATCATGATGATGGTGTTCCGCTCGCTCCTCGTGCCGCTGATCGCGACCGCTGGATTCGTGCTGTCCCTCTTCGCCACGTATGGCGCCGTGACCGCGGTCTTCCAATGGGGATGGCTCGGCGAGCTTCTCGGGGTTCATAACCCGGGACCCATCCTGAGCTTCCTCCCCGTGATCCTCGTCGGCATCCTGTTCGGCCTCGCGATGGACTATCAGCTCTTCCTCGCATCCGGCATGCGCGAGGCCTGGGCGCACGGGGCCCCCGCGCGGCTCGCGGTGGCACAGGGGTTCCGCGCCGGGCGGACGGTCGTGACGGCGGCGGCCCTCATCATGGTCGCGGTGTTCTCGGGCTTCATCACCTCGGAGTCGGTCATCATCAAATCGATGGGCCTGGGGCTTGCCCTCGGCGTGCTGTTCGACGCGTTCATCGTGCGGATGCTGCTGATGCCCGCGCTCATGCACCTGCTCGGTCAGTCGGCCTGGTGGTTGCCGCGCTGGCTCGATCGCATCGTGCCGAACGTCGATGTGGAGGGCTCGGCCCTCGAGCGCAGGCATCCGGTGCATCACGCGGCTGACGCCGGTCACTGAGCCCTCGGCCGCTGGGCCCACCCGGCCGCTGGGCCCACCCGGCCGCTGAGCCCGGTCGGTCGCGACCTGTTGTGCCAACGCGAGCGGACGCAACACGCCGTGTGTCGTCGAATGGTGCGGCGTGTTGCGTCCGTTCGCGGGCATCAAGCCGTCGAGCCGCCGCTAACGCAGGACTCCGTCCGCATCCAGCCGCAGCTTGGCCGTCAGGTCGAGGCCCTCGAGGAACGCGCGGTCGTGGCTCACCACGATCAGCGCCCCGCGATAGGCGGACAGCGCCTGCGTCAGCTGACCGACGCTCGGGATGTCGAGGTTGTTGGTCGGCTCGTCGAGCACCAGCAGCTGCGGGGGAGGCGTGGTGAGCAGGACTGTCGCGAGTGCCGCGCGGAACCGCTCGCCGCCCGAGAGTGAGCCGACGGGGCGGTCGGCCGCTGGCCCTCGCAGGAGCAGTCGGGCGAGCTGGTTGCGCAGCTCGCCGGCGGGCACACCGGGGGCGGCGGTCTGGACGTTCTCGAGCGCGCTCCGAGCATCGTCCAACCCGTCGAGGCGTTGGGAGAGGTACCCGACGCGTTCAACGAGCGCCTCGGCACGCGCCCGCGCGACGTGAGAGGGAGCGTGTGCGGACGGATGGCCCGAAGCATCCGTTCCGCGCAACAGGCCCCGCAGCAGCGTGGTCTTACCGACGCCGTTCGGGCCCGTCAGGGCGATGCGCTCGGGGCCTTGCACGAGCACCTCACGCCCGTCGCCGCCGACGAGACGGGCGATGCGCCGCGTGCGCGGCACGCCGGGGTCGGGCAGCTGGATCGAGATGCGGTCGTCCTCGCGTACCCGCGAGCCCGCCGCATCGACCGCCTCGCGCGCGCTCTGAATCTTGTAATCGAGGATGCCGCGCCGGTTGCCCTGCGCCTTCTCGGCGGAGTTGCGGCGGTCGTTCACGACTGCCTTAACATACTTGCGGTTCGAGGCATCCTTCCGGCCCTGCCGCTCGCTGTGCGCGATCTTCTCCTCGGCTTGCACGCGCTGCCGCTTCTCGGTCTTGAGGGTCTGCTCGGCCGCTCGGAGGGCGCGCTCGGCCGCCTCCTGCTCGGCCTCGACGTGCTCCCGATAGGCGCTGTAGGGGCCCCCGTAGACCGAGAGGGACCCGGCGCGCAGTTCGGCCGTGCTGTCCATGAGCTCGAGCAGGGCTGTGTCGTGGCTCACGACGATGAGGGTGCCGCGCCATCCGCTGACCAGCTCGTACGCGCGCTCGCGCGCTTCGCCGTCGAGATTGTTGGTCGGCTCGTCGAGCAGGGCGATGTCGGCGCGGCGCAGTGAGACGTCGACGAGCGCAGTCAGCATCGTCTCTCCGCCCGACAGTGTGTTGGCGGCACGGTCGAGGTCTTCGACGTTGATCCCCGCGGCAGCGAGTGCCGCGATCGATCGTGCCTCGACATCCCAATCGTCGCCGACCAGATCGAACAGGTGCTGCTCGATCGTGCCGCCCTCGATCGCGCGGATAGCATCGCGGGTGTCTCGCACACCCAGCAGGTCGGCGACGGTGTTGTGCGGTCTGAGTGTCAGGTTCTGCGGCAGATAGTCGACGACGCCGTTGGCGGTGACGCTACCGCCCGTCGGCGAGAGGTCTCCCGCGATGATGCGCAGGAGCGTGGACTTGCCGACACCGTTCAGGCCGACGAGGCCCGTGCGGCCGCGGTCGAAGGCGCCCGAGACGTGATCGATGGCGGGGGAACCATCGGGCCAGGCGAAGGTGAGGTCGTGAAGCACGACGGAAGGACGAAAAGCGGGCATGCGGATCTCCGGGTTGTGTCAGGGGTGCTGACACGAGAGACGCAAGGGTGCGCGAGTCGGTCAGCGATGTACGCCGGAACCGATACCCGCCATGACCCGTCCTTCGATTCGCTCCTTCTCACACGCGGCCGGAGTGCCGCAGGAGCGCGGCAGCCAGTCTGCCACACCTCGTCGCGGTCCGGACGCGGGCAACGGATGCCGCAGGTCCCACCCGCGATACCGTCGCCGTCAAGCCCCTCGCGTGAGGGCACGGTCAGAGCGAAGGTGAACACATGAACACTCAGGATGACAAGTTCGACGGACCCGCCGGTAAGCCGAGCCAGGCCGAGGGCGCTGATCCCGACCGGCCCGAAGGGTCGCAAGCATCGGAGCCGCTGCCGGCCGAGGGGCATCCCTCTCCCGCAGACGGCGGCGAACTCGACGAATAAGGTCGGGGTTCCGGCCCGCGCCGACGCTCGAACGGACGCAACACGCCGTGCCGCTCCGCGCGAGACGGCGTGTTGCGTCCGTTCGAGGCGAGGGGAAACCGGATGTGCGGCGTTGCGTCGAGGTGAGGGGAAACCGGATGCGCGGCGCTGCGTCGGGGGTGGACCCCGGCTACATCGCGGCGCCGGTGTAGGAGTACTTCACGAAGACCTCCGACGCGATGCCGGCTTCGTCGAGCACGCCCTGTACGGCCGTCAGCATGTACCTCGAGTCCCACCCCATGTACAAGAACGTCGACTGGTCGAGCGCATCCCACTGCCCGTTCCACGCCTGCTCGGGATAGAGCGGGCCACCGCGTCGGGCGCTGAAGGCAACGACGTGCTCGCGACCGTCGGCCCAGAGGCGCTTGAAGATGCGGTTGAAGAGGTACTTGATGTCGTAGACCTCCCAGTGCTCGCCGCGGTACTCGACGTACTCGAACTCGCGCTCCCACCCGCGCGGCCAGCCGCGGCGGCGCACCGCGTCGAGGATCGGCGTGAGCCCGTCATCGTCGATAGCGATCACCTGCGGTCGCGCCCAGATGTCGACGAACGCCTCGGTCAGCGCCGCGGTGCGGGCGGTGATCGCGGCGGTACCCCACGCGGGTGTGTCCGCGATCGCCGTCGTGAGCGCCAGACGGCTCTTCGGATAGAGCACGTCGCGCTTTTCGGGGAAGGATGCGTCGAACCCGCGCTCGGCGAGGCCCGTCTCGATCAGCGTCAGGTTGCCGAGGGTCGGGGCGAGGGCGCGGTGGCTGTTCTGCTCGTCCTCGGTGTAGTCGGCCCAGGCGCGCTCGCCGTCGCCCGTCCAGGTATCGGCGGGGGCGAGAGGGAAGACATGCTCGATCTCCAGCCCGTCGCCGTCGAGCCCACCCGCGCTCTCGACACCCGCCAGTCGCCCGAGGACGTAGGCGGCGTGGGGGAGAGCGCCGTACTTGAGTTCAACACGAACGCGCTCGTTCGACGGCATGATGCGCGCGATGGCCCGGACCAGGGCATCCGGTCCATCCTCACGCGCACGGCAGAGGCGGGCGACCAGTCGGTCGTTCGACAGACCCGAGATCGTCCGCCGCAGCAGCAGCGACTGGATGCTCTCGAGTGTCGCGATCAGTTCGGCGCGGTCGGTCACGCCGAGCGCGTAGTCGCGGTACGCGCGCATGACGAGCGGATACATGCCGCGCCCGAAGGTGTTGACATATCCCAGCTGGCGGCCGATTTCGGCATCCGGTTCCTGCGACGGATCGAGCAGGATGCGATAGATGTCGGAGTAGTCGCGCCACTCTGCGGCATCCGTCCGGAGTGTGTCGAGGTCCATGCGGGGGAAGCGTTGACGGAAGGCGTCGTACACGCTCCGCTCGCCCGCGACGGCGACCTCTCGGCCCGTCGTCATGACGAGCAAGTGGCGCCAGAAGCTCGCGATCGCCTCACCCGTGTTGCGCTCGATCGGGACCCAGTAGGCATCCTCGATCTCGCTCTGTTGGGCGTGTGAGAGGCCCATGAGCACGTAGTTGTGGATCAGCTCGTGGTCGCGCAGCGGCTCGCCCGTGGAGTTCAGGCTCTCGAAGATCTGCTGCGCGTTCGCGCCCGACCCGAGCGTGATGGCGACGTGCTCGAGCTTTTGGAGTCCGCGCCAGATGCGGGGAACCTCGTCGCGGCGGACCTGGCTGCGGAAGAACGCGTAGTTGTCGTCGAATCGCGACTCGCGGTACGCGTCCTCGGTCTCGGGATGCTCGGTTCCGCCACGGTCGAGAACGACGCTCTCGAACACGCGGGCCCACGCGCTGTGCGGACGCAGCTTGGTGCGGGTGGGCTGGGTGTGGTCGGGGTCATCCGCCCGCACGAGCACGCGCTCGAGCTCGGCCGCGAGGGCGGGGTCGTCGTCCTTGACGGTGTGGTGCAGGGCCGCGACGAGCAGCATGAGCGTCGTGATGCGCTGCTGTCCGTCGATCAGCACGAGCTCGCCCGCGGTGCCGGAGGCATCAGGATCCGCGGCTGCGGTCGAGAGGATGGAGCCGATGAAGTGCATGCTGCGGTCGTCGAGGTCGGCGACGGCACGGATGTCGCCGAGCAGCTGCTCGCACCCGCCGATGTCCCAGCGGTACCGGCGCTGGTAGACGGGGACGACGATCGTGGTGTCGGGCGCCGACAGCCAGGCGACCGTGTTGACCGCGACCGCGTCGACGTTGGTGGCACTGCCCATGTCTTGCTTCGCCCCCTGATGCCTCGGAACCGCGGGGGCGAACCACCCGCGCGGTCCAGTCTAGGCATCCGTTCCACCCGCTCCGTTATTCACGGCCGGGGCTCCGGAGCGCGTTCAGGAGCCGGAGGTAGGCTTGCCTAAGTTGGGCCTGTTAAAACGTGCTGGCCCTCTGACGAAAGGCATGTCACCTTATGGGTTACATCAAATCCGCAGCGCTCGAAGAGACCGGCTATGTGGTGCTCGATTCCTACAACCAGGAGCTCGACCCCAAAGAGTGGCTCGACATCGAGTACAACGACTGGAAGTCCTCGGGCGACACGCGCTTCGCGCCCCTGGCCAGCGCCTTCGGCGACATCGAGTGCAACGGCTTCTGGAACCACAAGCCGCCGCGCACCGACAAGGACGGCGTCTGGATCGACTCGCAGACCAAGAAGGCGCCCAACCTCACGCGTCGCGCCATGGAGCCGGGCGCGAACGTCGGCCGCTGCCGCGTGATCGAGCTGCAGCCGAACACCTACGCCGACTGCCTCTACAACCTGCACCAGGACGACAACAACCGTCTGAACCCGGATGGCACGGGCTGGGTCGTCCGCGGATTCTTCAACCTCACCGACGACAAGACGAGCTACTTCGTGCTGCGCGACAACCGCACCGACCCCGAGGGTGAGGTGCGCATCGCCCTGCCTGCCGGCGCTCAGCTGATCGTCGACACGCAGCGTCTGTGGCACGCCGCCACCCACCCGGGCACTGAGCCGCGCTACTGCCTGATCACCTCGTGGACGTCGGGCCCCGAGCTCGACGCCTACATCGAGAAGTACAACGGCAAGCCGCACGTGCCGAACTTCGAGGTTCCGCAGGACGAGCTCGACGCCGGCCAGGCCGAGCAGACCCGCCGCCTCGCGGCGCGCGCCGCGTTCTACGCCGCGAAGGGTCAGGCCGAGAAGGTCGCGATGAGCGAGGCCTGAGCTCCGCGCATCCGTTCTGCCGCGCCGAAACACCCCACGCGCGACGAAACACCCCTCGGCATCGGGTTTCTCGATGCACGAGGGGTGTTTCGCTGTGCGGGACCGGACCGGGCCGGGCCGGACCGGGGCGGCGGGTTGCGGCGGACGGGACCGGATGCCCGAGCCCGGGCCTACTCGTAGCGGAGGGACTCGACCGGGTCGGCGCTCGCGGCGCGAGCCGCGGGCAGGGTGCCGGCCAAGAACGCGATGCCCATCACGATCAGGATGACCGTCGCGATCGAGATCGGGTCGAACGCCAAGAGCGTCAGGCCCGGCAGATCGGCGAGGAGCGTGTCGGCCAGAGCCGAACTCAGCGCCGTGCCGACGATGATCGCGACGGCGGCTCCGATCGCGCTTCCCAGGAAGCCCAGGAACACGGCTTCGAGGCTGAACAGGCTGAACACGCGGCCCGACCCCATGCCCATGGCCTTCATGAGTCCGATCTCGCGCGTGCGTTCCTGCACCGACATGTAGAGCGTGTTGACGATGCCGAAGCTCGCCGCGAGCAGCGCGATGATCGCGAACGCGTTCAGCACCAGCACGATGCCGTCGATGATCGCGGTGAAGGTGCCGAGCTGGTCCGCGACGGTCGTGCCCGTGTAGCCCTCATCCGCGAGACGATCTTTCAGCGCGTCGATCTCTTCGATCGTGGCGTTCGGGTCGAAGAAGACGCTGGCCTGCGCGAAGCGCTCCTGCTCGGCGGCGGGCACCCCGATGTTCTGGAACTCGACGAGCGCGTCCGTGAGCGCCTGGTTGGGGGTCACGGTCGTGGTCGGACCCGCGAACGCCTGTTCGGAAACTCCCGTGACGGTGGCTTCGACCGTGTGCGACCGGCGTTCGGCATCCGTGATCCCGAACGTCACGGTCTGCCCGATCGCCGACTCGGCATCGTGGAACCCGAGCGGCTCGACCAGCGACAGGGGGAGGGTGACCTCGGGGGTGCCCGAGGAGTCATCCGGTTCCGATCCGGCGGCCAGCTGGATGGTCTGGCCCGCCACCAAGCGACCGACGCCCGTCACGTACGGCGTGCCGTCGTCGAACTGCACGTAATCGGCATTCACCGAGATGGTCGGTTCGACGCGCAGAACGCCGTCGATCGCGGCCAGCGCGTCGAGGTCGGTCTGGTCGAGGGCGACGACGGTGCTGCCGGGCGGGGCGGTGGGGCCTGCGGCGATCGCGTCGGGGTTGTATTCGATCGGCCCGCCGCCGGCTGCCACACCCGCCCCCGAGGGTTGCGTGACCGTCATCACATCCGTCGCGCCGATCGAGCTGACGGTGTCGTCGATGTAGCGGTTGATGCCGGTGCCGAGCCCGTTCGTCAGCACGAGGGTGAACGCTCCGACGAAGATCGCGAGGATCGTGAGGGTCGTCCGGACCTTCGATCGGAAGGTCTGCGAGATGGCCGTGGTGATGAGGTCCGAGGTGTTCATGCCGCCACCGCCTCGTCCGCGACGATCAGGCCGTCTCGGATCAGGATGCGCCGGTCACAGCGCGCCGCCAGGTCTTCGTCGTGGGTGACGACGATCAGCGTGATGCCGTGCTCGCGGTTGAGCCCGAACAGGATGTCTTCGACGACCGCGCCGGTGGCGGTGTCGAGGTTTCCGGTCGGTTCGTCGGCGAAGATGACGCGCGGGTTGTTGACGAGAGCGCGCGCGATGACGGTGCGCTGCTTCTGGCCACCCGAGAGGTCGAGGGCCTTGTTGCGGGCCTTGTCGTCGAGCTCCAGCTGAGCGAGGGCGGCGAGCCCCCGGCGCTTGCGCTCGCGACGGCCGACCCCGGCGATCTTCATCGGCAGCATGACGTTGTCGAGCACGGTCGTGCCGGACGTGAGGAAGAACTGCTGGAACACGAACCCGAACGTGCGGTTGCGGGTGCGGTTGAGGGCCCGTCCCCGGAGGGTCCGGGTGTCGGTGCCCTCGAGGTCGATGCGTCCGCTCGTCGGCTGGTCGAGGAGCGCGAGCAGGTGCATGAGGGTCGATTTGCCCGACCCGCTCTTGCCGACGATCGCGACGCTCTCGCCCGCACGAATGTCGAGGCTGACACCGCGGAGGGCATCGAAGCGGTTGGCGCCGCGTCCGTAGGACTTGTGGACGTCGGTGACCGAAATCAGTGGGGCGGTCATGTGTGTGCCCTTCGGGTGTGGGGAGTCATATACCCAGAGTCATCGGCGGCCGTCGCTTGCGCGTCCTCCGAGCGGATGCATCCGTCTACCGCGTTCGCGGTACGGGACCTGCCACGAGGGGACGACGCGTGCGGCCCATGCGCGCGGCACACTGGTGTGATGAGACCCATGGAGTACGACGGGGCGTGGGCGATGCCGCATCACCACCCACCCGCGTGGGTTGGCGATCTCATCGCGGCCGCATTGATCGTGGTGGCTGCGCTCGTGCCGTTTCCTGCTCACGAGTTCCGCGCCGACAGCCCGCTCGTGGTGGTCGTCGCGCTGCTCCCCGCGGTGCTGCTGCCGCTGCGGCGGCGTTGGCCGTTGTCGATCCTCGCCGCCTGCCTGGGGTGCTTCGGCATCGCGGCGCTGCTCGGCACCATCGGTCCGGGTCTCGTACTCGCCGCCGCGATCGCCATGTTCGGCGTCGCGAACCGCTCGACCCGGCGGCGGACGCTCATCACGATGGCGGTTGCGGTCCCCGGCATCGTTCTGCTGAGCGCACTCGCCGCGATCGGCGACGTTTTCGACCCCCGCACCGTCCAGTTCGCTTTCGTGGTGGCGTTCGCGGCCGCGGCGGGGGATGCGACCCGCTCGCGGCGCGAGTACATCAGCGAGATGACGGAGCGGGCTCTGCGCGCCGAGAAGACGCGTGAGGTCGAGGCGCAGCGTCAGATCACCGAGGAGCGCTTGCGCATCGCGCGCGACCTGCACGATGCCGTTGCGCATCAGATCTCGGTCATCAGCCTGAACGCGGGCGTGGCATCGACATCGCTCGAGACACGTCCCGAGAAGACGCGCGAGGCGCTCGCCAGCATCCGACGCGCCTCACGCGCGGTCTTGGCAGAGATCGGCGATCTGCTCGAGATGCTGCGGGCCGATGAAGGCGGCGAGGACGGGACATCCGTTCGTCCTCCTCAACCGGGACTCGAGCGGCTGGACGACCTGGTCGCGCGGTTTCAGGACACCGGCCTCGAGGTGGGGGTGCGCCGAGAGGGCGACCTGACGGCCGTGCCGGTGCCGCTCCAGCGGATCGCATACCGCGTTGTGCAGGAAGGGCTGACGAATGCTCATAAGCACGGGGCTCTGCACCGCGCCCACGTCCTGCTCGAGGCGGGGCCCGACGCGTTGCTGGTCGTCGTGACGAACCCCGTCCGGGATGACCAGGCCGCGGATCCCGAATCACGGGCCGGCCATGGGCTCACCGGTCTGCGCGAGCGCGTGGCGGCGGTCCGCGGTTCTGTCCGGGCGGGCTCGACCCCCGGCGGGTACCGACTTGCGGCAAGCCTGCCCCTGACGAAACCCGCGGAGAACGGCGCGACATGACAAGGGTTTTGATCGTGGACGACCAGTCCCTCATCCGTTCGGCGGTGCGCGACCTGCTCGAGAACGCCGACGACATGATCGTCCTCGGCGAGGCCGCCGACGGCGCCGTGGCCATCACGATGTCTACCGAGCTGAAGCCTGACGTGGTGTTGATGGACATTCGGATGCCTCAGGTCGATGGCATCGCGGCCACCGAGGCGATCTGCTCCGACCCGACGCTCGCCGAGACCCGCGTGCTCATCCTCACGACGTTCGAGGAGGACGAATACCTCGTCGCGGCGTTGCGAGCGGGGGCGAGCGGGTTCATCGGCAAGGGTGCCGAGCCCGAAGAGATCGTGCGGGCCGTCCGCGCCGTGCACGCGGGGGATGCCCTGCTCTCGCCGACCGCGACCCGAGCCCTGATCACCCGCTACGTGCTGCCCTCGCGTCAGCCCGCGGCGGTGGGCGTCGTGCCGCCCGAGCTGGCGCACCTGACCGAGCGGGAGCGCGAGGTTCTGCTGCTGGTCGCGCGGGGTCGCTCGAATCAGGACATTGCGGACGAGCTGTTCATATCGCCACACACCGCGAAGACGCACGTCAACCGCATCATGACCAAGCTCTACGCCCACGACCGAGCGCAACTCGTGATCGTGGCCTACGAGAGCGGGCTGCTCGCCCCGGGAGCGTGAGGCCGTCCCCCTCAGCGAAACACCCCTCGCGCGTCGAAACACCCTGTGGCATGTGGTGTCTCGACGCACGAGAGGTGTCTCGCTGTACGGGTGGGGCGGGGCGGGATGGAGCGGGGCGGGATAGGGCGGGACGGGCGGGGCGGGATCGGGAGGGACGGATAGGGCGAGACGGGCCCGTCCGCCGCGGGGGCGCCGATAATGGAGACATGACGCCCAGGGCGCCGGGCGGCGACGATGCCGACCCCGACGAGCGCGATGCCGACCTCAGCGCCCGCGATGCGGAGCTGCGGGAGTTGCGACTGCGGGCCTACGGTCCCGACGCCGACATCGACTCGGATCCCGTCGCGGTCGCGCGGCTGCGTGAACTCGAGGGCATGCGTCGCCAAGCGCCCTCGCCATCCTCCGTGGGTTGGATCGCCGTGCCACCCGTTCCGCCACGCCCGCCGCTGCCGGTGCCGCGATTCGCGGACGGCGACGCTGCACCGAGTGCTAGCGATCCCCATAAGCCGGATGCTTCGGCCCCCGCATCCGCCGCCCCCGCATCCACCGCGCCCGCCGCACCGCCCGCACGGTCGTGGGCACGGCGCCTCGGGCGGTGGTCGCGCAACCCGCGCGCCCTCGCCATCGCCGCCGTCGGGCTCGTCGTGGTGCTCGTCCTCGCGATCGTGCCGGGCCTGTTCACCGATCGCGCGGATGCATCTCTGCGGGTCGATCCTCAGTACGCCGATGAGCAGCTCAGCACCGACTACCGCCTCTTCCTGCGTCAGATCGGCGCCGACATGGAGGACTTCACCCGGTTCGAGGACTTCGCGGGGCTGCAGGTGTGGGGTACCACGGACGCACCGGTGCGGTGCGTTCTGGTGTCGGACGGCCCCCAAGACGTCCGCGCGCTCAGCTGCGTTCCGAGGGGACTCGATCCGGTCGCCGACATGATGGTCTACCCCGGATCGCCCGTCCCCGGCGACGTGGAGGAGCGCTACCCGGACGCGGGTGACGGCACAGCGGTGCGCTTCACCCTGCGTGGGGACAGCGTCGAGGTCCGTGTGGTTCTGGCCGACTCGGAGTTCGAACTCTCCTAGGTCCATCGCGGACGCACCCGCGCGTGGATTCGGGGGGTCTTCGGGCGCGACCCGTGGACAACACTCCGGAGGGATCGCCGCGCCGGGCCCGATTTACGTCGCCAGAGGCACCCCGGGCAACATTCGACCGGAGTTGTGTCCAGTCGGCCGCGACCCCGTTGCGAATCACTCTTGTTTTATGTTGTTTTGAGTTGTATTGTGTGGGAAACGCCAACGGGGGTTAGTTATGTACGCAACGGAGCGCCAGATCGCGATTGAGCGCCGGCTCTCGTCTGAAGGCCGTGTTTCCGTCGTCGACCTCGCCCGCACGTTCGACGTCACCACCGAGACCGTTCGGCGCGACCTCGACGCCCTCGAACGCGCCGGAGCTCTCCGGCGCGTGCACGGGGGAGCGGTGGCGCTGGATCGTTCGAGCACGGTGGAGATCGCCGTCGCCGAGCGCGGTCTGCAGCGCGGCGACGAGAAGGCTGACATCGCCACGCGCGCCCTCGCCGCCATACCCACCGGGTTTCGCGGTTCGGTGTTCGTCGACGCCGGCACGACGACCGCGGCTTTCGCCCGCGCGCTCGGCGATCACCTGCGTGCTGTCGGCGCGACGGCCGAGGTCGTCACGCACTCCGTCCCCATCGCGGCCGAACTCGGTGCGCGCGGAGACCTCGCGCTCTCCGTCATCGGCGGACGCGTCCGCGGGCTGACCGCCGCGGCAGTCGGTTCGTCGACCGTCCGCGCGATCGAGTCCCTGCGCCCCGACGTCGCGATCATCGGCACCAACGGGCTCGCGGCGCCGTTCGGCCTCAGCACACCCGACCCCGAAGAAGCCGCGGTCAAGCAGGCCATCGTCGAATCGGCCCGCCGGGTGATCGTGCTCGCCGACTCGAGCAAGGCCGGACAGGAGTACCTCGTGCGTTTCGCCCGACTGGACGACATCGATGTGGTCGTGACAGATGCCCCGCTGCCGGCCGACCTCGCCGACGCCCTGGCTGTTGCGGGCGCGGAGGTGTGGCTGCCGTGATCGTCACCCTGACCGCCCACCCCGCCCTCGACCGTTCGATTGCCCTCGAGGCCGCGCTCCGGCCGGGCGATGTGCAGCCCGGAACACCAGGGCGTGAGGATGCCGGGGGCAAGGGCATCAACGTCGCCCGGGCCATAAAGGCCGCCGGTCACGAGGCACTGGCCGTGCTGCCGCTCGCGTCCGAAGACCCGTATGCGGCGATCCTCGCGGCCACCGGCACCTGCGCGTATGTCGTGCCGATCGAGGGTCACGCCCGCGTCAACCTCACTCTGACCGACCCGACGGGTGAGACGACGAAGATCAATATGCCGGGCGCCGTGCTCTCACCCGCCGAGGCTGCGCAGATGGTCCAGACCGTCGCCGCCGCGTGCGACGGGGCCGAGTGGCTCGTGCTGGCGGGCTCGCTTCCGCCGGGTGTGGAGGATGACTTCTACGTCGACGTGATCGACGCCGTCCGGGAGCGCTGGGGTGCGCATGCTCCGCGCATCGCGGTCGACACGTCCGGCCCGGCCCTCGCGGCGGTGGTCGAGCGGGGCCACCCCGACCTGATCAAGCCGAACGAGGACGAACTCGCCGAGCTCGCCGCCGTGACGCTCGAGACCACAGCCGACTCATCCGACCTGATTCACCGCGTCGTCGAGCTGGCGCGCTCGTTCGTGCCGGATCGAGTCGGGTCCGCTTTGGTCACGCTCGGTGGTGATGGCGCGGTGCTGATCGACGCCGACGGCGCCTGGGCGGGCACCCCGCCTCCCATCACGCTCGTCAGCACGGTCGGCGCGGGCGACAGCTCGCTCGCCGGGTTCGTGCTGGGCGACGTCGACGGGCTCGATGCGCCGGGGCGGTTGCGCCGGGCGATCCAGTACGGAGCGGCCGCGGCATCCCTTCCCGGCTCTCAAGCCCCCACACCCGCAGATCTTCCCCCGGGACACGTCGACATTGCTCGAATCAATGTCGTCGCGTGGTGTCCGGATCCCCCTGAACAGCACTCTTCGTACTACCGGCCATAGGAGGTCACGCAATGTCAGAAGCAGGCACACCACAGCCAGCGACCATCACCCCCGAGCTCGTCAGCCTCGACGTCGCTCTCGGGCTCGACAAGGCCGCGGTCATCCGCGCCCTGGCCGAGCGCGTCGCCGCGCAGGGCCGCGCGACCGACGCAGGCGCGTTGTTCGACGCCGCCTGGGCGCGCGAGCAGACCGACGAGACCGGCCTGCCGGGCGGGATCGCGATCCCGCACGCCAAGACCGCGGCCGTCACCGTCCCCTCGCTCGCCTTCGCGCGGTTGACGCCCGGCGTCGACTTCGGGGCCGAGGACGGACCCGCCGACCTCGTCTTTCTGATCGCCGCTCCCGCGGACGCCGCCGAGGCACACCTCGCGGTGCTCTCGAAGCTCGCGCGCAACCTCATGCAGGACGACTTCACGTCGGCGCTGCGCGCGGCGAAGTCCGACGCCGAGGTCGTTTCGATCGTCCGCGTCGCGATCGGCGAAGAGGATGTCCCGGCCCCGGCTGTTGCGCCCGCTGCAACCGATGCGGCCCCGATCGCCGAGCCCGCGGTCGTCGCTCCCGTCACGCCCGAGCACGGTTCCCGCCCGCGCATCGTCGCGGTCACGGCCTGTGCGACCGGCATCGCCCACACCTACATGGCCGCCGACGCCCTCGCGGCCGCGGGTCAGAAGGCCGATGTCGACGTGATCGTCGAGCCTCAGGGCTCGAGCGGCTACAAGGCCATCGACCCGGCGATCATCGCCTCGGCCGACGCCGTGATCTTCGCGGTGGACGTCGACGTGCGCGAGCCCCAGCGGTTCGCCGGCAAGCCGGTCATCCGCACGACGGTCAAGCGCGGAATCGACCACGCCGACGCGCTCGTCGCCGAGGCGGTGGCCGCGGCATCCGATCCGACCGCCGACCGTGTGCCGGCCTCGAACGCCGACGGCTCGGCCGCGACGGCGAGCACCAACACCGCGAACGAGTCGGTCGGGGCGCGCATCAAGCGCTGGCTGCTCACCGGTGTCAGCTACATGATCCCGTTCGTCGCGGGTGGCGGTCTGCTCATCGCGCTCGGTTTCCTGCTCGCCGGGTACGAGGTCACCGACTTCGCGGCGACCGTCATCATCGACAACTCGCTCGTCGATCTGCCCGAGGGTGGGCTGGGGCAGTACCTCGGCTCGGTCGCCTTCATGATCGGTGCGACATCGATGGGCTTCCTCGTGCCGGTGCTCGCGGGCTTCATCGCCTTCGCGATCGCCGACCGGCCGGGTATCGCACCCGGTTTCGTCGCGGGGGCCGTGGCCGGCCTCATGGGAGCCGGCTTCATCGGCGGCATGGTCGGTGGCGTGCTCGCCGGATTCATCGCCTGGTGGATCGGACGCATCCCCGCCCCGCGGTGGCTGCGCGGCCTGATGCCCGTCGTCATCATCCCGCTGGTCGGGTCGATCTTCGCCTCGGGCCTCATGGTGCTGCTGCTCGGTCGCCCGATCGCCCAGCTCGTGATCTGGCTCTCGGACTGGCTGAACAGCCTCACCGGTGCCTCGGCGATCGGCCTCGGCATCATCCTGGGACTCATGATGTGCTTCGACCTGGGTGGCCCGGTCAACAAGGTCGCGTACACGTTCGCGACCGCAGGGCTCGCCGCGGCATCGACCAGCGACATCTACTCGGCTCCGTACCTCATCATGGGTGCCGTCATGTGCGCCGGCATGGTGCCCCCGCTCGCGATGGCGCTCGCCTCGACCGTGCTCGCCCGTCGCCGGTTCTCGCAGGTCGAGCGTGAGAACGGCAAGGCGGCCTGGCTGCTCGGTGCCGCGTTCATCTCGGAAGGTGCGATCCCGTTCGCCGCGGTCGACCCGCTGCGCGTCATCCCGGCCTCGATGCTCGGTGGCGCGGTCACGGGTGCGCTGAGCATGGCGTTTGGCGTCTCGTCGCTCGCCCCGCACGGTGGCATCTTCGTCTTCTTCGCCATCAACCCGATCTGGGGCTTCCTCATCGCCCTGATCGCCGGTGCGGTCGTCGCCGCGTTCGCGGTCGTCGGTCTGAAGACGTGGGTCCGCAAGCGCGAGCCGGTGGCCGAGGTCGCCCCGGCCGGCGCGGTTCCCGTCGCCGCCTTCCAGCCCGCCGCCTGACGCGGCCAGCCGCCCGGACCCGCCCCGTTGCGTCCCACCTTTTCACCCTTCCGCCCGTCGGTTGTGTGAAGGGGTGGGACGCGGCGAGGGCGGGTTCAGTCGTGGTCGCGGCGGTGCACGAGCGAGCTGATCGGCTGCGCGAGGATGAGCAGCAGGAGCGGGTACAGGCTCGTGGCGGGGAAGACGATCGCGATGACGAGCGCGAGTACCCCGAGCGGAACCGACAACCAGTCGGTCCACGAGGTGCGTACGGGGGGAGCATCCGGCCCCCGAAGGCCCCGGCGCACGATGATCTCTTTCTGCAGGCGGATGGCGACGATCGTCGCGAGGATCGTGGCGATGTAGATCGCGGAGCCGAGCGCGGTGTTGTCGGCGGTCTCGACGACCATCACTGTCGGTAGCGGGAGGAATGCGATGGCGGCGACCCAGAGCAGGTTCGCGTTGATGAGAGCGGGCGTGGTGGCGATCACGTCGATGTAGACGCGGTGGTGCATCTTCCAGAACGATGCGATCAGCACGAAGCTGAGCGCGGCCGCGAGCAGGCTCAGGGCGTTGTCGTGGAAGAACGCGGCCGCGGTCTTGGTGTGGTACTCCTGTGCCGCGTCGATGAGCGGCAGGACGATCAGGGTGATGGCGATCGCCACGACGGCGTCGGTGAAGGTGACGAGGCGTTCGACGCCGCGCTCGCGTGATCGGGCGGTCTTCGTGGCGCTGGGCGTATCCATGCCCACATTCTTGCGGCTCCCGCGCCCCAGCCCCGTGCACCACGGGCGCGAGACTTCGCCTCTGTTTCGTTTTCGGGTCGGATACGTGAGAGCGGTGAAGTCTCGCGGATGGCGGGGGTCAGTCCTCGAACGTGACGTCGACCGTGTAGCCGGCCAGGTCTTGGTCGACCGGCAGCTCGAAGGTGGTCGGGCCGAGGTCGGCCGTGCAGGGGCCCTCGGTCTCGCTCGAGATCGACAGCGACACCGTGTCGTCCGTGATGTCGTCGATCTCGGGGATGTTCGGGCAGCTGCCCGAGCCGAGGGTCGTCACGACGAGGTATCCGTCGGTCGCCCAGGCTCGCACCGCGGGTCCCATCCCATCCGTTGACTCTTCGATGCCGGTGACGACGAGTGCCTGGCCGGTGAGGGTGGGTTCGCCACGCACGCCGCCGTGGTCGGGCTCGGACGGTCCGCACGCGCTGAGCGCGAGTGCCGCGACCGCGAGTCCGACCGCGACCAGGGTCGTCCGTCGGATGCGTGCGTGGCGAGGCATCCGATTGCCTTAGATATCGATCGATTCGCCGGGTTCGATGAGCAGGAATTCGCCGTCGTTCTGGGCGGTGGCCCACTGCAGGCGGGCGCGGTGCATGTCGCGTCCGACGACCGAGAGGGTCATGTCGTGGGTGCCGAAGGCGCGGCGGGGCTTGACGGCGAGGACGAAGTCGATGGCGTCGGAGATCTTGAGCCAGGGGGCGCCGAGGGGTGCGGCGAGCACCTTGACGTCGACGCCTTCGGGTACGGCGTAGGAGTCGCCCGGGTAGTAGAGGGCGTCGTTGACGAGTACGCCGACGTTCTGGATCTGGGGGATGGAGCTGTGGATGATCTCGTGTGCGCCGCCGAAGAAGCGGAGGGTGAAGGGTTCGATGACGACGGTGTCGCCGGGTCCGATGACGGTGATGTCGTAGTCGGATGCTGCGGCCGCGACGCCTTCGGGTCCGTAGATGGGGACGCCGGGGGAGGCCTTGCGGATGCGGTCGAGTTGTTCGGGCGTCCAGTGGTCGGGGTGTTCGTGGGTGAGGACGACAGCGACGACTCCCGTGAGGTCCGTGAAGGGGGTGCTGAGCGAGCCCGGGTCGATGATGAGCGAGCGCCCGGCTTCTTCGAGGAGGAGGGCGGCGTGTTCGTTCTTGGTGAGGCGCATCCTTGAAGTCAACCGCTATTGCGAGGCCCTGGGCAAGCGTCGCGCCCCGGCGCGCTCCTGATTTGTCGCCCTCGTTCTGCCGTGGCATACTTGTACGGTTGTCTTGTGAGGCCCCATCGTATAGCGGCCTAGTACGCCGCCCTCTCACGGCGGTAACGCGGGTTCGAATCCCGCTGGGGTCACCAACAAGAAGACCCCCGGTCAGCCGGGGGTTTTCTTGTTCCTGCCGAAAGGCTCGAACGGGCGCTATGCCGCTTTTGGCAACAGATTGGCAACATCTGATTGCATGGCCGCGAGGTTCAGCGCCGTGGCAACACCGTCCAGGTCGTCATCGAACAGGTCGGCGTACACGTCGAGGGTCACCGCGGCCGAGGCGTGCCCGAGCATCCGCTGGACGGCCTTCACGTTCGCGCCGGCGCTGACGGCGAGCGAGGCAGCGGTGTGCCGCAGCTCGTGCGGGGTGAGGCCCTTGATCCCGACCGCCTCGGCCGCGGTGTCGAACCAGCCGACCCGGTAGACGTGGTTGCGAAGCCAGGTGCCGGTGCGGATGCCGTAGAACACCGGGGCGTAGGCCGGGCGCCCGGCGATCTGCGCGCGGAGCAGCCCGACGAGGAACGCCGGGATCGGGATACTGCGGTGCTCGTAGTCCTTCGGCGGCTCGATGCGCTGGTAGCCCTTGTCGGCCACGACGGTCTGCTCGACGGTGAGGCGCGGGTGCTTCGCGTCGAGGTCGAGGTCACGGATGCGGAGCCCGGACAGCTCGCCCCAGCGCAGGCCGCAGTAGGCGAGCACGAGGACGACGAGGCCGTAGCCGTACTCGCGCCCATCCTTCATCTCGTCAATGGCCTGGGCGAGCGCGGCGACCTGATTGTGGGACAGATACCGCTTGCGGGACTTGGTGGGCTTGGGGAGTTTGAGCCGGGCGGCGGGGTTGGACGGCAGGCGCTCGTCCTCGACCGCGAATCGGAGCGAACCGGAGAGGACGTTGACGATCTTGCGGACGGTCGCCGGGGCACCGGGGAGGGCCGAGGCCCACTCCTGCACCCGCAGGCGGGTGAGGTCGCCGATCGGGATCTTCCCCAACTCGGGGACGATGTGCTTGGCGATGATGTTCTCGACCCGGCTGCGGGTCGTCGCCCGGAGGTCGCCGCGGGCGGCGATCCAGGTCTGGAGCCATTCGGCCACGGTCACCCGCGCACGCGACGGGTCGAGGTAGCGGCCCTGGGCGATGTCGACCTCCGTGGTCGCCAGGAACAGCTCGGCGGCCTTCTTGGTGGTGAAGCCGCGCTTCTGCGTCTGCTTCTTGTCCGGGCGTCGGTAGAGCGCCCGGTAGCGACGGCCCTTGGCCGTGTCGTAGGACTCGATGCTTCCCATGACTGGCTCCTACTGCTCCAGCCCCGCGAGGCGCTGCACGTCGATGCGGCGGTAGACGCGCTTGTGCCGGGTGAGCCGAATCGGCTCCACCGGGGCCTGGCCCTCCAGGGCGAGGGTGCGCAGGGTCGTGCGGTGGATGCCGAGCAGCGCCGCTGTCTCCTCCTCGGAGTAGAACAGGCGCTCGGGCTCCCGAGCGTCGAGGGGCGATGCGCTCTGACCCATCACGGCCTCCTTCGCATCTACGATCACAGCCGCGATTGCTGCTGTCGTCTTAGATTAGACCACAACACGCCAATCACAGCAAGAGTTTTAGTTGCTCGTGTCGCTCGGTACACTCGGGATGTGACCGCAGCCCCGCGCAGACCCGGCGATCAGTCCTATGACGGCCTGATCGTCTCGGCCGACCTGCCGGACGGCTGGCATCTGCCGAGCCGGTTCCCCGGCGAGCGCGACGACGACGCCAGCGCGCAGATCGACGCGATCCTGGGCTACAACGATCAGGTGACGACCGAGGCCGACCGGCAGGCGCAGCTCGACTCGGAGCAGAACGAGACGATCGACGGCCGCTGGCGCTACATCGAGCACACAGCCACGGCGACCCGCGTGTTCATCCGGCTCCAGCGCCAGCAGTTCGCCGTGCCCGAGGAGGTGCGCATCACCGGCGTCGTCTACCTCCCGTGGCGGCCGGGCGATCCCGTGTCCAGCCAAGACCTCCGCACCCTGCCGACCGCGCGCATCGAGGCGGCGATCAACGAGCGCCTGTTCGCCATGAAGCGCACGGTGACCATCACCGGCGGGAAGATCGTGCTGCCCTCCGGCCGGAAGATCAGCGAGCGGGATCTGCTCAAGCCGCTCGGGAACCCGAAGCGCACGCCCGACTTCTACGAGCTGGTCGCCCTCCAGTACGGCAAGCTCTCGGCGCAGGGGGACGCGGCGCCTGCTGTCACGATGGCGAAGATCAACGGCGTCGCCCACGCCACCGCGCAGGGCTGGCTCGTGCGCACCCGCTCGCGCGGACTGCTCCCGCCGGGCCGCCGCGGGTAGTCGTCGGGGGAGCGGCGCGCACTTGCCCCCGAGCGCGTCGCTACAGGCTCGGCCCGAAGTCGGGTCCGCTGCTCGGGCTCGGACGGTGCTGGTCGCGGGTGAAGTCGTGCAGCTCTGCGGCACGCCGCGCCAGGGCCTCGGCTGCGACGCGCTCGGCCTCGGCTCGGGCCTCGACCTGGGCTGCGGCCTCGGCGACCGGCAGGGCTTCCAGCTCCGCGAGCTGGCGTCGCAGCGCCTCGGCCTGCTGCTGGGCGCTCTCGGCCTGGCGGCGCGGGCTGCCGGTGCTGTACGGCTTGCTGAACAGCCGCGTGTGCAGCATGGCCCGCTGCCGCTCCTGCCGGTCCCCGGCACGGCGCTGCTCCTGCCGGGCCTGCGCGTGCGTGCGCATGGCGTCGGCCAGCCGCGGGTCGGCCTCGGCCTGTTGCTCGGCCGCCGCCTGCGCCCACGCCGGCGCCTGCTCCGGCGTACGCGGGATCGAGCCCCACCGCTGCCGGGTCAGGTGCTCGGCCTCGTGGCGCTGGCGCTCGGCCTCGGTCAGCGCCCGGTCGGCGCTCCGACGCCTCAGCGCCCCGGCACGGCTCCTGGCGGCGATCGCCGTCTCGTGGCGCTCCCTGACCGCGAGGACCGCGGCGGCGTCCGTGCCGGCCTGCTCGACCAGCGGCGGGACGGCCTCGGCCCGTGCCGCCTCGACCTGCTGGGCGGCGGCCTCGACCTCGGCCAGCAGCGCCTCGGCCTCGACGCGGTGCGCGGCCGACTGGCGCTCCATCGCCTCGGCCGCCTCCGCCCACCGTGCCGCCTGGCGCTCGGCCTGCTCGATGCTCTGCCGCAGTCGGGTGCGCTCGGCGTTCACGACGCGCACCGGCCCGTCCGCGACGATGCCCGCGACGGCGGCCTGCGCCCGCTCGGTGGCCTCGCGCAGTCCGCGGTCGGCGCGGTCCCGCTCGAGCGCGGCCTGGAACTGCTCGCGCGCGTCCCCGAGGTCCGCGGCGACGACGTGCAGCCTGTTCTCCTCCTGCCCGCGGGTGAGGCCGACGTAGACGCCGGCCGCGTCGAGCGCGTCCGACAGGACGGTGTGCGACGCGGGGGCAGTCATGCCCTGGACGCCGTAGGCGGTCGCGGCGTAGGCCAGGTGCGCGTGCTCGGCGACGTACTCGGCGGGCAGATGCACGGTGCGCTGCTGCTTCCGCTGGCTCGCGGCGTCCCGCACCCACAGGCTGCCGTCGCCGCTGACGTGCTGGACGATCCAGGTCTGCCGGTTCGCCACGCCCATCTCCGAGTCGTTGCGGCGGGTCTGGATGAGGTCGCCGGCGCCGATGCTCAGGCCGTCCGCGCCGTCGATGGTGCGGGCGTCGTCGACCGCGCCCGCGCGCACCCGGTCCTCTCGGATCAGAGTGTTCAGTTCGCGCGCCTCGTCGTTGGTCGCCGCGGTGATCGCGGCTCCGTCGATCCGCTCGGCGGCGACCGCGGCGCGCAGCGCCTCGGTGTCCTCGTGGAGCCGCACGAGTCCGAGCGCGTGGAGCCGGTCGAACAACTCGGCCGGGTCGCGGCCGGTCCGCAGGGCGAGGGTGAGCTGCGCGTAGTCGGGGTCCGCGAAGCGGTGCAGGCTCGTCAGCGAGTAGACGCGGGGGACGAGCGCGGCCGCGATGTCGAGCACCCCGCCGCGCCCCACGGCGGGGAGCTGCGCCCGGTCCCCGACGAGTGCGAGCGTCGCGCCGGCCTCGTCCGCGACGGTCAGCAGGGCGAGGGCGGTGTCCTGGTCGAGCATCCCCGCCTCGTCCACCACAACCCGCTCGGCGGCGGCCAGTCGGTTCTCCTTCGCCGGGCCGCGGTAGGTCGCGCCCGTCACCGGGTCCGTGTCGCCCACGGCCAGCCGGGTCCAGACACCATCGGCGTTCCACCGGAACCCGTGGTCGTAGACGAGTGCCGCTACCGAGTCGGTCGGCACGCCCAGCTCGGCGGCGGCGACGTCGGCGGCCTTCTTCGTCGGGGTCACCACCCGCACCGAACGACCCTCCTGTCCGGCGGCGCGGATCGCAGCACCGAGCATGGTCGTCTTGCCCGCGCCCGCCGCGCCCTCGACCACGACGAGCGGCCGGGTGGAGGCGAGCGCGGCGGCGGCGCGCGCCTGGTCCGCATCCAGCCCCGGCTCCTGCACGCGCGGGGTTGCGCCGTGCACCGGCCGGGTGGCGCGTGCAGCCAGTCGGTCGCGCAGCTCCGTCTCGACGGCCACTACGTGCAGCGTCGTGAGGTGCGCAACATGCTCCAGCCGTGGCGCATCCGGCGGCAGGATCGAGAGGCAGTCGTCCGCCGCGAGCCGGGTCGTGATGGTGATGAACTCGCGCAGCTCCTCGCGGGTGGCGCGCACACCGGCCTCGGTGACGATGTGCGCCACCTGCTCCTGCACGTCATGCACGGTCCATGCGGATGCAGCAGCCGCGCAGCGGTCGAGCGCACGGGAGGCGACCTGTTGCACGGCCAGCTCGTCCAGCGTGCGCAGGGGTTGCACGGTGGCGCGCGGCAGGTCCGGGGTGTAGCCAGCCTCCTGCAACTCGCGCAACCAGCCGGCCTCGGAGCCGAGCACGCTGGGCTTCTTGCTCGGCCGCTCATGATCCCACGCCTTCGCGTGCAACCTGGCGCGCACCACCGGCCCCGTCTCCTGGCCGGGATGCGCGGCCTCCCACTCGGCCTCGAACTTGGCGAGGTTGCGCGCCACCTGCTGCCCGCGCTTGGACATGACCGCTTTCCACGGCACCAGCTCCGCGACCTCCCCGGTCACCGGGTCAAGGGTGAGACCGTGCGCGTCGAGCACCGCGGCGAGCTGCGGGTGCGCGGCGATGACCGCCGTGCCGAGGGCGCGGATCGCGCCCTGCTGCCGGAACAGCGCCGCGGTGTAGAGCCCGCGCCAGCGACCGGCCGCCCACACGCGCGTCCCGATCTGGAAGTGGATATGCCGGTGCGGGTCGCCCGCACGGGAGGTCTTGTGCGACACGGCCACGGTTTCGAGCTGCTCGATCGGCACGACCTCCTGCTTCCCGCGCGCGCCGACGCGGGTGACCGAGTGCTGGCCGAGCCAGGACCGGATCTCCGCAACCGCGTCCCGCTGGGCGGCGTCCAGGGCCTCGGACACCTCCGGGTGCAGGCCGGCGGCGACCGACAGGGACTTCGGGACGTTCACGACCATCTCCATGAACCGGGGCGACCCCCGGCCACCCTCGCCCCGCAGCCGGGGTCGGCCCATCGACTCCCCGGTGAGCGGGTTGATCCAGCCAACCCACTGGCGGTACTCCTCGGCGGTCAGCCCGAGCTCGCCGATCACTCGGCCCTCGGCGTCGACCGCCGTGAACTCGGCCAGGGCGGTCCCCGCCTCCAGGTAATACTCGTCCGCCCGCGCGCGGTCGGACTCCAGATAGCGCAGGGCATCCGAGCCTGTGCCCCGGAACGGGATCACGCCACCTTTCATGCCTTCGCCTCCTACCTAAGATAACAGCTACCATATCAGGTAGGATACGTCCATTCTTGTGAAGAAGTCAGAAATGAGCGAGTCCGGGGTCCGGTTGGCGGATCAGCGAACGTCAGAGGGTCAAGAGTTGGGGAGAGTGGACAGTGGTGAGGATCTCAGAGAGATGTGCCTGCATGCGGTGATAACTGCTGGGCCGCGACCTAGGTGTAGCGACCCGGGACGTTGTGTGCGTCGCGGGTAGGTGAAGACCTCCGGGACGATGTGGGTATCTGACAACTCGCATCGGTGACCGGAGGTCTTCGTGGTTCACGCTAATGCTCATTTGACGCCGAGGGGGCGGCTTCGGCTTGCTCGTGCGGTCGTTGTCGGCGGCTGGTCGCTCGCCCGGGCTGGGGAACGGTTCCAGTGTTCGCAGGCGACGGCGAAGAAGTGGGCCGATCGATACCGGGCGGGTCAGCCGATGACTGATCGCAGTTCCCGTCCGTATCGATCGCCGACCCAGCTTGACCGTCGCACGGAGCGGCGGATCGTCGCGATCCGCTTCAACCGGCGGTGGGGTGCTCGGCGGATCGCCTGGCATCTGGGGTTGAACCCGGCGACCGTGGGTCGGGTGCTTGCCCGCTATCGGATGCCGCGGCTGTCGCATCTGGACCGCAACACCGGGCTGCCCGTTCGGAAGCCGAAACCGATCCGGTACGAGGCGGCCGCGCCGGGCGATATCGTGCATGTCGATATCAAGAAACTGGGTCGGATCCCTGACGGTGGCGGCCACCGGATGCTCGGCCGTCACGCCGGACGCCGCAACCGCCGCGCCGGGACCGGCTACTCGTTCCTGCACCACGCGGTCGATGACTGCACCCGCCTGGCCTACTCCGAAGAGCTCGACGACGAACAGAAGGACACCGCCGCCGGGTTCTGGATCCGCGCCCGCGCTCACTTCGCCGAAGCCGGCCTCACCGTCAAAGCCGTCATGACCGACAACGGCTCCTGCTACCGCTCCCACGACTTCGCCGCGGCCCTCGGCGAGGGAGTCCGGCACATCCGCACCCGCCCCTACCGGCCACAGACGAACGGGAAAGTGGAGAGATTCAACCGCACCCTCGCCGCCGAGTGGGCCTACGCATCGACCTACCTCTCGAACGCGGCAAGATCAGCCACCTACGCCGACTGGCTCGAGGAATACAATCACCGACGACCCCACACCGCCCTCGGAGGCCACACCCCCACCTGCCGCCTTCACAACCTCACGGGTCGCTACACCTAGGGTGGTCGCCATGAGTGACAGCGACGTCTACGTCAGCCCCACCCGCGTCCCTGCCGGCATCGCCCTCCTGCTCGCCGTGCTTGGCACCGCCGCCATGTACGCCGGCTTCGTGCTCGGGGTTCCCGCCGCCCTCGACGGCAGCGGCAGCGGAGCGGGTGGATTCATCGTGCTGTTCCTCGCCGGAGCCGCGCTCGTGCTGGCGGCGCTGGTGATCTCGATCGTCTGCCTCGTGCGCGGTCTCGCGCGCGGCATCGCGATCCTGGCGCTGGTCGTCGCGCTGGTGCCGGTCGTCGGCGTCGTGATCCTGCGGATCGCGGCGGTGTCCTAACCCGCGGCGTCCTGACCCTCCGCCGCCTTGTACACCTTCGACCGCGGCACATAGCGCGCGGAGTTGCCGAGCAACCCCGCGACCTCCTCGTCAGTGAGCTCGCGGCGCACCTTGCCCGGGATGCCCGCGACGAGCGACTGCGGCGGCACGATCGTGCCCCTCGAGCACCACCACCTCGCGTGCCGTGGCAGACCACGAGCACCGCCTTGCCGGGAAGTCGGTGGCGATGCGGGTCAGGGCCACGACCCCGTGCACAGCGACGGAGTCGAGCGACGCTGCGCCCGGATACTCCCGGTCGGGCCAGCGCGCGATCGCGGCGGCGGCCGAGGTGCCCTCCAGCTCGCCGTAGTCGCGTTCGGCGAGCTTCGGATACGCGGTGCCGAACGGGGTGTTCAGCCCTTCCGCGATGATGCGGGCCGTCTCGCGGGCGCGCAGGAGCGGGAAGTTCACGACCGCATCCACGGCAGTGAGCGCAGGGTCATCGGGGTATCCGCCACCTATCGGTGTCCGGTGTTGTTGAGCCGGATGTCGCTCGATCCCTGGATGAGTCCCTCGGCGTTCCAGTCGGCCTGACAATGCCGGATGAACGCGACGATCATGACGTGAAGGCACCGATCACGCCGACCACGGGTCCAGACCGCCCCGGAGCCCACGACGACGAGCCTCACGGGCGCCACCAGCAGGAGGAACCGCGCCCGGTGGGCGAGGCGCCACGGCAGCACGCCCAGGTATCGCCGCGCGAATTCCCGGATCGCGGGGGTCGTCGATCGTCGGCGTTGTGATCCTGAGGATCGCAGCGACCGCCTGACTTCGGGGTGCTCGCCGAACGCTTCAGTGCCGGGAACGGCGCCGGTGACCCGCCCCTGCGGGCGGCGCAGCATCTTTTACACGCTGGAAATGTTCAGGCCATGCCCGCGCAACGACAGCCAGCGAGCATGGATCGTATACAAAACGCGAGAGATCGCGTCATGATTGCCGCGAGAATTGAGAGGCTTATGAAGACTTCAAGCCACCGCGATAGGCGTCTCGCCTGGGCGGGTGCGACCATGGTGGGGATGCTGACGATCGCCGGTTGTGCGGCGGAGCCATCGACCGAGGAAGAGTCCCTTCCGGTCGTGGCGACACAGCTGAACTGGGTCACCAACGTGGAGTTCGCCGGAATGTGGATCGCCGAGAGCGAGGGCTACTACGCGGAGGAGGGCATCGTCGCCGAATGGCTGCCGGGCGGCCCCAACGTCTCCAACACCGTTCAGATCGTCGCATCCGGTGACGCACCGATCGGACTCGATACGAACTTCACCTCGTTCATCGACGCCGTGTCGGAGGGAGCCGACGTGGTGCTCGTCGGTGCTGTCTACCAGGAGAGCCCATTGGCAATCCTGTCGCTCTCCGAGAACCCGATCAACTCGGTCGAGGACATGATCGGCAAGCGCATCGGAAGCCCCCAGGGGCAGCAGCGTGAACTGGATGCCATCTTCACCATCAACGGGCTAGAGCCGGATTACGAGTTCGTGCCGATCGGCTACGACGTGCAAGCGCTCGTGAACGGAGACGTCGACGGGATCACCGCCTTCGCCACCAACCAGGGACTCATCCTCGAAGAGCAGGGTGTGGACTACACCAGCGTGTCGTGGCAGGACCTGGGTCTGGATGTCTACTCCAACATGATCTTCGTCGACCGCACCTACCTGGAAGAGAACCGCGACCTGGTTGTCGCCTGGTTGCGGGCTACCGTGAAGGGCTGGGAGAAGAACGCCGACGACCCCGAAGTGGCCGCGCAGCTCGCGGTCGACGTGTGGGGAGCCGACCTGGGACTCTCGCTGAGCCAGCAGATCAAGGAGAACATCAATCAGATCCCGATGACGACGAGCGATCTCACCGCGGAGTCGGGTCTGTTGCGGATCTCGGCGGAGGACATCGAGCAGAAGATGTACCCGATCCTGCGGGCTGCGGGCATGACCGATCTTCCTGATGTCGCGACTTACGTTGACGAATCGCTGCTCGACGAGGTCTTCGGCGGATCGGCAACCCTGCTCCGATGACTGTGCAGGACCTCGGTCCGGTCGGCACGGCGACGCGGTCCCGAAAGACCATCGAGATCGTGATCGGCGTGCTCCTCTTCGCCTCGGCGTGGGAGATCATCGGCCGGACCGGGGTCCTCTCCACCTCCTGGCCACCCCTCACCGACGTGTTGTGGGTGATCGTCGATCCCGCGCGTGCGCCGAGGTTGTGGGGGGCGCTCGGGGTGACCGTCCAGGAGGGGCTTCTCGGCGGCGTGATCGGAATCAGCGCCGCGGTGGCGACCGCGGTGCTCTCCCGCCTGATGCCGGTCACGCGTCGCCCGGCGGAGCGCTTCGCGGTTCTCGTCGAGGCGGTTCCGGTCGTCGCCCTCGGCCCGCTGCTCATGGTCCTTCTGCCCCGCGCCGTCGTGCCCGCGGCGCTGGCGGCGACAGCGGCCTACTTCGCTGCCTTTGTCGTCATCTGCTCCGCGCTGTGGACCCGACGGGCGGCGCAGGAGGACCTGTTTGCCGTACTGGGTGCCCGGCGGATCGCGGTGCTCGCGCAGCTGGAAGCGCCCGCGGCGCTCCCAGCGGTGTTCGCGGCTCTTCAGCTGGCGATTCCCGCGGCCCTGTTGGGGGCGGTGATCGGCGAGTGGTTCGGCTCCGCCCGGGGCATCGGGCCCCTGCTGATCAACTCGATGCAGAACTACGACATCCCGTTGCTGTGGGCGGCGGGGGTCCTGACCGCAGTGCCCGCCAGCATCGTCTACGGCGGCGCTGCGTCACTCGCCCGGCGGAGCGCGGCGAGGTTCGGGCTGTGAACGCGCGCGTGACGGCTATCGGGCGAGCGGTCGCCCGGTTCGCCTGGGACAACGTGGCGGTCGTGGCGATCGTCGCCGCGTGGGCGCTGTGGGTCGTGATCGGGCAGGTCAACCGGGTCGTCATGCCCTCCCCGGCGAGTGTTCTCGCCGACCTGGTCGGACATCCGGATGCGTATCTTCCCGACCTCACGGTGAGCGCCGGGCTGGCCGCGACGGGTCTCGTCCTGGGACAACTGCTTGGCATCGGACTCGCCATCGCGGCCCATCTCTCAGGAGTCGTGCGTGCGGCGGTGCGGCCCGCGGTGCTGATCGTCCGCGCTGTTCCCATGGTGGCGATGGTTCCGATCTTCGCGCGGATTGTCGGTTACGGAACGCCGACCGTGCTGGTCGTCGCCACACTGGTCGCGTATTTTCCAGCGTTCGTCCTGGTGTCGCGCGGTCTGGCCTCCGCCTCGCGCAGCAAGCAGGACCTGCTGACGGTGCTGGGAGCCTCGAGATGGACGAGGTTCCGGCGGCTCGATCTCCCGGCCGCGGTCCCTTCGCTCTTGGAGGCGTTCCGGCTCTCTGCGGTCGGGTCGGTGGTCGGGGTGCTGCTCGCCGAGTTCGTCGTCGGGTCGTCGGGTCTCGGGCAGCTCTTCGTGGTGTCGCGGGTCTCCTACGACATGTCGCGATCCTGGGGTGCCGCCATCGTCGCCACAGTGCTCTCTCTCGCATTCTTCGGGCTGGCTTCGGCCGTGACGCGGTGGCTCGAAGCGGCTTATCACGACGGCAGTAATGGGAAGGGATGATCGTGAACGACAACATCGACGAGGCTTGGGTACGGACGGTACCCAAAGCCGAGGTCCACGTGCACCTGGACGGATGCATCGACCGGGAGGAGCTGATGCGACTGGCCGGCAAGTACGGGGTGCCCCTTCGCCGACCGGCCGAGCAGCTCTTCGATTTCGACGGACTCACCGAATTTCTCCAGTTCCTCGACTGGGGTGCGTCGCTGGTCAGGACCGCCGACGACGCGGCATCCGTCGCCTATCGGTTCGCCCAGAGGCAGGCGGCCAGCGGCATCCGCTACACCGACGTGATCATCAACCCGACCCACTGGGAGGCCTGGCGCGGAAATATCGCGGGACTCGTCGACGCCCTCGACGCCGGATGGCGAGAGGCGGAACAGGACGGACTCCCGTCGACTGGCCTGTGCCTGAGCTTGTTGCGCCAGCAATCCGCCGCTGAGGCCGATGAACTGCTGGATTGGATGCTGGAGCGGGACCATCCGCGGGTGGTCGCCCTGTCGATCGACGGCGACGAAGCGGTTGCCGGGCGTGTGTCCGCAAGGTTCGCCGACACTTTCCGCCGCGCGGCATCCCGTGGCATTTACCGGACCGTTCACGCAGGGGAGTCCAGTGGTCCCGAGGGTGTCCGCGATGCGATCGACCTCCTGATGGCCGATCGTATCGATCACGGCTTCCGCGCGATCGAGGAACCGGCGCTGGTCGCCGAGATCGCCGACCGAGGCATCCCGCTCGGCATCTGCCCGGGGTCGAACGTCGCTCTTGGATTTACCGAGAGCCGGGCCGCGCATCCAGTCGAGGAGTTGCGGCAAGCCGGGGTGCGGATCAGCCTCAACACCGACGACGGCACTGCCCTGGGATCGATTCTCGACCAGGAGTACGCCGCGACCGCGCGGGCGTTCGGCTGGCAGCGCGATGACCTTCTCGCCATCGCGCGAACATCGATCGAGTCGGCCTTCTGCGACGATGACCGTCGTAGCGCGCTGCTCGCGGAGCTCGATGCGGTGGCAGCCGGCGAGGAGGCGCGGGCATGAGCGCGGTGGCGATCGTTGACGCGCGAGTGCTGACGATGGACGATGAGCGCCGCGACCTCGAGCGGGCGACCGTGTTGGTCGAGGACGGCGAGATCGTCGCAGTGGGATCGAACGTCGAGATTCCCGTCGGCTCGCGGGTGATCGAGGCGGCGGGGCGCGCGGTGATCCCGGGACTCGTGAACGCGCACACCCATGTGCCGCAGATCCTGCTTCGCGGCGGCTACTCCCACGATCGGCCACTCTACGAGTGGCTCTACAACGTGCTGTACCCGGGCCTGAGCGTGTACGAGAACGACGACATCCGGTGCGCGACCTTGCTGTTCGCGACGGAGGCGTTGATGAACGGTGTGACGACGATCGTTGACAACGAGGATGCTGGAACGCGTTCCATGGTCTCCACCGCGGCGAGCACTGTCGAGGCCCTCGTCGAGAGCGGCATCCGCGCTGTATACGCTCGCATGTTCGCCGACCAGCCTGCGCCGGGTTTCGAGGATTATCTCGGCGCGGTCCGTGCGAAGGCCCCGGACGTTCCGGACAGCGACATCTTCGTCGACACCGATCGCGTCTTGGCCGACCTCGATGAGATCGTGCGGAGGTACGACAGGGCCGGTGAGGGTCGGATCCGAGTGTGGCCGTCGCCGGCGATCCCCGGAATCGTCTCCCGACGCGCCCTGCAGCGGAGCCGACAGATCGCGCGCGAGCGCGGAACCATGTGGACGATGCACGTCGCCGAGGACGAGCGGGAGCGCGTGCAGCACATGATGGGCGCGGTCGAGTATCTCGACAGCGTCGGTGCGCTCGATGAGAGGTTGCTCGCGGCGCACTGCATCGACGTCTCCGATCGTGAGATCCGGTTGCTCGCAGAATCGGGCACCCGGGTATCGACGCAGCCGGCGAGCAACGCCTTTCTAGGCGCCGGGGTCGCGCCGGTTCCGCGAATGCTCCGGGCGGGCATCCCGATGGGGATCGGCACGGACGATGCGAACTGCTCGGATGCGGTCGATCTCTTCGGTTCGATGAAGCTCCTGGCGCTCCTGCACCGCGCGGTGAGTCGTGACCCGGGGGCGATCAGTCCGCAGCGGGTCGTGGAAATGGCAACGATCGAGGGAGCGCGGGTTCTGGGTATGGATGACCTGATCGGATCGATCGAGGTCGGCAAGCGCGCCGACCTCGTCATCCTTGATCTGGAGGAGCCGCGGATGACGCCCGCGGCCGACTTGTACGCGGCGCTCGTATTCTTGCAACCCACGGTCGCGGTACGTACCGTGATAGTCGACGGTCGGGTCGTCGTCGAACGCGGCGTTCCTACCTTCCTTGGCGCTGACGGCGACCTCGCGGCCCTGGTGCGGGAGGCCTCGGAGCGTTCCCGCGGCATCGCGGACCGCGCACGACTCCAGGTGGGCCGATGAACGCCGGCGCGCCTCTCGGGCGCAGCGTGCGGGTCGAGGCGGTCTCGAAGTCGTTCCGGCTGAAGCGCGGAGCGTCGGTCCAGGCGATCAAGCGGGTAGACCTGGAGATCGCCGAGGGGGAGTTCGTCGCGCTCATCGGCCCGTCGGGCTCGGGGAAGTCGACGATCTTGCGGATGATTGCCGGACTTGACGAGCCGACTTCGGGGTCCGTGACGATCGCCGGTGAGCATCCGCGAGTCCTCGCGCGCGATCATCGCCTGGGTGTCGCGTTCCAGGACCACGCACTGCTGCCGTGGTTGACGGTGCGCAAGAACATTGAGCTCCCTTTCCGAGTCGCGGGCCGTGACGTCGATCGGCACCAGGTAGATGATCTGATCGACTTGGTCGGACTCCGGGGCTTCGCCGATGCGCGCCCGTCCCAGCTTTCCGGCGGGATGCGTCAACGAGTCTCGATCGCGCGGGCTCTGGCTCTGGATCCCTCCGTTCTGCTTCTGGACGAGCCGTTCGGAGCGCTCGACGCGGTGACGCGACGACGACTCAATGTGGAGCTGCAGGCGGTGTGGACGCGGTTGCGCATCACGACGCTCCTCGTCACGCACAGCGTCGAGGAGGCGGTGTTCCTCGCCGACCGAGTCGTCGTGCTGAGCGCCAGACCGGCGCAGGTCGCCGATGTCGTCGAAGTGGGGTTCGAGCGACCCCGTGAGCCGGATCTGCTGCGGGATGATCGCTTGCATCGCATCGTCGACGGGCTGAACGCGCGACTGGACGCGACGGAGGCGGAATCGTCCGCAAGCGGGGGAGCATCCAGCTGAGGCGACCGGAACTCGGCATCTGGCGGGGTTGGTCCCTAGAGTGAGGAGCATGGCTTCTCGTGCTGGGCTTCCCCTGCGCGACGTGATTGCCGCCGCGATCCGGGGACGGATCATCGATGGCTCGTACGTTCCCGGCAGCCGGCTTCGCGAGGAGGAGATTGCTTCCGATTTCGACGTCTCCCGAGTACCCGTGCGCGAGGCCTTTCAGGTGCTGGAGCAGCAGCGCTTTCTCGAGTTGCGCAAATACAAGGGTGCAATAGTCGCCCAGCCCGAGTCATCGGGCACCCGCGAGCTCATCGCGATCCGCGCCGAACTCGAGGCGATGGCGGCGCGGCTTGCCGCGGCTGCCCACGGAGGGGCGATGGCACGCGAACTTCGATCTCTTACAGAAGAGGGCAGCACCCTCGACCCGGTGACCGAACCCGAGCGCCATTCGGAGCTGGTGGAGCGATTCCACGACACGGTGGCGATTGCTTCCGGAAATCGAGAACTCGTCGAGATGCTGAGGACGCTGCGCAGCCGCCTCAGTTGGATATTCGGAGCGGAGCTGGCTGCGCGCGCTGCCGGGTCGTGGGATGAGCATCGCGACATCTGCGCGTCGATTCTCGGCGGCGAGGAGGCCGCGGCTCATCTCATGCGCGAGCACGTCCTCGGCGACCTTGCGTTCTTCGACGAGCTCATCCGTCGCTGAGGTTTAACACGGCGGTAACACTCCGACGCCGGCCCTCTCCGGTAGGTCGTATACGATCGAGGTGAGCAAGGGAGTCATAGTGACCACGACAACACCGCAGGCGATCCAGGCGGATCCCTATGCCTGGCCGTGGCACGGTCAACTCGATCTCACGCGCACGGCTCTGCTCTGCATCGACTGGCAGGTCGACTTCTGCGGCAGCGGTGGATTCATTGATTCGCTGGGCTATGACATCAGCCTGACCCGTGCGGCGATAGAACCCACCCAAAGAGTGCTTGGGCGGGCGCGCGAACTCGGGCTGACGGTGATCCACACGCGAGAAGGGCACCGCCCCGATCTCTCTGATCTGCCCGACACCAAGAGGTGGCGTTCCGCCAGTCAGGGGGTCGAGATCGGGTCCGTCGGGCCTCTGGGACGCGTGCTGATTCGAGGCGAGGCTGGGTGGGAGATCATCCCCGAGTTGGCCCCGCTTGCGGGTGAGACGGTCATCGACAAGCCCGGCAAAGGTGCGTTCTACGCCACCGACCTCGAGCACATTCTGCGCATGGCGGGGATTACCGATCTGCTGATTACGGGGTTGACCACCGATGTCTGCGTGTCGACCACAATCAGGGAGGCCAACGATCGCGGGTTCGAGGTACTCGTGCTGTCGGATTGCACGGCCGCGACCGATCGCGCCCGGCACTTGCAGACGATCGAGATCCTCACGATGCAGGGCGGCTTGTTCGCGGCTGTCGCTTCATCGGACTCCGTCCTCGCCGCGCTGGGTGCGGAATCGCTCCCGGCCGACGACCGGACGCGCTGATGTATGTCGATCTGACGGTCGTGCCGGTTGCTGCCCCCGACGACGCCCCGGTCGACAGGGTGTTCGGGCGAAGGGTCCTTGCCGTCATCGGAAAGACGGAGGGGAACGGCGGCGTTAACGACTTCAGCCGGGCTCTCGCGACTCGCGCCTGGACCGAGGGGCTCTCGGAACCGGCGTTGACCGTCATGTCGGGCGGCACTGAGGGAGTCCTCAGCCCGCATGTCACCGTGGTTTCGGAGGGTTCGACATCAGGCAACGGGCGACTTGCGGCGGGGTTCGCGCAGACCCCTCGGTTATCTGTCGAAGGGCTCGGGCGCCGAGAGCAGGTCGACGCGGTCGCTGCGGCGACGCTCGAAGCGTGCCGCAACGGAGGCTTTGATCCACGCAACGCCCACATGGTGCTCGTGAAATGCCCTTTGCTGACGACCGAGCAGATCGTGTCAGCGAGAGGCGGGGCCGTGACGGATGATCCCTACCTATCGATGGCGCGATCCCGAGCGGCTAGCTCGCTGGGCGTCGCGCTCGCGTGCGGAGAGATCGGCGGAGTCGAAGCGGACCAAGGCCTCGCAGGCGATCCTTCTGTCTGGTCGGCGGTCGCTTCGGCTTCCGCCGGTATCGAGCTCGACCGGTGCCTCGTGCTGGCGTTCGGGTCTCGACTCGACCCCGGCGGACAGCTGAACGCTGAGACGGTGGTCATGCACGACGCGATCGACGTGGAGGAGATCGTCGCGCTCCGCGATCGCATCCGAGCCGCCGGCGGCACCATCGTGCAGGTCTTCGCGAAGGCCGAGGCGAGTCCGGACGGGCGGATCCGAGGGTTACGGCACACGATGCTCACCGACACCGACCTCTCGTCGACACGACACGCGCGCGCGGCCGTAGGAGGCCTTCTAGCGGGGGTGTTCGGGCGCACATCGATCTACGTCTCCGGAGGCGCCGAGAACCAAGGGCCACCTGGAGGAGGTCCGGTGACGGTGGTGTGGCAGGAACCCACGGGCGGAGGTGAGACGAGGCGATGACGAGCAGATTCGGGCCGGTAGCGGCCACACCGTACGCGTGGCCGTTCGACGGAACGTTCTCCGCCCAGTCGACCGCGCTCCTGTGTATCGACTGGCAGGTGGACTTCTGCGGGGTCGGTGGCTACGTCGACCGCATGGGGTACGACCTCACACTCACCCGACGCGGACTCGCGCCCACAGCGCGGATCCTCGGTTCCGCTCGCGCGGCAGGCCTCCAGGTGATCCATACTCGCGAGGGTCATCGGGCGGATCTCTCGGACTGCCCGCCCAACAAACTCTGGCGCTCGCAGCAGATCGGTGCCGAGATCGGGTCGTCAGGACCGGGAGGACGCATCCTCGTACGCGGGGAACCCGGGTGGCAGATTGTGCCCGAAGTGGCACCTCTCGTGGGCGAGATCGTCATCGACAAGCCTGGCAAGGGGGCGTTCTACGGAACCGATCTCGACGTGATCTTGCGCACTCGGGGGATCACTCATCTGATTCTGACGGGGATCACAACCGACGTCTGCGTGCACACGACGATGCGGGAGGCGAACGATCGCGGCTACGAGTGCCTTCTGCTCAGTGACTGCACAGGCGCCACCGATCACGGAAACTACGAGGCGGCGCTGAAGATGATCACCATGCAGGGGGGTGTTTTCGGTGCGGTCGCGGAGTCGTCGGCGCTGGATGACGCGTTCGGTAAGGGATCCGCGCGGTGATCTCTCCTCGCATGGAGATCGCCCGCCTCCACTCCGCGTACCGGCGGGGAACCTGCACACCTCGCGATGTGGCGGAGCGCACTCTGGCTGCGATCGATGCGCGAGGACGTGACGGAGTCTGGATCTCGGTCTCCGATCGACTCGTCCGAGATGCTGAAGCACTCGATCCTGCCGATCGCGATCGTCTTCCGCTCTGGGGCATCCCCTTCGCGGTCAAAGACAACATGGACGTCGAGGGGTGGGCGACGACGGCGGCGTGCCCGTCTTTCGCCTACAGCCCCCAGCAGTCGGCACCCGTGGTTCGCGACCTGATCGCGGCAGGCGCGATCCTCGTCGGCAAGACCAACCTGGACCAGTTCGCTACCGGTCTGAACGGTACCCGTTCTCCTTACGGGACGCCCTCCTCGGCCCACGATAGCTCCCTCATCTCCGGCGGGTCGTCATCAGGATCCGCGGTAGCTGTTGCGGCGGGCCTGGTTGCGTTTTCTCTGGCGACCGATACCGCGGGGTCCGGGCGCGTTCCCGCGGCGTTGAACGGGGTCGTCGGTCTCAAGCCGAGTGTGGGCCTTGTCAGCACTCGCGGTGTCGTGCCGGCGTGCCGGTCGCTCGATTGCGTTTCGGTGATGGCGAACTCGGTTGCCGACGCAGCCATCGTGGCTCAGGTGATCGCCGGCTTCGATGATCAGGACCCCTGGTCGCGCCCGCTCCCGGTTCCTTCCGCCCGGGTTGCTTCGGTCTCGCTCGCCGGAGTCCGCCTGGGCGTGCCTGAGGTTGTCGCCGGATGGGGCGAGCGTGGCGAGGAGGACGCGTGGAGTCGGGTCCGTGCCGACCTCGTCCGAGCCGGAGCCGAACTGGTTGAGATCGACTACACCCCGCTTCTCGAGGCAGGTCGTCACCTGTATGGCGGTGCGTGGCTTGCTGAGCGCGCGACCGCCGTCTCGGTCGCGCTCGAGGAGGACCGAGACGACGTCGACCCGGTCGTGCGCCAGATCTTGGCGGGCGCCGGTGCGATGTCGGCCGCACAGGTCTGGTCGAGTATGCACCGCGTGTGGGAGTTGCGGCGGGAGGCGGATGACATCCTCCGTTCGGTCGATGCTCTGCTCACTCCCACGGTGACGAAGACCTACACGGTCGAGCAGATGCGCGCTGACCCCGTCGAACTCAACGCGCAATTGGGTACCTACACGACCTTTACCAACCTGCTCGACATGTGCGCCATCGCGGTCCCGGCGGGGAGTACGGCGGCGCACGTCCCCTTCGGTGTCACCCTTCATGGGCCTTCCGGTGCCGACCAGGAACTCGCAGGGCTGGCGTCGGCGCTCGCGGATGCGGTCGACCAGGACTCGCTGATGGAGGTCGCCGTCGTCGGCGCCCATCTCGAGGGGTTCGGACTTCATCACCAAATCACCGATCGCGGCGGGCTCCTGAGCCGGCGCACGATGACCGCACCCCGGTACCGGCTCTACGCGCTCCCCGGCGACGAGCCGCGACGTCCCGGGCTGGTGACCGATCTACGAGAAGGCGCTCGTATCGAGGTCGAGGTCTATCGGCTTCCGACTGCTACCGTCGGGTCCTTTCTCCGCGGTGTGAGTGCACCGTTGGCGATCGGCACGCTCGAGCTCGACGACGGCACCGCCGTCCACGGATTCGTCTGCGATCCGACGGCGCTCGAGGGAGCGCGTGACATCACCGCGTACGGCGGGTGGCGCTCGTATATGGCCGCGGCGGCCGATGATCTCAACAGGGCGGCCGATGCCAGCTGACGACGTCCCGATCCTCGCGGTTCACGGGGTCGCGGCCTCACCTGCCGTCTGGGATCCTCTGAAGCGCTTGATTCCACAGCTCCGGGCGCTTCGTCGCCCGAAGACCGGTCGGTTGGAGGACGAGATCGAGTGGCTGGCCGAGTATGCGGCGGGCGCGGTCTTCGTGGGGATGTCAGGCGGGGCAACCCTCGGTCTCGCGCTCGCGGGCATGGGTGCCGCGTGCCATGGATTCGTCCTCCATGAGCCGGCGGCGGGGAACCTGGTGCCGGACCTTCTCTCCCCGACCGCCGAGGCCTTTCGCCGTGGCGGGACGACAGCGGTGGGTAAGGCGCTCTATGGCAGGAGGTGGTCGGTCGACCTGCTCGATGACCACGGAGACGTCGACGCGACGACGGCGAAGGAGATCGCCATGTTCCGCAGCTTTCAGCCTCGACGTCGACCGGTCGGGGGACCCCGATGCGTGGTCACGACGGGGTCTCGGTCGGCTGCGCCCAGGCACCATGTTGCGAGAGAGCTGCGGCGGCTGGGCTACGAGACTCGCACCATCGAAGGCTCCCGGCACTTCGTCACATACGAGCAGCCCGCGAGGCTGGCCGCCCTGGTGCGCGAGGTCGCCGGATTGGATGCGCCCGGGCATCCGGGGATCGATGACGGAGGTTCGGGGTGGGCGAGGTTCTGGTGGTGACCTCGCGGCGGTCTTCTAGACCTCGGCCGCGCGGTAGATCTTCGACCGCGGCACATAGCGCGCGGAGTTGCCGAGCAGCCCGGCGACCTCCTCGTCGGTGAGCTCCCGCCGCACCTTGCCGGGGATGCCCGCGACGAGCGATCGCGGCGGAACGACGGTTCCCTCGAGCACCACCGCCCCCGCGGCGACGAGCGAGTTCGCGCCGATGACGGCGCCGTTCAGCACGGTCGCGTTCATGCCGATGAGGCATCCGTCTTCGACGACGCAGCCGTGCACGACGGCGGCGTGGCCGATGCTGACGTCGGCGCCGATGATCGTCGGGTTGCCCGCCTCGGTGTGGATCACCGCGTTGTCTTGGAGGTTGCTGCGTTCGCCGAGCACGATCTCGTCGATGTCGCCGCGCAGCACCGCGCCGAACCAGACGTTGGCATCTGCAGCGATGCGCACCTTGCCGATCACGGACGCGTTCGGGGCGACCCAGGCGTCGGCGGAGATGTCGGGCTCGTGCCCGTCGAAGGGGAGGATGACCGGCATTCCGCCAGCCTAGCTGTACTGCCCAGGCAGGTTGTTTGAGATCCGGCTGATGGGCGGGAGCTTCCCGATCGCAGTGTGGGGCCTGTGGTGATTGTAGAAGTGCAGCCAGGCGGGCAGGGCTGCGCGGCGGGCTGATTCGCTGTTGTAGTGCTTCACGTAGGCCCAACCGTCGGCCATAGTGCGATGGAATCGCTCGATCTTCCCGTTCGTCTGCGGACGGTAAGGACGTGTGCGCTTGGGTGTGATGGCGAGCTCGGCGCAGACGCGTCGCCAGGCGTGGGAGCGGTAGGCGGGGCCGTTGTCCGAGAGGACCCGTTCGACGCGGACGCCGCGGTCGGCGAACCAGGACACGGCCCGTTGCAGGACGCCGATCGCGGTCTCGGCGCGTTCGTCGTCGTGGATCTCGGCGTAAGCGACGCGGGAGTGGTCGTCGATGACGGTGTGGACGTAGGCGGTGCCGGTGACCATGTCGCCGGCGATGCCTCGCTTTCCGGTGCGCTTGGCCGTGACTGCTCGGTTGCGGTCGCCTTGGGACCGTCCGACGTAGCGCCAGCCGCCGCCGTCGGGGATGTTGCCGAGCTTCTTCACGTCGACATGGATCAGCGCGCCGGGCTTGTCGTGCTCGTACCGGCGGGCGGGTTCCCCGGTCTTCACATCGACATGCGAGAGCCGGTTCAGTCGACACCGTTTCAGCACCGCGTGGACGGTCGAGGCCGGCATCCCGACGCGGTCGGCGATCTGGACCGGCCCCAGGCGCTTGCGGATCCGCAGGTGCACGATCTTCTTCACACGGTGCGTCGGGGTCTTGTTCGGATGCGCATGCGGGCGCGAGGACCGGTCGGCCATCCCCGCTTCACCGAGCTCGACGTAGCGTCGCGCCCATTTCGCGGCGGTGGGCCAGGAGACACGGAAGTAGTCCGCCGCCGCGGCGACCGTCCACTCCTCGTCGACGATCTTCTGTGCAAGACGGAGCCTTTGGCGCGGGGTGAGCGCCGCGTTAGCGTGAGACACGAGAACCTCCTGGTTCAGAGCGGATGCGGTAGCAGCTCCACTCTGCCGGGAGGTTCTCGTCACATCAGGGAAGCCAGATCAAACAACCTCCCTGGGCAGTACAGCTAGCGGCGAGTGCAGCAGTCGACAAGGCTGAGACGTATGCGCTTGCTGCGGCCGCTGTGGCGATACCCGATCATCTCGGTCACCGTCGTGGTGCTCGCCGCGGTCGTGGTCCTCCACGCCGTCGGAGCGGATGCGGTGGGACGGTGGACGGCGACGGCCTACGTCGGAGCGTTCGTCGTGTGGACGCTGGTTCGGATGGTGCGTGATGTGCTTCGCGGGCATGTCGGGCTCGACATCCTCGCGGTGGTGGCGATGGTCGCAACCCTCGCCGTGGGCGAGTACATCGCGTCGCTCATCATCGTTTTGATGCTCTCCGGCGGTGAAGCGTTGGAGGACTTCGCCGCCCGGCGGGCCAGGCGCGACCTCACCGCGCTGCTGGACCGATCGCCGCGCACCGCGCATGTTCTCACTCACGAGCATGCGTCGGACTCGGACGAGGTGCAGGATGTCGCGGTCGAGCACGTAGGGATCGATGATGTGCTGCTGGTGCGGCCGGGCGAGATCGTGCCGGTCGACGGCATCCTGCTCACCGAGAGCGGCACGTTCGACGAATCGTCGCTCACTGGGGAGAGTCTGCCGGTGACTCGTGAGGCGGGCAGCGACGTGCTCTCCGGCGCTATCAACGGGAACCGGGCGGTGCGGATCCGGGCGGTGCGGCGCAGCGCGGACAGTCAGTACCAGCAGATCGTCGCGCTCGTGCGTGCCGCGGAGGACTCGCGTGCGCCCGTCGTGCGGCTCGCGGATCGGTTTGCGATCCCCTTCACGGCCGTCTCGCTCGCCCTGGCCGGCATAGCGTGGGCGGTATCGGGCGATCCGACGCGCTTCGCTGAGGTGCTGGTGCTAGCGACGCCGTGCCCGCTGCTGATCGCTGCACCGGTCGCGTTCCTCGGCGGGCTCTCGCGGGCCGCGAAGGCCGGCGTGATCATGAAGGGCGGAGGTGTCGTAGAACAGCTCGCCCGAGTGCAGTCCGCGGCCTTCGACAAGACCGGAACGCTGACGCAGGGCCAGCCGACCCTCGTTGACGTTCGCCCTGTCGGCGGCTTCGAGGCGGGCGAACTGCTGCAGCTCGCCGCGTCTGCTGAACAGTACTCGTCGCATGTGCTCGCAGACAGCATCCGCCGGGCCGCGGTCGAGCGCGGCATCGACCTTCTCGCGGCCGAGGAGGCCAGTGAGGTCGCCACGAATGGTGTGACCGCGGTGATCGGGGGGCGAACGGTCGTCGTGGGGAAGCCCTCCTACGTCGCGTCAGTGGCGGCCGACACGGTGCGCGCAGACCTGACGACGGGCGAGGCCGCGGCCTACGTCGCCATCGACGGCCGGTTCGCCGGCGTCCTCGTGCTCGCCGACGATCCCCGCCCGGAGTCCGTCGCGGTGGTGTCGTGGCTGCGCGCGAACGGTGTCGAACGGATCGTCATGCTCACGGGAGACACTCGTGCGACAGCCGAATCGATCGCGCGGCAGACCGGGATCGACGAGGTGCATGCCGAGCTCCTTCCGCCAGAGAAGGTTCATCTCGCGGCCGACCTGCATCCACGACCCGTGATGATGGTCGGCGACGGGGTGAACGACGCCCCGGTGCTGGCCGCCTCCGACATCGGCGTTGCGATGGGCGCGAAAGGCGCGACCGCGGCCGGCGATGCCGCTGACGTGGTGATCCTTGTCGACTCGCTCAGCAAGGTGGTCGACGCCGTGTCGATCGGGCGGCACACGCTTCGCGTCGCGCTGACGGCGATATGGCTCGGCATCGGTCTCAGCGTGGTCCTCATGGTCATCGCCATGACGGGCGCCATCCCCGCCGTCGCCGGCGCTCTCACGCAGGAGCTCGTGGACCTCGCCACGATCCTCTACGCGCTCCGCGCGCTGGGCGGCCCGCCGAGCGGACTCCCCGCTGCCGCACCGCCGCCGTCACGCCGATCCGACACGGAGTCCGACTCGCACCGCGTGTGACGCTCTGAAACCCGAGCACCACGACTGGAATCTGCGGGCGAAGAGCCGAGGTGCAGGGTTGCCTCTCCTTCCTGGCGGCAGGAGAACTACCGAACTACCGTGAGGAGCCGTGACGACGCAATCCCCTCCATACCGGCATTCCGGCGAGCCTCACGCAACGGGGCTCGCGCAGCGACTCAACTGGCTGCGCGCAGGAGTGCTGGGAGCGAACGACGGGATCGTGTCCACGGCGGCGGTCGTCGTCGGTGTCGCCGGAGCGACAGCGGAGGTCACGCCAGTGTTGCTGGCGGGGGCCGCGGCCCTGGTCGGCGGGGCTATCTCAATGGCGCTCGGCGAGTACGTCTCGGTGTCCAGCCAGCGGGACAGCGAGCGGGCTCTCATCCAGAAGGAGCGGCGCGAGCTGGAGGAGGATCCCGAGGTCGAGCTCGAGGAGCTGGTCGGGCTCTACGAGGAGCAGGGCCTCACCCCCGGAACCGCCCGCCTGGTGGCGACGGAGCTGACCGAGCGCGACGCGCTCAAGGCCCACCTGGCGCTCGAGCTGAACATCGACCAGGAGGACGTCGTCAGCCCCTGGCACGCCGCCTTCGCCTCGCTGATCGCGTTCACGATCGGCGCCGTGCTGCCGCTGCTGACGATCCTGCTGCTGCCGCACCCGGCGCGCATCGTGTGGACCTTCGTTGCCGTGCTCCTCGCCCTGGCGGTCACCGGATACGTCGCGGCCTGGATCGGCGGCTCTCATCGGTGGCGGGCCGTGGTGCGCCTGGTGATCGGCGGTGCGCTCGCCCTGGGAGCGACCTTCCTGGTCGGCTCCCTGTTCGGCACGGTCGTCGGCTGAGGCGGCGCGGACTCACCCCTTGCTCACAGTACGGCCCAGCCGATGAGGCCCGCGGCGATGACGACCGCCCACGCCGGCGCCTTCCACGAGGTCAGGGCGACGAACCCGGCGGCGGCGATCCCGAGGGCCGCGACCGATGTGACCCCTTCGGTGAACACCGGCGTGTAGAGCGCTGCGGCGAGGATCCCCACCACGCCGGCGTTCACGCCCATGAGCGCCCGCTGCGCGAGTGGAGCGCGACGCAGCCGGTCCCAGAACGGCAGCACCCCGACCACGAGCAGTGTCGCGGGGAGGAAGATCGCGACCAGCGCGATCGCGGCGCCGAGCAGCCCGGACGGCGGGCTGGTAGTCGCGGCGCCGAGGTAGGCGGCGAAGGTGAACAAGGGACCGGGGACCGCCTGCGCGGCACCGTAGCCGGCGAGGAACACGTCGTGGTCGACGAGGCCGGTCTGCACGGTCCCGGCCTCCAGCAGCGGCAGCACGACGTGACCGCCGCCGAACACGAGTGCCCCAGCCCGGTAGAACACGTCGAATAAGCGTACCGCCCCGTTCTCAGTGGCGGACACGAGCAGGGGGAGGCCCGCGAGCAGGATCACGAAAAAGGCCAGGCTCCCGATCGCGGCCCAGCGAGGCACCCGCACGACGAATGGCTCCGACTCCGATGCCGTGGCGGCCTGCGGGCGCAGCCACACCAGCCCGACGACTCCCGCGGCGGCGATCACGGCGACCTGTGCGAACGCGCTCGGGACGAGCAGGACGACGATCATGCCCGCCACGGCGATCGTGGCCCGCTTCGCGTCCGGGGTGAGGGTTCTCGCCATGCCCAGCACGGCGTGGGCGACGACCGCGACCGCGGCGGCCTTCACCCCGTGAATCCATCCGGCGCCGGACAGGTCACCGAGCGCCGTGACCCCGTAGGCGAACGCGACCAGCAGGATCGCCGACGGCAGGGTGAACGCCGCCCACGCCGCCAGCAGCCCGCCGAACCCTGCGCGCTGCAGCCCGATCGCCATGCCGACCTGACTGGATGCGGGGCCGGGCAGGAACTGGCACAGCGCCACCAGGTCCGCGTAGGCGCGGTCGCCCAGCCACTTGCGCCGCTCCACGAACGCCTCGCGGAAGTACCCCAGGTGCGCGACCGGGCCGCCGAAGGAGGTCAGTCCCAGGCGCAGGAACACGAGGAACACCTCTCCGACCGTGCCGGGGTGGCGGCGCCCGCCGGTCGAGGGGGAAAGGCTCATCGCGCTCAGTCTGCCCCAGTCACTTGACGCTCACTAGACCAGCACCCTGGCATTCGCGGCCGACCACGCCTGCGCCGCGAGCTGCACGGCATCCCACGGAGAGCCGAGCGGCGGGGTGTAGGAGAGGTCGAGGTCATCGAACTGCCCGATGGTCAACCCGGCATAGAGGGCGGTGGCGAAGGTGTCGACCCGCTTGGCGACCTCGGTGCCGCGCCGCCCGACGAGCTGCGCGCCGAGCAGACGCCCGTCGCCGGTGTCCCCGGTGATGCGGAAGTGGATCGGGTGGGCACCGGGGTAGTACCGCTTGTGGTCGTCCGCGGCCGCGGTGATCGTTGCTGCCGCGTAGCCGGCGGCGATCGCCTCGTGGTCGCGCAGGCCGGTTCGGGCGGCGACGAGGTCGAAGACCTTGACGACCTGGGTGCCGACCGACCCCGCGAAGGCTCGGTCGCCGCCGAGAGCATTCTCTCCTGCGATGCGGCCCTGCTTGTGCGAGGTCGTCCCCAGCGGCAGATAGGTCGCGCCGAGGAGGCGGTGATGCGTGATGATGCCGTCGCCGGCGGCCCAGACGTGCGGGAGCCCGGTGCGCATGTGCTCATCGACCACGACGGCGCGGCCCGCGCCGAGGCTCGCTCCGGCCTGCTCGAGCAGCTCGGTGTTCGGCCGCACCCCGACGACCACGAGCACGAGGTCCGCGGTCTGTGCGAAGGGCTGCCCGTCGCGGGTGCCGGTGACGGTGAGCCCGACCGGGGTCTTCTCGATCCCGGTCACGGTCGAGCCGGTGACGACCTCGACGCCATGCGTCGTGAGTTCGTCGCGGACGAGGGCGCCGAGCTCGGGGTCGAGGGTGGAGAGCACTTCGGGTCCGCGCTGGAGCTGGGTGACCTGCATCCCGCGGGTGATGAAGGCTTCGGCCATCTCCAGGCCGACGTAGCCGGCGCCGACGATGATCGCAGACTGCGGCTGCCGGGTAGTGAGGTCGTGGTCGAGGGCGAAAGTGTCACCCATCGAATGAATGACATGCACCCCGTCCTCCGGGGTCAGCGCATCGAGGCCGGCGATGCCGGCGTGGGACGGGAGCGCGCCGGTGCCGACGATCAGCTCGTCGTAGGCCAGATCCTCGAAGATGCCGTCCGGGGTGCGGACAGTGAGCCGCTGCCCGGCGACGTCGATGCCCGTGGCGAAAGTGTTGAGCCGCAGCCGCATCCCGGTGGCCTCCAAGTCAGCGCTCGTGCGGTGCGCGAGCGACTGCCACGGGGCGACCTCGCCAGTGAAGTAGTAGGGGATGCCGCAGATGGAGAAGTTCGGGTACTCGTCCGCCACCACCACCGTCACGTCGGTGGTCGGGTCGAGTTCGCGGGCACGGAGCGCGGCGGAGATACCGGCGTCGGAGCCGCCGATGGCGATCAGATGGGTCATGGCTGGGCCTTTCGATTCGGGAACAGCAGGAACACAAGCCCGACGCCGACGACCGCGCCGACGACCTGGGCGGCGAGGAACCACAGCGCGGAGGTCGGGGCGATGCCGGCGAAGGTGTCGGTGAAGATCCGGCCGATGGTCACGGCGGGGTTGGCGAACGAGGTGGACGAGGTGAACCAGTACGCGGCGCCGATGTAGGCACCGACCGCCGGGGCGACCAGCGCCGCGCGGCCGGTGCGAGCCAGGGCGAAGATCGTGAGGATCAGCCCGGCGGTGGCGACGACCTCGCCGAGCACCTGCCCCGGTGCCGCCCGGTCGGTCACCGACAGCGCGGCCGGCACGGCGAACATGAGGTTCGCCAGCAGCGCCCCACCGATGCCGCCGACGATCTGAGCGCCAGCGTAGACGGCGATCTCGCCGCCGCCGTGCCGTGCGCCGAGGGCGCGGTCGGCGAGGGTGACGACCGGGTTCAGGTGCGCGCCGGAGACGGGCTGGAAGATCAGGATGAGGACGGTCAGGCCGAGCGCGGTGGCGATCGAGTTCTCCAGGAGCTGCAAGCCCACATCGCCGGGCGAGAGACGCGAGGCGGCGATGCCGGAACCGACCACGACCGTCACCAGCAGGCCGGCGCCCAGCAGCTCAGCGGCAGCACGCCGCCACAGCGGGACGGCCTCGGTCGTGGTGGTGTTCATCGCTGCCCATCTTGACGAATCCGGTTCGCTCAGTCAAACTTGAGGTAATGAACATTGAGGAAACTTGCCTTGCGGGTCGGGTCGCGCGGTATGCGGCGCTGGCCGATCCTGTGCGGCTGCGGATCGTGGACCTGCTCACCCTGGGCGATGTCGCCCCGGTCGAGCTGCAAGGCGAGCTGGGTGTCTCATCGAGCCTGCTCGCCCATCACCTGAACCAGCTCGAACAGGCAGGGCTGATCGTGCGGACGCGGTCGGAGGCCGACCGGCGCCGCACCTACCTCCACCTCGCGCCCGGCGCGCTCGACGGCCTCACCCCTTCCCCGATGCTCGGGGTGCGGCGGGTGGTGTTCGTCTGCACCGGCAACTCGGCCCGATCCCAGCTCGCCGCTGCGCTCTGGCACGGCAGCAGCGATATCCCGGTGGCCTCGGCCGGCACGCACCCGGCCGCGCAGATCGAGCCGGGCGCGATCGCCGCCGCGGACCGACACGGCCTCACCCTGCGAGCCCGCGCCCCGCGCGCGCTGGACGACGTGCTCGGCGCGGACGATTTCGTGGTGACCGTGTGCGACACCGCGCACGAAGAACTCGGCGACGCCGGCTGCGTGCACTGGTCGGTGCCGGACCCGGTGCGCGACGGGACGGACGCCGCCTTCGACGCGGCGTTCGAGGACATCGCCGCCCGCATCCAGAGCCTCGCGCCCCGGCTGACCACGACGAAGGGATGACGACGATGCCAGACGAGCACGAGCGCCACGCGACGATCACCATCGACCAGGAAGCGGGCCTCGCCACCAGCGCCGAGCGCCTGACGCGGGAGTTCGAGGGCACCTTCGGGCGGGAGACGATCGACCGTTTCCTGCACGCCTCCTACACCGACCTCGCCGCCCGTGCGACGGTGCCGACCTATCTGCCGCTGCTGACCGAGAAGTTCGCCCGGCAGCGGCTGCGCGCGCTCGCCAAGGTCGACGGGATGCACCTGACGGGCACGCCGACCGTGCTGTTCCTGTGCGTCCACAACGCCGGCCGCTCGCAGATGGCCCTCGGCTTCTTCCAGCACCACGCCGGCGACCGGGCGATCGGCTGGTCCGGCGGCTCCGAGCCCGGCGAGCAGATCAACCCGGTCGCCGTTCAGGTCATGGCCGAACGGGGCATCGACATCGCCGGCGAGTTCCCCAAGCCCTGGACCGACGAGATCGTGCGGGCGGCGGACGCGGTGATCACGATGGGCTGCGGCGACGCCTGCCCGATCTTCCCCGGCAAGCGGTACGAGGAATGGACGCTACCCGATCCCGCGGGCTGGACCCCGGACGGGATGCGGCCGGTGCGCGACGAGATCGAGCGCCGCGTGCTGAACCTGCTGGCCGAACTCGGCGTCCCCTCCCGCGCCTGACAGTCGACTTCCACAAGCACCGGACCCGCTCCCTGCCAGTCGCGGGGTCGGGGCGGAGGCCGCAATGCCCGAACCGGCTTGTGACATCCGGCGCGATCGCGCAGACTCGGGTATCGGGTTTGGCGGCGTCTCGGCAGGCTCGTTCTCATGTGCTACCGACCGCGTAGGTCCGTGAATCCTGAGGGAGTTGTCCACGCGGCCACCCGGCGACTCGCCCGTGTTTTACGGGCCAGAACGTGCTTTCGTGATCCGGCGGGGACAGGGGTGTCGAACAGTTCTACTCCCACGTCGTCGTCGTGAGTGGGGGAACGATAGGCGTCTTCTCAGCGTCCGATGCTCGGTGGTTCGTTACCGGGCGCGTCACGCGACGGAGCTGGACGATAGGGCGGGAGTGAGCGCCGAAGGGTCTGCCCGATCCGTCCGACGATCCCCGGCGGCTCGGGCACGGCGACCTTCAGTGCGATCCGGCGGTGGGTCTGCTGCTCTTCCAGCGCCCGCACGTCGGCACTGGGGTCGGAGGCGGCCAGCTCGATCATGCGGGCGGCGTCGTCTTGCAGCCGCCGGTAGGCCGACGCGGTCCTCGGACTGAGGTAGCCGCGCCGGGCGTGAGCGGCGCCGAATACGGCGCCGTAGTCCGCGAGCCAGGCAACGGCCTCGACCGGGGTGAGCTCTCGGGTCTGCTCGCTGCGCAGCACCTCGGCCGCGTGGGGCTCGTGCTCCCATGCGCCGGATTCGGTGCGGCGGTTGTCGTAGAGGCGGCGGTCGCGGGTGTAGACCTGGATGCGGGCGACGGCGGGCAGGGCCTCCAGCGCGGCCACGACCTCGGGTGAGCCGGCCAGCGCCGTCTCGTGCGCCTCGGGCGGGGTCCAGCGGCCGACCTCGCCGCGCCGGGCGCGCAGGAACCGTTCTTCCGCGGCCAGGCGCGACACCGGGGCGGGCATGGCGACGGCGACGACCTCGACCCGGTAACCGGCCTCCGCGAACCGGGCCGCGGTGTCGATGACCATCGCTGGATCGCGGAAGGTGCCTTCCAGCAGCACCGGGTAGCCGTGCTCGATCGCATGGTCCAGGGCGAGGCGGATGAGCCCGCTGGAGGTTGGCGCGGTCGCGGCCGGCATCGCCAGCGGGTCGTTCACCGCGAGATCCCGGTAGCCGGGGTGGTAGGCGCGCAGGTCATCCCCGGTGATGGACACCAGCTCGGGGTGCTCCGCGAGGATCGCCGCCTGCGCCCTCGTCTTGCCCGCGGCGGGCTGGCCGCCGAGCAGTACCAGGAGCCGGTCGCCGGTCGGGACCGGCGGGAAGATCGCCTGCCGCGCGGTGGCGTCGAACACCTGCCGCAGCCGCGCCTCGTCGGAGGCGACGGGTTCGGTCACGCGATCCGGCGGCTCGCCTGGCCGGTCAGGGCGTCGATCTCATCGAGCCATGCCTGCTGCTGGGCGATCAGCCCGAGCCGGTCGTCGGGGTCCAGCGCCGTGCGCTGCTGGTTCACCAGGCGCACCCGCGCGGCCCAATACTCGCGCTCGCGCTCGTCGGTCGTGGCGAGCTGCCGTTCGATCAGGACGGAGGCCAGGGTGGTCGCGCCCTGGGCGGTCATGTCGTAGAGGGCCACATCGCTCACGCGGGGCTCGTCGTCGTACCAGGCGCGCAGGGACTCGGCCGGGATCGCGCTCGGAATCGTCACGCTCATGGGATCACCTCTGCTTCGTCGTTGCTCATTCTACCTCCCCGGTCCGCTCCCGCCCCGGACCCGCTCCCTGCTGTTCGCGGGTCGGGACGGAGGGTGCAACATCCGAGCGCAGCGACGTGGTGTTGCGGCATCCGCCACGACCCCGCAAGCTGGTAGAGCGGGTCAGGCGCGGGAACGTGAGTTCGCTACTCGGCACACTCGGCAGGCGCGCAGAGGCACCAGGATTACCCGCCTCTGGAGGGGCGCAAACGTGGCAACATTTTGGCAACGAACGCTGACGACAGGACTTTCCGCGACGCACTCGACGCACGCGGAACCCCAGTAAACACAGGGCAGAACCGGGTCGGGCACGCAGTTCCGGGGGAGCCTATTCCCCTCTCACGGCGGTAACGCGGGTTCGAATCCCGCTGGGGTCACAAACGACAAAATCCCCCGGATTCCCGGGGGATTTTTTCGTTTCCGCCCCCAACGGGACGAGGCCCCGTATACGCGGGTGGGCCCACGCCGCGGAGGCTCCGCGCGCCGCTATGCGGCGGGTGGAGGAGCGGTGGGGGCGAATCCCGCCCGGCATCCCGAGCCCCAGCGGGGCGCTCAATGAGCGCTCCGCGTCACCCGATCTCTTTCATGCGGAACATTCGCTCTTTTTATGCGGAACATTCGCTCAACTCATCGCGGCAGCTAGCCGCCGTCGCCCCTGGGACCGACTCCTCGCGGCAGCCGAAGCTCAGCTCCCCACCCCACCCAACTCGCCCCGAACGATCGCCGCACCCGAGCTCAGCGCCCCGAGTTTCGCCAGCGCAACACTCCGAGGTAGCGGCGCCATACCGCAGTTCGTGCTGGGGATGAGCTTGTCGGCATCGACGAACTCCAGTGCCTTCCGCAAAGTGGCGGCAACAGCATCCGGCGTCTCGACCGCCGAAGTAGCCACGTCGATCGCCCCGAGCATGACCTTCTTGCCGCGGAGAATCTCGATCAGGTCCAGAGGCACGCGAGAGTTCTGCGACTCCAGCGAGATCGTGTCGATCGACGAGCGCTGCAACAGCGGGAACGACTCCTCGTACTGCCGCCACTCCGAGCCGAGCGTCTCTTTCCAATCCGTGTTGGCCTTGATGCCGTATCCGTAACAGATGTGCACGACGGTTTCGGCCCGCAAGCCCTCGGCCGCCCGTTCGAGCGCCGCGATTCCCCAGTCCTGAACCTCATCGAAGAAGACGTTGAATGCCGGTTCGTCGAACTGGATGATGTCGACGCCCGCCGCCTCCAGCTCGCGCGCCTCGTGGTTGAGGATGGTCGCGAACTCCCACGCCAGCTTCTCGCGGCTCATGTAGTGGGCGTCGTAGAGGGTGTCGATCATGGTCATCGGCCCGGGCAGAGCCCACTTGATCGGCTGGTCGGTCTGCTGGCGCAGGAACCGAGCGTCCTCGACGAACACGGGCTTCTCGCGGCTCACCGCGCCCACGACAGTCGGCACGCTCGCGTCGTAGCGATTCCGGATGCGCACGGTTTCGCGCCGTTCGAAGTCGACCCCGCTCAGGTGCTCAATAAACGTGGTGACGAAGTGCTGCCGGGTCTGCTCGCCGTCGCTGATGATGTCGACGCCGGCGCGTTGCTGCTCGTGCACGGCCGAGCGCAACGCATCCTGCTTGCCCTCCACCAACTCGTCGCCCGCAAGTTTCCAGGGAGACCAGAGGGTCTCGGACTCGGCCAGCCACGACGGCTTCGGCAGACTTCCGACGATCGAGGTGGGCAAGAGCTTCTGCATATTCGATAACCTTCCGGAGCTCATGCGACGGGCGTTGGGGAGGAGGAAGCCCATTGCGCCAGCACCTTTCGGTGCCGCCGCACGAAGTGTTCTTCGGTGTATTTGCCCTGCGTCACCGCGAGTTGGCTGCGCTCGACGCGGTCGTAGTCGATCTGTGTGCGCGAGTAGTCCTGGTGGTCGAGGCTCGGCCGGTAGACCGCGCCTGCGGACGAGTTGGCGTTGTAGATCTCGGGTCGATAGATCTTCTGGAACGTCTCCATCGTGCTGATCGTGCCGATGAGCTGCAGGGGCGAGAAGTCGGTGAGCAGATCTCCGCGAAAGTAGAAGGCGAGCGGCGCGACGCTGCCAGGCGGCATGAAGTATCGGGCGCGCAGCCCCATCTTGCCGAAGTACTCGTCGGTCAGCGACGACTCGTCCTGCAGGTACTCGACGCCCAGGATCGGATGCCGGTTGTCGCTGCGGCGGTATGTCTTGCTGGTCGAGACGCTGATGCAGATGACCGGAGGCATCCGAAAGCGTTCCTGATACGCGGGGGAGTCGAGGAAGTTCTGGAACAGCTTGCCGTGTAGGTCGCCGAAGTCGTCGGGCATGGCGATGTCGGTCGGCGCGTTCTTGATCGCCGGGAGCAGCACGCTGAAGTCGTAGTCGCGCACGTACGACGAGAAGTTGTTGCCGACGATTCCGTTGTGTCGCTGGCCGGTGTGTCGATCGAGGATCTGGAGGTCGAGGACTTCGAGCAACGGAAACTCCTGGTCCGCTCCCGCGGCCGTGAACCGCATGGACACCGAGACGATCTCGAGTTCGACGGTGTAGCGGTCGCGGGTCGGGTTGTCCCAGTGTGCGAGGTCGTTGAACCGGTTGTCGATCATCGTCAGGGCGTTGCGCAGGTTCCGCTGCCGATCGGCACCGCGTGCGAGGTTGGCGAAGTTGGTGGTGATGCGTGAGTTCTCCGACGGTGAGTAGTCCTCGTCGAAGCGGGTGGTGGTGATGTGGAACGTGAAGGCGTTCGCCATGAGCGGCCCATCCAGTGGCTGATCGGCCGGTTTCGGCCGTGCGGAAGTCGGTGGATCCATGGTGGGGTCGAGGTGCACATATCGAGTAACTCGCCGAAACTATGCATCCAGATAGCCTTTGACTATGGCTCGGGAGACCAGCGGAATCACGCTGCAGCAGCTGCACTACTTCATCGAGGTCGCGGCAGAGGGGTCGATCAGCGCGGCCGCCGACCTGCTCTATGTCTCGCAGCCGACCATGTCTGCCGCGATGAAAGAGCTCGAGTCGCGGGTTGGTCGTGCCCTGCTGCTGCGCTCGGCGCGCGGGGTCACGCTCACCGCCGACGGCGCCGAGTTTCTCGGCTATGCGCGGCAGGTCGTGGAGCAGGCGGAGTTGCTCGAGCAGCGGTACCTCGGTCGGCCGCCGTCGCGGCGTCTGCTGGGGGTGTCGACCCAGCACTACTCGTTCGCGGTCGACGCGATGGTGCGGATGGTCAGGGCCAGTGGTGCCGCCGAGTACGAGTTCTCGCTGCGCGAGACGCGGACGTGGGACATCATCGAGGATGTCCGCACGCTCCGGAGCGAGCTGGGCATTCTGTATCGCAACGACTTCAACCGGAACGTGATCGACAAGCTGTTGCGGGACTCAGGCCTCGCGTTCCGCCCTCTGTTCTTCGCCGAGCCGCACATCTTCATCTCGCGAAAGAACCCGCTCGCCGCGCGGGATCGCGTGGCGCTCGACGATCTCGCGGATCTGCCTCGGCTGACGTTCGATCAGGGTGCGAACAACTCGTTCTACTTCGCCGAAGAGATTCTCTCGACTCTGTCGAGCAAGCAAGAGATTCGCGTGTCGGATCGCGCCACCATCTTCAACCTCATGATCGGGCTCGAGGGTTACACGATCTCGACGGGAATCATCAGCGACGACCTCGACCCCGAGATCGTCGCGATCCCGCTCGACGTCAACGAACGCATCGAGATCGGATGGATCGGCCACTCCGCCATCCCGCTGACCGAGCAGGCGCAGCGCTACCTCGCTGAGGTGCGTGCTGTGGTTGCGGGGTTTGGGGTGGAGCTGCTGGGGTAGCCGTGGCCCCACCCAGCTTCCAAGAGGTGTAACGCGTAGCGATACGCGCTACACTATTCCTGTGATCGTGAGCTTCCGCCACAAGGGCTTAGAGACTCTCTATCGCACCGGTTCGAAGAAGGGCGTGCAACCGGCCCATGCGCCGAAGTTGAGTCGCATACTCGGCCTGCTGGACGTTGCCCAGTCGGCTGCGGATCTAGCGATTCCCGGATTTCGTACCCATGAACTCAAGGGCGATTTGGCCGACCACTGGTCGATCTGGGTCAACGGCAACTGGCGGGTGACGTTCCGATTCGTGGGGCAAGACGTGGAACTCGTCGACTATCAGGACTATCACTGAAGGGTGCAGACATGATGAAGAATCCGCCGCATCCGGGCGAGGTGCTCGGGGAGGACGTGCTCGGTGAGCTCGGGCTCACTGTTGTAGAGGCCGCTGCCCGTCTCGGGGTGTCGCGCGTGACGCTCAGTCGAGTCATTCACGGTCATGCGGGCGTCAGTCCGAACCTCGCTGTGCGGCTGGAGCGCGCCGGCGTCGGCACCGCGCGAGCCTGGCTTGCGATGCAGACCAACTACGACCTCGCCCAAGAGCTCGATGGTAAGGAATACGACGTCCGCCCCCTTGTCGTAGCGTGAGGCTGCGCTGCCGCTCAGCGGACCGACAGGCGCACGAGTTGCCGGCCCGGAACACCGCAATGGGCTTCTGATTAGGCGAACTCTACCCAGGCATTGGATGCGGGTAGCGCATGTGGTCACGTCCTCGGCTCCCCTCGGATAGCGTGGTGAAGTTGCACAAGTCTGGAGGCGGCGTGGTCACGGGTGAACTTCGACGGCAGGTCGACAAGGTCTGGGATGCCTTCTGGTCGGGCGGCATAGCGAATCCCATCGAGGTGGTTGAACAGATCACTTACCTGCTGTTCATCAAGCGCCTCGACGACCTGCAGCTCCTTGAGGAGCGCAAAGCGGCACGATTCGGCCACGACGTCGAATCGCCCGTGTTTCCGGATGGCTACGACGGCGATGCCGTCGGTAGGAGGCCATACCGCGACCTGCGCTGGAGTGTATTCACGAACTACTCTCCGTCGGAGATGTTTGAGGTTGTGGCTGAGCACGTGTTCCCGTGGCTGCGCAAACTTGGTGCCGAGGGGTCGAGCTACGCCCGCAACATGCGCGATGCGCGCTTTACTATTCCGACGCCGGCACTCCTCACCAAGGTCGTCGACCTGCTCGCAGACATCCCGATGGAGGATCGCGACACCAAAGGTGACATCTACGAGTACATGCTCGGCAAGCTCGCCACGAGCGGCACAAACGGCCAGTTCCGTACGGCTCGTCACATCATCAAGCTCATGGTCGATCTCACCGAACCGCGCCCCGACGATCGCATCATCGACCCGGCCGTCGGTACGGCGGGTTTCCTGGTTGCTGCGGAGGAGTACCTGCGACACCACCATTCCGAACTCTGGACGGATGCCGCAGCCCGGGCGCATTTCAACGGTCCCATGTTCACCGGGTACGACTCGGATGCCGCGATGGCCCGCATCGCGAGCATGAACATGTTGCTTCACGGAGTCGAGAACCCGACGATCGAACGCGCCGACTCGCTGACCGAAGGTCACCCCGGCGATGACAGTTATACGCTCGTGCTGGCCAATCCGCCATTTGCGGGTTCGCTTGACGATGAGACGGTTGCGAAGGATCTGCAGAAGGTCGTCAAGACCCGCAAGACTGAGCTGCTGTTTCTTGTTCTCATGATCCGGATGCTCCGGAACGGCGGTCGAGCAGCTGTCGTCGTTCCCGAGGGGGTGCTTTTCGGTTCTTCAAATGCGCACAAGGCGGTACGCAGGCTGCTTGTTGAGGAGCACAAGCTGGATGCCGTCATCAAGCTGCCGTCCGGCACCTTCAAGCCCTATACCGGAGTCTCGACTGCGATCTTGCTATTCACGAAGACCTCGTCGGGCGGCACCGACAGCGTCTGGTTCTATGACGTACGCGCCGACGGCATGACCCTCGATGACAAGCGGACTCCGATCGAAGCGAACGACCTGCCCGATGTGCTGGCTCGGTGGCGGTCCCTCCGTGCGCCTGACTTTGGAGAAGCCACCCCTCCGGCTGTTGAGCCTGCGGAGCGACATAGAACGTCTTCGACCGATGAGGGCTCCCGCCCGCGCACCGCGCAGTCGTTCCTCGTGCCAAAGCAGGAGATTGTCGACAACGCCTACGACCTGTCCTTGAATCGCTACAAGGAGTTGGAAATCGAAGACGTCGAGCATCGCCTGCCGAGCGAGATCCTCGACGAGCTCGATGCTCTTGAGGCCGATATCCAGAACGGGCTGAACCGGTTGCGGGAGATGCTCGCGTGAATTGGGCGAAGGTTCGAATCGGTGACTTTGTCAAGGTCGTCGGCGGCGGAACTCCTCGACGTTCGGAGACGAGCTTCTACGGTGGCGATATTCCCTGGGTTACGCCCAAGGACATGAAGCGCCAACGCGTAGATGAGGCAGAGTTATCGATCACAGCAAGTGGAGGGGACTGCTGCACGAATAGGTGACATCTGATCTGGCTTGCCCTCGAGGGTGGCCTGGAAGGATGTTGCTGTGCCCAAGCCCTACCCGACCGAGTTCCGTGATGACGTCGTGCGCGTCGCGCGGAACC